>JAFRXY010000028.1 GCA_017441385.1 Clostridia bacterium | reverse complement strand
TCTTTTGAGTACTTGCTTCTCAGCAAATCACTCAAGGAATTACAGGTTTCTTTGTCGTTTCGTTGTTTAATTTTCAAGGTTCTGCGCTGAATTCTATTCAGCTTTGCTCATCACGCTCTCCGTGCGAGCTTTTCTATTCTATCACATCCGCAAGCGTTTGTCAAGACCTTTTTTAAAATTTCTTAAGATTTTCTTTAGAAATTTTTCGGCCCCTGACCGCCCGCCTCCGCGACAGCTTGTCTATTCTATCACAGCCTTTTTCTTTTGTCAAGGGCTTTTTTCTTTTTCTTACGAAATTTTTTCAGCCCGACTTCGCTCCGCTCGCCTTCCCGCGCCAGCTCTTTTCCCTCTCCTGGGCGGCTTTCTGCGCTCCTCCGGCTTGCGGCTCTCTGTGACAGCTTCACTATGTTACCACAGCCTTCCATGAATGTCAAGTGTTTTTTTCGGTTTTTTCCGACTTTTTTCATCCTTGTGGAATGTGCTGTGTTTCCCTGAACAATTATCGTCGATTTGCAAGATCGTTTTCCCCATAAAGTGAAAATCTCGGCGCACCCTCCGCACATCCGGGAAGGCACGCCGGTCTATATATTAGCTTGGCTAGCGCGGAATCACACTTCCACGGCAAGTCCGTAACGGCTGCACAGCTCCAGCAGACCGAATTCGGCGCTGTCGCAGATCGTATCGTACTCCCAGCCTTCCTCGCATCTGGCGATTTCCAGCACAGCCATCGCGCTGCTGAGGTTGCAATGCTTCGCCAGATCAACGGAAAAGAAGGGGGTATCTCCCTTGTCGAATTCATCGGTCACTTTACTGGCGGAAAGCACAATGCTCTCGGCTTCACCGAATATATGGTCTTCGGCGTTATCGTCAAAAGTCACGCAGAACACCACCTTGGCAATATTCTCCGGAATTTTTTCCAGATCGGTAAAAACCGACTCGTTGGTTCCGTCTATCATGCCGCTGCGGTCATCGCCGCTCAGAACAAGCGCTTCATTCACCGAAACGGTATTATTATAGAAAACAAAATCCCCGTCGTTCCGCGCCAGATCCTTTTCGTCCAGAAGGAACGCCGAAAGGTCGAGGTCAAAACTGTATTCCTTGCCGGATGTCCAGTCAAGCCCCACGCGGATTTTGCTGATATTTTTATCCAACTGCGTTTTCATGGTCATATTTCTCCCCTTTATCTGAAAATAATCTGCGAAACCAGCGAGGTGATCTCGCCGTCCACGCCGGTAAAGTGTTCCTTGATACGGTCAAGAACCGCGCCGTCGATGCAATCGGCGGGCATTTCCTTTGCCTTGCGTAAATACGCCTTGATGACTTCCTCGCCCTTCTCGATTTCGGAAATGCCGGGACAGGGGCCTTCGTCGAGCAGCGCGGAAATCAGCCCGCTGATATAGGAAAAATTCTCAGGCGACAGGTCGGAGGAAAACAGAAGATTCTCCGCCTCGGAGCCTTCCCAGCAATTCAACGCGCTGTAGGCGGGCAGAACGGAATTATGAACCCCCTCGCGCAGCAGCCATTCCCTGATTTCAGGGGTGTCAGGAATCAGCCGCTCGATGGCGTGAATCCTGCCCCAGCCTGTCGTCTTTCGCGCCAGACGGAAGATTTCTTCGTTCGCGTTCTCCCACTGCTGCATGATGAAGATGACAAACAGCGTGAATTCGTCCGAAAGCCCCAGAATCCGTAGCGTTTCTTTGAGACTGTCGTCGTCCAGCCGCACAAGCTCCAGCATGGACAGGGCGAATTTGAGCGACTCGCGGTCTTGGGTGTTGTAGAGCGTATACAGCGCGAATTTCACCACGCTGTCGACCGAAACCGATTCTTTGTGGCTCAGAATGTATTGTTGCAGGTCGTCGATAATGGAAATGGCGCGGGCTTGGGTGCCCAGCTCCTCAAAGAGTTTTTTCGCTTCATCTCTGTTGCCCTTGCCAACCGCCTTCATCGCCTTGATCAGGACGTCCCTCGCTTCTTCGGAAATCGGCTGATGGTCGGTGTGGTAGATGAAAATGCCGTCTATCGCGCCGTCGGCGAATTTCGAGAGTTTTTCATTGTCCAGCTCCGGCAGGCGGAAGCCTTCGGGAAGGTGACTGTCCTGCCCGTCCTTGTCCCTGATGACGGAATTGGCGATGGCGTCCATCAGGGAATGATCGGATAGTATGGATTTCATGCTTTTGATTCCTCCGAAACAAACATTACTGATACAGCCGTACAATCGACTGCAACCGGCTGGCCTCCTGAACGGCCTTGCCGATAGGCAAAAAATCCCAGCCCGCGGAGGTGCGGAAGATTTCGGCGGCAATGATGCCCGTCATGCCGCTGTAATTGTCGGTGAGATTGAAGCGGCACATCTCCTGCCCCGTCTTCCAGTTGAGCACCCGCACAAAAGCGTTATTGATCATGCCGAAGTGCTGGCGCTTGGCCTTCGCGTCGTAAATATTGGCGGAAATGACAATCTTGCCGATATTCTGCGGCAGCTTGGTGAAATTGATATAGATGCGCTCGTTGTCGCCGTTGCCTTCGCCGGTCTGACTGTCGCCGGTATAGACCACCGCGTCATTGACGCTGCGCATTTTGCCGAAGTAGATGACGTCGGACGCCTTGCCGTCCACGCCGCAGATAATGGCGGAAGCGTCGCAGTCCACCGCCGCGCTGCCTTCCCCGGCGCTATCCCAGCCCAGACCGACAATCACGCCGCTGACACGGTTGCTGGCGGAGGTAAGATTGACCTTGTCGCCTTTTCTAAGATTTACAGCCATATAGAATCACCGTTCCTTTCAATATATACAATATAAACCATATTCATTAACAGTTCTTTAACAATATATATCACAAAACTTAATAATTTCTACAAAAAATAACGGCACGGTTGTTTTCTCACTTTCCCCGTACCGTTATCCATCCTTTAGCCTGCTATTCGAGTTCGTCCATCACGCTCATGTAGGCCGGACGAATGATCTTATTCATGCCGATCATTTCCTCAATGCGGTGGGCGCTCCACCCGACGATTCTCGCGATGGCAAAGAGAGGGGTGTACAATTCCACCGGAATGCCCAGCATTTCATAGACAAAGCCGCTGTAGAAGTCCACATTGGGGCTGACGCCCTTGAAGATATGGCGCTTCTCGGCAATCAGCTTGGGCGCTTCTTCTTCTATGATATTGTAAAGGGTGATGTTCTCTTCCTCGTGCTTGGCGGTAGCCAGCTTTTCGACATAGGATTTGAGAATCCGCTCTCTCGGGTCGGAAACCGAATAGACCGCGTGACCCATGCCGTAGATCAGTCCCTTGCCGTCAAAGGCCTTGCCGTCGATGATTTTTTCCAGATAGGCTCTGACCTCCTCGCGGTCGGTCTTATCCGACACATGCTTGCGGATATCCCCGATCATCTCCATGACCTTGATGTTCGCGCCGCCGTGCTTGGGGCCTTTCAGGGAGGACATGGCCGCCGCGATGGCGGAATAGGTATCCGAGCCGGAGGACGTGACCACGCGGGTGGTAAAGGTGGAATTATTGCCGCCGCCGTGTTCCATATGCAGCATGAGCACGATATCCAGCACCTTCGCCTCCAGACGGGTGTAGGAACGGTCGGGACGCAGCATTCTGAGGATATTCTCGGCGGTGGAAAGCTCCGGACGGGGGCGGTGAATATACATGCTGGCGTCGTTCATGTAGTGGTTGTAGGCGTGGTAGCCGTAGACCGCCAACATCGGGAAAACCGCGATGAGTTCCAGACATTGCCGGATGCAGCATTCCAGCGTGGCGGAATTGACCTCCTTGTCGTAGGAGGCAAGGGTGAGAATGCTCTTGGTCATGGAATTCATGATGTCGCGGGAAGGGCCTTCCATGATGACGTTGCGGGTGAAATTGACCGGCAGCTTCATGCACTTGCCGAGCATATAGCAGAATTCGTCCTCCTCCCGCTGTGAGGGCTTTTCTCCGAAGAGCAGCAGGTAGGCGGTCTTTTCAAATCCGAATTCGTATCGGTTCAGCTCTTCGATCAGTGTGTTGATTTTATAGCCGCGGTACCAGAGTTCTCCGTCGCAAGGGGTCTTGACCCCGTCGATATCCTTGAAGGAAGTGATCTTGGAGATTCTGGTGAGTCCTGCCAGCACGCCCTTGCCGTTAACGTCGCGCAAACCGCGGTTGACGCCGTATTCCTTGAACAATACGTCTGAGATTGTGTCGTTGGCAATGCAAATGTCTCTCTTGCCTGTGGAATATTGATTCAGTTCCTTGTTTGTCATTGTCGCTCTCCCTCCGGCGTATGCCGATTTATAGTTATCTATTTTGTGTATACATAATATACATCTCCACTATAAATAAAATAGTAACAGAATAGCAGATACCAAAATAATACACTAATATTATACTATAAAATTCAACAAACTGTCAAGAAGAGCAGCATAGATGAATCGGAAGATTTTGTGAATTTTGTTTAAAGAATATAAAAACAACACACGTTGTTCGACAATTAACAAACAGCGTGTGTTGCTTTGAATTTTTATGGAGAATAAATATACATCACATTGAATAATCCGCTTACTTCATATCGGGAGACAACATTTTCATCACGCACTTCCGGATGAGATCAACGGGAATGACGGCAATGGCAAGAATGAGGATCAGGCACCAGTGCTCGATATTCAGGCCGTAGCACTGGAAGATATCTCCTCCGAGGTATGTCAGAAGAATCTGCACCACCGCGACAAGCGCCATGATCTTGAGGAAGTTCTTGTTGCGGGTGATGTTGTCGAAAAGGTTGAGCTTCTCGGTTCTGGCGTTGAAGGCGTTGAAGACGGCAATGAAAATGAAAAGTGCAAAGTAGCCTGTCATGTGAATCTCCGGGAAATAACGCCATTCGTACATCCAGTTTTTGCCGGCAAGAATGAATACCAGACTCACTGTCACGGTGTACCATGCGCCCACCAGAATGGATGACCACATGGACTGGCTGATAATGCTCTCGTCGCGCTTCTTGGGCTTATCGCGCATGAATCTGCGGAGCGCCGGTTCGCCGCCGAAGGCAAGAGCCGCGAGAGTGTCCATGACGAGGTTGACCCAGAGAATCTGGGTGATGGTAAGCGGGTTGCTCAGATTGAGCAGCGGGCAGATGAAGGAAATCAGCACCGCGGAGATATTGATGGTGAGCTGGAACACGATGAACTTGCGGATGCTGTTGAAAATGGTGCGTCCGTAGAGAATTGCCTTTTCGATGGAGAGGAAGTTGTCATCCAGAATCACGATGTCTCCCGCTTCCTTGGCAACTTCGGTACCGCCTCCCATGGCAAAGCCCACGTCGGCTTTTTTGAGGGCAGGTGAATCGTTCACCCCGTCGCCCGTCATACCGACCACGAGATTTCTCTCCTGCGCGATACGCACCAGACGACTCTTGTCGGAGGGCAGAGCGCGGGCGATGACGCGGATTTTCCGGATAACCTTGCTGATTTCCTCATCCGACATGCGGGCAAGCTCGTCGGAGGTAAAGACAAGGTCGCTTTCCTTTTTCAGTATGCCGGAATCCTTGGCGATGGCGACGGCGGTTTCCTTGCGGTCGCCGGTGATCATGACCACCTGCACGCCGGCGCGGTGCACTTCCTTGATGGCCAGAATGGATTCGGGGCGAACTTCATCACGGATACCGACGAAGCCCACCAGCGTCCAGTCGTCCTCGGGGAGTCTGCCGTCGGAGATCACGCTGTCGGAAGTGGCAAAGGCAAGCACGCGGATGGCGCGGGTTGCCAGCTCGTCCATCTTGGCGTCGATTTCGGCGGAATTCTTCAGGGGAAGCCGGCTGCCGTCCTTGGCGTAATAATACTTGCATTTAGCAAGCATTTTTTCGGGAGCGCCCTTGATCAGGGTAAGATACCGACCGTTCCGGCCGACGGTGGAAGCGGAATATTTATTGGTGCTGTTGAAGGGAATGGAACTGACCTTAGGTGCGTCAAAGACCTTGGCGCTGTTCACCGCAAAGCCGAGAACCGCGCGTTCGGTAGCGTTGCCGCCGACGATTTTCAGGCTCTCTCCCTCGCCGGAAATCACCGAGTCGGTGTTGTTCTTGATGCTCATGGTGATGAGATCGCCCAGTGTGCCGGGAATGTCGTTGATGCCTTTGTACTCGCTGAGATTGCCGTCGATGAAGGTGACGACCTCCAGCTTGCCCTTGGTGATGGTGCCGGTCTTGTCGCTGAACAGAATATTCAGACTGCCGGCGGTTTCGATACCCACAATTTTGCGCACCAGCACGTTGTCCCTGAGCATTTTGTTCATATTCATGGCCGAAACCAGCGCCACCATGAGCGGAAGACCCTCCGGAACCGCCATGACGATGATGATGACGGCGAACATCAGCGCTTCCACGCAGTCATGTACGACATTGCCTGTATTGGAGAAATATGCGGAAATTTCCGCGCCGTTGAAGTGATTCATCACAAAGAAGCGCATGAAAAGATAGGCCACCGCGATCAGTGCGCCGCCGATGTAGCCGAATTTGCTGATGCCGTTGGCCAGCTTGGAGAGCTTGACCTGCAACGGAGACTGCCGGTCGTCGTCCTGCTGCAATTCACTGGCAATCTTGCCGTAGACCGAGCTGTCGCCCACCACCGTGACCTTCATCACGCCGTTGCCGGAACAGACCACCGCCCCGCGGAACACCTTGTATTCATTGAGGAAGTCGAGCGGCTCGTCCTTCTCGGTGTAATCCTCGGGAACGGCAATCTTGCGGGCTTCCGCGCTTTCTCCGTTGAGCACCGACTGATCGACTTTCAGGTCGCCGTCAATCATAATACCGTCGGCGGGAATCTTATCGCCCGATTGCAGCAGAATGCAGTCGCCCACCACAAGGTCATTGATGGCAACCTCGGCAATTTCGCCGTTGCGGTAGACCTTGCACATAATGCGGGAGGCTTCCTCCTGTAACTTCTGGAAAGCATTCTCGTTGTTGTACTCGGAATAGGTGGAAACCAGCGTGGCGATGAGAATGGCCGCCGTAATGCCGATCGGCTCAAACCAGTCAGCCTGTCCCATAATACAGAGCGCCACATTGACAATGAGGGCAAAGCAGAGAATCCGGATCATCGGATCCTGAAAATTCCCCCACAACTTTTGCAAAAAGGTTTCACCCTTTTGCTCGGTCATGCTGTTGTCGCCGTACTTCGCTTTGGACTCGGCCACTTCAGCATCGGTCAAACCAATGATTTTCATTCGCTAAAACCTCCTGAATGATTGCGTTTTTTATATTATACCATATCGACACAGGACATTGTTAACTTTTTGTAGTTTTTTCCGGTTTTTTCCTTGTACTATCCGGCATCAATATCCCATTATTCCTTCTACTGACTCATCGTTGTCAATCCAGCTCTGCACCTCGATCACCCGGTATTCGTCCTTGGTGTCGCGGATATACACCTTGGCAATGCCCGCGTTGATGATCATGCGCTTGCACATGGAACAGCAGTTGCCGTTGGCCACGTAATCGCCGGTACCCGCGTCGATTCCCACCAGAAAGAGGGAGCTGCCGATCATCTCGTTGCGGGAAGCGCTGATGATAGTGTTCTGCTCCGCGTGAACGCTGCGGCAAAGCTCATAGCGTTCCCCGCGCGGGACTTTCAGTTCCTCCCGGATGCAGCGCCCCATGTCGGTGCAGTTGCGCCGTCCTCTCGGCGCGCCGACATAGCCGGTGGAAATCACCTCGTCATTCTTGACGATCACCGCGCCGTACCGCCTTCTCAGACAGGTGCCCCGCTGGGAAACCATCTCGGCCAAGTCCAGATAATAATTGACTTTGTCTCTTCTTTCCATTTTACATCCTCCGAATGGTAGAACTTTGTCGTATTGCACAAACAAAGCACATTTTTTTGTAATCTTCATATAATTATAAGGAAGTGTTTAGAATATGTCTGTCGAATTGCACATTGACAAAACTTTCACAAGGTTTTATAATGGGTCACAGCTGAGGGGCCGGAGGGTGTGAAACACTCACTTGGTTCCGCCTCTCACGGAGAATCCCCTCAGCTTTGACATAGATTTTGCTTTTTTGTGTTTTGTGGAAGGGGAAATTTATTTAAATGATCAAAAAAAGCATCAAATTCAACACGGTCAACGACATCAAGGAATTC
The DNA here is from genome assembly GCA_017441385.1 of Clostridia bacterium. Classification (GTDB taxonomy): domain Bacteria; phylum Bacillota; class Clostridia; order Oscillospirales; family Acutalibacteraceae; genus RUG762. The sequence goes on along the minus strand of JAFRXY010000028.1, from coordinate 35,258 downwards.
GTCAACATCACGATGACGCAGCCCTTTGACATTGACCTCATCGCCGGCCGGTATACCGCCGACGCAAAGTCCATTCTCTCGGTCTTCGGCCTTGACCTCGGCCGGGAGGTAACGCTCGGCATTCACGCCGACGAAGCCGCCGCCGCCGCTTATCTGCGCCGAATCGCCAAGAATCTTGTATGACGGAATTTATCAAATGAAAGAAGTCAATCAGCCCGTGCGCCTTTTTCCGGTGCGCGGCTGTTTTTTTTATTCCGATTCTTCCTCCTGACCGGCTTCTTCCTCTCCCTCCGGCGCGTCCGCAATGAAATATTCGCTCTCGTACCATTCTTCTTCCTCCCGCGGCAGGGGGATTCTCTGATAGACTTCCACCTTCCGCGCCGCCGTCCAGAGCTGGGGGTGAATCCTCACCGAATAGCCGCAGCCGGGGTCCATCGCCCAATCCGCTATGCCCGCTTCGGGCAGTCCGTATTGCGCCAGCAGGGTGGAAATCGCGCCGCCGTGGGTCATGATCACGGCGGAAGGGGTGCCGGTTTCCAGCAGCGCGCCCACAATTTTTTCAAACGCCTGACAGACGCGCCGGCCGAATGCCACCCCCGATTCCCCGCTCGGAGGCGCGGCATGACCGTCCGAAGCAAGCCATTTCGCGAAATCCTCGCTGCCGCTCAGCTCCTCGGCGGTCAGTCCCTCGAATTCCCCGAAATCGCACTCGCGGAATTCCTCAATCACGATGGGTCTGACGTCAGGATAAATCAGTCCCAGCGTCTGTTTGCAGCGCTGCATGGGGCTGGTGAAGTAGGCCGCCGCACCGGGATAGATGAAATTTTCGTCGAGTGCGCGGATATTCTCTATCCCCAAGTCATTGAGCGGGACATCCTTGCTGCCGATGTACTGCCCTTGAATATTTCCGTCAGTAATGCCATGTCTGAGCAGATGAATTTGGTAAGTTTTCATAAAGCTGCCTCCAAATGACAAATTGTTATAAATAACTCTTGCAAAGACACCCGGTTTATGCTATCATTAATGTTATTCGGAATGAAGGTATCTGCGTGATATTTCTTCTTTTATTATATCTTTTATTCTCAACAGAATCAAGTATTAATTCAAAAACGCTGAAAGATAATTCAGCGTTTCATTATCCTTATGAGGAAATCGAGGTGAAAATCCATTGAACGACAGCTTTCCGCGAATTATTACGCTGCTGCGAACCGAACGGAACATTACCCAGAAGGACGCGGCACGCGATCTCAACATTTCGCAGGCGCTTCTCTCCCATTACGAGCGTGGCGCAAGGGAATGCGGATTGGATTTTCTGATTAAAATTGCCGATTATTACGGCGTTTCCTGCGACTATCTGCTGGGCAGGACGTCCGACCGCAGCGGCGCGAAGCTCACGGTCAATGATCTTCCCGACCCTGAGGACAACGATGACAATATTCTGAAAGGCTCTACCCTGCCGATTCTCAACAAAAAACTGATTGCCAATTCCCTGAATATCATCTTTGACCTGCTGCAAAAGCTGGACAATCAGGATCTCACCAATCAGATTTCGGTTTATCAGATGATCGCAGTCTATAAGATGTTCCGCATATTATATTCCGCCAATCCGCAGAATTCTTCCAGTTTTTTCTCTGTTGCGGAACACTCTTTTCAGGGCTTCTCCGACGCCTCCATGAGCATCATCGAATCCCGCATCCGTGCCCTTGCTGCGGGAAGGGAAATCGACGGAATGAAGCCTCTTGCCGACAGTGAGTCTCTTGGCATGTCATTTGACAGCATCAACCGCGATTACCAGCTCTACGCTTCTTCACTGATGAATCTGATAAGAAGCGCGGAGCACGCGATGGATTTTTCTAAGGATAATAAATAACCACAGACTGACCGCTCCGGTTGGTCTTTTTTTACGAAAAAGCCGTGCGGAATCCGGCATTCACCGGAAAACCGCACGGCGGAATTTTTATTTAGAATGAAGCGAAATGTTATTCCTCGCCCAGAATTTCCTTGTAGAGATTGTGGTACTGCTTGGCGCGTTTCTTCCAACTGTTGTCGCAGTTCATGGCGCGTCTGACCAGAATCCACCAGCCTTCGCGGTGTGAATAGCCGCCGAGTGCGCGGTAGATGGTGTTGAGCAGCTCTCTGCCGTTGTAGGCCTGGAAGACGAAGCCGTTGCCGTATCCGTCGGCGCTGTCCGAAACCGTGTCACGCAATGCGCCGGTTTCACGCACAATCGGAATGGCGCCGTAGCGCAGCGCCACCATCTGGGATGTCGAACCGGGCGCCAGCTTGGAGGGCACCAGGAAAATATCGCTCGCCGCGTAGATCTTGCGGGCAAGCTCGGGAATGAATCCGAAGCAGGCGACGAACTTGTCGCGGTACTTCTCCTGCATCTGCCGGAAATATTCCTCGTACTCCCAATCGCCCGAGCCGAGAATGACAAACTGCACGTCGGCGTATTGCAGCAGCTCTTCCAGCACGTCGCGCAGAATATCCATACCCTTGGGGGTAACCATGCTGCTCACCATACCGATCATCGGCACGTCCTTGCGCTCCGGCAGGAACAGCCGGCGCTGGAGTTCGCGCTTATTATCCCACTTGCCCTTGATGAAGGAATCGTCGCCGTACTGCGCGTAGGTCATCATATCGGTTTCAGGATTGTAGGCGGCGGTGTCAAGACCGTTGAGAATGCCCCGGATCTTCGACCAGCGGTCGCGGATAATGGAATCCAATCCGAAAGAGAACCACGGGTCGCGCAACTCCTCGGCGTAGGTCTGGCTGGAAGTGGTGACGACATTGGCCGTTTCTATCGCGCCCTTGAGCAGGTTGATGCTGTCATCGAATTCCACAAGGCCCTTTTCCTCCTCGGGAATGCCGAGAACTTCCTCCACCAGTTCCATGCCGTACTTACCCTGATACTGGATATTGTGAATGGTAAAGACCGTCTTGGTGCCATAGAACCACTCGTTCTTGGAGTAGAAAAGGTGATAATACACCGGCACGAGGGCCGTCTGCCAGTCGTTGGCATGAATAATGTCGGGCTTGTAGTCCACATAGGGCAGCATTTCCAGAACGGCGCGGGAGAAGAACGCAAATCTCTCCAGATCATCGTAATGGCCGTAATAGCCCTTGCGCTTGAAGTAATACTGATTATCGATAAAATAGTAGTCCACGCCTCTGTATCGGGCTTCAAATACACCGCAGTACTGACGTCTCCACGCCACAGGCACCGAAAGGCTGACGATGAACTTCATGCTGTCCTTCAGCTCCTGCGGGATTCCTTCGTAGAGCGGCATGACCACGCGGCAGGTCACGAGTCGCTGACGCAAAGCGTATGGCAGGCAGCCCGCTACTTCGGCCAGCCCGCTGGAATAGGCAAAGGGCATGGCCTCGCTTGTTACATACAAAACTCTCATATCATAAAACCGTCCTTATCGAGATCTGTGTGTGGTTCGGAAGTAATTCAGACCACGCTGCCCTTTGAAACGTAAATCGGGTAGGACTCTGTGCCAATCATTGCCTTGCCATCGCTGAATGTCACGTCTTTATCGCTGATCAGATAATCGAGCACGGTGTTGTCGCCGATCACGGTGTCCTGCATAATAATACAGTTGGAGAGCTTGCAGCCCTTGCCGACATGAACGCCCCGGAAGAGCACGCAGTTCTTGACTTCGCCCTCAATGACGCATCCGTCGGCAATCAGGGAGTTGGAAACGACGGAACCCAGACCGTACCGGGTGGGCATTTCGTCTCTTTCCTTGGTGTAGATGGGACGCATGGGATTAAAGAGGTCTTTCAGCACATCCCACTTCATCAGATCCATATTGACGTTGAAGTAGGACTGTATAGAATCCAGCGCTCCGACGTAGCCTTCAAAGCGGTAGCCGTAGATCTTGTCTTGCAGCACGCCTCTCTGGAGAATGTCACGGACGAAATTGCTGCGGTTTCTGCTGACGGCTTCGGCGATGACCTTTTGCAGGAAGGCCTTTTTCATCACATAGAATCCCATGCTCCAGCTCACTTTTTCGTCTTTCTGTGCGCCGACAACGATATCGGTAACCTTGTCCTGCCCGTTCAGTTCCAGAACGACAGGTTCGCCCAGATCAGCCGGCATTTCACCGTTCTTGTAGACGATGGTGATATCGGCGTTGGTGTCGAGATGCGCGTCGAGAACCTTCTTGAAGTCGATGTTGCATATCATGTCGCAGTCGGCGAGAATGACGTATTCCTCATTGCAGTTTTTCAGGAAGCTGGAAATACCGTCGAGCGCCTCAATGCGGTTGTTATACATCTGATTGCCGTTGCCGAAAGGAGGCAGTATGAACAGACCTTCGCTCTTTCTGGAAAGATCCCATGCCTTGCCGGAACCGAGATGATCCATGAGCGACTGGTAATTGCTCTTGGTGATAACGCCCACCTTGTTGACGCCAGAATTGACCATGTTGGAGAGCGGGAAGTCAATGGTGCGGTATCTGCCGCCGAAGGGCACCGAGCCGAATGTTCTTATATTGGTGACCTGCTGCATGGTATCGTCATGCATATTGGAAAAAATGATACCTACTACGTTATTTCCTCTCATTACTTTGTCACCTCCGGAATATCCTCTTCGACCATTGCCTTTGCCTTGACCACAGCGTTAGCGCCCACCTTGACGCCGCCGCCGATCACGGCAATGCCCCAGTCGTCTCTGTTTTCCATCTGTTCGGGACGTTCGCCAACCACAGCGCCGGGGCCGATGACGGCATTCTCAGCGACAATGGCGAACTGCACCACGGCGCCTTCCATGATCTTGGCGCCGGGCATGATGATGGACTCGGTCACCTTCGCGCCGGTCTCCACCTGTACTCCCTCAAAGAGAATGGAGAATTCCAGCTTGCCGTTGACCATGCAGCCCTCGGTGACAAGGGAATTCTGGCAGTCCGCGTTCTTGCCGACATAGTGAGGCGGCATGACGGGATTGCGGGTGAAGATTCTCCATGAAGGATCGGACATTTCCAGCGGATCGTTGGGATCGAGCAGGTCCATGTTGGCTTCCCACAGGGAGTCGATGGTTCCGACGTCCTTCCAGTAGCCTTCAAACTTCCACGCGACCATCTTCTCGCCGGCGTTCAGCATGGCGGGAAGCACGTCCTTGCCGAAGTCATTGGAGCTGTTCGGGTTGGCTTCGTCCATTTCGAGATACTTGCGCAGCTTATCCCAGCTGAAGATATAGATGCCCATGGAGGCGTTGTTGCTCTTGGGTACCTTCGGCTTCTCGTCGAATTCATAGATGGAGCCGTCCTCATGGCAGTTGAGGATACCGAAGCGGGAGGCTTCTTCCATCGGAACCTGATAGGCGGCGATGGTGCAGGCTGCCTTGTGGGACTTGTGGTAGGCCAGCATTTCGGAGTAGTCCATCTTGTAGATGTGGTCGCCCGAAAGAATAACCACATAGTCGGGATTGTATCTCTCAATAAAGGGAATATTCTGATAAATCGCGTTGGCGGTGCCTTTGTACCAGTCCGCGCCGTGTGTGCCCTGATAGGGCGGAAGGGCGTGAACGCCGCCGTACATGGTGTCAAGATCCCATGGCTGTCCGTTGCCGAGATAATCGTTGAGCACGAGGGGCTGGTACTGCGTCAGCACGCCGACGGTGTCAATGCCGGAATTGACGCAGTTGGACAGCGGAAAATCTATGATTCTGTACTTGCCGCCAAAGGGTACCGCAGGCTTGGCGATTCTCTTGGTCAGGGCATAGAGTCGGCTGCCCTGTCCGCCGGCAAGCAGCATCGCAATACATTCTTGCTTTGGATACATGTTTGTTATTCCTCCTTGCGTATCGCTTGTAAAGTGTTTTCAATTTTCAGCATACAGCACAGCAAGGCAGCGCCGTTGTGAACGCCGCCTTGCGTGGCTGTTTGTATCGTCTGAATGAGCAGGCGTTTTCAGGGAGACATTTCTTCCGCCGCGTTCACGCCTGTGGATGTGAAAGGGAATTACTCGGCTGCCGGTTCTTCGGAAACAGGCGCTGCGGGAACTTCCGGAGCGGGTTCGGCTGCCTTCTTGGCTCTGCCGCCGCGCTTCTTGGGTGCGGGTGTTTCTTCCGCTGCCGGTGCAGCTTCTTCCGCTGCTGCGGGTTCGGCTGCCTTCTTGGTTCTGCCGCCGCGCTTCTTGGGTGCGGGGGTTTCCTCTGCTGCTTCTGCGGGTGCCGCTTCTTCCGGAGCGGGTTCGGCTGCCTTCTTGGTTCTGCCGCCGCGCTTCTTGGGTGCGGGTGTTTCTTCCGCTGCTTCTTCCACAGGCGCCGCTTCTTCCGCTGCTTCAGGAGCAGGCTCGGATGCCTTCTTGGTTCTCCCGCCCCGCTTCTTGGGTGCGGGGGATTCCTCTGCTGCTGCTTCTGCGGGTGCCGCTTCTTCGGCTGCTTCGGGGGCAGTTTCCTCGGCGGCCTCGGTCACTTCGGCTTCTTCCTCTTCTTCAGGCTCCGGCTCGGGCTTGGGTCTCTTGGGCAGTCTGGCGGAGAGCTGATAGAACTGGACGGAGAGCGAAGGCAGATTGACCGCGATGGACTGCTCCTGATCGTGCATCGGGAAGTCCTCGCTGCTGGCAACGGTGCCGTTATTCTCGCCGGTACCGCCGAATTCTGCGGAATCGGAGGAGAATATCTGGGTGTATCTGCCGTGTACCGGAACACCGATGCGATAGCCTTCGCGTCTCATCGGGCAGAAATTGCAGATGGCGATAAGCTCATTGCCCAACTTGTCGATTCTGCGGAAACTGATGACCGACTGCTGATAGTCGTCCAAAGCGATCCACTGGAATCCGTGCCATGAATTGTCGACTTCCCAGAGTTCCGGATGATCGAGGTAGAATTTGTTGAGCTGCTTGTTGAATTCCTTGAGCTTGGCGTGCATGGGATATTCCAGCAGGTTCCAGTCGAGCTGCTTCTGGAAATTCCACTCGTCGAACTGACCGATTTCGGCCCCCATGAAGGTGAGCTTCTTGCCGGGGTGCGCCATGACGTAGGTCATGAAAGCTCTCAGACCGGCGAACTTCTGCCAGTAATCGCCCGGCATCTTCTGGAGCATGGATGCCTTGCCGTACACCACTTCGTCGTGGGACAGGGCGAGGACGAAATGCTCGGAGAAGGCGTACATCAGCGAGAAAGTCAGAAGGTTGTGATCATAGGAACGGTAGATCGGATCCATCGAGAAATAACGGATGGAGTCGTTCATCCAGCCCATGTTCCACTTGAAGGTAAAGCCCAGACCGCCGTCCTCCGGCTTGCCTGTGACCTGCGGCCATGCGGTGGATTCCTCGGCGATCATCATCGCGTTGGGATAGTACTTGTTGACGGCGGTGTTGAGCATCTTGAGAAACTCAACGGCTTCGAGGTTCTCGTGACCGCCGTAGATATTGGGCATCCATTCGCCGTTGTTGCGGTTGTAGTCGAGGTAGAGCATCGAAGCGACAGCGTCCACGCGCAGGCCGTCGATGTGATACTTATCGAGCCAGAAGAGAGCGTTGGAAATGAGGAAGGAACGTACTTCATTGCGTCCGAAATCGAATACGCAGGTACCCCATTCCTTGTGCTCGCCCTTGCGCCAGTCGGAATATTCATATGTCGGTGTGCCGTCGAAACGGTATAGACCGTGCGCGTCCTTCGGGAAGTGGGCGGGAACCCAGTCCATGATGACGCCGATGCCGTTCTGGTGCATGATGTCGACGAACTTCATAAAGTCCTTCGGCTCACCGTAACGGGATGTGGGAGCGTAGTAGCCGCACACCTGATAGCCCCATGAACCGTCATAGGGATACTCGGTCATCGGCATAAGCTCCACATGTGTGTAATTCATTTCCTTAATGTAAGGAACAAGTTCCTCCGCCAGCTTGACATAACCGAAGGGATTGCCGTCGGGGTATGTTCTCCAGGAGCCGGCATGCATCTCATAGATGTTCATCGGCTTGTCGAGCTTATCGGGAGACTGGTTTGCCTGCCATTCCTGATCGTTCCACTCATAACCCTCTATATCATAGAAGCGGGTCGCGTTGGAAGGACGTGTCTCGAAATGATAGCCGTAGGGGTCGCTCTTCTGGGTCATGGTGTTCCAGTTGGACTCCACGCAGTACTTGTAAACGCAAAAATCGCCTACACCCTGAATTTCACATTCCCACACGCCGCCGCTGTTGCACTTGTACATGTAGTTGGCCTGCGGATTCCAGTCGTTGAAATCACCGACAACCGAAATGGACTTGGCATTAGGCGCCCATGTGCGGAAAACTACCGAACCGTCGCTCTGACGGTGTGCACCGAGATAATCGTAAGCGCGCACATTTTTACCTTCGTAAAACAGATGCTGTGCCAGATTTCCTCCCGATGAGATGTTGGTTTCGTTGCTCATTTTGCTTCAACTCCTAAAAGAAATAATAACCCGTAATCACCAATAAAAGTATATATGGTTACGCTTATATCATACCAAATTATATGCCAAAATGCAAGCATTTTTAGCACGATTCTTATAAAAAAAATGTAAAGCAGAAATCATTTTTGTAGGTAATGCTCAGTTTTTGGATGAATTTGCAGAAGATAGAGTAGGAAATTTCACGTTAAATCTCATTAGCGCGACAAAATTAAACGCAGATTGTGCAAAACGCCAGAATCAAAGCAATCAGTTTGTGAAAAGAAGAGAAATTTCCAATTCTGATAAATTTTCTCGGAAATAACGCCAAAAAGACGGGAATCCTGTAATCATGCAGAGGATATGCAGTTTACTCCTACCTCCTACCTTTTTTGTCAGTCGCCAAAGCTCGCTCCCGTCATCTTCGCGGTCTTGATGATCTCGCAGTCCACCGGGACGAATTTGGTCTTTCCGGCAACCTCGGAAAGCGGGTTGTGTCCCACCTTTCCCTTAATCATGGCGACGGTGTTGCCGTAATTCTCATCCTTGATGAGCTGCGCGGCGTACGCGCCGAACTGGGTAGCCAGCACGCGGTCATAAGCCGAGGGCGAACCGCCTCTCTGATAATGTCCGGGAACCACCACACGCGCCTCCATGCCGGTTGCCTTCTGAATCTGGTCGGCGACGCGATAGCTGACGGAGGTGTAATTCTCCGCAGCGCGTTTTTCTATGCGTTTTTTCTTCTTCATGACCGATTCCTCGAGGTCGATGGCGCCTTCCGCGACGCAGATGATGGAGAACTTTCTCTTTTTCTGGGTGCGCTTTTCCACCGTTTCGATGACCTTGTCGATGTCGTAGGGGATTTCCGGAAGGAGAATGACGTCCGCGCCGCCGCCGATGCCGGCGTAGAGCGTGAGCCAGCCCGCCTTGTTGCCCATGATTTCAATGACCATCACACGGCCGTGGCTGTTGGCGGTGGTGTGAATTCTGTCCACCACATCGGTGGCAATGTCCACCGCGCTGTGGAAACCGAAGGTCACGTCGGTACCGTAAATGTCGTTGTCAATGGTCTTGGGAAGGCCGATGACATTCAGCCCTTCCTCGCTGAGAAGGTTGGCGGTCTTGTGGGTACCGTTGCCGCCAAGAGTGACAAGGCAGTCGAGCTTCATGTCCTTGTAATTCTTCTTCATGGCCGCAACCTTGTCGACGTTGTCCTGCTCGATGACACGCATGTTGCGGTAGGGCTGGCGGCTGGTGCCGAGAATGGTGCCGCCGAGGGTCAGCAGGCCCGTGAAATCATCCGGTTTCATGACGTGGTAGGTGCCGTCAATCAGCCCCTTGTAGCCGTCGTTGATACCCACGAATTCTACGTCCATCAAGTTAAATGAGGAGTAAGCCACACCTCTGATCGCGGCGTTCAGACCGGGACAGTCTCCGCCGCTTGTCAAAATACCGACTCTGCGTTTAGCCATAGTCAATTACCTCCGTGCAAAAAAGAAATAATAGTAAAAATATAAATAATGCGTTTGCAATATTTTCCGATTCAGCGCCGCCTGACTCAATTCAGCTTCATGGTGTATTCGTAGAAAATCCCTTCCGGCAGCACAGGCGGGCTGCTCTGGCGGGTGAAGGCGCATGCTCCGTCGCAGGCGACAAACATATTCGCCATAGCGATTCCCACATCGATCTGCTGGGTATCGTCGAGATATTTATATTGCACCGGCGGCTTCTTCCGGCAGATGAAGATGGAATCCTCCGCGGTCAGGAACCGCACCGGCTGGAGATTGACGGCGGAGGGCGCGAGCCTGCCCGCCTCCAGCACGGGTAGGAATTCCGGACGGCTGATTTCGCCGAGAAGATATTCGTGCAGCTTTTTCCGCGGCGATTCCTCCGGCAGACGGCGGAAGGGCGCGTTGTTGCCCCGGCCGAATTCCACTGCGATCACGTAGGGCAATTCCCCGCGGGAGGGCTGGGATTTCTGCTTAGCCATGCCCGCCCAGCAGGTGGCAATGCCTCTGTGGGTAAGCCAGAGTACGATCTGCTCGCCGATGAACCCGGCGTTTTGCAGATAACCGCGAATACTCATCGCGGAACGGATCACCACAAAATCCGTCGCCCTGTACATGGCGGAGCGGGCAAATTCCATATGAAAATCCTCTTGCTCATAGAGCATGACGTCCACAGGAATGTTGTCGTGAAGCGGTCGGATACCCGAAATGAATTCCGCGAGATCGTCGATCAGCAGCGGGTCAAGTGGCTGACCGGTGTAGCTTCTCACCGAACGCCGCGCAACAATCGCGTCCTTCATCTCCATTTGCTTCACCTCTTGTCCTCATTTTTCATATACAAATATCATACACCATTAATCCGCTGATTGCAATGAAAATTTTATTAAAATTAAACAAAAGCAGCCCTGAATTCATTCAAAGCTGCTTTTGTAAATATGCAACTGTCATGCCAGAAGGAATTTCTCGATGACCGGCACCAGACCGTCCTCGTCACAGGAAGCGGTGACGTAGTCGGCGTTCTGCCGGACCACCGGCTGCGCGTTGGCCATGGCCACGCCCAGACCGGCGTGCCGGATCATGGAAAGGTCGTTGAAGCCGTCCCCGCAGGCGATGAAATCCTGATGGGTTAGTCCGAGATGCTCGGCCAGAAGATCGATGGCGTGGGCCTTGTCAATGCCGAAGGGCAGTATTTCAAGAAAATAGGGTTCGGAGCGGAAGACGCTGAGCCGTCCGGCAAAATGCCGCGAAGCAACCTGTTCCAGATGAACCAGCTTTTCGTCGCTGCCGGTGATAATGCACTTGTAGATCGGGTGCCGGGTATAATCCGCCAGCGACCCGATTTTATCGACGGTCATATGATTCAGCCTTGCCTCCAGTTGAATGAATGGGTCGTCCGGTTGTTCGGAAACAATCGCATCGGAAGTCTGCGCTTCCACAGGCGCGTCGTATTCCGCCGCCAGCGTGGCAATTTCCGGGACAATGCCATCGGGAAGGCAGGTTTCGGAGATCACTTCGCCCGTCTGCGCGTTGAAAATCCTGCCGCCGTTCCAGCCCATGATATAGCCGCCTTTTTCGTCCAATTCCAGCCTGCGGCAGACGTCGTCAATACCGGGAACAGGCCTGCCGGACGCGATAGCGATAATTTTGCCCGCTTCTCTCGCGTGGAAGATCGCCTGTCTGGTAGCCTCCGTAATGCGCTTAGCGGAATTATACAGCGTCCCGTCAATGTCCATCACCAAACCGCTGTAGCTCATTTTCAACGCCTCTCAATTATTTTCCAGCGCGAAGCGCTCCTCAATTATTCCTTATTCATCATTCATCATTCATTATTCATTATTCACTATTCATTTAGCGAACGAATGTGAGCGCTTCAGTCGAGCCATGTTTCGTCGTCCTCGTGCCTTGTGGGACGGGTCATGAGCAGGGCAACTTCCTCAGCGGCATTCGCTCCCTGGTAGCACACCCTGTAGCAGGCGTCCATGATCGGCATGTCCACATTGTAGCGGTTTCTCAGCTCATGCGCCAGCTTCGCCGCGTGGTAGCCTTCCACCGTTCCGATTTTTTTGATGGCTTCCTCCACCGGAACGCCTTCGCCGATGAGAATGCCGGCGCGGCGGTTACGGCTGTGCATACTGGTGCAGGTGACGATCAGGTCGCCGATGCCGGTGAGTCCGGCGAAGGTCTTTTCGTTGCCGCCCATCGCTTTGCCGAGTCGGCCGATCTCGCTGAGTCCTCGGGTCATAAGGGCTGCCTTGCTGTTGTCGCCCAGACCCAGTCCGTCGGTAATGCCGGCGGCAAGAGCAATCACATTCTTGATGGCGCCGCCAAGTTCAACGCCCACCACATCTTTGTTGGTGTAGACGCGGAGCTTGGCGGTAGTGAAGGTCTCCTGAAGCATGAGGGCGGTATCTCTGTCAGTCGAAGCCGCCACCAGCGCAGTGGGAATGAACCGCGCCACTTCCTCGGCGTGGGAAGGACCGGAGAGCACGGCGACCTTGTTGTCCGGCAGCGCTTCCTGCAGGGTGAGCGAAAGCCGGTTGCAGGTCTTGGGATCAAAGCCCTTGCTGATGTTCACCAGCACGGTGGAGGCCGGAATGCCGACCTCCGCGACCTTCTGCGCGACGCTTGCCACGGCGAAGGACGGAACGGCGGTGATGATGATGTCCGCCTGCTTCACAACATTCAGATCAGCGGTGAATTTCAGCGCCTCGGGCATTTGGATGCCGGGCAGCAGGGGATTCTCCCCGCTGGAAACAATGCGTTCGATTTCTTCCGGAAAAGCCGACCAGACGGTCACATCATTCCCTGTGGAAACGGCGGAAATGGCCATGGCCGTACCCCATCCGCCGGAACCCAATACTACGATTTTTTTCATATTTTTACAATCCTCCCGATTTAATTTATTTTTCTTCTTTTTTGCCGTCAGGGTCGCGGGGCGGCTCGGGGGCGCCTTTTTTGCGGGCGATGGTCTTCGGCTCGGTGCCGTCCAGAATCCGCCTGATATTGGCGCGGTGCATGTAAATGACCACGGCCGCGAAGCAGAGCGCGATCAGCGTCATCGGCAGCCATGCCGACGATTTATAAACAAAAAGATTGAACAGCAGCGTGATGATCGGATAGCATACCGCCACCGTCAGCGAGCATTTGGAAACCGTCTTGGTGATGGCAAGCGCAATCAGGAAAATACCCACTAAAGGCAAAAAGCACTTCCAATCAAGCGCGCAGATGATGCCGGCGCTGATGAGCACGCCCTTGCCGCCCTTGAATCCGAAATACAGCGGGAAGAGATGTCCCAGCAGGGCAAAGAGTCCCGCGATGCCCGCGCCGACCTTGGCGATGCTGTCAATATCCGGCACGCCGGGGCACATCAGGTTGAACACCATCTCGCCGATGAACACCGAACAGATGCCCTTGGCGAAATCGCCGATGAAGGTGATGACTGCCGCGGGAATGCTGACGCACCGGAGCACATTGGTGAATCCGGCGTTTCCGCTTCCCATCGTGCGGATGTCCTTTCCCGTGAAGAGCTTGGTCACGGGAATGGCAAAGCTGATGCTGCCCAGCAGGTAGGCGATGACCGCCGAAATCAGGATCGGCAGTCCGAATGTGGTGATAAGTTCCATTGTATATACCTCCGCAAAGTAAGATTTCGGGGAATAGGTTCATTCTAGAAAAGACTATTTCTTGGAATCACCGCGTTCGCGGATAATGAAGCGCACCGGCGTTCCTTCCAGACCGAATGTCTCGCGGATTTTATTCTCCAGATACCGCTGGTAGGAGAAGTGGAAGAGATCGGCGTTGTTGACAAAGCAGACGAAGGTCGGAGGCTTGGTCGAGGGCTGGGTGATATAGTAGATTTTCAGCCGCTTGCCCTTGTCGGAGGGAGGCTGCACCCTTGCCGTCGCGTCTGCCAGCACGTCGTTGAGCATGCCGGTGGAAATGCGGGTGGAATTCTGGTTGGAGACATAGGTGATCAGCTCGAAGAGCCGGTCGATTCTCTGCCCCGTTTTGGCCGAAATGAAGATGATCGGCGCGTAGGACATGAAGGAGAAATCGCTCTCCAGCTTCTTGCGGAAGGTATTCATGGTGCCGCCGTCCTTCTCGATGGCGTCCCATTTGTTGACCGCGATAATGCAGCCCTTGCCCGCCTCGTGCGCGATGCCGGCTACCTTGGAATCCTGCTCGGTGAAGCCCTCGGTCGCGTCGATCATGATGACGCAGACGTCGGCGCGGTCGACGGCGGCCTCGGCGCGGATGATGCTGTACTTCTCCACATTATCCTTAATGCGGCTCTTGCGGCGGATGCCGGCCGTGTCGATAAAGATGAATTTGCCCTTTTCGTTTTCTATGACGGTGTCGATGGCGTCGCGGGTGGTTCCGGCAATGTCGGAGACAATCACCCTTTCCTCCCCCGCCACCTTGTTGACCAGCGAGGATTTGCCCGCGTTGGGCTTGCCGATGATGGCGACCTTGATGTATTCCTCGTCCTGTTCCTCGGGAGTTTCGGACGGGAAGAATTCAAACACCGCGTCCAGCAGATCGCCGGTGCCGTGACCGTGCACCGCCGAAACGGGATAGGGCTCGCCCAGACCGAGATTGTAGAATTCATAAAAATCCGGCGGCAGATTGCCGATGGAATCGCATTTGTTGACGCAAAGCACGACGGGACGGCCGCTTTTTTGCAGCATGGCGGCGACCTCCATATCGGTGGCCACCACTCCGGAGCGCATGTCCGTGACCATAATGATCACGTCGGCGGAATCAATGGCGAGCTGCGCCTGACTGCGCATCTGGGACAGAATCACGTCGTCGGAGGCGGGTTCAATGCCGCCCGTATCGATCAGCAGGAAGGGGCGGCTGCGCCATTCGCTGTCGCCGTAGATTCTGTCGCGTGTGACGCCGGGCGTATCCTCCACGATGGAGAGCCGGCGTCCCACCAGCTTGTTGAACAGGGTGGATTTGCCGACATTCGGGCGACCCACCACCGCTACGATTGGTTTTGACATTTTTTGTATTACACCCTTTCAAAACGGGTTCAGCGCCCCAGCAGAGCGTCCAGCAGCTCGTACCCGTCGCAGTTGACCGCCGCCACGGGAATGCCGAGGTCGCGCTCCACCTCCTCCAGCGTCCTGTCGTCGAGGAACATGCTTCCGGTGCTTTCCAGCATGGAGGAAGAAATCAGCAGTCTCTCCCCCAGCTCTTTGCCGTGAAGCTGTGCAGTCAGGTCTTGTCCTGTGATAAGACCGGAAACGGTTATCTTTTCACCAAAAAAGTGATTGACGATCGGATAAACCTTCCAATTAGCATTATGCCATTTTTTCCCCGCGAGGTCAAGGATTTTTTTCAAAATCGGCGCAATACTTGTGCCGCAGGCGACCGACGCGCTGTAATGCCCGTCGTCCCCTTCCTCGTCTTCCATCGCCGCGAGGAATTCATTTTGCAGCAGGGAGACCATGCCCACGCCGTTCTCGAGCTGGGCGTAATCCTCATAGAATTCCTCGCCGCGTATCTCACGACCGGCGCTCAGATAGAATTCATCCGAGGGATAGACAATCCGGCTGCCGAATTTCGCGACGCATTGATCGCCGAATTGCTCGATCTGGTCGATCACTTCGCCGCATTCCTCCGGCGTGAACATCCGCAGCGGTTCCAGACCTTCCCGGTGTCTGGTCAGCCCGACGGGAACGACCGCGACGCTCTGCACGGCGGGACACAATTCCGTCAGGTCGCACAGCGTGCGGTTCAGCTCCGCGCCGTCATTCCATTCCGGACAGAGCACAATCTGGCAGTTGAGGCGAATGCCGCCGTCGGCCAGTTTTTTGATAAACCGGAGAACCTCTCCCGCGTGGGGATTCTTCATCATCCTCACCCGAAGCGCGGGGTTGGTGGTGTGCACCGAGATATTCACCGGCGAAATGCGCATTTTGATGATGCGGTCGATCTCCCGCTCGTCGATATTGGTCAGCGTGATGTAATTGCCGAAAAGGAAGGAAAGCCGGTCGTCGTCGTCCTTGAAATAGAGCGACTTGCGCATTCCCTTGGGAAGCTGGTCGATGAAGCAGAAGACGCACTTGTTGCGGCAGGAACGCTGCCTGTCCATGAGGTAGGTGCCGCATTCCACCCCCAGTGAATCGTACTGCCCCTTGCGGACGGTGAGTTCCCGCCGGCTGCCGTCGCTCTTTTCCAGCAGGATACGAAGCAGACGGTCGGTTTCATAAAACCGGTAGTCCAGAATGTCATTGATTTCGTTGCCGTTGATGGAGAGGATTCTGTCTCCCGGCTCCATGCCGTGCTTCTCCGCCAGACCGCCGCTCTGCGTTTCGCTTACGGTAACGGGCATGACTGTTTCCTCCTTGCGATAGGATGATTAATCAAAATAAAAAAGCGGCTGTATCAAACAACATACGGAAAATCCGCCGTTGATCACCTAGCCGCTTCTTTTCAGATTGCAAAGTCAGAAGAAATTATTTGTCTTCGCCCATTTTTATAACTTCACGACCTTTGTAAAAGCCGCAGTTACTGCAAATACGGTGAGGTCTCTTGTACTCGCCGCAGTTGGGACACTTCATGAGAGTGGGAGCATCGAGCTTCCATACGCTGGAGCGTCTGCTGTTTCTTCTTGCCTTGGAAGTTTTTCTCTTGGGTACCGCCATTTTTCAGCACCTCCTTGATTAGAATAAAGCCATCAGTCTTCAGTCGGAGAACAGTTCATCGAGAACCGCCATTCTGGGGTCAACCGCCTGCTTCTGACAGCCGCAGCTTCCCTCGTTGAGATTCTTACCGCATGTCGGGCAGAGTCCCAGACAATCCTCGGAACAGAGGTGCTTGAAGGGCATCTCCAATAGAATATCGTCTCTTACCAGACTGAACAAGTCGAGAGTGTATCCCGCCACGATGATAATGTCGTCATTGTCCTCGTTTTCGGCGGAAAGCGCCAGCGTGTGAACAAAATCCTGCCTGACCGCTTTCCCGGCGACGGTAAGGCACCTGTCGCACGGCTTGGAATAGCGGAACTCCGCCGTATAGCAAAGCTCCACCAGACCGCCGGTGTTACGAACCTGCCCCTTGACCCTGACGGGAGAAAC
This sequence comes from Clostridia bacterium, assembly GCA_017441385.1. GTDB lineage: Bacteria > Bacillota > Clostridia > Oscillospirales > Acutalibacteraceae > RUG762. The sequence goes on along the minus strand of JAFRXY010000028.1, from coordinate 18,299 downwards.
CACCAGCTCCTCCCCCTCGGCGGAGAGATCGTCATACACAAAGCACTCGTCAACCGCGAGACTGCTGTCGGGCGTAACAAATATATCATTCAATTCAAGCGGCATAATAAAACAATACACCTCGTATAATTATACACTCGATAATATATTATAAAGAATCAAGCCGGCTTTGTCAATAGATTTTTTTAATTTATCTATTTATTCCTCACTTAATTTCAGCCATTTTGAAGATTTCCTCCGGCAGATCGGCGGAATCGGCGGAAACGGAGAAGGTGATGTGAACCTTCGCGGTGTCGGTGAGCATCTTGATCCGGGTCAGGAAGGGCGTCAGACGGTTGAGGTCGGAGCTGCCGATCTTGAGGGTGGAGTCCACCAGAATATCGGTGATATCGTAGTTGCCGGCGCAAAGACCGCTGATGAAGCCGTAAAGTCCTTCATAGCCCGAAATGCCGTAGCCTTCGATATTGACCAGTCTGGCGTTGTGGTCGACGTCGAATGTCAGGGTGTCGCCCTTTTCTATGCAGACGACGTTGCCCTTGGAATTGACGACCGCCTCGTGAGTCAGCTCGATGAGCTTCTTGGTCTTGCCGGAACCTTTTTTGCCTGTGAGAAGTGTGATCATGTCAATGACCTCCTGATTATATTATTTTGGAGTTTGGAGTTTGGAGTTGAGGAAGCCCTTGCGGGCTTGAATATAGAAAAGCAGATTTACTCGCCGAGGCGCGCTTCAAGGGCGGCTTTCTGCTCCTCGTAGCCGGGCTTGCCGAGAAGGGCGAACATGTTCTTCTTGTAAGCCTCAACGCCGGGCTGGTTGAAGGGGTTGACGCAGAGGGTGTAGCCGGAAACGGCGCAGGCCTTCTCGAAGAAGTAAATCAGCCAGCCGAGCTGGAATTCGTCGGATTCGGGGATGGAAAGCACGATGTTCGGCACGCCGCCGTCGTTGTGGGCGAGAACCGTGCCCTGGAACGCCTTTTTGTTGACGAAGTCCATGGTCTTGCCGGCGAGGAAGTTTAGCCCGTCGCCGTTGCCTTCCATGGTGCCGAGAATCACCTCGCTCTTGGGCTTTTCAATCTGCATGACGGTTTCAAAGAGGTTGCGCTCGCCGTCCTGAATGTACTGACCGAGGGAATGAAGGTCGGTGGAGAAGATGACCGAGCTTGGGAAAATACCCTTGTTGTCCTTGCCCTCGCTCTCGCCGTAGAGCTGCTTCCACCACTCGTTCATCATCTGGAAGTAAGGCTCGTAGCTCACCAGAAGCTCGGTGGTATAGCCCTTGCGGTAGAGGATGTTCCTGACCGCGGCATACATATAGGCGGGATTCTCATTGAGATCGGTGGAGCAAAGGCTGTCCTGCGCTTCCTTCGCGCCCGCCATGAGCTTGTCTATATCGCAGCCGGCAACGGCGATGGGCAGCAGACCGACGGCGGTCAGCACTGAGAAACGGCCTCCCACGTCATCCGGCACGACGAAGGTCTCATAGCCTTCCTCGGTGGCGAGCTGCTTCAATGTGCCTCTTGCCTTGTCGGTGGTGCAGAAGATTCTCTCTCTTGCGCCCTCCTTGCCGTATTTCTCCTCCAGAATGCCGCGCAGCACGCGGAAGGCGATGGCCGGCTCGGTGGTGGTGCCCGACTTGGAGATCATATTGACCGAGAAGTCCCTGTCCTTGCACAGCTCGATGACTTCATTGAGCGCGGTGGAGCTGATGGAATTGCCCGTGAAGAGAATCTGCGGGGTGTCCTTGCAGAGCAGGTTGTAGTTGGGGGACTTGACAAATTCAATGGCAGCCCTCGCGCCGAGGTAGGAACCGCCGATGCCGATGACCACAAAGACTTCGCTGTTTTGCCTGATTCTTTCAGCGGCCGCCTTGATGCGGGCGAATTCGTCCTTGTCGTAGTCGGTGGGGAGCGTCATCCAGCCGAGAAAATGGTTGCCGGCGCCGCTCTTGTCGTGAAGGGTTTTATGTGAGGCGGCGATTTCAGGAGCGATCGCCTGAATTTCCTCCGCCGATACAAAACCGGCGATATGTTTGCAATTTATTGATACAGCCATATAAAATAGCCTCCTAAAATTAGATACACCAATACTATACATGATTTGTCACCGGTTTGCAAGTCACAGCATGCAAAATTTGAGTTTTTTTCATGCTTTTAATAATTTGTTCAAAATTTCATGCTCCGTTTTCTGTGGCGGAAAAAGTCCGGCAAAGAAGGAACGGGTCATCTCCCCTGCCGGACTTGGAATGTTTTTTATTATTTGCTAAGGAAACGCTGAATGTAGGCACAGCCGTCGATTCCGCGCCGCGAGGATGCCCGCTTGAGCGGTGCGAGAATCGACTTATTCAGCGTTTCCTAAAAATGCTTTTTACGGCCGCTGCTGTCGGCGGAATCGTAAAATGGAACGGCTTCCCATGATTGAACCTGATCGGCCTCATTCAGCAGGTCGGCGTCGCTCAGATCATCCTGGTAGTCTTTGTTGAGAATATGGTACTCCACGTCCTGCGGGTTCTTCCAGATGACATAGCAGCGTTCATTGTAAATGCCGTAGCCGGTGGAAGGCTGTTCGGGATCGTCCTTTTTCGAGACGGTGTAGCCCGAGATTTTGTCCGTCAGCAGCGTCACGGATGTCACGACAAATTGGTCGGGCTGAATGGCCATCACCACGTCATAAGCGGAAAAAAATTGCTCACTTTCTCCGTCATAATACCATCCGCCACTCAGACGGATTTTATCCCATTTCTTCCTGATGTTCTCCCGTTCTTTGTCGCTCAAAGGCTTCCGGGCGGCGGAATCCTTCTCGCGGTTCTTTTTTTCCTCCTGATACCAGTGGTTATTGCCCCAGATGTAATCCGTCCTCTGCTCTTCCGACGCAAGATATTCCTCATAATGCTGCGCCAGCAGGTCGGAATTGAAATAGGACAGCCCGCCGGTATATTTGAACAGAAAGCTGTTCTTGGGCGTGGGCTTTCCGTTGATGAAGTGCGTCGGATACACATTGTAAGCGCCGAATTCGCGTAACTTCACAGGGTAGATCTCGTCGCCATCCTCGCTGTATAGCCCCTGACCGGACATTTCAAATTCCACAGCCTTTTGACCGTCCTTGTAGCCCGCCACGGTGAATTGAAGCTGGAATCCCGGCATATAGCCGCCGTACAGGGTTTTGGGGCCGCAGTGGGTGACCCGGACAGGCATCAGGAGATTGCTTTCGTAAATGCCGTCATAGGAGCTGCTCTCTCCTTTTTCATCCATACCGTCAGCATTATCGTCCAGTCCGACATTCTGACACACCATGACCTTGCCGAATTCAATCTCGAAATCGCCGATATTGACGTACTGATTCAGATTGCCGATTTTCAGCAGCACGGCGGCCTCCCCGTTGCCGTAATCCACCGCCACCGGCTCTTTGTAGCATTCCCCGCTGACGTCGATGACGCGGGAGGTATAGGTGCCGAAAATCCTTCCCAAGAATGACTCCGCCGCGCTGACCACCATTCCGCCGAGCGGCGTACACGCCAGCACCAGCGCGATGATCGCCGCCGTTGCGATAACCCGCTTGACCACCCTGCCGCGCCGGCGGTCGCGTTCTCTCTTTTCCTCCGCCATTTTGTCCATCGCCGCCAGCGTCCTGCGTTTCAGCTCCTCCGGCGCGTGATAATCCTTTAGCGCCAGATCAACCGGCCGGATGGCCTGGTCGGAATCGTCCTGACCGTTTCTTTCAGAAAGAAGTCTTTCCTTTTCCTTTGCAAAATCAATGATTTTACGCTCACTCATGCTGATCGTCTCCCTTCTCCATCAAATCTTTGAGCTGCTTCTTTCCCCTCATGAGCAGCATATTGACCGTTCCCTCATTTTCGCCTGTCAGTCTGGCGATGACCTTGATCGGGTAGCCGCAGTCAAACCGCAGCAGCAATACTTCACGGTATCGCGGCTTCAGCCTGGAAAGCAGCTCCGAAAAGGATGCCTTCCCGTCGAGCGAGGCCGCAAAATCCTCGTCCGACGGAACGTCCTCCGCCGTTTCGATTTCCTGCTCATTCTGCATGCGCCTCTGCTGTTCGCGGAAAAGGCTGTTGCAGACATTCACCGTCACCTTGATGAACCATGCCTTGCCGTGCTCCTCGTCCCGGAATTTCGGGCTTTTCTGTATGTATCTCAAAAAGACTTCCTGAAACACGTCGTCCGCGTCCGACGGCTGGCTCGTCCGGTTCAGCGCCAGATAATGCACCAGATCGGCGTATTGCTCGATTACTTCCTGATTCGTCATCTCATTCACATTCTCCTTGCCTGTCAATCAATCGTCGATTTCACGGAATTCCACCGGCGTATACTCGCTGAGTTCCCCGGCCGCTTCGGGGTTTCCCCGCTTCAAACGGTCCAAATAGTCCCTGTTGACCACACGGTATTCCGTTTTCTGCATATCCTTCCATTTGACCACAAACCGATTGACAAAGCTGTCGTAAACCGTGTCCTTTATATTATATGAGCGCGTCTTGACAATCTTATATCCCGTCGCGGTATAGGTGGAAAGCTCCGCTGTGGTGATCTCATATCTGTCGGGAGATAAGGCTGCAATCATTTTGTATTCTCCCAAGCCTTCCATACCGGGCTCATAATATCCCCAGCCGTCGGGAGAAAGCGCAAAGGCAAGGGAGTCGTCGAACTGCTCTTTTAATTCCTTCCTATCAGCATCGCTCATGCGGTCACATTCATCAATCCCCTGCTGATAAAGCTCTTTGGTTCCGTTGTTCCAGTTGGCCAGACTATCCGTTTCTTCCGCGTCATCTTCCGTTCTGTCAGAATAAAAGTCGAAATAATACCCTGTAGGGCCGTAATCCTCATGTCCGTAAAACAGTTCGTTCGCGTCGTAGATTGCCTGCAAGTACTGCTTATAGTTTTTCACCAGCAAATCAGTGTCCATGTAAACGATTCTTCCGTAATACACCGTAAGATACTGATTGGTCGGCGAGGGCTTTCCGTTGATGAATTTGGTGGGATAATACTGTGTGAAGCAGTCCATGACGGGATACATCTCGTCGCCGACTTCGTGAAACAGCCCCTGATAGGTAAAGGAAAGCTCGATCACCTTTTTGTTTTCCCTATACCCGGCCAGATTGAATTTCATATCGTAAGGCGGCATGTATGCTCCGTAGGTTTCTTTGTCACCCTTGAATGCCACTCTCACCGGCACGGCCAGTGTGTTTGATTCGTATGTATACTCTCCCGAAAGATAATCGTGACAGAGCAGGTCCTGAAAGGTGAATTCAAAATCACCCACCGCAAGGGTCTGATGCAGAGGGCTGACCGTCTTGCGCAACGCCACATAATCGTACCCGTAATCCACGATCTCAAAACCGTCGGAAAACCTTTCCGGATGACCGCCCGCGAGATTTCCCAGCCATTCGCCGGCCGAACAGAGCACGGCCTTCACCTGCGGGGAGGCCAATAGAATCCCCGCCGCCAGCGCGACCGCCGCCACCCGCAGGAAGGTGCGCCGGTGGGCATTCCCTTCCCCCTCGCCTTTGCCAAACCAATGGCTGACACGGTTTGAAATGTCTGCTTGCGAAATAATTGAGAAAAATTTCATTTTACGTCCTCCTTCCGGAATTGCCAAAGACCTCAGCGCATCCTTACATAATAGAACACGCTGAGGTCAATGAAAAGGTAACGGTTTTTTAGAAAAAAATTTCATTTTTTCTTTTTTCTGAGATTGAAGATGACTCTTAGCTTAAGAAAAATTCGTTTTCGGTTTTTAACCAACTGCCTTTTTAACCACAAAATCCAACAAAACGGCAGCAGGAAGGGCAATCTGCGCAGAAACGGATACTCCGTCACCATTCGGCGGTAGGGCACAAATATATTTTCCAGAACATAACGCCAGCGCCCGCGCTTCGCAATCTGATTCTGTGTGTTTCCGAATACTCCTGACAGAACAAAATAACGCAGCAGTTCTTCTTCCTGCTCCGAAAGTTCTTCTCCGGAAAAAAGCCGCAGCGCAAGGCTTCGGTTTTTCTTTTCGAAATCCGCAATGCCAAGCCGTTCGAATTCTTTCTCTAAATAACTTTTGTCCAGTTCTTCCCCGAATTTCCGCCAGAACACATAAATGTCCAGCAGGGAGCGCAGCCCGGTTCCCGCTCCTGAAAAATGCTTGTATTCATGCGCTATGAGGTAGATATAAAAATCCTCATTGCTGAAAAAACGCGCCGAAGTGCCGTCCTCCTGTTTCAGCCGCGATGCAACATCCTTGTAATATTCATACAATTGATCATCATACGAAAAGAAAAGAGCGCGGTGCATTTCAAAATGACTGACCGGCTGTTTGTAATATTCGTCGTGAATTCCTTTGCCGAATTGCTCCACCGCAAAGCCGATGGACTTCATTATTTCCTTTACATCTCCGGCACGACCCGCGTCAATCAGAATATCGTTGTCCGACATCTCCCGCATGCCGAATTGCGGATAATAGTCCGCTAGAACAGCTCCTTTGAGCGGCACATACCAGATCTGCTCCGCTTCCAGCCGTTCCGCCAGCGCGGCCCTGTCAATGTCCAGCGCTGCGTTTTTTCGTATTGCCTTCCCCTTGGCCTGTGTAAATTCGGCAATTTTGACGCCTGCGCTTTCCAAGGCAATCGCGGTGACGGCCGCAAGCTGATGACGCTTGGCAACGTAAAAGAGATGATCAGGATTCATCTGTGCAACTCTTTCTTTGTCCGGTTTTTCCCCATTTACAGCGCATGCCGCCAGATATGACACTTCTTTTGCTGTACTGATATATTCTTCTTCCGTCAGAACTGCCACAATCCTTCCACTCCAATCTTCTATAATTCAGATTCACAAATGAATGGGAGTGCCGCTATTATTCTTCAATAGCTCCGATTTTGCGAAGCTCGCCAATGGCGTTACGCACGTCGCGTTCAATCATCCCCTCCGGCGCGTCGAAAATTTTCTTCATTTCTGCGATAATAGTTTCTTCCGTCACGTCGTTTTGCAGCAGCTTTACAATGCTGCCGAGCGTCTTATTTCCTTTTACCACGCCCGAAAAAGCCGCGGAAGCGGTCGGTACGATAACGGTATCTTTATCTGTCTGATGAACAATAAAATTTGAATTCAGTTTCATGGTATTCTATCCTTTCATTCCCTGATAGGAAACGATCGCCGCCTCCACATCCCTATTGCAGCCTAAGCGGTACAGACTCACATGTTCCGTCATGCAGTCAAGGAGAGTAAGCGTTCTGGCAAGCATTACCGGATCCGAAGGCCGGTATACCTGCTGTACCAGCAGCGGATACAGTGCATTCTTTTCTACCCGCTCAATGTGATTGTCCGCCGCCTGCTCCAGCGCACAGATGGTTCGGAGCGGAACACAAAGAGCGCACCCCCGCCGGTGCTTGCCGTTATAGGGCGTTCCGAATGCCGTGACGGTGCTTCCGTCAATCCGAATCAGCGGCTTATCGTCATTGATTATTTTTGCACGATCTCCCAAATAATCTACCCATAATTGCGCATGGGTGGACTTTCCTGTACCGCTCTTTGCGGTAAAGAGATAGCCCTCGCCGTCTACTGCGACAACCGAGCCGTGAAAAAGAACGGTATCATATGCCGGCATTCTTTCGGCAATCTTTCGGTAAACCGCAAGCGATTCAAGATACGGAGAGGAATATTCCCGCATTTCACGGCCGAAGGCAATATCTTCCAGCCGTGATTTCTTCCGTTCATAGTCGATATCTTCCTCATCGGTGATTACCGAAAAATCCGGCGTACCCGTTGCAGCATATTCTTCGCAATATTGATGAACATAATGATATACGGAGGATATCTCTATGATTTTGCCGGCAAACCGGTAAGTACGCGTTATCATGCGCCTGCTCCTTTACATTTTCTTTGCCCCGGTTTTGTTATTTTATAACAAACGGCAGACAACCGAAGCAGCCTGCCGTTTGTTTTATCTGATGGTGTGTGTCAAAAGAAATAATGTCGGAATGTCATCAGTCGGTTTCAATGCCGGGAATAACTTCCTCGCCGGATGTGGTAATCACATCTTCCACATCAAACACGATGACTTCCATTTCAAGCTGTTCATATTTCAAAGCCATTTCTTTCACCTCTTTCGTGTTGATGAGCGTCTGTTTACTTTCCGACCTTTAAGAGTTCAAGGTCGCCGTAAACGGTGTGACGGGTTCCCTCAAGGTCGTAGACCAGCCATGCGCGTGCATACCAATCCACTTCAACGTTCGTCTTATTCCAAGTGTAGTCGACAGGAGCGGACTTGCCCACAGCCGAAGCCAAGGATTTGGCGTAATCCGCGTTGGAGGAAGTCAGAACATCGGTTTCGGAATTGAATTTTTCAGATGTTGACGAAGCCGCTACCAAACCAGCCTTGACAATGACGGCATTCTCCGGAACGGTGAGATAAGCCTTGAATGTTGCGACCTTTGTGTCTTCATTATAGGATATCGAGCGGATTGTCGCGGTGCCCTTTTCGGAAGAATCATAGTCGTTACCGGCAATAAAGGTAAACATATCTCCGTAAATCACCTGAGGATTATTGTTTTCATCGGTATATTCAAGACGGGCACACACATACCATTTGTCGCCGGGGGCGACGTTTGTCTTGGTCCATGTATAATCGACAGGCACAGACTTGCCGACAGCTGACGCCAGTGACTTCTTATACACGCCGGTGCCACTAAGCTCATCGGTCAGCTGCTGATTTTCGGGATCAAAATCTCCTTCGGCAGAAGCCGCTATCAATCCGGCCTTCACAATTTTGCAGTTGTCGTTGGGAAGTGCAAGATAGACATTGATGACGAGCTTTCTGGCCTCAACATTGTATTTGGCAGTTTTAAGAGTAGCTGTGCCGATGGCCTCGACTGCTTCGGTTGAGTAAACCGCTCTCAGCACACCGTCCTGAGTCGCAATATAGGATACAGTGGTATTGTAGGAGATAATGTCATCATCAAGCGTCCAGTAAGCGAAGTTTTTACCGTTCACTTTAGCAGCAATTCTGGTGATAATTTTGCTCTGTTCGCATTCAACAGTCTCGGGTTCCTCTGCCTCGCCGTTGTAAATTGAAACGGTAAAGCTTTCCTGCACCGCTTCAAACTGGGCTTCCACGGTGACACTTCCGGTCTGAAGAGCTTCATTGATCTGCTCTGCTGTCTTACTCCAGCCGCTGAACTTGTAACCGGTGGGAGCGGCAGGATCAGCCGGGAAATCATTTTCTGTAAAGGTTTCGTAGGTTTCGGATTTGACAATCTGACCGCTGGAAATGAATGTAACGGTATTGCCGACCTTCTGATAACGGGCTTCGATGGTCGTATCACCTGTAACAGTAAAGGTATAGTCCGGATTGGCTTCGTCATAATACAGCTTCACGCCATTGGTGCGATAAAAGCCGATGAATTCATAGCCTTCTTCCGCCTCACCGGGAGTAACTGTAACCTCGTCGCCGTAGTGAAGATTGTTGGGATCTGCACAACTGAAGGTGGGTTCAGCGCCGTGTTCATGAATGACTTCCAGTGAGTAAACATACGGAGCAGTCACTATGCAAATGGTCGTATCTTCTGTAACTTTAATATCCCCGCTATAATTTGAACCGTCGCTAATCCAGCGACCGGGTTTCACTGTCACCAGAACTTCAAGCACAGTGCCGTAATCCACTTTTTCACCGTCTTCAATGTACCGACCGGATTGTGTACTCTGATCGTCGCCTTCGGTTTCAGGATCAATGGCAAGGACTTTGATTTCACAACCCGAGTCGATGTCAAATGTAATTGTGCATTTGACTGTTTCCCAGTGCGCCGTGAACTTCATATCGCCTGTGGTGCCCTTTGCAATGGTAATCTCCATGGTAGGTTCGTCATAGCCGGCGCCTGTCCAGCCGATAAATTTGTAGCCTTCCCATGTGGGGTTATTGAGGGTAAATGTTTCGGTTTCGATGGTGTAGTTGACAGGATTCTCCGCTGTGCCGCCTTCGCCGAGATCGTAGTCGATGCGGTAGGATTTCGCCTTGAGACCCGCAATCAGTTCTCTGTCGGAGGTGATCACTTCCTCTTCCCCGAACTCCTCGCCGGTGGCCTTGTCGAACCAAGCCTCAGAGAAATTGTAGCCTTCCTTCGGCTGGCATTCGCTCATATCAGGGAACTGGGGACGCTGTCCATTAATGACATCGACAGTCGAGATCACGGTTTCGTCCCAATTGTAGAATGTGACGGTGAAGGCGTCCTTTTCGCAGTCGGCGACAATCTCTCTATCGCCCTTGATTATTTCATCAGTCGTAAATGCCTCGCCGGTCGTCTTGTCCTTCCAGCCCTTGAAGACAAATCCTTCCGCGGGGGTATAGGCCGGAAGCTCGGTAACCTTCTTGCCGCCGGCAACATAGACGGTCGTCTGAACGGTTGTACCGTCGGTATCATAGAACACAACCTTGTAGCGAGGGACGATGGTTTTACCGCCTGCATTGCTGCTGGTAGCCTGTGTGGAAGTGTCCTTGATCATGAAGTCCTTGCTCAGCGTGGGAGCAGGGTTATAGCCGGACGCATTGATAAAATCAGTGTAATGGCTGTGGCTGAGGGTAATGCCGTCCTTTGCGCCGATGCCGACGCCTTTACCGGAGGGTCCTGTAGCTGTGACCTGACCGCCGTTGATAAAAACTTCACCGGCTTTGGAATTGTCACCACCGTAGCCATAGCCAATAGCGGCATAAAGAGATTGTGAATAGCCTTCAACGGACGCGGAAACGATACCACCATTGATCGTTATTTTATCAGCTGCGTCACTCTGAAGACCGCCAATAGCCGCACAGTTATAACTTGTCGAGGAGGTCGCTTTGATATTACCGCCGTTAATCGTAATCGTACCGGCCCGACGTGTAGCGCCTTTGGATTTTCCATACCCGCCTATGGCGGCATAGGTATTCGAGTTCTTCTTGTACGCTTTTGCCGTGAGTGCGCCGGTACCTTCGGACTGGACATAGACTGTAAGAGAATTACCGGTAGAAACGCCGATGCCATAATTCGCGGTCAGGGTATAGCCGTCACAGAGAATCAGCTTGACGTTTCCGGTGACAACAATGCTTTTGCTTACCGTCACATTCGCGTTGACAACATACCAGCCATCCTTCTCACTCCCGCTCATGGAAGTGGTGGATTCGTCCACAACATTGTAGTCGGAAACAGTTGCCGTATTTCCGTTCTCGTCAACATAGCTCACCGCATCGGCTTTTTCTGCCTCTGCGGGGGGGGCTTTCAGTTCGGGGACGACAACTTCCTCGGCTTTCGGCTCCTCGACTTTAGGTTCTTCGGCTTTCGGTTCCTCCGCTGCCGGAGTTTCGACAGATTCCGCTTCTTCCACAGGTGCAGAGGAAACGGATTCTACCGGTTTCAGATCGGACGCGCTGATCGCTGCGGCATCATCAGCAGCGGCAAATGCAGTCAGCGACGGAGTCGCGATCATCTGCATGACCAGTGCTGCTGAAAGCGCAAACGTGAAACAGCGTTTCCATATCGGCTTACAAATTTGCTTTTTCAAAACGGTCACTCCTTGAAAAAAATATATATTATTGCATTTGTATTTTATCACAAACGCTATAATAAATCAATACATATCTCAGAAAAAAAATAATTTTTACAAATCGCGCTTCATGCCCGATAGAAACTGTCAGATCGGCTTCTTGCTGCTGATTTGGTTGAATTTTCCAATAATTGCCAGAAGTTCGTTTTTTTCCAGATACATATAACCGCACACGACCGCAGTATACAGTAAATAGTAAATAACGCCGCTGTTGTAATACATACAGAAAATAAACATGACGGAAAGAATAAATTCAGAGACAATATTTTCCATAACACTGATATGGAATAATCTTCCGATAAACCATTCTCCGATCATGCTTCTGACGCTTAAGGCCACCAGAATTCCAACGATGGCAAGCTCCATATTTTTCAGCAAAGCAATGCTTACGACAGCGGTGACGAGCGAAACCGCCACCGAAATCGCGTTGATGGCGCCGATAATTTTTTCTTTATTCAGTGTTTTCAGGTTGGTATTGATGAGCAGCGAATACTTGCACTCGTAAATGCATATCGGCAGCAGCAGAATAGAATATTTCAGGCTGCCCGCATACTGGGGAAGCCACCAGCCTATTATATAACATCCGGGCTTGAAAAGGCACATGAAGATGAAAATAGTCGTCATAAGCATTGCGTTGATTTTTTTGTAAATCTCCGGCAGCTTCTTTGGCTCGACATTCCGCAGGGTCGGGAACATGACCACGGAGATGGAATTGACGCACCTCAGCACCATATTGGAAAGCGCAATGGCGAGGGAAATCTTGCCGAATTCCTCTATTCCCCACTGACGTTCAAAACCGAAACGGTTTACGCCAATGACGATGCTGCTTGTCTGCGTGGCAAAGAGAATCATCACGCCCGAAAGGATATAGGAAATGGACTTTGTAACTATGCTCTTGTCAATCACAGGCCTGCGGAACACAATCTCCTTGCAGAATGACATGGCAAGCATAAAGGAGAGGATTCTTCCGATCACGTCGAAAATGATCATCAGCCTGAAATCCCGGCAGCCCAGCAGCAGCGCAATGACACTCACTACAATCGAAATGGAGCGCTCGGTAATGATAATATGAGCATATTCCTTCAATCGGTTCACGCCTTGAAGGAGCGTGTAAAGATAATACCGGGGGTGAGTGACGAATCCGACCAAGCAAGCGCAGATGAGTGTGAATCTTTTATTTGCATCGGGAACCAATACGGCAGCCGCTAAAAGAAGAACGGCATATATCGCAACCTGAATCATTGACGAAAGCCAGAATAAAGAACTTTGATCATCAAAGTCAAGTTTATTATACTCATTTCCGGCAATTCTGAGCTGAACGCCGTCGGCCATTCCAAGTGCTGTCATTATAAGGTAACCTGTGTAAAAAATATACAGCTGATAATAACCGTACCCTGCCACATTCAGGAACTTAGGGAACAGGAATGTGGCCAGTATTCCAAGAAATAAGGAAAGAATATTGGCTAAGAAGCTGTACGAAATATTTCTGATAACAGATTTTTTGTTCACGTTCATTGCCTCTTGAGTATTTTTTTGATTTTATCGATCACTTTTCTGCCGTAAATAACAGGCAAATAGGTGAAATAAATGCGTCCGAATTTTGCCGGAAACCGGATAAGCGATGATCTGACCTTACTATTTTGATTGATTTGTTTTGGCTGATGGGAAGATGAATTTAATAGCAACGCTCTTTGAGGCTCCACCTCAGCAACTGCCATAGTTTTTATGCATTCTTCTGCCAAGTTCTCTCCACTTTGGGAATGTATCATCATTAATGATATCCCGCCGCCATCATTAAATGAAGGAGCAATTCTGTCGATATTCCAGAAATCACATAGAGAAATATCGGCAAATCCACGGTTGACAAGTTCTCTGTACCGACATTCATAGCAGGAGTCATTCAGAATAATGTCGGAACGCGCAAACAGCATCATAAAGGGATCGGAATCGCTGTTAACTATGTAATCCTCACTATCCAGCTTGATATACATATATGAATTGTTCCAGCTCGCGCTGCGACAGGCGTCTTTAGTACGGAACATGCAATTCTCCACCCGGGAACTATTCTTGGACTTTTTTACTCTGTAATCCAGATAGTTTTTCCAAATAACAGGACTTGGCACCCCATGGCACAATACTTCCACAATAATCAGATTCTCTCGGTTTCCTTCAAGATAAGCGTTAAGCCCTGCGCACTGACATGGCGTTCCGGAAAACAACACCTTTCTTCCTTCCGTCATATCCCTCTTAATGTTTTTGAATACATCTCCGACATACGACTGTAGGTATTTTGAACGGCGCAATTTCACCATGTCGATCATACTATCCACTCTTATATGGTGTGTCAGGAATTGTTTGTCAAAGGCGACTCCGTACACAACGCCGCCTTCCGACAGAACGCTTTCTGACAGTACTGTAAAAACTCCGCCGGACGAACTTTTTACTCTTACGGCATTATCATTGTTCTTGCACGCATAGGCCTTGGTTTGATAGTTTGTAATCCTCACATCACTGTTCTGAGGACAAACCGACACACACATTCCACACGAAACACAAGCGGTTTGACTGATAACAGGCTTGTAAAACCCGTCGATCAGCTCCATTTTTATCGCGGATTTAGGGCATGTATTATAACAGGCAAAACACCCCGTGCACGTTTTGTTCGATTCAATAATTTTTACTGTCATTCAATCAGTCCTTATCCTCGGCAAGTCCCAACGCCTTTGCAAGATAGCTCTCTGAATGTTTTCTGAGTTCTTGCAGCCTTTGGTCAACACTTGCGTAATCAATATCTTCTGCAAGTATTTCCGAATTCAAATCATATGAATAAGGAACACATCTGTCGGCTAACCCTAATCGGCGGAGAATACTGTACTTTCTTAATCCGCTGTCCTTTTCGGCGTCTCCCGAAAGGTTTTCAAATGACACAAACTTCTTATGATAATTAACCGAAAAAATCGTGCCGTGAAAAGAATCTGTAAAAATGATTTCCGCATTTTTGATATAGCCTAACCATTCAGCAGGGCCTATTGCCGCTGCCTGAACATCGAAATACCTCTCATCCGCCGCTTTGTACCACCCCTGTGCGTGAGGAACAATTACCATTTGAAAGCGATTCTTTTTGCAATAGTCAGAAATTCTTCTTCGAACATCAGTGGATACGCCTATCACATAGACAAAAGCATATTTTTCTGTCATCTGAGGTTGAACGGTCACTTTATCCCAGTCCCCCGCACCAAGTAACAAAGTGGGGTCAAGTACTGTAGTAACGGGCTTTCCGGATATTTCAGAAATTGTCTTCTCAAGACCTTCTTCTCTGACGGAAATGTCACTGAAACTATCGAGGGACTTTCGAAGCACATGTGCCTGAGCAAGCGTGAATTTTGCGTTCATGCTGCTGGCAGCGTAGGATACTTTTTTCCCGAGCACTCCCTCAAGCAAGTATAATGAACCGCCTGTAAATGCTTCCGGATTCCAAATCTGATCACTGCCTGCTATCCAGCAATCATAATCAGAGGTTATGGCTGAAATGCGATCGTTAGTAATCTCCTCGGTATGTGGAATGGAGTTCATAAACTGTCGGAAAAGATCGGCTTTTTTTCGGAAATCCGTCTTCATCTGAGGATTCACCCACTGATGAATCTTCATCTGAGTTTTATGATAAAAACGTACAAGTAGCGTACCGACAGTGAGAGTTTTTAATTTTTTATACTTATTTTGTGGGTTATAATCAACTATATCGCAAATATAGCCGTAGGAAGCTACAACATGCTGCAAAGCGTAAGCCTGCAACTGCCCCCCGAAGTTATGATTGTTATGATAAAGAGTGACTATTGCGACCTTTTTCATAATGGAGTTCTACCCCTCACAATAATACTGAATCAAGAAATATTTTTTCGGAGTCTCTGCTTTTAAATCTGAAACAATCTTTCTGCATCCGTCCGCATGAACATCATAATAATAGCGGGGCAAAAAGTATTCCGCATGCCGTCAGACTGTATAAATCTACCGATTAAAGAAAAATTCATAAGGCATCGTGGTACCGACATTGTTAATACTGACCCTGAGAATATACAGTGCGGTACCGTACACGGTCATTCCGACCGTGACCCACTGTCTGCGTCTCTCATCGCTGATTTTACTGATAAGATTGGGAATGATAATGATAAAATAGGGCGAAAACAAAAACGCGCCTCTTTGGAACATAGGAGCAATCATAGAAAGAAGATAAAGGATAATTTCGTAAAACAGCATCCATACTACCAGATTGTTTTCTTGAATGACAGATGATTTTTTATCTTTTTCAAGCTGCATATAGCAAAACACCAACGCAACAAGCTGTACAACCAAAACAAGCAGTTCTATGGTATTTCCTGTTCTTTCTTTTGTATTGTCAATATAGTGAATGTACTTTTGGGGAAGAATAGCAGTGATAATTTGTATAAATACAGAATAGAATAAAAATATCAAGACGGAAACGATACATCCCACCGTAAAAGTCTTTTTATTGAATTTCACTTTTGATAAGAAATACAAAGGCAGAAAGAAAACTGCCGAAGTATGAAACAGCATTCCAATACCGATCATAATCAAAAATTTGATCAGCTTCTTATCTTTGATAAAAGGGAACGTCAAAAACATGAAATAGGAAACGTAGGAGCTGGGCGTCAGATTTAACGCAGTCTGATAAAAGCAAAAAGAAAAATATAAAAAAATGCTGAGCCATTTATCTTTGGATTGCCTGTAAATGACAATCGCTATCAGACCGATCTGCAAAATGCTGTTGACAATTGTGATTGTCTGCGGTTCCCGGAATACAGCAAGCAACTTGTTCATGACCTTGTAGCCTAATTCCAAAGTTCCGTAACGCCGGCTTTCATATGCCGGAAGTTTCAACCACGGAGTTTGGGCCAATTCACTAAAATGCCCACAATACTGACGTGTGTCAGCGCCCACATTAACGCTTCTCATGGCAGCGAAAACAAACAAAATCAAAACAGCTATCGCAACAATAACACTGTCGGATTTTTCATACTTTTCGCATAATTTCTTCATTACACCTAAATAAAGCAGATACGCAAGAATTGAATAATAAACAATCACTCTTTTTCTCACCTTTTAATCAATTCATTGTGGAGCAATTAGTTTTCAATAATCTCCCTGAACCTGTCAACATGATTTCCATAATAAAACCGTGAAATAAAAGTATCTCTCGCCCCATCGGACAACGCGGCAAGATTGCCCCTTATTCTTTCATAAGCGTTGTCGATATCGTCAAGCGTATAGGAACCGTAGAGAATAATACCGTTTTCCGGCGCTACAATTTCTTGAAAGCTGCCAATCTTGGAGGCAATCACTGGCGCTCCGAACATAAAGGATTTGCAGATCACACCGCTTTGTGTAGAACGGTTGTAGAGCATCCATGTGCAATTGCTGATGGCATAGGCCTGATTGATCTCCCGGTTGGAGAGAGAATGTCCGTGAACGACAATGAGCCTATTCCGATCGATCAGATCCCGCAATTCCCTGTCAAGATCATCCGTAATATCTGTTCTGGTAGCAATCTGGAATAATGCTTCCGGATCCTTTTTTGATTTATATTTTACATAATCCAGAAACATGGAGAAATTTTTGGAATTCTGAACGGTGGAAACAAAAGAAAAATATTTTTTCACGCTAAGGTCAACCGATCCTGCCTCGTCGGTAAAAACCAACGGAAACAGCGTGTAATGACTGTTGATTCTCACGCAGATTTTGGTATAGTATTCCTCCGCTTTTTGGGACGGAAGAAGAACGGTATCTGTCTTCTTCAATATCGGTCTGACAAAGAAATATCTGCCAAGCGTTTTTATGCTGTCCTTGAACGACTCTCTCTTGCTTCGCAAATCATCCAGCCATTTTTTGTATCCGAACCAAGGCTCATGATAAACAAAAAACACCTTGATGTCAGGATTGTTCTTTTTAAGCGTTTTAATATATTTTGAGTCCTTCGCGGACATGTTATAAATCAGCAAAACATCAGCCCTGATCAATCCGATTTGCCCCAAGGACAGATAACTGTATTCAGGATAGTCTTTTTGAAAATCCTTATAGCCTTCCGCCAGCAGCATAGCGGAATCATATCCTATTGACCGGAAGAGCTTGTCATAGGCAAGCATATGTGAAAAATGTCCGGGAGCATATTTGGCAGACATAATAATTGCTTTTTTCATAGCAGTGATTTCCCTCTTCTGGTAAATGCTTTTCTCAGCTAATACGTAAAATTTTTCAAGATTTTTAGACTGAATCGATAAATCATATTTCTCAGAAAAATGAAATAAATCTCTGTCTTTGTATTCTAACTCCATAATTTTTTCAGCCCAAGAAATAGCCGATTGATTCAAAGAAAGTCTCAAAACATATTCAGGTACAATATCCGCATCTTCAGGTACAATATCGGAAAAAACACAGTGCAATCCGGCTGTTTGCGCCTCTATCAGCACCAACCCCAGCCCTTCATACCTCGACGGAAGGCAGAACACGTCGAAGGCCTGATAAAGTCTGTTCACATCCTCTCTCACGCCTAAAAAACGCACCGCGGCATCCAGTCCAAGCGCCTGAACCTTTTGCTTTACATTATCCTGAAGCGCCCCCTCTCCGACAAGAAGAAGTACGGCGCTGCTGTTTTTTTGATACACCTCACTGAAAATATCTATCAGAAAATCGTGATTTTTCTGATAGGCGAACCTTCCGATATGA
>JAFRXY010000027.1 GCA_017441385.1 Clostridia bacterium | reverse complement strand
GTCTTTTTGTTGTACAATAATATCTGTATACATTCACTTTTGGGCTATATGCTTTATATGAAAGCTATATTTATTCACGCTTTATCATTAAATCGGGGCTGTCTCACAGGGATTTTTATTTCCCTTGTGCGACAGCCCCTTGATTTTTTGAATTTTATTAATCAGAAGCAGCATCCGCCAAACGCTATCGGCTATCGGCTATCGGCTAACGGCTACATCTTGGCATTCGACACAAGACCCGCCTTGGTTTTGGCTTCCTCGTAGGCGCTGCTCTGGTGGAGCTTTTCCTCCACCTTGCGGCTGAGAAGCCTTCTCGCCTCGAAGGAAGACTGCTCGCGGATGGCGGTCTGGCGGAGCTGAGCGCGATCCAGCGCCTTCAGCGGCGGGAACTGCGCAATGGGGGAATTGTCGGAGTAATCCACCTGAATGAATTTAATCAGCTCCCGCGCCCGCGCCGCGTTGTCCGCCTTGAAGATATAGAAGTAATCCCCCGTGATGTCCGTGCCGGTGTAGCACCTGCCCTGCCGCCTGATGACGGGGGCGAGCTTGCTCATGATGCGTTCGTGGGAATAGCGGTAGCTGCGGTCGAAACGGCGGGTGACGAACACGGTGGTTTCGGGCAGGATGTGGTAATCCATATTCATGCCGATCTTGTCGGCGGCCCACAGGTGGCAGACGTCGCTGCTGCCGGTGCAGGCCAGCACGTCGGCGAAATATCCCTCCGGCGGCAGGAAAGAAGCCTCGCAGAGAATAATCTCGCTCCCCACGGCGAAGGTGAGGTTGAAGAAGCCCCCTCTGAGCCGCACCGCGTCCACCACTTTCAGGGCGGTTTCCATAAACCGCGCGTTGGGAGTGTCGCATTCCCTGTCCGAAAGGCTGAAGAAAGAGAGAAGTTCCTTCTTCTTGACGATCAGCTCCGGCAGGTCGGAGAATTCATAGGCCGCCGCGCCGGTCACCTTGCCGTAGCGGTTCACCATGCCGCAGCAGCGGATGATTCTGGAATCCCCCGGAATGACGGGGTCGCCGTTCGCGTCCCGCTTCATGACCTTCACCCCCGCGGCGGCGGCGGCGTCAAACACGGCGTTTTTGTCAAATACCCTGCGGGCGTAATCCACATCGAAGCCCACCACATTGAAATCCCTGCGCAGGCTGGCTTCCAGCGTCGCCCAGTAGTCGTTGAGAGATTCGATGCCGTCGGGTCTCCCGTATTTATAGGAAAGATAGGACACCGCGCGATACACCGCGTCGTAATCATGAAGATCGTCCACCTTGAAGTAATCGGTCAGACAGCCCTTTAACCCGTGGGGGAAATAACTTTCCTCCGCGTCCCCTATGCCAAGAACATTCACTCCCAGTCCTCTGAGCGCGTGAATGTATCTCCATCTGTCTTCCGGGTAATTGGGCGATATAAAAATAATATTCATAAAACAAATACCTCCGGTATTGATAATTATTTTTTCCTGTTATATTTTCCCGTCGCTCACGTCGGGTTCCGGTTCCGCGTGACTCAGATCGGCCAGCACCAGCCTGCCGCCCGTCTTGTCGGCAATGGCGGAAATCGCCTTGAATGCCGACTTACAGGCTTCCCACTGCTTATCGTCGGCGAAAATCTCCGGCCTCTCCTCCGCCGAAACATACTTCGCGCAGGGTACCGCTATGTATTTCATATGTGTGTTTCCGTCCCCCTGCGCAGCGTTGCGGATCAGATAAATCGGGCTGTAGTTCGCCTGCTCTACCGACACCGCGCCGTCCTCTCCCCTTGCTACGCTGAGCGTTACGGTCATGCTGCGGGACATGGTGCTCTTTGATTTTTCAATGAGCTTCTTTTCCTTTTCCAGCTCCTTCTTCTGCCCGTCGGTCAGATTGCCCTTCCTGTTCATGACAGCCGGCTGACCGGGATAGACGTTGTTGCCGTAAAGACAGCCCAAGGAATAAAAGACAAAGCATTCCTTCTCCGCGTCGCCGTTTTTCACATGCAGCACTTCCGCGCCGAGCGTGACGCAGGGGCCGTAGCCGATAATGACGTCCGCACCCGATTCCGCCATTTTCCTGGCGGTTTCCTTCATGAAGTCATTTTCGGTGAAATTGCCGAGTCCGCCCCAGTTGACGCAGATCACGATGAATTCCGCGCCCTTCTTTTTCAGACCCGCAATGCCGTTGGAAGCCCGGTCGGCAAGCGCGTCCTTCGGAACCGTGGCGATATGCCCCTTCTGCTCCGCCGTCAGCGAGGTATATTCCCCGCCCTCAATGCAGTTGAATCCGGCAATGCCGACACTCACGCCGTTGATTTTGGCAACGCGGGTGTTCAGGGCGTCGGGGCCGCTGTCGGTCATTCCCACAACGCCCACCGATCTGACGTGAAGATTGGAAATGGTGGCGCACATGCCGTCAAAGCCGTTGGCAAAGGCATGCTGGTTCGCGCCGAATACATAATTGACCCCAAGCTCCGACAGCGAATGGGACAGCGCGGAAGGATAATTCTTTCCGTTGTCAAAACCGCCCGTCCGGCTGTTTTCGCCATAGGCGTTGATCTGTCCGCAAAGGCCGACGACGGTCATATCTCCCGACAGCACTTCGGCAAGCTCCGACATGCCGTTGTGAAAATCGTATTTTCCGTCCACAAAGGCGGCGTCCAGCATGTCCTGCGTCGGCATGATATTGCCGCCCGCCGTCAGGGTAAAGCTGCCGGAAGGCCGGCTTTCCTGCTCCTGAGCGTCGTCCACCGGAATTTCGTGGCTGCCCGACCTTACCGAAGCCGCCACAAGCACCGCGCCGAGAAGACTCACAAAGCCTATCACGACAACCACGCAAAGGCGGGTGAACCGGTCGGGGTCAACGCCGTCCACCAGCCTTTTGCGGGGACGCGCCTCATTGCCCGTGCCCCTGCCGGCGGGATTGGACGAAACGTCGTCCTTATTGAATATTCTTCCGAACATGACGGCAATCCGGGCGAAAAATTGCAGAATGCCGCCCAATAGTTTTCCGATGATCTTCATAAGGGTATACACCACGCTTTTTTGAAATAGATGCGGAGTTTTCTGTGTTTCTTTTCAGGGAAGTTCGCTCATCCCGCGGTGCAGCTGAGCGAGTTGAAATAATCCATGATCATCCGAAGCTCCTGCGGCATTTCGCCTGTCATGGCGGCGGTAACAAGCGACGAACCCACCGTCATGATGAGCGCCGCCGTGATCATGCCCAGCAGAATGGTCAGAAACGCGCTCTTCACACGCAGGTCGAGCAGAGCCGCCACCAGCGCTCCTGTCCACGCGCCGGTGCCGGGAATGGGAATCGCTACAAACAGGAAAAGCCCCCATTTGCTGTATTTCAGCACCCTGTCCTTTTTCTTGTCCGCCTTGGATTCAATCCAGTGCGCCAGCGGGTGAAGGAATCGGGTGGTCTTGAGCCAGTTAATGACCGGCCGTATCAGAAGAAGGATAAAGGGCACCGGCAGGATATTGCCTAAAATCGCGATGGGCAGCACTTCCCACAGCGGCATATCCAGCACCAGCATGCCGAAGGGAATCGCCCCGCGGCATTCGATGAGGGGTATCATTGCAATGAAAAACACGGCAAGTTCAGGCGGAAAATTATCCTGAAAAAATGCCTGTATGGTTTCGACCATAAAATCAGCCTCCGAATTGATCTGCTTATTTTGATTCACTATACATTATACATCAATATTTCCGGAATTTCAATAAAAAAATAGAATTGTTGTAACAAATGACCGCAAATTTAATAGGATTTTTACCCTGGCGTTTACATTGCGTTAATGTTTCTACGGCATTATTACATTATAATAGTATAATCACAGCCAAATTGAATTGATAAGGAACGATGAATGATGACGCTTCTCAATGAATCACAATGCTCCTATACCTGCGCGGTAGGATTGGATATGCTCAACGGCGGGGGCTTCATGAAGCCCTACGGCTATCAGGCACTGATCATGGATGTGGCCGAACGCCACCTCCGGCAGTTCCGACTGGGGGTGGACGACCTTCTGCGGCAGGGAATGTCGTGGGTGCTGGTTTCCTCCTCCGTGGAGATTATCCAGCCGATTCGCGAGGAAATGACTCTCACGGCGCGCACATGGCATTCGGAACAGGACAGGCTGACATTTCGCAGGGAATTACGCTTCAGCGACACACAGGGTCATCCCCTGTTCCATGCCGCCACCTTCTCGGTGCTGATGGACGTCAGGGAGCGGAAGATTCTGCGGCCCGACAGGCTGGCATGCAGCATCGGCGAACCGCACAGCGAATTCCTCTTGGAAGCCTCTCCGAAGCTGCGTTTCACAGGGGAAATGACCCCCTGCGACAGGCGGAAGGTCTATCCGAGCTGCATTGACCGTCTGGGGCACACCAACAACTGCCGCTATCCGGAATTTGCCTATGACGCGCTGAACGAGGAAGAAATTGCCGCTCTGGGCAGTCTGCGCCGCATGGACATATGTTTCAAGTCGGAACTGAAGCAGGGGGAATTCTTTACCGTCCGACGCAGTGCGCCGGATTTCCGGGAGGGCGGGCTGGTGATCGACGGCATTCACGACGACTCCGGCAAGCAGTCATTTATTGTGCGTTTTGAAGTAAGTTAAAAAAGAAAAAAGTCCTGTGCTTGGAAAATTTATTGCAATGCACAGGGCCGTTTTATTACGTATTGTTTATATAATATTTTATATTTCTTACTGTATAAATACTTCATCTTTTATTTTTTCCCTGACCGTAGGCGGGGGAGCCGTTGTCGTCCACATGGATGCCGATCAGGCGTATCAGCGCAATCGCCTGCGCGGAATCCACCGTCGCGCCCTGCAATTCCCCGCCCATGAATACCAGCTTGTCCAGCCGGTTTCCTCTGAGATTCATTCCCTCAAAGGAAGTGCCGCAGATATTCATTCCGGTGAGGTTGCACTGGACGAATTCCGAATCCTTGAGCCGCACTTTGTCCATGTCGGCGGACGACAGGTCACAGCTCACAAAATTCGTGACCGTCACCTTGCATTCGGAAAAATTGACAAACCGGCAGTTGGTTGACCTCACCAGCAGATGATTCAGCACGCCGAACGACAGATTCAGTCCCGTCATCTTGCTCTCCACGATTTCACAGCAGGTGAAGGAGCTTTGGTGCATATTCATGAACGAAAAATCGCAGTTCTTGAAGTAGCAGTTGAGAAAGCTCACCCCTTCAAACAGACAGTCCTGAAACCGGCAGTTGACAAACATGCACCCTGAAACTTCCACCCCGTTGACGGTCAGGTGCTGCACCGTTTCATCGTCAAAGTAATATCCGTAGACAACACTTCTCTTTACGTCCGCGTCAACCAGCAAGTCAAGCGCCGATTCGCCTTTTTTCAGTTTCAGATTGATCTGAGGTTTTTCTCTTTTCATATTTTTTCTCTTTCCTCCGGGCTTCCGTTTTCATTTTTTGACTCATGAGATTGATTATATCATACATCGGGATGGATTTCAAATACTATTTTTACCTATATTTATGTCATTGACAAAAGCGTTTTCTCATACTAATATATAGGTAGAATACCAGACAACCGACTATCACGCAAAGAAGGTAATACATATGAAAAACACAGCCCGATACGCCGCAATGATTCTCTTGGCCATGGCGCTGATGCTTGTGCTGCCGCTGAGTTCCTGCGGCTCGGAGCTTGACGGAACATGGCGCTCAAGAAGCGACGAGGACACCCGCATTAAAATTGCCGGCGAAAATGTCAGGATTATCTACGACGACTTCCGGATTGACGGAACCTACGAGATAGACGATGAATACAACATTACCTTCCATCTCACCGACAGGAACGGCTACAAGTATAAAATCGTCGCGAAACTCAACTCCGACAGCGGCCACAAAACCATCACCCTCACCAATTCCAAAGGCGAATCGGAAATCTTTGAGAAGCGGTAGCCTTCATCTTCCGCCGCCGGTCTGTCTTATGTATTCAAAAATATACTGCTGCGCCACACCCGCGTAAGGGCTGTCCAGCAGGGCGGTGCCGCCGGTGAATTCCGTTTCCAGCGCACGGCGTATCCATACGTCCACCGGAAAGCATTCCAGCCTGCCGAAGCCGTAGAGCAGCGCACATTCGGCCACCTTCGGCCCGACCCCCTTCAGCGACATGAGCATCCTGCGAGCCTCGTTGACCGGGGCTTTTTTGATGTCATCAAAGTCGATTTCGCCCGACGCGACGCGCCTTGCCACGTCGGTGAGATACGCCGCTCTGTAGCCGCATCCGAACTCCTTGAATGTTTCCTCTGCCACATTCGCAAGGGCTTCCGGGGTGGGAAAGGCAAATCCCTCCGCCTCTTCCCGGGCGAATTCCCCGTTGACCGCCCGCTCGCCGTAATGCAGGCAGAGCCTTGCAATGATGCCCCGAATGCGGGGAATGTTGTTGTTCTGGGAAATGACGAAGGAACAGAGCGCTTCCCACGGTTCCTGCGCCAGAATATGCACCCCTCCGGCAAAGCCGGCGCTGTCGGCCAGCCTCGGTTCCATGGCAAGGACTTCCCGCCTGATCGCGTCGTAATCCCTGTCGAGGTCGAGGTATCTCCGCCAGAGCGAATCGCATTCCTTCCCGTCCGCGCCGTACACCGTCAGTCCCCGGTCATTCTGCTCCATTTCGACATACCTTCCGAAGGCCGTTCCGCACAGCCTGCCGCCGCGTTCCGTCCATCTGAAACACTGGCCGCCCGTCAGGGTATGAGCCGCCGAAAAGCCGGCCGGTACGGGTATGCAACATTTGTTTTCTTCCAATTCATTCACCTTCCGCCTTCGATTTCACAATTATAACACATTTCCGCCGGGGCTGCAAGATTCTTCAATATTTTTAAATAATTGCACACAATTATTGTATTGCTCTTTAAAATTTTATATGCTATAATTACTATAATTATAGCAATTAAGCGGCAAGGCGAGGCTGATGGCAATGGGCAATTTCAATTATGACAGACTTCTGGAAAAAACGCTCACGCAGACCTACCATTTCAAGGGCAAAGTGATCAATCTCCGGGTGGACGACGTGGAGCTGTCGGACGGCAGCACTTCCATCCGGGAGATCATCGAGCATCCCGGCGGGGTCTGTGTCGCCGCCCTGACGTCCGACGGCAGACTTCCCTTTGTCCGGCAGTTCCGTTATCCCTATAAGGAAATCGTGGCGGAACTGCCCGCCGGCAAGCTCGAAAAGGGCGAGGATCCGCTGGAGGCCGTCAAGCGCGAACTGGCCGAGGAAGTGGGCGCTCACGGCGTCAACTGGCGAAGCATGGGCAATCTCTATCCTTCGCCCGGTTACTGCGGCGAGATCATCCGGCTCTTTGCCTGCGATATTGACGACGCGGGCGAAAGCCATCCGGACGAGGGGGAATTTCTCGAGGTGGAATATATTCCGCTGGAAACCGCCGTGGATATGGTGCTGGCGGGAGAGCTGCCCGACGCCAAGACACAGACGCTTGTGCTGAAACTCATGGCGGAAAGAACCCGGAAATAAAAAAAAGAAAGCGCGCAGCGCCAATAATGGGGTGCATATGGGACAGCGCACCTTCGCTGCAACGCGCTGCGACAAAAACAGACCCGGGCGCAACCAATCAGGTACCCAATCCGAAACCGCTTTTCTTGGATTTGCGTCGCGGCAAAGTAATCCCGCGTCTGTAACTTTATGTATCTTGCAATCAGGACGCATCTGCGTTATAATAACAGGAAACGCAATTTTTATTTTATACCATGCAATGATGATTTTTGAATCGAAAAAACAATTCTTATCATTCGGAAAAGGTGACGGTGAATAGGCATTGAACAACGGCAGCAATGAAAGCAACAATCGATACGGCAGCCATTACGGCGATTCCCGCCGGACAACGGACAGCAGGCAGGGCAATTCCCCACGGACGGAAGGCTACCGGCAGGGCAATTCCCCACGGACGGAAGGCTACCGGCAGGGCAATTCCGCAAGGTCGGAAGGCTACCGGCAGGGCAATTCCCCACGGACGCAAGGCTATCGGCAGGGCAATTCCCCACGGACGGAAGGCTACCGGCAGGGCAATTCCGCAAGGTCGGAAGGCTACCGGCAGGGCAATTCCGCAAGGTCGGAAGGCTGCCGGCAGGGGAATTCCGCAAGGTCGGAAGGCTACCGGCAGGGCAATTCCGCACGGACGCAAGGCTACCGGCAGGGCAATTCCGCACGGACGCAAGGCTATCGGCAGGGGAATTCCGCACGGTCGGAAGGCTACCGGCAGGGCAATTCCGCACGGACGCAGGCGGCTTCGGCGGCCGTTTCGCCGGCAGGCGACGAGGAGAAAATGCCGGTCATGTTCTACATCGGCATTGCCGTGACGGTCATCGCCGTGATTGCCCTGATTATTTCCGTTTCGGTCAACAGCAGTAAGTATAAACGCCACAATTCCGCATACGGCGACAGCGCCGCCTCCGATTTGGATATCAGGGTGGAAGACATTGTGGACGATAACAACGGGGATTTTGAATTTGTGGACGACGAGGCGGCTTCTTCCGGAATCAATTACCAGCGGTTTGAAGGCACATGGTACAAGTCCGACGTGGAAGCCCCGCAGAAGGCCGTTTTCTCGGTGTCCATGCAGTATCAGGACAGCTTTGAATTCCGGCTGGAGATATGGAACGGCAGCAATAGCGCGGTGATCAGCGATACCGCCTTTTACACCGACGAAACGCACGCGGAATTTTCACCCAAGAAGAAGGTGGCGCTTACCTTCGAGCGGGGAACGGATTATGTCATCATCACCCACAAGGGCAAGAATGCCGATTTCGGCATAGGCGCCGATTACGCCATCGACGGCAGATTCACCGAAACCGAGCCGGAATACGAAACGGAGAGCGCGGTGCAGACCTCCTACGACTATTATCTCTATCAATCCGAAGCGGTGGTGGAGGCGCTGAAGGAAACGCTTTCCTCGAAGGATTACGCCATGTATACCGACATGATGGAAAACGGGCTGAAATCCCCGATTAATTACGAGCGCACCACCGACAAAAACGGCAATCTTGTCAATGTGGACCCCGAACTGAACGCGGTGAAATATTACGCGCAGATCAGCAGCGGATATCAAATGATATTCATCTGCTCCGAAAACGCCGATATTTACCTCCTGTTCTACAACAGCGAGGAAATGATCTACTGCACCAACGACAGCAAGTATTACAGGAAGATGCCCAAGGCCTTTCAGGCTGTCGCGGACGCGAACAACATCAAACCGATTTACAGATAAAATTCTATCTACCTGAAAGGGTGTAACCGACCTTGAGTACCTTCAACCTGCTGATCATACTGCTTTTCATACTGCTTTTCGGCGCAAGATTATTCATGTACTGCGTCAATATGGAAATGCCGCGTATTTCAGCGCTCATTACTCTCCTGATCTTGCTTATGCTGCTTTCGGAGCTGATTCTGGCCATCTTTGAATTTCCCGCCGTGGTAATCGACGGCATTGTCTATATCTCCATGGGCAACAGGGCCATTGCCATCGGCTGCGGCGTTGTGATATTTATAGTGTCCGTATTCATCTTCATCATTATCTACCCCAAAATCAAGTGGAAAAAGATTCTCTCTTTTTCGCTCCTGAAATACGCGGTCATCGGTCTGCTGCTGATCTGCACAGCCATCTACACCGAGCTTTTCAACGGCAGCTATTCCTTTAAGGATCTGGACGAATACAACCGCTTCAAGAATGAATTTTCACAGTACGACAATCACTTCTGGCCCACCAAATTCATACGCGAGACAGAGGACGACGGCAGGGAAATTCTCACCAAAACAATGGTCTATCCGTGGGACGTGTCCTCTTCCGACGGCAAGCAGTTTGCCTACAAGGTGGTGACCTACTACGACGAAAGTAATATAACAAGCCATCCCGTCCTGTATTATTACCCCTTCACTTACAATACCTACGCCGGCATCGACCCGAGGCCGCTGCTGAAGGAAGGCGACACTTCCTACGAGCGATCCAATAACAGTGTCAGCGATTCGGACTCGAAATAACGGCCTGATACAATGAAAAGCCCTGATTTTATCTTTGCCGGATAAAATCAGGGCTGTTTTTGATGGAACGGGGAAACAGAAGAAGTTCATTCCTCCGGTTCTTCCTCGGCGGCGTCGGCGGCGTTGGAAAGGGAAGAAACTTCTTCCTCGGTTTCCTCCTCCTGCGGATTCCCTTCCGCCTCAGGATCGGCCGGAATGTCGGTGGAGGAAATCGGCTCGGTGTGTGTGTTTGTTTGTGTGGTCACTTCCTCCGATTCGCTTCCCGATGAGGAAATATTGGTGCTGATCGCGGTCTTTTGCTCGTCATTGTAGTAGCTTTTGTTCATGAAGCAGACGCAGATGACCTTATCCTCTTTGACCGCGTATTCAATGATCCAGCTGCCGGTGGTGCAATTGTGTTCCATAATGGAATTGCAGCCGTACTGCACCACATAGTCGCAGTCCTCAAACAGCAGGTCATAACTGATTCCGCCTGAGTAGCTGTGATACTTGTCGAGATAGCTTCCGATGCTGTAGACTCTGCCGCCGACGAAGGTATACAGATTCTCCGCCGCGAGAATGGCATTGAGCTTGGTCTGGTCGTCAATCACGTCCGACGCCTTGTAGAGTGTGTTCGCGCCGCCGTTGACGCAGAGGAAACTGTCGGTCAGGCCGGCGAGCGAAGCGCCCACGGCGATTCCCCTGACCGGAGGGATTGCGAAATCCGCGTCCTTCCAGAGGACGGTGGAAATATTGCAGCCCGCGTCCTTGTTGGCAGTCAGCCAGTCCCAGTCCGCAATATCGCTTCCGTTGACGACGCCTGAAACGCCGCTCTCAGGGACGGCGGCGTCCAGCGGTTTCACGTCCAGCACCACGGTGCCGTGAGGGGAATCCATCGTGACGGAAACGCAGCCGTTTTCGGCAAATTGCTCCGCATTCCAGCTGATAGAGGAAGGCTGTATTGTTTCCGCGAAATTCCCCATGGTGTTCAGTTCGGAGGCGACGGAAGAAACGTCATTGTAATTGAAGGGGGTCATTCCGTTGGAAACCGCGGCGCCTTCCTCTTCCTCGCTTTCGTAAGAAGATACTTCTGACGGGGCGGTCTGTGAGGAAACGGTGGCAGCCGACGCGGTGGTTCCGGGTTCCTCGCCGGCGGAAGTGGAGGTGGTGCTCTGCGTTTCCCCGGCGGAATCGGTCGCTGCTGCTGCTGGCTTTTTCTCTTTCTTTTGCTCCCGAATCAGCTTTTCATAGGCTTTTTCGTTTTTTTCCGAGTCGTCAGACAAGTGAATGGCAGGTTCGCTTACAGTTATCTCATGGAAGGAGGGCTGTGAATGGCCGCTCAGCTTCGCGGTATTGTCAGCGGTGAAGGTTCTCCCCCCGCACTTCCCGCCGCCGCACAGCGCAAAGGAGGACAGCGCCGTCATCATGGAAACGGCAAGGCAGAGACCTGCCGTCCTGCAAATCCGGCGTTTGTCTGATGTGAGCAAACCGTAAATCATATCTTTCCACCGTCTTTCCGCCCGGCGCGGCATGGGCTTCATTCCG
The DNA here is from genome assembly GCA_017441385.1 of Clostridia bacterium. GTDB lineage: Bacteria > Bacillota > Clostridia > Oscillospirales > Acutalibacteraceae > RUG762. The sequence continues at coordinate 28,494 of JAFRXY010000027.1, read as the reverse complement.
TCAGTCGTCCGCGCCCTTCATATGATAGTATACGCCGACCACTTTGGAATTGGCCGTCGCGTAATCTATGTACCACTGTCCCAGAACCTCGTCGGTATCAACGATTGAATTATATCCGTAGCGAATGATATTCTTGCTGTTGTTCGCAAAGGGATAGGCGTCCGGGTTGTCCTTGTAGTTATATTGCAGCATGGTCGTGGTTTTGTAGACCTTGCCGCCGATGTAGGCTTCCTTGGCCTTGTTGTAGAGCTTCATCTTGCCGCTGTCGGTCAGCACGTCCTTGACGTCGTAGAGGATGTACGATTTTTCGGGATTGGGGGTCTTGTAATAGGCCGCCGAAATGTCGGGATAGTCGGTGCCGATCCTGACGCCTCTCGGAAGGGTGAATCCCATCTTGTTGGAGAACCAGACGATTTCCTTGGCGCGGCAGACCTCTTTTTCGCACTTGGCGTAAACGCCCCACGCGGTCACGTCGCTGCCGGAACCGATGATCTCGCCGTCAACGGTATAGTCGGACGTTTCATAGGGCACCCCTATGACCGCGTAACTGCCGTCGGAAGCAACCAGTTTGACTTCCACCTCGCCGGTCGCCTTGATCATGTCGGTATTCCACTCGTAGGAAACGGGACTGACCGCCTCCACAAACTGAGCGAAGGAATTGACGCCTTTGGTGATGCCGTCAATGTCGCTCTTGCCGAATACGGTAATCATCAGCGGGTCGGCGGCTTCTTCGGAAGAAACCGTGCCGGTCTCCGTGCCTTCTTCGTCCTCGTCTTCGTCGTCCTCAATGATAATCACCTTGTTGCCGTCGGAATCGACGCTCACTACCTCGGTGTAATTCTTTTTGGAGCTTTTCCCCTTGCTGCCTGAGCCGCTGATGCCGGAAATCGAAAAGAACAGCAGAATGATAATGATCACCGCCGCAAAGGAACAGGCAAGTCCGATGATTATGCTCTTGGTTTTTGCATTCACAAACCAACACCCCTTTGATATTGCTGATAGAAAAGATGAATTCGTTCAGAAAACGGCAGGATAGATACTTGCCGTTTCGATATCATTATATATAATAGAATAATTATCGCGCCGCGTCAATAGAATACATTTAAAAAATATATTAAAATATTGTCACTTTATTTCCGGCGTCTTCCGCAGAAGCAATTCCCGGCTGGGGTAATCGGGCATGACGCGGTAGATAAAGGAATAGAAGGCGGGGCTGTGGTCGTGGTGCCGGATATGGGCCAGTTCATGCACGACGACGGCGTCCACCGCTTCGGAAGGATAGAGCATCAGCAGACAGGAAAAGCAGAGGCTGTTCCTGCCGCTGCAACTGCCGAAACGCTTCCGCGCCGCGGTGATTCTGATGCCGGCCGGTTCCACCCCCATGAGCCTGGCATAATGCGCCACCCTGCCGGGAAGCTCCTTCTCCGCCCTTTCCTTCAGCGCCGCCAGAAGCTCCGGCGTGATTTTCATGGAATTCTCCATCCGCCTGCGGGCTTCCGGCATGTGCTTCTCGATCCAGCCGGCGTGCGCCTGCACCATTTCGTCGATCTCCCGCTTGGAAGCGTGCAGCGGCGCACGCACTACCAGCTCGCAATTTTCGTCGATTTGCAGCGAAATGCTCTTTCTCTTTGACCGGATCAGTCTGTACGGATACTTTTCCTCCATTGTGTTTTCCTTTCCAATATTTCATGGCTTGCGTCGGTATTCGCCCGACCCTGTATAAATATCCGGGCGGGTCTTGCTCGGTCGCTTCGCTCCCTCGTGAGGGCGCTGCCCTCACCCTCCCGCAAGGGCGCTGCCCTTGACCCGCAAGGAGGAACAAGTTTCCCCTTGACTCCCGCGCTGCGCGCTTTCCTTTTTTTATTTCAGCTGATAGACTACCTGCACATTCGTGTCCACATTGATGAAGGTGCCTGATCTCCCGTCAATCATGTAGTACAGCCGCTTCACGTCGCCGTCGTCATAGATAATCGTCAGCATATCGTGGCCGTTCCTGCGTTCGGTGGAATACCGGCCCTGTTTGTGGACGTGCCAGCCGTCTTCCGATTTCACCGAAATCGCCGCCCGGCCGCCCGGTTTGAATTCCATGATGATGTTGGGATCGCCGGAGGAATCGTAAGAAACCACCCACTTGCCGTTGAGGTCGGACGACATCATGATGTTGGCCGCGATCAGTACGGTCACAGTCAGCAGGGCAAGAATTCCCAGTATGCCCCACGCCGTTTTGCGGACGGCGTATCGTTCATCGGTGCTGCCGGCGCGCTTGCGCTTCATCACGCCCAGCTTTCCGTAATACACCCTGTCGAGCATGCCGTTCATGAAGCCCTCTGTCCTGGCGTCGAATTTCCGGTACAGCCTGCCGCACCTCTCGACCACATGCCTGCGGAAGAAGCGCCTTACCGCGATGACGGCCGCGTCGAATTTCTCCCATAGCAGGGTAAGGATTCTGTCGACGCCTGTTTCCTCCGGGAATTCACTCAGGCGCTTGGCCGCGTCGGACATTCCTTCCTCTCCCCCGCCGCCTGCCTGACCGCCTTGACCGGCGCCGTCCCCGCCGCTCTCCTGCTCCAGATTCTCATAGCTGCGGGCAAGCTGGTATCTTTCCAGGTCGGTGATGCCGTCCTTGAAATAATATTCCGCCAGCAGGTCGTCCTCCTTGTTCATGATCATACGGCGTATGGTCTGCGACAGTTCGCCGTGGCTGTCGCCCTCTCCCGAAAGGTCGACCATGTCCGAAATATCCACCGGCGGGAAGCTCTCGTCGGGAAAATTATCCGCCGGATTCTGCTCTATGGGGGGTTCCTCACCTTCCTGAGAAGAACCGGCGGGTCTGTCAAACTTCAGCACAGGTGAAAAAGAGGCGTCCGGCATATACACACCGGATACCTCGTTTTCTCTTTGTATCTCTGAAATCTGCCTGCGCACTCTGGTCATGGTATCGCCGTCGGGAATGGCATACCTCGCGGAAGTGCCGCAATTGGGACATCTCTCGGAATGAGGATGCAATTCCTGATTGCACTTGGAACATCTCATGAAGTCAATTTCCTCCTGCCGGCGGGCCGGGTCAGTCCGCCCGCGTCAGTTTCCAGACCGTATCCTCCACGGTGAATTCGATTTTGTCTTCGGTGACAAATCTCAGATCGCCCACCATCGTATCGTCATCGGTATACTCTCCGATACCGTCAAGCGTCACCCGGCATTCTCCCCCGTCTTTGATGAGGTAGGTTCCCTCGAATTTTTTGGTAAAGAGAAATGCCTTCACGCTGCACTTGCATCTGCCCTTGCCGTCAAATTCAAAGGTGCCGGGAAGGCTCATCGTCTTGTAGGGAACGTCGGTCTTCCATTTGCCCTTGATTTTTTTCTGCATATATGCCGCCGTCAGTTCTTCCGGAATCGACGGCGCGGAAGACACTTCCTCCGATGAAACCGGCTGGGAGGGGCGGGTTTCGGAAGAAACCGGCGCCGAGCTGACTTCCTCACGGGAGGAAACCTCCGGCTCTGTCCAGCGGCTCTCGGTGTCGGAAGAACCTTCCGACAGATAGCCCGTCAGAATGGCCGAGCCGGCCACCATAAAGAACACCATCGCCACCGCGCCGAACGCTATCGCCAAAAATTGCAGACAGCCTTCCGATTTCGTCTTGACGTGGGGATTGTGGGTGATTTTGCCGGTTTTTTTGCTGACATAAACATACTGCACCGCGTTCGGGTCGGCGGCCTGCGTTTCCTGCTGCACAGACCGGGCGCCGGGATTGCTTCCCGCGCCGGGAGAAGCCGCCGGCGGAGACTGACGGCCGCTGCCGGCATTGCCCCCTTTGACGGTGCTGCCGGTGTTCCTCTCTCCGCAGGCGGGGCAGTATACATCGTTAACGCCCAGTTTGCGTCCGCATTTGCTGCAATAGATCATTGTATCATTCCTTGACCAGGTCGATTTCAACTCCCACGCCGTCCATATCGTTGAATTGCAGAATCTGACCGGTTATCGTGTAGTACAGCTTGACAGTGTAGTCCTGATTGTCCATGGGATTTTTCAGCGTCATGGAAATATACTGCTCGCCGTCGCCGTCGGTCAGCTTTTCATAGCTGCCGCTCAGGCTGACGGGCGTGTCGTTGAGCACCAGATTGATATACATCGAGCCGCTGGAATTGAATTCCCATGTGGAGGCCATGGAATCCTGATCCATCTCGCTGAGCGCCTGTATGCCCAGTGCGACCGAGCTGATATTTCCCTTCCACCTGCCGACGATGGGGTCGGCGAAGGAATTGACGTAGCTCCATATGCAGAAGGCGGCTATCACGGCGAGACAGAGGGTGGCGAAGACCCCCAGTCCCCTGAATTTGCGGCTCTTGAGCCTGCGCAGTTCCTTGGGGGTCACCGCGACGTACATCTGATTGTCCTTCAGCTCCGGCAGACCGCCGCTGACATGGGCGGTTCCCGACGCGATGCCGTTGAATTCCCTTTCCTTCGGGGCATACACCGGGCGGGCGTTCTTTTTGACAGGCTCGTTGATGAGCTTCTCGTTCCGCTCGGCGTGGCGGGCGTTCTTGATCTTGACGGTGGTTTCGTAGCTCAGGCTCTTTTTGCTGACCCGGCTGTGATCCACGGCGGGGGCGGGCATATCGGGAAGGGTCAGATCTTCCTCCGGCATGGAGAAGGAAGTATCGGAACCGCCCGAAAATTGCAGCACCGGGTCGAAGGACTTCGCCTCCTCCGCAAGGGAAGGCGGCAGGGTGATCTCCGGCACCATGAAATCAGGGTCGGCGTATTTCGCCGTATCCCCCTTGGAAGAATAGAGATCGGGGTCGAAATCCTCGATTTTCTTGGTTTCATCAAGCGAAGGAATATCAAAATTCAGCTCCGGAATGTCTCCTGAGCCGGCGGGCATGGCAATCGGCGCCTGAGGCAGATCGCTGTTGTCATCTGATGCGTGCGAAGGGCTGTAAATATCATTCATGGCACTCTCTCCGTCCGGAATAATCCAAATTCTGAACAATATTCCTGCGCGGTTTTGGAATCAGGATAGTTGTTCACTGTTATTATACTAAAAAAAATCGGCAATTGCAATACAACATATAAAATATAAATAATAAATTTATATTTTATTGCTTTTTCTTGTTTTTTGGTGTATAGTAATAGGCGGAGAAGCAGAATTCTCTGTAGTATAAATGTAAAGGAAGTTTGTTTATGAAATGTATCAGATGCGGATATGAGTCTCCCGTCCAGTTCGTGAAGTGTCCCCGCTGCGGCACGCAGCAGAATACAGCCCAGAATTTTCCTCCCTACGGTTCGCAGTATAATAATATGAATTATTATAACAATGCCAACAACGCCAACAACGCCGGCGCTTACAATCCCTATCCCGTCAATAACGTCAATACCGCCCTTCCTGCCAAGCGCTCCGGCGGCGAGACGGCGGCCATTGTGATTTCCATCATCGTCGGTTTTCTGTCGGTGATCGCGGCGATTGTCATTTTTGTGGCGTTTGTGGCCTACCGTGCCTCCCAGACGGTGAATGAATACGGCATTGACTCCTATGACGATTACGATTCCAACGAGTACGGATTCGATGAAGACGACATTGAAGGCTTCTTCAAGGATTATTACGGCAGCGACAGCATTTACACCTCCGACAATCCCGCCGGACTCAACACGCCGATTTCCTTCAAGACCGAGCTGTACAGCTATTCCGCCGGCGAAGTCCAGACGGAATACGAGGTGACCATGACCGCCGCCTACCGCGGTGAGGCCGCTCTGAAAATGCTCGAAGGCGCGGCGCTCCCCACGTTCGATCAGAATGAGAGCGACATCTACCTCGCGGAATTCAATGTGAAAATCACCGATCAGGACAAGGAAGCGATTGTGCCGCTGCCTTTGAGCTATCCTGCCGCCTATCCCTCCAACGAGATCAGTCTCTTCTCCTCCGGCTACAAAGCGCTGACCGGTCTGGACTACGTCAATCAGAAGCATCTCTCCGTCAAGGGCGAAGACGTGAAAACCTATATCGCCTTCATTGTCAGCAAGGAGGACAGCAGCCCCTGCATCAAATGGAATCTGACCGAGAATAAGGTATTCCGCAGCGGCGAAGAAGCCATTTCGGATCCTTCCGCGGTAGAAGAGGGCGCTGCGATAGACACTGACACCGCCGCCCCCGAGGACGGCGAAGCAGCGGAAGAATCTTCCTCCAATTGAGAATCCTGACAGTATAATTCTTTGATAATTCAACAGATTGGAATTTTTCAGAATGCAAAACACTAATGTAAGCAAATCAGATAAGTCAGTGACAGCAGATAAAGCCGGTAAGCCAGAGAATGAAAAGCAGCTCAATGTCATCTATACCATTCTCATTGCCGCCGGTGTGGTGGCGACGGTGTGCCTTGTGTTTTTCTTTGCGGAGCTTTTCAAAAGCAGCGGCGGCGACGCCCGGACAAAGATTCTGATGGCGCGGCAGCTGGGGGCCACCGAAAGCGCGGTGCTGCTTTCATGGAGCGGCGCGGAAGACGCAACGGCCTTCGAAATCTCCTGCTTCGACAGGAGCGGCGGCAGGATCACGACGGTGCGCACAGAGCAGCCCTTCGCCGCCATTCACGGGCTGGAGGCGAATACCCATTACCGCATCACCGTGACGCCGGTCGGCCTTGACGGCGACCCGCAGCCTTACGAGCTGAGATGCACCACTTCCCCCTACTGCGCCGTGACCGGTGTGAACGTCGAGGAAATCGGCAGCGGCAGCGCGACCGTCACATGGACGCACGAGGGAATTGACCCGGGGTTTACCGTGATTGCCTATGCGCTCGACAGGGAAGGCAAGCGTCATTTCACAACCGAGCCGGTTGCGGTTCCGGTGGGTGCGGAAAGCAAATGTACGCTGACCGGCCTTTTCTCCGAACTGGAATATACGGTCTGCGTCATGCCCGACACCAGATATCTCAGGGTAGGCAAATCGAACTTCACGACCCTTAAAAATTCCGATAGGTATAAAAGACTGAATATTATACGGTTTGTTGTATGCGAAAACGATTCCGAAAATCAGATGATGGTTCGTTCCACCAACAAATTGAATCCCTCCGCGCCCTACAAAACTTCCATGATTCTTTCCGGGCGCATTGACACTTACGAGAATGTGGATATGACGGTCTATCTTACCGACACGGAAGGGCATCTGATCAGCGAAAGCGTCTGGAAGAATATTATCAAAGAACAGATCGGCACCACGCAGATCGAATACCGCACGCTGATGACCTCCTTCAACGCCCCTGACGCTGTAGGCAATTACAGGGTGCTGGCCGCGTTTGAAACCACGACCGTCGAGAGCTGTTCCTTCTCCGTCGTCTTAGAGTAGAATCCTGTTCGTTTATTACAAATTGGAATATAAAAAAGCCTTTGTCGGCAATCAGTCATTCTCTGCGGCTGTTACAATGCAACCTCTTGCAACAGCCCGGAATGCTCCGGCAAAGGCTTTTTTCTTTTGTCGCAACGTAAATCGGGGCAGGACGGTTTCGGCTGTTTTTTTTTGCTGCGCCCGGGTTGTTTCTTCTTCCTGGCCCGTTGCGGCGAGGGGCGCTTCCCTTGACCCGGCAGGGAACCAGTCCCGGCTGTCGCTTGCCGACAGCTAGCACCCATGCGCTCGGCTGGAAAAAACACTCGCTTACTTGCGCTGCGCTCTTTCCTTTTTTATTGATTTCCGTTAAAAATTCAATTACGCATTTCTTTCCAGCCGGCTGCTGCCGTCCGTAAAAATACGGGTTTTTCGCAGGGCAATGATGAGCGGAATGCCCAGAATCAGCAACACGCCCAATTCCCCCGCGCCGACCGTCAGCAGGCAGAACCAGAAGGGATCGCCGTCGGGAATAAACAGAGAAAGCTCCGCGCCGACAATCAACGCGTTGAAGATGACCGGCGGGAGCAGTGCGGGAAGCGGAATTCCCTTCACTTCCACCTTGCGGAGCATCCGCGTGCATACGGCAGCCATCAGGGTTGCCATACTGCCGAGCAGCACGTCCAGCCAGCCGGCGATATTCGCGCCGGTGGCCGCGCCCACCGCGTTGGAAATGGCGCAGCCCACCGCCAGTCCCGGCACCGCGGAGGCTGTAAAGACCGGCATGACGGTAAGCGCCTCCGAAGCGCGGAACTGCACGGGGCCGAAGGATAACGGCGCCAGCACAAGGGTAGCGACGGTGTAGAGAGCGGCGATCAGTCCGCCCTGCACCAAGGGAATCAGCTTGCTTTTGTTGTTCATTTTTCAATTCACTCCGTATTTTGATTAGTCGTTCGCTCTAAGGCGGACAAGGTCAGGAGGTTGCGACTGACCTTTTTTTTTATAAAGACGCGACAAGCGGGATTATCGCGGATTATAAACTTAAATTATTCCATATTGTTATAATTATATTATTATTTACATATTGTTGTTATACATTTCAAAAGAAACCGTCCCAGAGGTATTCTGCCAGATTGACGGTAAAATCATCTTCCGCCACATGAATGCCTTCGGATTCCAGCAGGCTTTTCTGTGCTTCTTTTCCTCCGAACGCAAAATCCGGCGCAAGACCGCCGAACCGGTTGACCACCCTGTGACAGGGAATTTTCACCGGCTCGGGATTGTGATGCAGCGCGGTTCCCACTACACGCGCCGCCTTGGGGGAACCGCAGAGCGCGGCAATCTGGCCGTAGGTCGCGACCTTTCCCTTTGGAATGCGAAGGACGATTTCATACACTTTGTAATAAAAATCATTAATATTACTCATTGGAATTTTTATTGGAACGATCAGGCAATAATTTCTCTTTTTCCGGCTTATCGGCGGCGGAAGTCTTTCTTCCAGCCGCGTTGTCTTCCGCGTTCTTGACCACCCGAACCTTCGAGATACGGCGTTCGGTCACCTGTTCCACAGTGAATTCCACATTTTCGAATGTCACAGTGGGATGCTCGTTTTCGGTGGGAATTCTTCCGAGCGTGCTGACGATATAGCCGGCGAGCGTGTCATAATCCCCTTCCGGCAGTTCGATGTCCAGCAGGTCGGATACCTCATAGACCGAAGTCGTGCCGTCGACGGTGAAGGTGTTGTCGCTCACCTGACTGATTTCCTCGTCCTCGTTGTCGAATTCGTCCTGAATATTGCCGAGAATCGACTCGATGAGATCCTCCATGGTGATGATGCCGGAGGTGCCGCCGTATTCGTCCACCACCACCGCCATCTGCACTTTCGTTTCGGTCATTTCTCCGAAAAGTTCGCTCAGCTTCTTGGTTTCGGGAATGTAGCAGGCGGGACGCATGAGCAGGTAAATCGGCGTGTCGCAGTCCTCGGAATTCCCCACGAATTTCAGCAGATCCTTGACGTAAAGCACGCCCTGAATATTGTCCAGATCGTCCTTGTACACCGGAATTCTGGAAAAGCCGTTTTCCAGCGCGAAGTCCACGGCCTGACGGACGGTCGAAGTGTATTCCAGCGCCTCCACGTCGGTGCGGTGGGTCATGGCTTCGCTGGCGGTTGTGTCGCCAAATTCAAAAATATTGGCGATCATGTCGGCTTCGGATTCCTCGATGACCCCCTTCTCCCCGCTCGCGTCCACCATCATGAGAATTTCGTCCTCCGTGGCCAGCTTTTCGTCGGCGTGCGCAGGAATGCCGAACATCTTCACGACAAGATTGCTGACAGACAGAAGCAGAATGATATAGGGGTAGAGACATTTGATCAGAAAAATGACCGCCCCCGCAACCGAGTAGGCGACCGTTTCACAGCGGTGAATGCCGATCTTTCGGGGAATGATTTTCCCGCCTATAATATAGAAACTCAGCACGGCAAATGCCACGCAGATCATGGAAAGACTGCCCGCGGCGGCTTCGCTCAGTCTCTCCCACCCTTGGAAAACAGCGAGGACGCGTGGATAAAGAGAGCGGATGGAAACGAGGGAAATCACGAAGGTGCAGACCGCGCTCACCGAACGGACGCAGGCGTAAAAGTAGGGCTTGTAGGTGGAACGGAGCGCGGCGAGGCGGACGGCCCTCTTATCTTCTTCCTCCTCAAGCTGTTTAATCCGGCTGATGTTCGCTGAAGTGACAGCCGATTCGCTGAGATGAAGAAAAAATGTCACGCAGGTCAGCATCAGAATGAGAATGCCCGCAAAATACACATTCATCATTTACGCCCTCCCGCTTCTTCCGCTTCCTGATAAATCAAGCATTTTCGCGGCGAACTGTCAGAGTCGCTCATGAAAACAAGTTCTCCCTTCAATGAATATTTTTATTTATAGATTAATAATTGTCATGATTCTGATTGCCGCCCAGCCGGTTGGCAAGCTCGGCTAAATCATCATTGGAGAAGAAGTCAACTTCCAGCGTGCCTTTTTCAAATGAACCGACGACCTTCACTTTACGTCCGAGAGCCATGGAAAGCGCAATTTCCACTTCATCAAAATAATTGTCCCGCTCGGCCGGCGCTTTCTTGGAAGATGTATTGTCGCCCGCTTCATTCTTTTCCTTTTTGACCTGCTTTTCGACGTCGCGGACGGTCATTTTTCTTTTCACCGCCTGACAGGCAATGCGGATCATAGCGTCTTCATCGTGCAATCCGAGAAGCGGGCGCACATGACCGACGGTGAGATCACCGGCGGTGAGCATTCCCAGAACGGAATCGGGAAGTTCCAGCAAGCGTACGGAATTGGCGACACTGGGACGCGATTTTCCCACGCGGCCTGCCACCTGTTCCTGCGTCAAACCGTATTCATTCATCAGGTGCCGATACCCCTCGGCTTCTTCCACCGGATTGAGATCTTCCCGCTGGAGATTTTCTATCAGCGCGATTTCATCGACTTCCCTGTCGTTCAGCTCCCGGATCACCACCGGCACTTCGGTCAGTCCCGCGCTCTGAGCGGCTCTCCAGCGCCTTTCACCCGCGACAATCTGATATCCTCCGCTGGGAATGGGGCGCACAATGAGCGGTTGAATGACGCCGACCGCCGCAATGGAATCCGCCAATTCCGCCAGTGCGGCCGGGTCGAATTCCTTTCTCGGCTGATTCCTGTTGGGTTCCAGCTCCGAAATGCGCAAAGTGCGGACACTGTCCCCTTCTTCGATGATATTATCATTAAACAGCGAGTCCAGACCCTTGCCCAGACCGCCTCTTTTTCCTGCCATTTTTTTACCTCCGTTCTATACTCAATAACGGCAATAGCTGCCAGCCGAGGACGAGCAAAAACTTTCATATATGGTTTTTGTGAAGTCCGAGGCGGCACGCTAAATCGTTATTGAGTATAACAATCGTCGCGTTTGAAATGAAGCTAATTCTTATTCTTTTTGATGATTTCCTTCGCAAGTTTGTCATAGGCTTCGGAGCCTTTGGATTTCTTATCAAAATAATTGATGGGCTGTCCGTAGCTGGGCGCTTCGGAAAGGCGCACGGTGCGGGGGATGACCGTCTTGAAAACCTGCTTCGGGAAGTATTTCTTGACCTGTTCCGCCACTTCCTGCGTAAGATTGAGCCTGCCGTCGTACATCGTGAATAGCACGCCTTCAATTTCCAAGTGCGAATTGTATGTACGCTTGATGCGGTTCACCGTGCCGGTGAGCTGCGCAAGGCCTTCCAAAGCGTAGTATTCGCACTGAATCGGAACGAGCACGCTGTCGGCGGCATTCAGAGCGTTGATGGTAATCAGACTGAGGGAAGGCGGGCAGTCAATCAGCACAAAGTCATACATTTCACGCGCCGCCGCCAGTCCCTTTTTCAGAATCGACTCGCGGTTGTCCATCTCTGAAATTTCCAAGTCAGCGCCCGCCATTCTGATGTCGGAGGGAACGATAGAAACATTCTTGAATTCCGTCTTGATGGCAATTTCATCGGCGTTGGCCTCGCCGGTCATGACGGTGTAGGAAGACCGCTGGCTCTCCTGCTTGTCGATGCCAAGGCCGGAAGTCGCGTTGCCCTGCGGGTCAATATCCACCAGCAGCACCTTTTTGTTCATTGTACCAAGCGCAGAAGCGAGGTTGACAGCGGTCGTTGTCTTGCCCACGCCGCCTTTCTGGTTGGTAACAGCAATAATTTTGCCCATCGTATAAGCACCTTTCTTTAATCAGATAAATTTGAAATCACATATATGATTATATCATATTCAGCCTGAATTACAATCCCTTTTCGGACTTTTTTTCTAAAATTTATGTTAATGGCCTATGTTTCACGTGAAACATAGGTGTTTTGCACCGGTCAGAGAGGCTTCTTGCTGATTTTTGCAGAAGGGCGGGGAAATTGCGAAGGGGTGGATTTGCACTTTTCCACTACAATAATTGTCCGTCCGCTACCGTCCGAAATGGAGTATTCATTAACAGAGGAAACCTTCCCCCCCAGCGTTCCGATGGCCGGCCGGGCGGAATGCAATTCCTCCCCCGCGTCAGGGCCTTTCATGGAGACAAATTGACCGCCCACCCTGACATAAGGCAGGCAATATTCCGCCAGCTCCCTGAGATTGGAAACCGCTCTGGCGCAGGCAATATCGAATTGCTCTCTGAAGGCCGGAATCTTCCCGCCTTCCTCGGCCCGAAGGTGCAGTGTGCGCAATTCAAGTCCGATAGTACGTGCGACCTCTTCCAAGAAAACAAGGCGTTTGTGCAGGCTGTCCAGCAGGGTCAAATGAAGATCCGGACGGGCAATTTTCAGCACCATGCCGGGAAAACCCGCTCCTGTGCCTACGTCAATTATCTTTGCGCCCTCCGGAACAGAGACATAGGACAGCAAAGCAAGGCTGTCTTCAAAATGACGGGTCATAATTCCCTCCCCGTCGGTAATGCCGGTCAGATTCATGCGGGTATTCCATTCCACGAGCAGTTGCGCGTATTGTTCCAGCTGAGCCAGTTGGTCAGGGGATAATGAAATACCCAAATTCTTTGCTTTGATGGACATTGCGTTATTGTCAATAATTGGCATATTTAATTTCCCCTCTCCCCTATCTCTCACTGTCTGAAGCATGGCTTTGATGGCTGTTTTTCGCAAGCCAGATCAGCAAAACGGAAATATCCGCGGGACTTACGCCGGAAATTCTGGAGGCCTGACCGATGCTTTCAGGGCGGATTTTACCGAGTTTTTCAATTGCTTCCAGCCGTAGACCGGTAATGGCGGAATAATCCATGTCGGCCGGCAATTTTTTTGCTTCCAGTCGGTTGGCTTCGTCAATCATCGCCTGCTGACGCTTAATGTAGCCTTCGTATTTAATTTCCACTTCCACCTGCTCAAAAATATAAGGAGGAATGTCCGGGCGGGTGGAATCGACCGGTTCCAGCGCCTGATAATTCAATTCCGGTCGTTTAAGAAGCTCTATCAGCCTGACCGGATTGTTGATCGGCGTTGTTTCATGTGAAACAAGCAGGGAATTGACTTCTTCCGAGGCCGGAATGGCGGTGTCTCTGACGCGTTTTAATTCCTGCTTTTTGAATTCCGTGCGTGTCAGAAATTGCCTGTAACGCTCGTCCGATACCAATCCGATGGCATGTCCGAGGGGCATAAGGCGCTCATCAGCGTTATCCTGACGGAGAATCAAGCGGTATTCCGACCGGGAGGTCATCATCCGGTAGGGATCCGCGACACCCTTTGTCACCAGATCATCTATCAGCGTCCCGATATAGCTGCCGGAACGGGGGAAAATGACCTGTTCCCTTCCCAGAACACTCAGCGCGGCATTGATGCCGGCGACAATGCCCTGCGCGGCGGCTTCTTCATAGCCGGAACTGCCGTTGAACTGCCCCGCGCCGTACAGACCGGGAAAGTCCTTGCATTCCAATGTCGCTCTGAGCGCCAGCGGGTCAATGCAATCATATTCAATGGCGTAGGCGGTGCGCATAATCTTGACATGTTCCAACCCCGGAATGGAGCGATAGAGCGCGATCTGCACGTCTTCCGGCAAGGAAGAAGAAGCACCCTGCAAATACATTTCCTCTGTGTCAAGGCCGCATGGCTCAATAAAGAGCTGATGTCGCTCTTTTTCGGAAAATCGGACGATTTTGTCTTCAATACTGGGGCAATAGCGCGGCCCGATGCCGTCAATTTTTCCACTGTAGAGGGGAGAACGGTGGATATTGTCGAGAATAATCTGTTTAGTGCGTTCATTTGTCCAGGTGACATGGCAGACGACCTTATTTTCCAGAGGAAAATCGGGATTTTCAAGGGTATCGTAGGAAAAAGGTGTAATTTCCTCGTCTCCCGCTTGCTCTTCCAGATGGCTGAAATCAATGGAAGCCCGGTGAATTCTCGCCGGCGTGCCGGTTTTGAAGCGTCGGCAGGGCAATCCAAGCTCACGCAGGCATTTTCCCAAGCAAGTGGCCGCAAACATTCCGTCCGGGCCGCCTTCAAAAGCGACGTCACCGACATAGATTCTCCCGCCGAGATAAGTGCCGGTGGCAATGATGACGCATTTTGCGGAATAGACAGCCCCCATTTTGGTGACGAGCTGCCAGCGGAATTCCCCTTTGGAAGGGCGGATTTCGATGATTTCCGCCTGTTTTAAATCCAGATGGGGCTGCAATTCCAGCGCGTGCTTGATTCGCGCAGAATATTTTCTGCGGTCGATCTGGGCACGAAGGCTGTGGACGGCAGGGCCTTTGCCACGGTTGAGCATACGGCTTTGAATAAAGGTATCGTCGGCCGCCCTTCCCATTTCACCGCCCAGCGCGTCCACTTCCCTGACCAAATGCCCTTTTGCCGTTCCTCCTATGGAAGGATTGCAGGGAAGATTGCCGACAGCGTCCATATTGATTGTAAAAATAACGGTCGCGCAGCCCAATCTGGCGGAGGCAAGCGCCGCCTCGGTGCCGGCATGTCCCGCGCCAATGACCGCAACGTCATAATTTTCTGCTATATATTCCATTCTACTAATATTCTCCTATCATTTTCCAACGCAAAACCGATGAAAGACCGCGTCGGTGACCACTTCGGTGACTTTCTCCCCCGTCAATTCCAGCAAGGAATGAATGGCGCAATCCAGAGAGACATTCACAGCGTCAAGGGTCATGCCCATCGAAAGGGCTTCCCGTGCTTCTTCTACCATTTGCAGGCAATTCCGGCAGCAGTTGATCTGTCTCTCGCCGGAAAGAATGCCGTCGGCGGGGTTCAGGGAGGAAGTCCCCAGCAATTCCGCAACGGCCTGACCAAGCGCCTCAATGCCGCTTTCTTCCTTGGCGGAAATGAAAATCACATTGCTGATTCTCTCCGCAATGTAGTGGACATCGAGTCTGCTCTCCATGTCCGTCTTATTGATGACAGCCACGCAGGAAAGTCCCTTGATTTCATCGATCAGCGCAATATCATCCTCATCCAGCGGCAGGGAATTGTCAAAAACAGCAATGACCAAGCTCGCCCGGTTCATTCTGCTTTTGGCTCGGGCCACACCTATTCTTTCCACCGGGTCAAAGGTGTCGTGAATGCCGGCTGTGTCGGCGAGATTCAGAATGACATCTCCCACAAGAACCTTGTCCTCCACAATATCCCTTGTGGTGCCGGCGATATGGGTGACAATGCTGCGTTCGCAGCCGGCAAGGCAATTCATCAGGGTGGACTTGCCGACATTCGGCTTTCCGACGATCACGGTGTCCACGCCGTCCCGGAGGAGCCTTCCCGCGTCGCCGTCCGCAATCAGTTTGCGAAGCCGGCAGGCACAATCCTCCAATTGGAATGACAATTTCGCGGGGTCGACGGGAATCAGATCTTCTTCGGGATAGTCCGCCCACGCCGCAAGGTGCGCCGCGTAGCCGGTCAGCTGTTCCTTCAGCAGATTGATTTTACCCGCCAGTTTGCCCTCCATGACGGAAAGGGCGGCCTTGGCGGCCTGTTCTCCGCTGGCGGAAATGATATCCATCACAGCCTCCGCCTGTGTAAGGTCGATCTTGCCGTTTTCAAAGGCTCTTCGGGTGAATTCTCCTGCCTCCGCCATTCTCGCCCCATGGGAAAGAACCGCCCGCAGCACCCGCCGGATGATATACAACCCGCCGTGGCAGGAAAGTTCCACTACATCTTCGCCGGTATAGCTTTTCGGCGCCCGGAATACAAGTGCAATGGCTTCATCCAATGTTTCGTTTTCATCCCGCACATGCCCCAGATGGGCGGCATATCCTGCCGATTTGGTCAGCGGAATTCCGTTCACCGCCCGAAATACCCTGTCCGCAATGGCAATGGCGCTCTCCCCTGATATCCGCACAATGCCGATGCCGCCGGCCGCCTGCGGTGTCGCAATGGCGGCAATGGTGTCGCTCATGATTGATCACCTGCTTGTTGATTGAATTTCTGTATAGCTTTTCTCCTATATTATAGCATACTTTTCCGCAAATGCAATGCCATTTCCTCACGGTTTTTTATATGTTTCACGTGAAACATATAGGAATATTGCCAACTATTTGTATATGTTTCACGTGAAACAAAAATCCGGTCACGGACGCGCTTTCATAAACACGTCCGTGACCGGAATGAATTGATGATGGCATTCGGAATGAATTATTCGTCGCTGCCGTAGCTGATCTTACCGTAGGAGAAACCGCCTTCATAATCGCTCTTGGGTTTGACAGGGGCGGTGTTTTGAGAAAAATCATTTTTGGAATAATGATTTCTGTTGCGGTAACCGCCGCGTCCGTTCCGGCTGTAGCTGTTTCTTTCTCCCTTGCCGTAGCCGCCGCGTCCGCCCCGGTTGTAACCGCCCTTATCGCCGCGGCCGTAGCTTCCCTTGCCATAACCGCCGCGACCGCCGTGATCTCTGCGGCTGTCCCTGAGCTTGGCATACTTGGCGGGAATTCCGTCGGCGCCTTCATCGAGCCCTTCGGGGCCGATCACGACATGGCGCTTTTCATTCTCCCCTACCGACCAGCTTGTCACACCGTCAATGGACTGCACGGCGGTATGAATAATGCTTCTCTCATAAGGGCTCATGGGTTCGAGAGCAATGTTCTTCTGGAGCTTTGACGCTTTGAAAGCGGTCTTGGAAGCGACGGTTTCAAGTGTCTTCTCGCGCTTCTCTCTGAAATTCTTGACATTGAGCGAGACCTTGAAATAACCGTCGCAGGCATTATTCGCGGTCAGGCTCACAAGATACTGCAAGGCGGTAAGGGTGTCTCCCCTATGCCCTATCACCACGCCGAGATCATCGTCGTCGCCATTGATGTTGAGAATTGTGCGCTCCTCCGTGACTTCCTCGGTGATTTCCAGATCCTTGACCCCCATATTGGTGAGAATGTCGGTGAGGTAGGCGATTGCCACCGAAGCGGGAGTGTCCTTGATATAGACTCTTACCTTTGCCGGCGCACCGCCGAAAAGTCCGAGTATCTTCTGCTGAGGCTGTTCAAGCACTTCGTATTCCACTTCCGACTGCTCAGCCTCCAACTGAGCGCAACCGGCCGCAATGGCTTCTTCCAGAGTCGCGCCGGTAACAATGATTTCCTTCATTTCAGAAACGTCCTTTCAATCTATAAGGTTATATAGGAGATTGCAGCGAAGGGGCGCTGCTCGCTTTTCTATTTTTATTTCTTCTTCTTTCCCTGATAGGCGGAGGAAGACTGATTGCCTTTGCTTCCGCCCTTTTTCTTCTTTGACGAAGCGCTTTTCTTTGCGGCGGTCTTTGTCGGCTCGGAAACTTCCTCCGTCACTTCTTCCGAGGAAGTCTGCTCTGCTTCCGCCGCCTGCGGAATGGCGTAGATCGGGGCGAATTTCTTGATTCCTTTTTTGGAATAGGTTTCGGAAACGACCGCTTCTTCTTCCAGCCGGATTTTCGCAAGCCGCTGGGCTTCGGACTTCGCGTTGAGAATGGCCGCGTTGTAGTATTTATTGACCACCCAGCTCTGCGCCGGAGCGAAAAGGCTGCTGCAAGTCCAGTAGAGCGCCATGGCGGAAGGAACCGACAGCGAAATCCATGCCGACATAAGACCCATGCTGATGCCCATCATATTGGGGCTGCAACCGTTCATCTGGGACTGATTCGCCGCGCCGGTGAGCTTATTGGTGAGCAGCATGCCGCCCGCGCTGGCCGCGAACACGACGAAGGTCAGGATAATGGCGGGGTTCCAGAATTTCGCGATGGAAAGCAGGTCGATGCCAAGGAAATTGAACTGCTTGCTGAGCTGGAAGATGGGTTCCAGCGTCGCCGATTCGGCCGCGGTAAAGCCGTACTTCGCGTAATCGCCGCCGATATTTCTGACTGCCTCGATGACATTGATCTGGGAATAAAAGCTGCTGGCAGACGGCGTATATACTTCGTAGAGCGATTTGATACGGGTCATGGCGGAGGCAAGCGCGGTGTCATTCATGTCGAGATGAAGCGTACAGGTCAGCGGCATACAGATGGCGCGGTAGAGGCCGTAGAAAATCGGAAGCTGAATCAGCATCGGCAGACAGCCGCCCGCCGGACTCTGCCCTTCCCTCTGGTAGAGCTTCTGCACCTCTTCGTTGTACTTCGCCTTGTCATTGCCGTATTTGTCCTGCAATTCCTTCATTTTCGGCTGCAATCGCTGCATACCCGCCATGCTTTTCTGCTGCTTGATGGTGAGCGGGAACATCAGTAGTCTGGTAAACAGGGTGAACAGAATGATGGAAACACCGAAATTTCCGCATATGCTGTTAAAGAAGTACAGCACATATCCGAAAATCGAACCGATGAAATTAAATAAAGCATCCATCTTTTAACATATTCCTCCATTCGGATAATTGATATTCATTGAATGAATTTTCAATGAAATAAATATTTCAAAGCAGAAAGAAAATATGCTGTCATCTATTACTATTTAATTTTCAAAAATAATCAATAATAATTCAATTTAATAAAATAATTTCATTCATAGAATAATATCGCAGTCATTCATTCTGCTGGTTTTTCGGTTGAATCTCTGTTTTCTTCTTTGCGTGTTTTGGTTCTGACCTTCTTTTCGGGTACAGGGTCGTAACCTCCCCGGCTGAAAGGATTGCACCGGAGAATCCTCCACAATCCCATCAGGGAGCCTCTGAACACGCCGAAACGCTCAATCGCCGTGTAGGTGTAATTGGAGCAGGTCGGATAGAACCGGCACTGCGGCGGCGTTCTGGAGGAGATATTCCTCTGATACCAGCGAATCAGCCAAAGAAACAGTTTCTTCAAGAAATCACACCCGCCTCCTTCAGCTGCTTTTTCATTATCACGGCGATTTCAGTGCTTTTCCTGTATCTGGTAGCCGAACGCGCGACAAACACAATATCCCAGTTCCCGTGAGCTTGGGGGTAGAGGGAACGGAAGGCCTCGCGGATCACCCTGCGGCAGCGGTTTCTGACAACGGCCTTGCCGATTTTCTTGCCGGTGGTAATGCCCATCTGAATGCCGCCGTACT
The DNA here is from genome assembly GCA_017441385.1 of Clostridia bacterium. Lineage (GTDB taxonomy): Bacteria > Bacillota > Clostridia > Oscillospirales > Acutalibacteraceae > RUG762. Next base: position 9,187 of record JAFRXY010000027.1, on the reverse strand, counting down.
TCTTTTTGAAGCAATAGGTAATCAGGTAGGGCGATACAAAGCTCTTTCCCCTGCTGTAGGCACGCCGAAATTCGTAATTCTGTTTTATCACAGCGTATTTTGGCATAAATCAACAAATCCCTTTTCATAAAAACAAAAGCCACTTTGCAATAAGTGGCTCTCGTGAAGATAACCCGAGAAAGGCAGGAGCAGCAAAGAAATGCCGCTTCTCCCCCGCTGCGGGCAGCTGTCCCTTCCCTGCATCAGGCGCCTTGAAGTATTCCCTATTCCCTATTTACTATTCCCCGCCCTGCCGCGTTCATCACGCCGCAGAAGCGCGTGAAAACGCGTCCGCGGCATGACAGAGGCAATGGCCGGATGAATCAACAGGCACGATTAATACCATTAATACGATTAATAGGTCAGTGTCTTTCTTCCCTTGGCTCTGCGCCTTGCGAGCACCTTGCGGCCGTTCTTTGTGGCCATTCTCTTGCGGAAACCGTGCTCGACCTTTCTCTGACGCTTTTTGGGCTGATATGTTCTTACCATCTGCGTTTCCCCCCTTTAAAGAAATTATACTAGTATATTATAACGCATTGACACCCGCTATGTCAATACAAATTTTTTAAGCAATTCATGATTTTTTCCAAAAACAGGGAACTGAACCGCGCCGGACTTTTCAACCTGTTGTGGAAAACACGGTGGACAACCACTAAATATTCTGTCGCATATGCTTTTTAAACAAAAAATTGCACAAATATTTTTACATTTTTTGCTTATAACGCTTATTTCAAACAGTGGAATACTATCAGTTTTGCACAAAACTTTAAAAGACATTTCTCAAAATTCCTATATCAAATTAGCTTGTCGTAACGGAGGATTTCTGTTATAATAGACACTGTAAAAATTTAACTTATGAGTCAAACATTCAGAAAGGAAATCTCACGCATCATGGAAATTACTCAACTTTGGAAAAATGTCTGCGACAAGCTCCGCCTGCAAGTCAACGACGTTTTATTTAATGTATGGATCGAGCCGCTTGTGCCTCACGACCTTGTCAACGGCAAAGAAATGATCATCATTGCGCCCTCGCAGTTCCACAAGGACGTCATTATCGACCAGCACATCGGCGAAAAGATCGAAAAATGCATCTTCAACACCATCGGATTCGAGGTCACGCTGAGAATTCTGGTCAAGGGGGAGGACATTCCGGAGGACATCCAGCCGCAGCGCGGCGAGATCAGCTGGCACGACGAGGTGGAGCATTACGGCAATTCCAAAACCCCCGCCGCCCAGAACGCCAAGCCGGGACAGGTGACTTCTTCGTCGGACGAATCCTTCTACGAGTACACCTTTGACACCTTCATCGTCGGCTCCTCCAACAAATTCGCCCACGCCGCCAGCGTCGCTGTGGCGGACAATCCCGGCGGCGCCTACAATCCCCTTTTCATCTACGGCCAGTCGGGAATGGGGAAGACCCACCTTCTTTTCGCCATCAAGAACGCGATTCAGAATAAATTTCCCGAAAAGACCATCAAGTACATCAAGGGCGACCAGTTCACCAACGAGCTGATCGAGGCCATCGGACAGGGCAAGCAGAACGAATTCCATCAGAAGTACCGCTATGTCGACGTGCTGATGGTGGACGACGTGCAGTTCATCGGCGGCAAGGAACAGACGCAGGAGGAATTCTTCCATACCTTCAACACGCTGCATCAGGAGCACAAGCAGATTGTGCTCACCAGCGACCGCCCGCCGAGAGAGATTCAGACGCTGGAAAGCCGCCTGCGTTCCCGCTTTGAGATGGGACTGCTCGCGGACATTCAGCCGCCGGAATTTGAGACAAGAATTGCCATTATCAAACGCAAAGCCAAGCAGTGCAACATGGAGATGAGCGACGACATCGCGGAATTCATCGCCGAGCGCCTGAAATCGAATATCCGTCAGCTGGAAGGGGTCGTGAAGCGCATCAACGCGACCTATCAGCTTGAGAAGGAGCTGCCTTCCCTCACCATGGCGCAGAATGCCATCCGCGACGTGATGAACGACGTGCAGCCCACCCCCATCACCATTGAGCGCATTATCGAGGAAGTGGCGCGTACCTTTGAAGTGACCGCCGCCGACATCAAGTCCCCCAAACGCGCCGCGCAGATTTCGCAGGCCAGACAGGTAGCGATGTACGTTGTGCGCGAAGTCACCAACCTTTCCTACGAGGAAATCGGCAAGGAATTCGGCCGCGATCATTCCACCGCCATTTACGCGGTGCAGCAGGTGGAGCGCAACATGAAGAACCGTTCCGACTTCCGCAACATGATCACGGACCTGATCAAGAACATCAAGGTTTCGGCGCAATAAAGGTAGGAGGGAGAAGGGAGAAGGCAGGAGGTTATACTCAATAACGATTTAGCGTGCCGCCTCGGACTTCACAAAAACCATATATGAAAGTTTTTGCTCGTCCTCGGCTGGCAGCTATTGCCGTTATTGAGTATAAGAAAAAAGCAAGACCAGCCCCCAACGAGCCAACACCTTTCCTTATTAAAATCAAAATCCCCGGAATGCCCATGGAATTCCGGGGATTTTTTTTGCCTGTCCGGTGGAAACGGGGTGAAGAGCCGGTGGAAAGCCGGTCAAAAAGCCATGGAAAGCGGGAAAGAGGGGAGAGCGGAAGATGGCGGATATTCTACCGTTTTTTCAACAATCAAGGTGGAAAGAAGTGGAAGAATGTGCATTGTGGAAGAATGTGCATAACATTGCCCACCGGATTCCATAAAATTTCCACCTGTGGAAAACCCTGCCAAAGCCGGGAATTCCACCGTTTCCGGCATTTTCCACCGATTCCACGGCCCCTACTGCTGCTACTGCCCTTATCTTATTATTATTATTGATTTCAGACGCAAAATATTCCTTCCGCCGCCGGACAAAAAAAACGAACCCTGTTTTCCACACCGCAAGTTGAAAAAGATGAATGGATATATCTTTCAGCTGCTCTTTTCTCTGATCTGGGCAAGGGAGATTCTGATTGGTTTCTGTTGCTGTTGCGCCCGGGCAGTTTTTATTTCTAAATTAACAAAGTCATGCTTGTATTCAATCGCCATATGCGGTATAATAAACGCTGAACGGAATCTGAAAGGAACGAAACAGAATGAAAATAAAATGCAACCGTGAAATGCTCTCCGACGCGCTCAATAAAGTTTCCAGAGCCGTGGCGATACGCTCCACCATGGCGGCGCTGGAGGGCATTTATCTCCGCACCGAGGAAAGCTCGCTCTATGTCTGCGGCTACAATCTCGAACTCGGCATTTCCACAAAAATTCTCGCCAATGTCTACGAGGAAGGCAGCATCGTGCTTTCTTCCAAGCTCTTCTGCGAGATCGTGAGAAGAATGCCGGGGGACGAGGTGGAACTGACCTGCAACGAGAATCTGATCACCACCATCCGCTCCTCCGAATCGGAATATTCCATCATCGGCATTTCGGCCTCCGACTTCCCGGAACTTCCGGTCATCGAGAGCGAACGCAGGATTTCCCTTTCACAGGGAATGCTGAAATCCATGATCGCCCAGACCATTTTCGCGGTCAGCGACAGCGATTCCAGACCGACCTGCACAGGCTCCCTCTTTGAGATTACCTCCAACCGGCTTCGCGTGGTTTCGGTGGACGGTTTCCGGCTGGCCATGCGCACCGAGCCGATTACTTCCACATTCGAGTCCTCTTTTATCGTGCCGAAGAAGACGCTGGAGGAAATTCTGCGCATTCTGGAAGATGATGAAGAAAAACGCACGGATATCTGCGCAACACGCCGGCATATTGAATTCACCATCAGCGGATGCACGATTATTTCCCGGCTGATTGAGGGGGATTTTCTGGACTACGACAACGCCATTCCTTCCGCCAACGACAAGGAAGTCAGGGTCAGCACCCGCCGCATGATCGAGGCCAGCGAACGCATGAGCCTGCTCATCAGCGACGCCATCAAAAGCCCTGTGCGGTGTGTCTTCGGGCATGACGAGATTACCTTCAACTGCCGGACGGCGATGGGTTCCGCGACCGACAGAATGCGTGCCGACGCGCCGAATGAGCCGGTGGAGATCGGATTCAATAACCGGTATCTGATGGACGCATTCCGGGCGGTTTCTTCGGATGAGATGCGGCTGATTATCGGTTCGCCGGTGAATCCGATGAAGGTTTTACCGCCGGAGGGGGAGAGCTTTTTATTCCTGCTGCTGCCGGTGAGATTGCAGAAGAACGATTAAATCAAGAAAGAGTTGATGTCATGGAACACCGTATCATCGAAATCTCCACCGAATTCATCAAGCTGGACAGCCTGCTGAAATTCGCCGGCATCGCGGCCGTCGGGGGAGAGGCGAAATTCATGGTCACCTCCGGCGCCGTGCTGGTTAACGGCGAAGTCTGCACGATGCGCGGCAGGAAAATCCGCCCCGGCGACGTGGTCTTCATTCCCTGCGACAGCGTGGAGCTGGAAGTAAAGGCCGCGCTATGATTGCCCGCAGCCTTTTCACGCAGCATTACCGCAATCTCGCGCCCGATACCGTGGAATTTGCCGAGGGCGTGAATGTCATCAGCGGTCAGAACGGACAGGGCAAGACAAACCTGCTGGAGGCGCTCTGCCTTTTCACCGGCGTGCGCTCCTTCCGCGGGGCGAAGAATGCCGAGCTGATCGCCAGGGGCGAAAAGTTCGCACGCATGGAATTGCAATTCTTTGCCGATCAGCGGGAACAAAACGCCGACCTTGTCATCACCGACAAGAAGCAGGCCACCCTCAACGGCGTGAAGCTGGCGGCCGCCACCGGATTCATCGGGCGGTTCTGCGCGGTGGTCTTCTCGCCCGACAACATGAGCCTTGTCAAGGGCGGTTCCGCCGAGCGCCGGCGATTCCTCGACGCGGCGATCTCCCAGCAGTTCCCCGCCTACCCGCGCCTGCTGGTGGAATACAACCGCATTCTCGCCCAGCGCAACGCCTTCCTCAAGAAATCGTCCTCCACCGCCGGCTTTGAATCCATGCTGGACATCTGGGACGAAAATCTCGCCCGCACCGGCGCGAAAATTGCCTGCAAGCGGGCGGAATACGTTGCCCGGCTCTGCGGCAAAACGGAAGAAATCTTCGACGGCATTTCCTCCGGCCGGGATTGTATCCGTCTGCGCTATAGCTGCGGCTTTTTGAATCCCGACTCGGTGGACGAAACGGCGCGGGCGCTTCAATCACAATTGGAAGCCCACCGGGCTTCCGATCTCGCGCAGGGCTGCACCAATTACGGCGCTCACCGCGACGATCTTCACATCTCCGTCAACGACATGGCGGCGCGTTCCTACGCCTCGCAGGGGCAGAAACGCTCCTGCGTGCTGGCGCTGAAACTCGCGGAGGCTTCCCTTCTGGAGGAAGCGGCGGGGGAAAGACCTATCGCCGTGCTGGACGACGTGATGAGCGAGCTGGACGGCCTGCGGCAGGATTACCTTCTCAACCACATGGAAGGCTGGCAGGTTTTTATTTCCTGCTGCGATCCTCATACGGTGAAGGGTCTTGACAAAGGCCGCGTCATCGAAGTCGAGGACGGGAAATTTAATAGGAGGTAGGAGGGAGGAGGGAGGAGGTAGCATTAATATATTATTCATAATTATATCAGTTATAGCAGTCTTTTTCACGCTGAAAATTCCTGATATTGGTGGTTTTTTATAATTATCACAGAGATATTGACTCATTTTACAGCTATTTGTTCACAAATTGTTCACTTGACTTTTCAACAGGTTGGGGGTATAATTCTTTTAGAACACAATTTGTTGTTCTTGCATTAACCTCTATAAGGGATTGATACGTTTCATTAGTTGACATATGTATCCACTCCAAATAAAATCTTGCATTACCCTCTATAAGGGATTGATACAACTCCGCAGAATTGCGCCATACAGTTACGTCAAGGCTTGCATTAACCTCTATAAGGGATTGATACTCAGGGAAGTCCCTGTTCTTTCGTGTCGGAAGTCTTGCATTAACCTCTATAAGGGATTGATACTTGAACTTGGCTCGTGTCGGATCCCATCCGTTCACAGCTTCTTGCATTAACCTCTATAAGGGATTGATACACGGTTTCCACGGAAATTGGAAATGATCATTCCGACTTGCATTAACCTCTATAAGGGATTGATACACGATTACTCGTCCTCATCGGAGCCGTCCTCGTCGTTGTCTTGCATTAACCTCTATAAGGGATTGATACTCTGGCGTGGTGCTAGTTATATATCCTAATAAACTTGCATTAACCTCTATAAGGGATTGATACTTTTCGAGCTATTTGACTACGCTTTATTTTCCATCAAACTTGCATTAACCTCTATAAGGGATTGAAAAATTACAAAAAGCCTGATCAGGCGCGTTTTTCGTGCGCTCTGAACAGGCTTGCTTTTTATTTTTTTCTGATTTCACACTGACCACTGACCACTAAGCACTAACCACTAACCACTAAGCACTGACCAAAAAGGGGGAGGAGGTAAAAAAACATGTATCTTCATCTGGGCAACAATTTCGTGATTCCCGAGAGGGAGATCATCGGGATATTCGACATGGACAACACCACCATTTCCAAGCACACGCGCAACCTGCTCCGGCAGGCGGAAAAGGACGGACGGGTGACGGCGGTCACTTCCGATCTGCCCAAGAGCTTCGTGCTCTGCCGGGACGGACGGGTTTATCTCTGTCAGATTTCGCCCTCCGCGCTCGCAGGACGCGCCGAACAGGGCACAGGCATATAAAAATATTTCAATCAATAGGTGGTCATATTTTGAGCGCTTCACGCCGAAATATGACCACCTATTGATTTCCCATTTTATTAGTATTATCATACTAATAAATAGGAAAAAAATTTATAAATTAAATATGGCATTTTTCCGCTGTTTGTGATATAATAATTTTATATGATAAATCGCCTGAAAACGGCGCTTTTCACGCTTTCGGGCGATTGCATTTTATTGATTTCTATAGTATATAGTATTCGGGAGGACGGTATTTTGGATAATCTGGAAAAAACAGAGGAAATGACGGAAAAGACGGAAATCGGCGAGTTCGATATTGATTCGGTCAGCACGGCCGTGGACGCCGAAGCCTACGACGAGAATCAGATTCAGGTGCTGGAAGGGCTGGAGGCGGTCAGGAAGCGCCCCGGCATGTATATCGGCACCACCGGCCCGAAGGGTCTTCACCACCTTGTCTATGAAATCGTGGACAACGCCATCGACGAAGCGCTGGCCGGCTACTGCGACCTGATCACCGTCGATATCGAAAAGGACGATATCATCACCGTCACCGACAACGGCCGCGGCATTCCGGTCGGCATTCAGCAGAAAACCGGACTTCCCGCCGTGGAGGTCGTTTTCACCATCCTGCACGCCGGCGGCAAGTTCGGCGGCAGCGGCTACAAGGTGTCCGGCGGCCTGCACGGCGTCGGCGCGTCTGTCGTCAACGCCCTGTCCGAATGGCTGGAAGTGGAAGTCAGCGACGGTCAGCACATTCATTACCAGCGCTTCGAGCGCGGCAGGAAGACCTGCGAGCTGCATGTCATCGGGGACACCGACCAGCGCGGCACCAAGGTGCGCTTCAAAGCCGACCCGGAGATGTTCCGGGAGACGACGGTCTATTCCTTCGATGTGCTCCAGGAACGCCTGAGAGAGCAGGCCTTCCTCAATGCCGGCATTCACATCCGGCTCTCCGACCTGCGCGGGGAAGAGCCGGTCACCGAAAGCTACTGCTACGAGGGCGGCATCCGCTCCTTTGTGGAATATATTCATCACAAGAAGGCGGTCGAGGTGCTTCACCCCGACGTCATGCACTTCGCCTGCGTGTCCGCCGACGGCAATTCCACCGCCGAAGTCGCCATGCAGTACAACACCGATTACAACGAGTTTACGATATCCTTCGCCAACAACATCCGCACGGTGGACGGCGGCACCCATGAGGAAGGCTTTAAACGGGCGCTCACAAGGGTCATGAACGACTACGCCCGCAAATTCAATATCCTCAAGGACAGCGACCGCAATTTCACCGGCGACGACGTGCGCGAGGGTCTGACCACCGTCATCAGCGTCAAGCTGCATGAAGCGCAGTTCGAGGGACAGACCAAGGGCAAGCTGGGCAATACCGAAATCCGCGGGCTGGTGGACGGCCTGATTTCCGAGAAGCTGATGAATTACTTAGAGGAAAATCCCGCCGTCGCCAAGGCCATCTTCAACAAGGCGCTGGAGGCCTCCCGCGCCCGTGACGCGGCACGCAAGGCACGCGACGCGGCCCGCCGCAAGACCGCCTTTGACAACGCCTCTCTGCCCGGCAAGCTCGCCGACTGCTCCGACCGCGACGCCAAGAACACCGAAATCTACATCGTCGAGGGCGATTCCGCAGGCGGTTCCGCCAAGGGCGGCCGGGACAGACGCTTCCAGGCGATTCTCCCCCTGTGGGGCAAGATGCTCAACGTGGAGAAGGCGAGAATGGACAAAGTCTACGGCAACGACAAATTAATGCCGGTCGTGACCGCGCTGGGCTGCGGCATCGGCGACGAATTCGATATCAATAAGCTGCGCTACGGCAAGGTTATCATCATGGCGGATGCCGATGTGGACGGCTCCCACATCCGCACGCTGCTGCTGACCTTCTTCTTCCGCTTCATGCGCCCTCTCATCGAGAACGGCAATATCTGCATTGCCCAGCCTCCGCTTTATCGCATTACCCGCAAGAAGGTCGAAATGGACGCTTACAGCGAGGAAGACAAGGACAGAATCGTCCGCGAACTCGGCGGCACCGCCACCGTCAAGAAGGTCAAGGAAGACGGCGATTCCGACGATACCGTCCATTACAGAATCACCAAGAAGGACGCGCACCTCTACGCCTATTCCGACGAGGAACGCGACCGCATTCTCGCCGAAATAGGCGGTTCGGAGGACGTGCAGCGGTACAAGGGTCTGGGCGAAATGGACTCCGAGCAGCTCTGGGAAACCACCATGAATCCCGCCACCCGCATTATGCTGCGCGTGACGCTGGACGACGCGATGGCGGCCGACGAAACCTTCTCCATCCTCATGGGCGACAAAGTCGAACCCCGCCGCGAATTCATCGAGCAGAATGCCAAATACGTCAAGAACCTTGATGTATAGAGCGCTCACGTTCGTTCGCTAAGTGCATAGTGCATAGTGAATAGTGAATAGTGAAT
>JAFRXY010000026.1 GCA_017441385.1 Clostridia bacterium | reverse complement strand
GTCCGTTGTTGGAGGGCATGACGCCGTCGCCGATCATGAATGTGGTGGAACGGATGTGGTCGGTGATAACGCGCAGGGAAATATCGGTCTTGGGATCGTCGCCGTACTTCACGCCGGCGATCTCGCTGATGTGCTTCATGATGTTCTGCACGGTGTCGACCAGGAAGAGATTGTCCACGCCCTGCACCACGCAGGCAAGACGCTCCAGACCCATTCCGGTGTCGATGTTGGGGTGATCGAGAGGCGTGTAGGTTCCTTTGCCGTCAGAATCGAACTGGGTAAAGACGTTGTTCCAGATTTCGACGTATCTGTCGCAGTCGCAGCCGACGCCGCAGGTGTCCTTGCCGCAGCCGTATTCCTCGCCGCGGTCATAATAAATCTCGGAGCAGGGGCCGCAGGGGCCTTCGCCGTGCTCCCAGAAGTTGTCCTCTTTGCCCAGACGGACGATTCTTTCGGGTGCAACGCCGACTTCCTCCGTCCAGATTCTGAAGGCCTCGTCATCGTCCTCGTAGATGGAAACCCACAGGCGATCCACGTCCATTTCCAGTGTTTTGGTGAGGAATTCCCAAGCCCATGAAGTAGCCTCATGTTTAAAATAGTCTCCAAACGAAAAATTACCCAGCATTTCAAAGAAGGTGCCGTGACGGGCGGTAATGCCGACGCGCTCGATGTCGGGGGTGCGGATGCACTTCTGGCAGGTGGTCACTCTTTTGCGGGGAGGGGTGATCTCGCCGGTGAAGTACTTCTTCATGGGCGCCATGCCGGAATTGATGAGCAGCAGGCTGTTGTCGTTCTTGGGAATGAGGGAGAAGCTGGGAAGACGCAGATGTCCCTTGCTCTCGAAGAAGGAGAGATATTTTTCTCTCAGTTCGTTAAGTCCTGTCCATTCCATTTCTTTTAATCCAATCCTTTCTTTGCACAAAAAATGCTTTCATTTTCGGCAATACAAAAGACTCCGTTTGCCACGCCTTTTCCAGTGGAAAAGACAGGGACGAACGGAGCCGCGGTACCACCCTGATTGCCATTGTGTTGACACTGTCAACACATAGCCGACTTTTTTGCCGATTAACGCTCGACCCACGTCCGACTCGTCGCCGGAGCGCTTTTTCTCACAGAAAAACAACGGGCGGCCATACATTCCGCATTCACCCGCGAAGCCTTGCAGCCGTGGACTTCGCTCTCTGAGGGCAGCCTGAATGATTCTTCCCGAAGGCGCGTGATATTGGTTTTCATAACTGTATTCTGCATTATACCCCTGAATTTATCGAATGTCAAGGGTGAATTTTATAAAATTTTTGCCCGTCTGACAGGCAAAACCGGGCAATTGATAATTCCTTCCATTCCTTCGGCTTGAAAAGCTGTGAGTTTTATGATAAAATAATCTGTAAATGATTGACAACAAAAAGGAAGCGAACACCATTGATACTCAGAGAGCTGTTTCATCTGAACGAAATTCCCCCGGAGGTCATTCAGGAGGAGCCGATTGCGCCGGAGGACGCGCTCCGGACGGTCTTTGGGCTGCTGACGCAGGGGAATGAAGCCGTAGCCGGGGCCGTTTCGGATTGCATAGCCGACACGCGGGGCTATTTTTCCGCTCGGGAGGACATTCTTGAAGGGCGGGGGCTGCAATATTCGCCCGAAGCGGAACCGTGGCTGCGGGTCATTGCCGCTGCGGAAGCGTGCGAGGAAAGGGGATTTCTGGTCAGGCTCGACGCGGGCTGCTCCCCGGCCGCATTCACGGAGGCGGTAAGAAAAGTGCTGAAGGCTTCGGGAATTGTCTTTTCTGTTGACAGGCTGGTTTTTGACAAAGAAAAAAACCTCGCCGCATGGACGGGGCTTTTCAATGAATATGCCGGACAGTCGGGCATTACGCTTTATTTCGTGGAGCTGTACGGCGAGGGCGCTGTGATGGGTGTGTCAGAAATCGCCGATTACGCCGAGGCGGCCGAAACAGCCGGCTTTGCCGGCCTGAAAATCACTTGCCGTCCCGGTTGAAGCGGGTTCCTTTATACGGACATTCCGCGCACTGTGCCACCTGCGCAAAACACATAGCCGCTACCCCGAGTGTTCCGCCGAGAATTATTCCTATTATTACACTGATCGCAATCTGCATTTGTTAATTCCTCCCGTCTATCATCAAATATATTATTTGCGCTTCAGTCAGATTTTATTTTCAATATATAATATGCAGTAAAAAAACCTTGACGCGAAGTCAAGGTTTTTTATTTCTAAAATATTGTTATTTTGAAAAAATCACGGCAAAATTATGCCTGTTCCTGCTGATTCGCCAGATTTCCGAAAAGAATGTGAAGCCCCGGAAACTCGTTCTTCAGCGAAATCAGCTTTCCCTTGGCATTCATGAAGCAGCTTGTGGTTTCGCCTTCGGCGCAAAGCTCGCCGGTGGTTTCGTTTCTCATGCTGTAGGAAAGCACCAGCCTTGAGCCGGTGTATTTCGTGACGCTCACAACAATTGCGACGACGTCCTCAAATTTCACCATGCGCTTGTACTGGCATTTCACTTCCCATATAGGAGAAAGCAGGCCGCTCGCCTCAAGGTCGCTGTAGCGTATGCCCTGCTGACGGAGAAAATCAATACGGGCTTCTTCCATCCATCTTATGTAATTGGAATGATGGATAATGCCCATCTGATCGGTTTCATAATACTGTGCGCTGTGTCGGTAGGGAATCATCTGGCTGCTCATTGGCTGTCATCACTTCTGTTCTGCTGTGAATTTCTTGTCTGCTGGGAAATGGTCACGCCGGGAGCCGTTTCAAATTTGAAGACAATTTCATGACGCTGCTCCAGAGGTTCCCACAGCCCCTGGTTGCGGCGGATGACCGGATTGCCGTAGCTGTCGTAGAGCATTTCGCCGTCGGGGGAGGAAGAAGTCTTCCGCACGCGGCGGCGCATCATCACAGGCTCGCCGTACTCGTTGTACAGCATCTCCTCGTTGGGCGGCTCGACTTCCCGCTGAACGGGAATGTTTCTCGGAGGCTCGGCTTTACGCTGCTGAACCGCGGCAGGCTGCTGTACGGGGGCGGGCGCGGACTGCTGGACGGGCATTCTCTGCGGTACCGGAGCGGGCGCGGATGGCTGCACCGGCACACGCTGCCCCTGTGGCTGTAGCGGGGTGGGCTGGGGAGTCACAAAAGTCTGCGCCATCGGAATCGGCAGCTGCTGCGGCGGAAGCGGCTGTCTCAGACTGTTCAATTCCTGTGCCGACTGTACGCCTTCGCTGCGTCCCTGCTGACGTGCCGCTTCTATTGCTTTTTCGCGGTCGTGCTCGGCGGCTTCGCGAATGCTCTTCATTTCTTTCAGGCGCTCCGCCTCGGCGGCTTTTCTTTCCTCATCTTTGCGGCGGTTGGTGAGAATATAATCCGCAAATCTCACGCATGCGCTGTTGTATTTGCTCTTGGAATAAATACAGTTGATGAACATGATGAAGAATGCCGCAAGTGATACGATCTGACTGACAGTCACTACTGTCTCGTCAAATTCAAAGTATTTTGCAGCCGAAACGCCTACCAGAGCGGCGATGCCTGCAAGGAAGAAAATGATCGTCAACAGATATGACGCCTTTTTGAAGTCATTGTTCACGGTTAAGCTCCTCTCCGCCTAAACAATTTGATAATTAATTTATATTATACAACATTTATCACGAATTGTACAGTCTTTTTTAACAAGTAATTTGACAAATTATTCTTGAAAGCATCGCCAGTCTTTCCATATCCAATGCTTCAATGCGGGAATTCGGCGCAATTCCCGCATCCGATAAAGCCTGTGCCGCCTGTTCTCTGGTGAGGAATCCCCCGGAAGTCAGCGAATTCGCCAGCGTCTTGCGCCGTTGGGAGAATCCCGCCCTGATCATGCGGAAAAAGGTCTTCTCGTCGCCGACATCATAGGCAGGCTCGTGCAGAATGTCCATGCGGATCACGGCGGAATTCACCTTCGGCGGCGGCATGAAGCTGCCGGCGCTCACCCTGAAAAGCATGCGCGGCTTGCTGTAGTAGTGGATGGCGACGGTGAGGGCGCCGCTTTCCCGGCTGCCGACAGGAGCGCAAATGCGGTCGGCGGCTTCCTTCTGCACCATGACCGTGACGGAAGTGACGGGCAGACGGCTTTCCAGCAGCGCCATGATGATGGGGGACGTAATATAATAAGGAAGATTGGCACAGACCGCGACGTGATCGCAGTCCGCGAAATATTCCCTGATGATGGCGGCGAGGTCGAGTTGCAGCGCGTCGCCGTGAATGACCGTTACGTTGGAGAATTCCGCCAGTGTTTCCCCCAGCACCGGAATGAGCCGGTCGTCCAGTTCAATGGCAACAACTTTTCGTGCGCGGCGGGCCAGTTCAGCGGTCAGCACGCCGATGCCCGGGCCGATTTCCAGCACGCCGGCAGTTTCATCGGCGCCGCCCATTTCCGCCATTCGCGGGCAGACCGAGGGATTGACCAGAAAATTCTGCCCCAGCCCTTTGGAAAAGGAAAAGCCGTGGCGCTGCATGATGTCTTTGACGGTGCCTATATCAGACAAAGAGGGCATATTTTCTACCTGCCTTAATTGATATTGAAATCGCTGTCGGGGAACCTGCACAGATAATCGGCGTAACAGCGCAGTTCTTCCATGTTGATCTTGTCGTCGAGATAATCCTGCGGCCAGACGCTGAGCACCAGTTTTTTTATGCCGAGCCGGTGGGCGTTGTCGGCGAACGAGCGCAGAATGTAACGGGCCACCGTCTGCTGCGGCTTATCGGTAATACCGGCGCTGCCGGTGCCCAGAATCGGAACCACAAGGGTCTGCTCGCGTATTCTGTTCTGAGCGATCTGTTCCCACATGTCGTCGATGCTCTTCATCAGGAGCTGTCCGTCGGTCTTGGGCTTGTCCGGCGCCAGCATTTCGGCAACCGCAAGGAGAATGACATTGCGTGCCTTGCCGTCAATGGGCAGCGTCAGCGGCACCATCGTGCCGTATTCGTAGATATCATATGTTCTTCCCGCGAGCGTTTTCTGCCCTTCCAAGCGGCGTTTGGCGAAATCCTCGCCGGAAAGAACCTCGCGGGTGACCGATTCCAGATACTCGTCGTTTGTTATTCCGGCGGCGGAATCCTCCGTAAGCCGCAGCCTTTCGGTCATCTGTGTCTGGATGCTTCTGCCGAAAATAACCTGTCTGCTACAGGAAAAGGTGGTGTTGCAGGGTATGACGGTTTCGCCCTTGTTGGAGAAAATATCGCCCAGCGCGATTTCGATCTTCACGTCGCTGCCGACGATGTTCATGCAGTAGCGTGTAAAGGAACTTTGCCGGAGCAGCGCGATGATCATTCCCGCACCGAGATAGAGAAATACATTGGTAAGCAGCGATTTCAGGTTCGTACTTCCGAGAGCAATTCCCTCGCACCATTTGGCGACCGCGCCGTCCTCAAGGAAGATGTTCGCCGTTTCAAACACGGCAAGGGAAACGCCCAGATAGACCAGCATCCGCTTAAAAAGTACTTTACGTCCTGCGGTAAAGTTTTTGAAGAATAATTTCGGATTGCTCATGTTGTTCACTCCTTGGAAGAATAATTATTTTGTCAGGTACTTTTTTATGTCGCCGAGACGGTCTAGACAGTCATTGTAACCCAGCCAGTACAGTTCCCCCAGCTTCTCCACATCGGGTTCCACCCGGCCGACATTCACCGGCACGGACGGGGCGACACGGAACAGCCGGCCGCGCTTGTGAAGCTGCTCGATTTCCTCGCACTGCCGGTTGTAACGCCGGTCGCTCTGCACCAGCTTCAGCGCCAGCGCGGGATAATTCCTGTAAATGCGGGTGGCGGGGGAAACCTTCTTTTCCTCCTTGTGGAATGTGACGTCGCGGGTGCGTATGACCACGATCTTCCGGTACCCCTGCTTCATCGCCCAGCGGTAGGGAATGGCACAGGAGCAGCCGCCGTCGAGGTAAGGCTTGCCCTTGATTTTGAGCATGGGGGAAATATAGGGCATGGTCGCGGAGGCCCTCACGCCGTCCATCAGATAATCGCCGCACCGACCCTTTTCAAAGCAGGTGGGCTTTCCGTTCAGGCAATTGGTAGCGACCGCCACAAAACGCTGTTCCGGACGGTTCAGGCGTTCGGTGTCCAGCGGCTCCAGAATGCCTCGATCCTCCGTCAGAAAGCTCACGTCCAGAATGCTGTGGCTGTGAATCAGCGCCTTTACCCCCACATAGCGGCTGTCGTGGCGATAGCCCAGATTGATGCGGGCGGAACGTCCGATCTGTCCGGCCACATAATTCAGACCTCCCAGCGCACCGGCGGAAACGCCTATCACGCAGCTGAAATTGAGGTCGTTCTGCATCATGGCGTCCAGAACACCCTGCGTGTACAGCCCCCGGAAGGCGCCGCCTTCCAGCACCAGACAGCCTTCCGTCAGTGTCTCCGACGCCTGCCCCGAAGGTATGTCATGCATTCTCGAATAGGTCTGTGCCATGTTGATCCTCTTCCTTCTTTTCTTCAATGACAAAAATATGCCCCGACAGCGGTGCGATCTGCACGGTGACGCTGCACGGCATTCCGCCGTGAGGATAGGGGGAAATCTCCTGCTGCTCGTTGCGGGTCAGTCCCTCGCCGCCGTATGCCGGCATGTCGCTGCACATGATTTCCCGGAGAATTCCCTGATGGGGCAGCCCCAGAATATATTTGTACTGCGGGTTGGTGGAAAGATTCAGCACCACGGCGACTTCCTGCCCGCCGCCCCGACGGATGTAGGCGAAAATATTGTTGTAGTCGTCGGTGCGGTCAATCCATTCAAAGCCGACGCCGTTGTAATCCATTTCCCAGAGCGAGGGGTACCAGCGGTAGATCTGGCTCATCTCCCGGAAGAAGGCGGCGAATTTGCCGTTGTACTCATTTTGCAGCTCGTACCAGTGAATTTCCTCCGTAATCTTCCACTCGTCCAGCTGGGCGAATTCGTTGCCCATGAAGTTGAGCTTCTTGCCCGGGTGGGTGAACATATAGACGTACAGCGCACGGCACTGGGCGAATTTCTGCGGGGTGGTGCCCCACATCTTGCCGAGGATGGACTTCTTGCCGTGGGAGGATTCGTCGTGGGAAAAGGGAAGAAGGTAGTTTTCGGTATTGTAGTAATCCATCGAGAAGGTGAGTTTCTCGTGACTTCCCCGCCGGAAGAAGGGGTCGATGGAGAAATATTTCAGCGTGTCGTTCATCCATCCCATATCCCACTTGTAGTCAAAGCCGAGATGCCAGTGGTCGGCATAGCGGGACGTGACATTGTAGTAGCTGCTGGAATCCTCCGCGATCATCATGACTGCGGGGCAGACCGCGTGCAGCTCGTCGTTGAACCGCCGCATGAATTCCACCGCCCCCTGATTCACGCCGCGTTCCGCCTGTCCCTGCCAGTAGATGATGTTGCTCACCGCGTCGATGCGCAGGCCGTCGATGTGGTAGGTGCTGAGCCAGAAGTAAGCCGCCGACAGCAGGAAGCTCTGGACGTGCCCTTTGTAAAAATCATAATTGTAGCTGTCCCACTCGCTGTTGGCCATAAAATCCAAGGGATACTCATAGAGCGGCGTGCCGTCGAAGCGCCCCAGGCCGAAGCTGTCCCGCACGAAATGCACCATTACGAAGTCGAGAATCACGCCGATTCCCTTGTTGTGGAGAATGTCGATCATTTTGATGAGCTGCTGGGGGGAACCGTAGCGGGAGGTGGCGGCGAACATGCCGCTGACATGATAGCCCCACGAGCCGTCGAAGGGGTGTTCGGTGAGGGGCATCAACTCAATGTGGGTGAAGCCGTTTTCCAGCGCGTAATCCGCCAGACGTTCGGCGATTTCGTCGTAGGTGTGCCAGCTGCGTTCGGTGGTGGAACCCGGCTTGCGGCACCACGCGCCGAGATGTACCTCATAGATATTGAGCGGCTTTTCAAAGCAGCGGGAACGGCTGCGCATCCATTCGCAGTCGGTGAAGGCGGCATCGTCCACTTCCATGATGACCGAGGAATTATAGGGTCTGCGCTGTCCCATCCGGGCGTAGGGGTCGGCTTTGTCGCACACCGCGCCGCCAATCTGCCAGATACGGTATTTGTAGAGCTGTCCTCTGACCGCGTAGGGAACAAATACCGAATATATTCCCAGATTGTCGATTTTGGACATGATGTGCGCGTTTTCATTCCAGCCGTTGAAGTCGCCGATGACCGCGATCTTCACGGCGTAAGGGGCATAGAGGGTGAACCGCACGCCCTGCGCCCCGTCCTCACAGGAAAAATGTGCGCCGAGGTGATTGTGGGCGACCAATGCCCTTCCCGCGTAAAACGCGTCAAGCAGCTGCCTTCCCACGCGGGTGAATTCTTCTTTCAGATTTCTCATAATAGTATCACCGCAATGCTTTTACATACTTATACAACTTATATCATGAGCCAAAAAGCAGGATTTGTCAATTGATGAGATGTAAATTTTTTATAGGCAGCAGGTAGGAGGTAGGTTTAACAAGGTAGAAGGTAGAAGGGAGGAGGGAGGAGGGAGGAGGTAAAGGTAGAAGGTTAAAGATCAACCGCCTATTTCCGACCTTATCAACATTTTACAATCGGATAATCCTCATAAAGCGTCAAGGGGAAAGGCAAAATGATAAAGATTTTATAAAGAATGAAAAATCTCTCGCATTTTGGGCTTTGATATGGTATAATGGATAAAAAATCAGTCGATAACACAACACACCTGTAATTTTTGGGAGGAAATTTCAATGAGACTTGATAAATATCTGAAGGTGTCGCGCATCATCAAGCGGCGCACGGTGGCTAATGAAGCCTGCGACGCGGGCAGGGTGCTGGTCAACGGCAAGATTGCCCGCGCTTCCTACGACGTGAAGGTGGGCGACATCATCGAAGTGACACTCGGCGCGCGTTCGGTCAAAATCCGCGTGCTGGAGGTCAGCGAATACGCCACCAAAGAGAATGCCGACCGCCTTTTTGAGTCGGTGGTGTAAAGGAGTCTGAACCATGACCATTCTGATCACAGGCGGCACCACCTTCGTGAGCCGCTATACGGCGGAATATTTCGTCGGCAAGGGGCATGACGTCACCGTTCTCAACCGTGGGAGCCGTCCACAGGTCGACGGCGTGACACACATCAACCGCGACCGCACGCAATTGGGAGATACCCTCCGCGAAAGGCATTTTGACGTGATTCTCGACATTACCGCCTACACGGAAGAACACGTCCGGACGCTGGCGGAATCGGGCGTGACGTTTGACGACTACATCTTCATCAGTTCCAGCGCGGTCTATCCCGAAACCAATTCCAGACCTTTCACCGAGGAACAGCCCTGCGGCCGCAACGCCATCTGGGGCGATTACGGCACGAACAAACTGCAAGCGGAAGAATATCTCCGCGAGAAAGTTCCCGGCGCGTATATTCTGCGCCCGCCCTATTTCTACGGCATCTATGAAAACGTCTACCGTGAGGGCTTTGTCTTTGACTGCGCCATGCGGGACAGACCCTTCTATCTTCCCGGCGAAGGCGATATGCGGCTGCAATTCTTCCACGTCCGCGACCTCTGCCGATTCATGGAGATTCTTTTGGAAAAACATCCGGAGCAGAAAATCTTCAATGTCGGCAACCAAGAAACCGTCACAGTGAAGGAATGGGTCACTCTCTGTTACAAAATCGCGGGGAAAACGCCGGAATTCGTCAGTGTGGATAAATCGGTCTTCCAGCGGAATTACTTCTGCTTCCACGATTACGATTACGCGCTTGATGTGAGCAGGCAATCGGAATTCATGCCTGACACCCTTCCGCTGGAGCAGGGACTCCGGGAAGAATTCGCGTGGTACAAAGACCATCCCGACAGCGTCTACCGCCGCAACCCCTATATGGAATACATCGACACAAATTTGTAATTTTTTCTTCAACCCAAAACGCCCGGCAGGGACAGACGAAATTTATTTTCGCCTGTGAACCCTGCCGGGCGTTGTGCGCTCACATTCGTTCGCTTAGTGAATAGTGAATGGTGAATATTGAATATTGAATAGTGAATAATTTCGGAAAGCGCATACGCGCTTTGAAAAAATATTTTAAGGCGCTTGCGCCTTCCGACACTATTATCTATTCTTTATTCTCTATTATCTATTATCTTAGCGCGGCTTCGCTGTGCGCTTTAGCGCGGCTTCGCTGCGCGCTTAAAAGAATCCTCCTTTGAACATGGAGGCAAAGACAAGCGCGACGATGGTCATCAGCTTGATGAGAATGTTGATGGAAGGGCCGGCGGTGTCCTTGAAGGGATCGCCCACCGTGTCGCCTACAACGGCGGCCTTGTGGGATTCGCTGCCCTTGCCGTCCTCTCCGCCGCCTTCGATGAATTTCTTGGCGTTGTCCCACGCGCCGCCGGAATTGGACATGAAGATCGCCAGCAGCACGCCTGTGATCAGGGAACCGGCGAGCATTCCGCCGAGCGCCTCCGCGCCGAGCAGAAATCCTACCACCAGCGGGCAGATAATGGCGATAATGCCGGGAACCAGCATCTGTTTGAGGGCTGCGTGGGTGGAAATGCTGACGCAGGTCTTGTAGTCGGGATTCTGATTGCCTTCCAGCAGACCCGGCATTTCCCGGAACTGTCTGCGGACCTCCTCGATCATTTCATTGGCCGCCTTGGACACGCTGTCCATGGTCAGCGACGAGAAGAGGAAGGGCAGCATGCCGCCTATGAGCAGACCCACAATGACCTTCGGGTCAAGGATATTGATGGTGGCAAGATTCGGTTTTGTCGCGTGGGCGTAGGAAACGAACAGCGCGAGAGCGGTCAGAGCCGCCGAGCCGATGGCAAAGCCCTTGCCGATGGCGGCGGTGGTATTGCCGACGGAATCGAGGCTGTCGGTAATCTTTCTCACCGATTCGTCCAGACCGCTCATTTCGGCAATGCCTCCGGCGTTGTCGGCGATGGGGCCGTACGCGTCGACCGCCACGGTAATGCCGGTGGTGGAGAGCATACCGACTGCCGCCAGCGCAATGCCGTAAAGCCCGTTGTAGCCGCCTCCGCAGGAACGGTAGGCCGCCAGCACGCCGATGCCGATCAGGATGATGGGGAAGAGGGTGGACTGCATGCCCACCGCAATGCCGCTGATAATGGTGGTAGCGGGGCCGGTTTTGGACTGGTCGGCAATCTTGCGCACAAAGAGGAACTGATCGGAGGTGTAAAGCTCGGTGATAATGCCGATCAGCAGCCCGACCACCAGTCCCGCGATGACCGGAATACAATACCGCATGCTGCCCATGAGGGATTTGCTGAGAAAGAGCGAGGCAATAATCACCGCGCCGGACGCGACATAGGTGCCGATATTCAGGGCTGTCTGGGGATTGCCGCCTTCCTTGCCCCGCACGAAGAAGGTGCCGATGATGGAGGCGACCAGACCCACGGCGGAGAGAATCGCCGGGAAGAGCGCGGCTTTCGCGCTCATGCCGCCGGAAATACCCACGCCCAGCGTAATGGCGGAAATCAGCGAGCCGACATAGCTTTCAAAGAGATCCGCGCCCATACCGGCGACGTCGCCCACGTTGT
>JAFRXY010000025.1 GCA_017441385.1 Clostridia bacterium | reverse complement strand
TGCTTATTGCTTATTGCTTATTGCTTATTATTCGAGAGCTTTTTCAGCTCCCGCATGAAGGTGTCGATGTCCTTGAACTGACGGTAGACCGAGGCAAACCGAACGTATGCCACCTGATTGATGTCCATCAGCTTCTCCAGCGCCATTTCACCCAGTTCAACCGATGTGATCTCCCGGTCGGGTGAATTCAACAGCACCGTTTCAATCTCGTCCACCGCCTTCTCCAGCGCCTTGAGGTCAATCTCGCTCTTTTTGCAGGCGCGGAGCATGCTTTGCAGCAGCTTCTCGCGCTCGAACGGCTCGCAGTATTTATTCTTTTTGATGACAATGATGGGCACCGCTTCCACATATTCATAGGTCGTGAAGCGCTTCTCGCATTGCAGACATTCCCGCCTGCGCCGGATTTTGTTGCCGTCCTCCGTGGAACGCGAATCGACTACCTTGCTCTCGAGATATCCGCAGTATGGGCATTTCATATGGGTTTGCTCCTTTTGCTCTGTTTTTTTCTATACTATATATATTATAACAGTCGGCGAGGCATTTTTCAATTGCTTTTTTTATAAATTATTATCATTGGTTTTCTTCGTTGAATTGCGTCCTTCCCTATGCTAAAATGGCATTGTAAAAAATCGGGGATTCCGGAAGGGGGGTGATTCTTTTGGAGAACCAAATCAGGGAACCGGATTTTGCTGCCGCTCACGGACGCGTGCGATCGAAAAAATTCAGAATGTGTATGAAGAAGCTGCTTTCGCTGCCGGTCAAAGACCAACAGGCGCGGGAGGAGCTTCTTTCTTTCGGTCTCGACGGCAGGGACGCGGACAATTACATGCTGGTGACGCTCGCTGTATTCAAAAAGGCGGTGGGAGGCGATATCAAATTCATTCAGGAGCTGCGGCAGATCGTTTCGGACAACGAAACCGAAATCGACCGGAAGACCGGCATTGCCCAGCTCGACAAAATCAGGGCGCAGACGGAGGAAATCCGGCGCAAATTCAGCCCCGCCGACGACGGCGGCAGTCAGTACATGGCGGAATTCTTTGACGCGCTGCGATCTTCCGCCGGGGGCGACGGGAATACTTCTCAGGGAGGTGAGCATAATTGAGAAAAAACACGGGCGGGTTCCGCTTCCAGCGATTCTCGCCCAAGCAGATGAAAATTCTCGGCTGGTGGCTGGAAAATTCCCCCTATGCCGATTGCGACGGGGTGATCGCCGACGGGGCCATCCGCTCCGGCAAGACCATCAGCATGTCGCTTTCCTTCGTCATGTGGGCGATGGAGAAATTCAGCGGGGCCAACTTCGCTATCTGCGGAAAGACGGTCACTTCCCTGCGGCGGAACGTCATTGCGCCCCTCGAACAAATGCTGGCCGGTCTCCCCTATTCCTTCGCGGAAAAACGCACGGAAAACCTGATCACCATTTCATTGGGCGGAAAGGAAAACTACTTCTACCTTTTCGGCGGCAAGGACGAGGCGGCAAGGGATCTTATTCAGGGCATTACCCTTGCCGGTGCGCTCTTTGACGAGGTGGCGCTCATGCCGGAATCCTTCGTCAATCAGGCGACGGCGCGATGCTCCGTCGAGGGGGCGAAATGGTGGTTCAACTGCAATCCCGAAGGGCCGTATCACTGGTTCAAGACCGAGTGGATCGACAGGGCCGAAGAACGCAGGCTGCTGTACGTCCACTTCCTCATGACCGACAACAAGACGCTTTCCTCAAGGACGCTGGAAAGATACCGCAATATGTATACCGGCGTTTTCGCCAGACGGTTCCTTCTGGGCGAGTGGTCGGTCGCGGACGGTGTGATCTATTCCATGTTCGACAGGGAGAAGAACGTGCGGGACGACCTTCCGTTCACCCCTGAGAGGGAATTCATCGCGGTGGATTACGGGACATTCAACCCCTGCGTATTCCTGCATTTCTTCGCCTGCGGTTCGGGGGACGACATACGGCATTTCATCGACCGCGAGTATTTCCACAGCGGCAGGGAAAACCGCGAGGGCGCGGCCTTCCAGAAGGACGACGGTCAGTATGCCGAGGACATGCTTGCCTTCACCGGCGGAAGAAAGGATATTCCGATTATCATCGACCCTTCCGCAAGCTCCTTCATCACACGGCTGCGGCACGACGGATTCACCAATGTGCTGCCCGCGAAGAATGCCGTCGCCAAGGGGATTTCCGCCGTTTCGTCGGAACTGGTGCAGGGACGGCTTTCCATTTCGCCGGAATGCGCCCAGACGCTTGCGGAGATTCCTTCCTATGTCTGGGATTCCAAGCACGCCGCCAGCTGCGGGGAAGACCGTCCGCTCAAGGAAAACGACCATTGCTGCGACGCCATGCGGTACGGGGTCTATTACGACGCGGTCTGCCACCCCGCGGGGAGACCTTCCGTTACAGGAAAGGGCATAAGGTAGGCGCTCGCCGTTCGGCTCGCTTAGTGAAGAGAGAATGGTGAAGAACGAATGGTGAATAGTTTCGGGGCGCCTGCGGCGCTGGAATAAAATAATATCGGGGGGATTACTTATGAATATTTCGCCTATGCAGATGGTTTTGACCGAGCTGAACGGGCTTTACGGCCCGGCTGTGCTGGAGGACATAGGGAATACCATACGTCTGTATGAATTTTACGACGGAAAAGGGCAGAATTGGACGGTTTCTTCCGGACTGGATTACAAGCCGACCAAGAAGCGCGTCAATTTTGTAAAAAAACTCATCAACCGAGAGGCCGGGTTTATGTTCGCAAGAACGCCGGAAATCAATCTGAAATCCGAAATCACGGACGGGGATTCCGTTGCGCATGTGCAAAGAATTCTCAATGACGTGCTGGAAAAGTCGCGGTTCAAGGGTAAGCTGATTCAGGCGGCGAAGGATTGCTTCATCGGCAAGAGGGTTGCCATCAAAATCAGCGGAGGTTTCGGACGGGAGCCGCGGATTACCTTCCGGCCTTCCTTTGAATTCGTCTATTCCACCGCTGACGACGACTGCGACAGGCTGGATAAGATCATCTTCTTCTATCAGGTCAACAACGAGGCGGAGCGGGGCAGGCAGAGAATCTGGAAGCAGAAATATTTTCTTGACAACAGTCGGTGTATTCTCAATGAGGGCATTTATGACGGCTTCGGACGGCTGTTGGAAGGCGGTCAGGATATCGACACCGGACTGGATTTCATTCCCTGCTATGTCATTGTCAACGGGGGGCTTACCGGCGATCTGATGGGAGAAAGCGACGTTGCCGAGCTGATCGACTTACAGAACGCTTACAACCATCTCATTTCCGACGACGCGGACGCGCTGAAATTCAACATGTTCCCGCAGACGGTCGCCACCGACGCAAAAGCCGAGTCGCTGGAGTATCTCAGACTTTCCCCCGGCGCTCTGGTGGATTTGCAGACCGACCCCGCTGTCATGTGCGACGGACAGTCAAGACAGGCCAAACTCGAAAAACTGGAGTCGGGCTTCGGGTATTCCGACCGGTTCGAGGCGGCTGTCAACCGCACCAAGAACGACATGTATGACCTGATGAGCATTCCCAATGTCAGCCTTGAACAGCTCAAAGGTCTGATGCAGTCCGGAAAAAGCATGAAGGCATTATACTGGGAGCTTATTTCCCGCTGTGAGGAAAAATGGGCTTCGTGGGAACCGGCGCTTCAATGGATGGCTTACGCCGTTCTGAAAATGGAGGCGATCTACATGCAGGCCGACATTCCCGATGCGTATTATGCCGAAATCGAACACCTTTACCCCATTCTGGAGGACGATTTCACCGAAATGGCCAACGACAGGCAGGAGGTGGCCGCCGGACTGCGCAGCAGAACAAACTACATCCAAAAATGGGGCGTTGCACCCGACGCACAGGCGGAACTTGACCGCGTAAAAGCCGAGGGGTAAATAGTACGTCCAGAACTCTGTATGACGTTAAACTCTGAGGTGTTTTTTTATTTGCCGACGGGCATGCGTTTTTTGCCAATTCTGCGCGGGCAGTATCATTCGACACACATTACCTATGCAGGAATTGACTGCGGCGGGAATGGCATCAACGCAAAAACGGAACACTTGCATTCTCACGATGATGTGAGAGTACGGAAGGAGATTCATTCTAATGGAAGCAACACGCAACAACGACATTCAGCCCATCAGTGAGGCTGACGCGGAGAGGATCGCCGATTCGCTGGCCGCCGCGCTGGAAAATCGAAGACAGCGGGCCGAGCGGTCGGTCATTCATTCCTTCGCCCAGCAGAACAGCATCAGCCCCGTTCAGCTGGAGGATTTGCTCCGTCAGCGAAGGGAACGCGAGAGAGCCTCCCTTCCCGACGACGTTCAGGCGGCTATCGACAGGCGTTGGAAGGAGGCCGACGACAGGCTGATCAGCGCCGAGATAAGGGAAGTCGGAGCGCAGCTTGGTCTGATCGACGCGGAGGCTGCCTTCGCGCTGATGGACAGAAGCGATATCCGCGTGGGGGATGACGGCAGTGTGAGCGGCGTGCGGGAGTCGCTGCAGGAGCTGCTCAGAAACAAGCCCTATCTCGCGGGTATTCCTTCCGCTTCCACAGGACGGGCGGGCAACTTCCCCCGCGCAGATTCCGACGCCGCGGGCTATGCTGCACGTCTGGCGCAGGCACGCAGTTCGGGAAACAACTCACTCGCCGCGGCCATCATTTCGGAGGCGGCGGCAAAGGGCATTCAGCTTCGCTGAATCAGTGAACAATTGCCATCTCATTCATTGACAGAGAAAGGACTTGAAGAACATTATGTCTAATATCTCCGCAACAGGTACTGTATTCAACCTTCCTAATTTCGCGGGTCAGCTGTATTCCGCTACCCCCTCCGTCACCCCTTTTCTCAATCTCATCAGAGAAAAAGCCGTCAAGACGGACAATTTTCAGTTTTCCACAGGCGTGGAGTATTCTCATGAAGCGGCTTCTCAGCCCGCTATTTCCGAAAACGCTTCGCTTACCGCCCCGACGGCTGTGAGCTATGTGCGCAGTCAGAACACCAATGTCACTCAGATTTTCCATGAGAAGGTGTCGGTCACTTACGCCAAGCAGTCCAGCGGCGGAAGGCTCAGCGGCGTTTCTTCTTCGCTTGAGGGCAACTGTGCGCCGAACGAGCTTGATTTCCAGACCGCCAGAGCCATTGAAAAGATCGCCCGCGATGTGGAGTATACCTTCATTAACGGCGTGTATCAGCTTGCGGCTAATTCCTCACAGGCGAACAAGACAAGAGGCATGCTCGCCGCCGCGGGAACGGTGATCGACTGCGAAAACGCCGCCCTTACCCAGACATTCCTGAATGCCGCTTTCAAGACGGCTTTTGACGCCGGCGCCGATTTCACCGACATGGTGCTGATCTGCAATTCCTCTATCAAGCAGTATCTCTCCACGATTTACGCTTCTCAGGCTGGATTCAATCTGCCCGATTCCAGAAATACCGGCGGCGTTAACCTCACTTCCATTGAAACCGACTTCGGGCCGGTGCGTATTCTCATTGACCGCTTTATGCCTGCCGGCGTGCTGCTCGGCGCCGATATCTCCTGCATCCGCCCCGTTGAGCAGGACGTTCCCGACAAGGGCAATTTCTTCCGCGAGCCGCTTTCCAAGACCGGCGCGGCAGAGGAGTATCAGATCTTCGGCCAGATCGGCCTTGATCACGGCCCCGCGTGGAAACATTTCAAGATTGTCAATATCGCCTGACAGTACACGGTGCTCTTTCATCTGATCAGGGGGTGATTTTTTGCCGGACAACAACAATGAGAGCAGCGAATTCAGCGGGCTGCTGCCTTTGCTGAGATTCAATCTGAGAGAAACCTCCGGCGACTGCGCCTGCGGCTGTGCCGCCTTTACGGAAAACGACCTGCTTGCGCTGCTGGAAAAACACGGCGGAAACGTCAACGCGGCTTCGTATGAGGGATTGCTCATCAAGGCGCGGTGCGATTCCGTTACTCTCCCCGACGGACTGGCACTGCCCGACGGAAGGAGTTACTGGCTGCATCTGGCGAGGCTTTACCGTCCGGTCGTTTCACGCAACATTCCACGGGCGGAGGAGGTAGAGTAAGGTGTCTTTGATTCACAGTATTGACGCCCTTCGGTGCAGGCTGTGCAGAAACTCCCTGCTCGGAGAATATGAAGTCTATTCCAGAACCGACGGTCAGTTCGGAATTCCGCAGGCCCCGGTGCTGTGCGGCAGTACCGTGGGATATTTTTTCTCCAAGAACAGCCGGCATTCCGCCGAGGTGCTTGAAATTGCGGGCAATATCGCTATGAATACCCTACACAGTTACAGGCTGCTGGCATTCGACAGCAACGCTTCGGCGGGCAGCCTGCTGCTGATCGGGAATGTGTTCTACCGCGTGTCATTCGTAAGGGAGATTACGCAGAGTTGCCGTATTCTGGAGCTGGAGGTGGAATCTATTGAAGCTTCGTCTTGAGATAGCCGACCTTCTCGGCGGTCTTCTGGACTACGGAACGAATGTGTCGGAGTGTCTGTCCGATGCCGGCGGCGCTGCGGCTTCCTCCATGGAGGATTACGCCAAAAACAACCGTCCGTGGACCGACCGCACGGGAAACGCGCGACGCACTATGGAAGGGGTTTGCGCATGGGCCGTCCCTTCCGGCTCCGGGAGAACTTCGGGAAACATCCTGACTGTCGGAGTGGAGGGACATATGCCTTATTCGGTATTTCTTGAACTCGGCTACGGTCAAAAATATTCCATTCTCGCACCGACTGTACATCATTTCGCGCCGCGGATTCTGCTGGAATTCGCGGCGCAGATGGGCGGAATGGGGTGAGATGAGGTATGAATTACCCGGATATTGTCAACCGGCTGCTGGACGCCGGCATTGACGTCGCTATGCCCGGAACCAAGCAGGGAATATGCACTTCGCCTTATGCGGTGGTGCAGAACGCAGGCACATTCCGCTATGCCCAGTCTGACCGGCTGGGGTACACGCTTATTACGGTACACTGCTATGTTCCTCTCTACAATTATGAACAGCTCGATACGTTGCTGCAAAGCGTCAGATCTTCGCTTGATGCCCTTTACCCGGATCTCAGATTTGCCGGAAACGAAGGGGCACACATCATCAACGATCATTTCAAAGCCAACGAGGGGAGCCTACAGTACATTATTCAACGAAAAACATCTTTGCAGTGAAAGGAATGATATTTTTTGGCAACTCAGAAAATGGCAATCGCCAACATAGAGCGCATTGACATTATTACGGAGGAATCCACTCCCAGAGTGTTTTCCTTTGACACCGCTTCCGAATCCTCCGCTGAGGCGCAGATTTCAGCCGGTTCGGAACATGAGCTTCGCATCAAGAATCAGATTCTGGCTCAGAATATCACGGAAGATATCGTAAAGGGGTTCAATATTTCTTTTACCGATACCACTTTTTCACCTGAGGTATTCGCGCTGGTGGACGGAGGACAAAGCACGGTTGACGCGGGAAATCATTTCAAAAAATATTCCGCGCCGACCGCCGGGGAGATGGTCGCACGGGTCAAATGCAGACTCGCGGTATACGCTTCCGAAAAAGATTACGACGGAAACACCCTTTCGTACACTGCCTTTATTTTCCCCCACGCCTCCGGTACGCCTTCTTCGGTAAGACTGAAGGACGGTGAATTCTTCGCGCCTTCCTATACCATGAAGAGCAGACCTTCCAAGGGACAGTCGCCTATGACGGTACTGTCGCTTCCTTCGCTGCCTGTTATTGTCCAAAGCAATAACGATATGCCTTCACAGCCCGAAGCCGGAAAGACGGTCGTTCTCTGCGCGGGGGCTGTCTCTCAGCTCGACGGAATCGCGGGACCCGGTCACTTCGCTCTCTTTGCCCAGGAAACCGCCGGCGAGACTTCACAGGTTGGGGGCGCCATTACCGTCGGTTATTATCGGATAGACTGACGTTTGTCTTTTTTAAAGCGTATCAATTCATAATAGAAAGGAATAAGTTTGAATGGACACTGTTGATTCTATCAGAACGTCACAGACAGTCAAAATTCCCGGCTGGTGCGGGGATTTTTGGCAGTGTGAGCTAAGACGGCCTTCCATTCTTGCCCTTGCCGCAAAGGGCGCGATTGTCAATCCTCTGATGAAAACAGCAAGAAAGCTGTTTTACACCGGCATTTCACCTGAAAGCGGCAATCTGGAGGAAGAAGGACGCGTACTGATTGAGATCGCAAAAGCGGCTATGGTCAAGCCTTCTTTCGATGAGCTGGAGGCTGCCGGGATTGAGCTGACGGACGAGCAGCTGGTAGCGATATTCCAGTTCACCCAGCTGGGAGCAAAGGCTCTCGACCGATTTCGTGGACTCTCCGGACATACTGACGGTGATTGCAATGGCGCAGAGATTCCGGTCAAGACCCAGTGATTCACTCGGAATTTCTGACGGGTTCTCCGCTTACTGCTTCGACGAGGCCTGCTGCTGGATCCTCTCTCAGATCGAGGAGGGAAAACGTCCTTTTTTCGGAGGAACTCCGGCATATGCCGGAAGACCGGCGTGCTCAAATGCGCAGACAGTTGATTTACTCAGAAAACTTGGCGCGGAGGTGAAGATTATTGATTAACGCAGGCACTGTGGGTGCTTATCTTGAACTGGATATTACGCAGTTTAAAAACAACCTGTTATCCGCAGGAAATATGCTGCGGCAATTCAAAAGCGAGCATGAGAGCTTTTTTAACGGTTCCGGCATTCCGGGGGCGGAACTTCTGGACGGGCTGATCGCGCCGCTTTTCTCAGCAGGAAGAGCCGCAACGGATTTTTCCGGCATTTTCGGCAGAGCGATGAAGAACGTGCGGGATGACGCCGCAATCACGGGAAGCGCTATCGGCGGAATCGGAACCGGTTTTGACAGAGTGTACGATTCCGCCGCCGGCGTAAGCGCCCGCATAAGCGCCGCTCTGGACATCATTCCCGATCACGCCGAAAAAGTCATTCAGTCCTCCTGCGCAGGAATGAAAAACGGGCTGAACGCTGCCCTGCCGGCACTTTCCGCGGCCGCTAAAAAGACCGGTAACGGCATTGTAAGCGCCTTCTCCGATACGGCAGGCTCCGGAAAACTGCTTTCCATCGGGAGCAGCGCCGTCGTGAATCTTTCCAAAGGCATGGACAGCAAAAAGCCCTATGCCCTTTCGGCCGTCACCGGAATCATGCGGGGAATGTATGCCGCTGCCGGAAGCGTGAAATTCAACGGGATCGGCAGCAGCATTGTCAGCGGGATTACCAAAGGATTGCATTCCGGAAAAGCGGGACTGATGGCCACTGCCGCTTCTATCGCTTCGGGCATTGCCGGAAGAATCAAGTCGGTTCTGAAAATCAGTTCCCCATCCAAAGTCACCCAAGAATTAGGTCTTTTCACCGTCCGGGGTATGGAACTCGGATTATTGCAGGGCGAGCATTCGCTTTACCGTGCTGGCAGTCTGGCGGCGGAGAGCGTCGGAAAGGGTATGTTGGACAGCCTGACAGACGGACAAAAGACGATAGGGTCATCTGCGGCGGAATTCTCAGGCGTTTCCCCCGTTTCTGCCGATATTGCCCGCACTCTGAGCGGTATTTCTTATTCAGGGCACGCAATGGCAGGCTTCCATTCTTCCAATGTCAGCGACAGGCTTGACAGGCTGGATAAAATACTGGACGCGGTGGAAAGACTCGCGGATTCACAGACCACCGTGGAAATTGACGGGAGGAAATTCGGAAGGCTTGTGCGCGAACAAGTTCGCTAAGAGAATAGAGAATAGTGAATAACGAATAGAGAGATAGAAAAGGAAGGGGCTGTCGCGCTTTGAAAAAAATTTTTTCCAAGCTCGCAGGGCTTCCGACGTTATTCACTATTCCCGCTGACGCTTGCGTCATCTGATTCACTATTTTTTCATTGGGGGTGACATTTTGGGAGAACTTTTGCCTTACAGCATCTATTATGAGAATTCCGCGGGAAAAATCATTCGTTTTGATGAGGCTCCGATTGTCGTTCAGACAACGGGGCTTTTTGACTGGCAGTGGAATATTTCCGCCTATGACAGGGCAATCCGGGACGGAGGGAAGGCGATCGCCGCGCGAAGACCTGTGCAGGACAGGACGCTTGTTCTGGACGTTTTCGCCGACACCCAGCAGGAACACGACGCCGCGATCGACAGGCTGCATGATATTCTTGAATACGACATCTGCGCGTTGTCTCCCGGCAGGCTGTGGATCAATGACAGATATGTCCGCTGCTTCGCTTCCGCCTCGGTCAAGACCGTCGACCGGAACTGGTCGGCCTACACGGTGGTCGGGCTGACCGTGAAGCTCATTTCTCCGGCGTGGGTGAAGGAGGAAACCATCACGGTGATTCCTTTGACGGCGGCTGCCGATACCGCCGACAGAAAATATCCGGGGCAATATCCCTATAAATATTCCGAGGGCGGGAATGTGGCGAGATTCATTAATTCCACCGCCTGCGCCGCGCCTATGATCATTAAAATTTTCGGCGCATGCTCCAATCCTTCCGTCTATATCGGAGGAAACGAATATTCCGTCAATACCACTGTCGCGGCAGGCGATTACGTCATCATTGACCAGCGCGACAAGAGTATTTACCGTATCGGTCAGAACGGAACACGCTCCAATATTTTCAACCTTCGCAAAAAAAGCGTGGACAATTTTCAATATGCGCCCTCCGGTTCGCTGACGGTGAGCTGTTCCGGACAGTTTTCCTGCGAGGTAACCTTCCTGACGCAAAGGAGTGAACCGGAATGGACTTGATTCATGCCGATGAACAGTTAAATGAGCTGGGAATTGTGGAATTCGTGAAGTATGACGGGGCTGTTTCACTGGATCCTGATGTCAGGGATAACGACTGGGAGGTCGAGATACTTGCCGAGGATTTTGCCGGCTCCGGGTTCGCTCCGGGACACTATCTCTATTTTCCCGGAACGGAATGGGGAGGAAGGCTGGAAACAATCACCCATATCTCCAAAACTCACACCGTCAGACTGGGGGGAGTTACATGGCGCGGTATGCTTTCCAGAAGGGTCATTATGCCCGCTGCCGGACAGAGCCATCTCGACATGAGAGAAAGCGATATTTACCCTGTCATGCGGTCGCTGGTGGCCGGCTTCGGCGGACTTTTCTCCGCCCCTTCCGGCAATGCGGGTTTGCTTTGCGGACAGAAATTCCGCTATCAGAACGTGCTGGAGGGAATGCAGGATATGCTTGACCCGCTGGGGCTGCGGCTGGTGCTGACGCTCGACCCGGACAGCAGGCTGGTACGGCTGTCCGCAGCTCCCGTCGCTGACCGGAGCGCGGAGATTGAATTTTCCGGCGATTATGATTTTTCATACACCTCGACACTCGGAGAGGCAACCTACAATCACGTTGTCGCCCTTGGTCGCGGAGAACAGGAAAACCGGCTCGTCCGGCATGTCTGGCTGCTGGACGACGGCACTATGACAACCGATTCAAACGCTTCGGGCATTCCTTCCGGCGCTGATGAAAGAGCTTTGGTCTATGATTATTCATCAGCCGAGGACGAAAAGGAACTGATTAAGGGAGCAAAGAAACAACTCAAAGAACACGGGGCGCAGAATGCAATTGAAATCAGCTTCGATTCCGGTGACATCAATCTTCCGCTCGGGGACAGGGTCGGCCTGCGCGACCGTACACTCGGTCTCAGCGATGTGCGCACTGTTACCGGAAAATTGCTTACGGTTTCGCCCGACGGCATTTCTTTGAGCTACACAGCGAAGTAACTGGGAGGTTAGACTTATGGGACAAAAGGCTATCACTATCTATACGCCGGAAGGTTCGGCGGCACATATTTCCGCTGAGGACGACGCTTTTATTCATCGCTGCATGCTGGGCGGCACAAGCGGCATTATCGGCTCGCTCAGCTGCGAAAAGGTGGACGACAACACTGTCCGGCTCTCCAACGGCGGGGTCAGCAACAAGGGATTCATTCTCTGGATTCCCGACGGCGAGACGGTCGAGCTTGCCATTGACAACGGAGAACCGGGCAAGAGCCGCATTGACATTGTGGCGGCTGCCTTCACCAAAGGAGGCGGCGAGGTCGCCGATACGCATATTTTCAGGATCATCAAGGGCACGGCCGCCGCTTCCAATCCCGCCGCGCCTGCCGTCACGACGGTACCTATGGCGCAGCTCACCGCGGGCAGCACGCTCAACCTGGCTCTGTTTTATGTCAATATTACAGGCAGCCAGATCACCGGCATTGTTCAGGCCGCCGGCAAGCTTCCTTCCGCTTCCGCCCTGCCGGGTATCTATGTGCAGCAGACGCAGCCGGCTTCCCCTTCCACGGGCGATCTTTGGTTTTGGTAAAGGTAGCAGGTAGGAGGTTATTTGATTTGAGCATGAAACGATATACGGGTTCTGGTTTTTCGGATGTTTCCGGGCGAAAGCGGTGGAACGGAACTTCATGGGTCGCGCTGACGGTCGGGAAACGGTGGAACGGGTCGGCTTGGGTGGATTTGTGGAGCAGTTCTTCCGGCGGCTCGGGCACGACCGGGAACGGGACGGTCAGCAAGATCAGTTCCACCGTCAGCAGCCCCACTGTCAGTTATGCCGCGACATACACCTATTCCGTGTCCGGAAGCAGTCTTTCCCTGCCGGTGACATTCGCCGCGTGGATTTCCTCGGCTTCCAGACTCGGCAGCGGCATCCGGCTGACTGTCTACGCGCGGCTGAACGGCGGGCCGTGGAGTCCGGCTGTTGTAAAAAGCAACGGCGATGTCTGGCAGAACAGCTCCGCAAAGCATTACGCTTCGGTCACTCTGAGCGGAACCGCAAAGAGCACCAATACAATTGAATGGTACGTCACTCGTTCCGGCTCTTCCTACAGCGGTACTGCCGGTAATCTCGGCAGCTCCGTGAAGCCCAAGAAGCACACGTTCGGCTTATGATTTTCATTTGATCAGAGAGGTGATTGATTCATATTATGCAGGATTTTATACCCAAGAAAATCGACATCAACGGGAATATCGGCACCGTCACGGTCAAGCAGTTCGACAACGACAGCAGATTTCTTCATGTCACTATCATCGACGGCGATCTTTCCGACGGCGACAGCAACGCCTTCATTATGCAGGACTGCTCCGCCGCGCTGTATATGCAGCCTGAGGGGAACGGCGATCCCGCCCGGGTCAGCTACATCAACGGCGAAATCGCCGACCCGGAAACCGGCGTTGTCACTTTTCTCATTCCCGGATCGGTGACCCGGACGCCGGGACGCTATGAATGTGAGATTTTTATTTATCAGGGCAATGAGTCGGAACGCCCGGTCATTTCCACAAAGCCGTTTTCGCTTGTAGTGGAGAAATCCATCCGAAACGACGCGGCGGTCATGGCTTCACAGAGCTTTTCCGCTCTGGACGCAAAGATGATCACGGTGCAGGCGATGCAAAGTCAGATGAACGGACTTGTCGCTTCTCCCGCCGGCTCCGGCGGGGACACCGGAACGGAACTGCGCGATATCCGGACGGGCTGGGACGGCTCCTCCTTCAACAGCGCGGGTGAAGCCGTGCGCACTCAGGCCGAACGCAGCGTCAAGGGAATCGATACACTGCTCGACACCACCGGCTGGGGGAATTTCAGCAGCAATTTCAATTCGCTGCCAAACAACTGCGTCATTCCTTGCAGCGTAAACAATTCCGGCGGTTCAATCAGCAATGCGCCTTACGAGGGCGTGCTCAACGGACTGATCGCAACATTCGGCGGCGATGCCGGACGGGGCGACTGCGATGTGCAGCTATTCATTCCCGAGGACGGCGGAGCGGTCTGGTACAGGCAGTTCAATACCCGAAACGGAGTGCAGTCCTGGGGCGCGTGGGCCACATTATACGAGAACGTACCCCAGTACCGCAAGGGAATTAACGCGCTCTACAGCACATACAACAGTCACGCCTATGAGTACACCAAAGAAGGCACTTTCTACGCGGGCGCTTCCAACTGGAACGACCTGCCCAATACGGCTTCCGATTTCATTATCTCCAATTTCCGCTACGGTGAAAACTGGGTGCTTCAGACGGCCGTGCAGGTCGGTTCTCCGTGCAGCGTATTCAACCGCCTTGTCCCGAAAACCGGAACGGCGGGGGACTATTCATGGAAACAGATTGGCGGACTGAATCCCGCCAGATACGCTGATACCGCTATTATTGACACAGAACAGGTAAAATTCAATGTCGGTCTGCCGGTTCTTTATCTGACAGGCGATACAACCGGCATGTCAGAGAGCAATTCCGTTACTCTTTCCTACCGATACGGCAGCGCCGCCGGGTCATGCTCTGTGCACTGGCAGGGTTCAAGTTCTCTGGCCTTCTCCAAAAAGAATTACACCATTACTTTCGGCGACTGGACGGAAACCGTGAACAGCGAAACCGTCACGCATCACGGCGTTGTGCTCAGCGACGACTGGGGCGAACAGAATCAATATTGCCTGAAAGCCAATTATACAGACAATTCCAATGCGCTCAATGTCTGCGGTGCAAAGCTGTGGTCACAGATTGTCGCGGATCGCGGCACACATCCGGCAATCGCCCACAACGCGCCTAACAACGGGGCAATGGATGGATTCCCCTGCGTGATCATGCTCAACGGAGAATTTCACGGTCTGTATACATGGAATATCCCCAAGGACAAGTGGGCGTTCGGTATGGGTTCTTCCGCCAACGAATATGCCGTTTCAGCTATAGACCATTCCGAAGCAACGAAATTCCGGGATGGGGCTTTATTCGGAAACATCGCCGGAGAGAAGGATTTCAAGGTCGAGTACGCTTACGATGCCGCTTCCAAAGAAGCGGCAAAATCATCCCTGAACGCTATGCTGAACACCGTGAAAGGCCTTCATGCAAGCGGGTGGGAAACCGCCGCCAACAGCTGCATTGACGTGAACACCGCCATTGATTACATGATTTTCTCCGCGCTGATTGCCAATACCGACGGCGTGGATAAGAATTTCATACTCACGTCTTACGACGGCAGTAAATGGTGGTTCAATGCCTACGATCTTGATTCAATCCTGGGAAATTACTGGACCGGCGGTAAGTATTATGCGCCGTGCGGGGACAACGATAACAAAACTTCCTTCTCATGGCTCGCAAGCACTTCCAAGCTGTTCGGCCTGATATGGACTCACAGCCGATCAGCCCTGATTTCCCGTTACAACGAGCTGAGAAGCGGTATTCTTTCGGAGGAAAATATGTATATGACGTTCTACAATTTCTGTGTAAAGATTCCGCAGGCGATCATTGACGAGGATAACCGGAAATACCCCCTCAAGCCCGGCACTTCCACCGAAACGCTTTCCAGGATGATGGAATGGTACAGGCTGAGATGTAAATTCATTGACGCGGAAATTCAGAGCGCAAGCGCCACATAAGGGAGGACTTGATGATGGAACCTATTACAAGAGAGGAACTGTTCCTTGCCGCGGCGGGCGGGGCATTCGACGGGGATCTGCCGACACCTGTCACACGGCAGGAGCAATATCTGTATCAAATAAAAAGCCTGTGCGACAGTCTGCAAAATGATATTGCCGCAGTCGGCAGAACGGCCGTCAGTTCATGGCAGGGAATTCAGGCTATCGTCCGCGCAGGTCTGGCAAGCAAGGTTTTTTCCATCGGCGATCAGCTCACCTGTCAGCGGGGAGGCGTGAATCTCGTGTGGGATATTATCGGCATTGACCACGACACCCCTGCCGATTCACAGTACACTCATTCGCTGACGCTGCAACTGCATGACTGTTTTCCCGACACAATGCAGTATGACGCGCCGGAAGCCTTCTATTACGCTTCCGCCGAAATGGCGGCGGGAACCTATCATTTCACGGTGGGCAGCACTGACTATCAGTTCACGCTTTCTTCGGCGGTTCCGGCCGGAGGGCAGCTGATGCTGACCTACAGCGGCGACACTCCGTCATCCGTCTCCGTCAGCACTGCTAAAGGCGGTACCGCGGCAGGCTCTATCGCGGTTTCGGCGGGCAATGAAGGAACTGAACTCACGTCGCTCAATGCAGTCAGGCGCATCCGATACGGGTGGAACAACTACAGAAATTCCGCTATCCGTCAGTGGCTGAACAGCAGCGCGGCGGCGGGTTCGGTCTGGACGCCGCAAACCGACTACGACAGACCCCCGGCATGGGCGGCCGGCAAGGCGGGATTCTTGAACGGAATGGATCGGGATTTTCTCGATGTTGTGGGCACTACCGCCATTACCGTTGTCAAAAACAGGGTGAGTGACGGCGGCGGAACCGAAACCCTCAACGATCAATTCTTTCTGCTTTCCAGAAGCGAGGTCTATGGCAGCATGGAAGGCGGAAATGATGAGGGCGCTCCTTATCCCTACTACGCAGAACACTCAGACCTGTCGGAAGCGGGAATGGGCAGCGATACAAACCGCATGAAGGCAGTCAACGGCTCGTCACAGCCTGTATGGCTCAGGACGCCCGAATACGGCTCGGAACACTGGGTACGGGCGGTGTCGGGCGTTAACGGCAGTATTACGACGGACAGCGCAGAAAAATCAAAGGGCATTGCGCCTGCCTGCAATATCATTTAAAGGAGGGCTTTCCATGTTCAGGTATATTTCATTACAGCAGCAGCTCATTGACGAACGCAAGAAAACCGCCGTTCTTAAAGCCAAAACGGACAGGAACGCGGCGGATATCGACTATATCGCCATGATGAACGACATCGAACTGGACACAGACGAAACGGAGGGCAGTGAAGATGAGCAGTAAATTTGAGAAGGTAAAAGACTACTATGATCGCAGGCTCTGGGGCATTTCCCGCGTGAGAAACGCCGTTGTCAAGGGCTGGATCACGGCGGAGGAATTTGAAACAATCACAGGTCAGCCATACGGGGAGTGATTTTTCTATGACCGAAAACGAAATCAGGCAGAAGGTGATTTCGACTGCCACGAAGTATCTTGGCAGTAACGAAAATGACGGCTCACATAAAAAATTCATCGACCGGTACAATTCCTTCCAGCCCCTTCCCCGCAATCACAGGATGACCTATTCTACCGCATGGTGCGCGACATTCGTGTCCGCAATTGCGATTGAATGCGGGCTGACCGACATTTTTCCGATTGAGTGCGGCTGCGGGTATCTGATTGCAGCCTTCAAGAAACTGGGACGGTGGCGCGAGGATGAGAATTATATTCCGAAAGCCGGCGACGTGATTTTTTACGACTGGAACGACGGCAAGGATTTTGCAACGACCGACAATCTCGGCAGTCCCGAACACGTCGGCCTTGTGACGGGCGTTTCCGGCAGTGTCATTTCCGTCATCGAGGGGAACAAAGCCGACGCTGTCGCCTTCCGCATGGTGACGGTCAACGGACGGTACATCCGCGGCTACGGTTTGCCTGACTACGCGTCCAAGGCAACGCCGGCGGTAAACCCCGCGCCGAAGCCGAAATCCATTCCGAAATGCCCTTATGCCGAACCGAGGAAGGATTTGCGGCGCGGCTCTTCCGGCAACGGCGTGCGCTGGGTGCAGTGGCATTTAAACAAAACCGGAGCGAAACTCAGGGTGGACGGATATTTCGGCACACTGACACAGGCGGCGGTGCTGCGATTCCAGAAAACGAAAAAACTCGTGCAGGACGGCATTGTCGGCACAAAAACGCGGGCGGCTTTGAAAAGGGCGGTGAAATAACGGAAATGGGAACGGAAATTGTTGTATCTCTCATCACGCTTCTCGGCAGCGCGCTTGGCACATTCGGAGGAATATTCGTCAACGGCAAGCTGACGGCCTACAGAATCGAACAGCTCGAAAAAAAGCAGGACAGGCACAATGCCGTCATTGAGCGCACTTACAGGCTCGAGGAAGCGGTAAAACTTCATGAGGAAAAAATCAAAGTGGCCAGCCATCGGATCGACGAGCTGGAACACAATGTGAAATTCATCGAAAAGGAGAATCAGGGTTGAAAACAGACTGGAAGCGAAAACTCAGCAGCCGGAAATTCTGGGCGGCAGTTGCGGGATTTGTCACACCCATGCTGCTTGCTTTCGGTGTAACAGACAGCACGGCCACACAGGTTACCGCGCTCATTATGGCCGGCGGTTCTCTTATCGCGTACATCCTCGGAGAGGGAATGATCGACGCGGAACGCCGCGATATGCATCATCAATAGCGCACAGCGCCTGTAGGGTTTCTCTTTGAGAACCTGCTGAAAGGAATTCCGAGAAAAAACAAACAATGATCCCCGTATGGGATGCTTTTGGAAAAAGCGTCCCATACGGGGATTTTTTTGTTGCTTCAATCAGTCATCAGGCCAGTCTGGCGTAGGCGCCAAAGACCCAGCCTTTTGTATCGGCCTTATACTGTATCTGATACCATGTGTCGCCTTTGCCGTCCTTTTTGGTTGAAAGCAGCTTGAACTTCTTGCCCTTGGCAACGGTTCCCAGCTTTTTGCTGTTCGTGCTTGCGGAAGCACGGACATTGACAGGGTTGCCGGTGATAACAATCTGCTTTTCCTCCGTCTGGACAGTGGAGGTGATCACTTTGGAAAATTGGCCGGTTACCCAGCCCTTTACGTCTTTTTTGAACTGGATCTGATACCACGTATTCCCGTCGGAACCTTTTTTTGAGGCCAGATAGGTGAATTTCTTGCCCTTTGACGTGACTCCGAGGCTTTTGGCCGAGGTGCTGGCCGACTTGCGGACAACAACCCTTCCCGCGGTAATCTGCACCTGCTTGACGGTGGTTGTCTTGGTTTCCGAATCGGCTATCTTGCCGAATGCTCCCAGAATCCAGCCTGCCTTATCGGACTTGTACTTGATCTTATACCAGATCTGTCCTTTTTCATCTTGGCCGGAAGCAAGGTATTCGTATTTCTTACCCTGCGTTGTGGCGGCGAGTTTCTCGCCGCTCAGACTGGCTTTGGAACGGATATTTACCCAATTCCCGGTGATTTCTACGGTTTTGCCGGTTGTCTTTTCCTCCGTCTGGGTTTTCCCGCCGGTATCTGTCTTGTCCGTGATAACCTTGCAGTATGTTCCCAGAAGCCACGCGGTCTGCTCCCCGTTGTATTGAATTAAATACCACAGCTGATCACTGTCATCCGTCTTGGTGGAAAAATAAACGAACTGCGAGCCGATTCTTGCGGTGCCCAGCAGAGCGCTTGAAAGACTCGCGCCCGCACGGACATTGAGGAGAGCGGCCGTGACTTCCAACTGACCGACATTCTTTTCATCGACCGTTTCGGAGTAAACCGAGGTAACCCAGCCTTTCTTGCCGTCGGAGAGCTTTACCTGATACCAGCGTGTTCCGCCGGCATCGTTCTTTTCACTGAGATACACAAGGTAATTGCCGTTGCGCACCTGCCTGACAAACTTCGC
The DNA here is from genome assembly GCA_017441385.1 of Clostridia bacterium. Taxonomy (GTDB): domain Bacteria; phylum Bacillota; class Clostridia; order Oscillospirales; family Acutalibacteraceae; genus RUG762. Next base: position 112,145 of record JAFRXY010000025.1, on the reverse strand, counting down.
AGAAGTGCCGGCATTTTCACGAACCGCAACGGGGTCGCCGGTGATCTTGACGTATTTCGGGGCGGCAAAAACCTCTGTCACTCCCAGACAGGAGAAGAAAACTCCCGCTGTGACAATTGCCAGTATTCTTTTGACGTTTTTGTTCAAATTCGTCATCCTTTCAATGATTTATCATTGAAATTATAACAAACTCTTCTGAAGAATTCAACAAAAATATCAAATTATCTACGATATATTTTTTATAGTTACTCTAAATTTTCAATTTTGTATGCAGTTGAATCAAACGTGTCTTTGCCAGCGCCTTCATGCGCTTTACAGGACGGCTGCGCCAGTACTGTTTTTCAGCCGCTTCAAAACCCTTGTCCCGTATCAGATTCAATATTTCTTCCGCCCCTTCCGGACAGGGGGCATTCCCGGTGAGGGTGGTGTTGTGCATGGCGGCTTTTTCAAAATCCGCCGGAAGCAATTGAAGGGCGGGGGAAATTCCTTCGAGCATTTCCTTTCCCTTACCGCTGTTGACAAGCAGCAGGGAAACGCCTCTGCTGCGGTCAAAATCCGGGTAGGCCTTTTCGATGCCCCAGAAATCGCCCAGCGTGATATCTCCCGTCCTTTCCTTGCCCTTGTAACGGCATTCATGGCAGCCCGGACGCAGAATCAGCCCTTCGTAGAACATGCCGTAATAGCTGTCGGCACAGCCCGGCCGCAGGAATTCCTTTTGCTCACCCCTGCCGTCGGCAAGGGTGAAGCTGACGCCGCCGCCCCAGCCCAGCCGCCTGTCGCGGAAGGAATAGCCGACACAGGTTCTGTCGGGTTGGCTCAGGCTTTGGAGATAGGCATGGAATGTTCTGTAAGAAGGAACGCCGTGGCACAGAATATCAATCAGGAAGAGATTATCATTCCGCCCGAAGCGCCGGCGCATGGCAGCCGTCTGACAGGGCGTCCCGCAGAACATCACCTTCCTGCCGCCCGCCAGATCATCGGCTGTCTGGCGGAAGGCGGAAGAAATGTCGCTTTGCAGGTATTTGGAGCCGAAAAGGGCCGGCAATTCCGAGGGGCTTTCCACCCTGACGTGCTTTGCCTTCATCTTTTCGTCAAAGGCGCAGCCGTAGACAACGCCGCCTTCCGAAAGCCATTTTTCCGCCATGACGCCGAAGAGTCCGCCCGAACTGCATCGGGTCGTATAGGCGGCATCGCTGCTTACGGCGGCGTAGCATTCCGAGCCGGCGGGATTTCCGTCCGCCGGAACATCCTCCATGCGGCAGATCGCGCATTTTTGACAGTGCAGGCATTTGCTCTCCGTGATGGCGGGATAGCGGAAGCCGTATGCGTCCTCCCGCATTGCAATCGCCCCGGCGGGACAGAGATGTTCGCAGAGTCCGCAGCCGGTGCAGGATTTGCGGACAACGGGGGCGGGAAGTTCCATGCTGACGGCTCGACGCAAAAATGCCATCGACGATTCCCGGAGCTTTTCCAGCGCGGGCGTTACCGCGGAATAGTCTATCCTTTCGGCGGCCCTTTGCGGGTCAAAGTCTTCCTTCACAATCCTGCCGGTGAGACGCAGCGCGGAAAGAATGCTCTCCAGACGGGTCGAATACTGCGGCGGCATGACCGGCCAGAATTGTTTTTGGAATTGCAGCGAAAGGGCGGTTCCGTGGAAGGAATCGGTCATGACCAGCTCCGCGTGCAGGAACAGGCTGATGAATTCGCCCACGGAGGGGCAGACCACCGTGTGTCCTTTTTTGAGAATATGATGATAGTAATAGGATATTCTCACGACTTCCCAGCCCGTGACAGCCGCTACCTTTTCGGCATAGCGGGCGATATCGCTCTCGCCGTTCAGCTCGTAGATCAGGATATAGGGCTTTTTGCGCTTCTTCCGGCTTTGCAGCTCCGTGAGAAGTTCCGGTCGGACGCAGAGCACCGGATCGAGCACCGTTTCCCCTTCCACCCCCAGCGAGCGGAGAATGTCCATGCCGCTGTCTTCCCGTACCGAGATGTAATCGTACTGTCGCAGCAGCGCGGCGGTTTCTTCCCTCTCCCCTTCCGGAATCTCCCTGATGCCGAAGCTGGCGGCATAGGCAATCTTTCTCCTGCCTGCCGGAACGAAATCGAGATAGAAGGGCTTTTCCACCATGCCGTTGATTTTGGAATTGAATACCTGATCGCTGCCGGTGCAGTAGATATCCGCCTCAGGGGGGTGCATGCGCAGCCGTTCCTCCGTGAGATAGGGCGCGGAGAGCCTCAGATGATGCTTCACGAAGGAATGGAACACCCGCTTCTGCCTTGCGAAGGAAGGAGCGACAACCAGCCTGTGAATGAGTTTTTTCAGCCCGGAATTGGCTTTGGCAGAGGACTCCGTGAGAATCTTCCGGGCGTTTCTATCCTGTAATCTGGGGGAAATATAATCCACGATCTCCGCTTCCGCCCCCATATCTTCCAGCAGCCGCTGTGTGGCGCAGGCTTGCAGCACGGAGCCGTAATTCTTTACCCTGTGGAGAGTAATCACCGCAATCTTCAATTTTTCAGGCATTGACCGCACGTCCTCCCAGCTTGCTTTTTATCATGCGAATCAGATCTTTGAGCAGGTTCCTGAACATATAACACACATATGCCAGCGCGGCCGCCAGCGTGACGGCGTTGACCGCCGTTCCGAACCGGAAGAAGATCAGGCTGACCAGTATCATCGGCAGGCTGTAGATGGCTATTCTCACAAGATTGACCTTCAGCCCGATGAGTTTACGCAGCAGCAGAATGCGTATGGTTGCGTTCACGATGCAGCCCACCATCAGCGAAAGTGCCGCCGCCTGCGCCATCAGATGATTGATCAGAAGCATGAGCAATCCCACGTTCACCAGACAGGAAACCACCATGGACACGAAGATGTACTTTGTCTTTTTGATGGCGCCGAAGATATTGCCGAGGAAGATGCAGAAGAGATTGGCCGCCGCCCCCATGAGGGACAGCGGAATGATGCGCCGGGCAAAGGAGTATTCGCTGCCGACAAGGACATTGAAGGCCACGCCGATGGCCGGCACGATCACCGTCAGGCCGCAGAAAACGAATTTCACATACAGGTCGGTGGCACGGGAATAGAATCTGCCCTGCTCGCTGTTTTCGCTGCTCTTGGTGAAGGCGGTTTCCTGCCACGCCAGTGAGAAGCAGGTGCCCACCAGATTCACCGCCACCGAGAATTTGTTGGCAATCGCGTAATAGCCGTTCTGCTCCGGACTGATCCATTCGGTGACGGCCACGCTGTTGAAGCCGGTGAGGAACCAGTAGGCCGCCGAATTCAGGCAGTAGGGCAGGCAGTAGACCACCAGCTTTCTGACCGTCGTTTTGTCGATCAGCGAAGGCGACACGTTTTTGATGAGCCTGACGCTGCTTTCCAGCATGACAGCCTGCACCAGAATGCCACAGATCGAAGCGATGAACAGGCTGCTGTAGCCCATGTGGAATCCCTTGATGAAAATGACATTCAGCAGCACCATCACGCAGGTGGAGGAAAAGCCGCTCACCGCGACCAGCACATTCTTCCCCAGCGCCCTTGCCGCGTAGAGGTAGTAATTCTGCACCGTCAGCATGAAGCCGAAGGCAAGCACCAGCGGGAAGTAACGGATTCCCATGAACACATTGAAGATACTGAACGACACCAGATAGAGAAGCACCGAACAGAAATAGACGGTCAGCGAACTGCTGATGACCGAGAATTTCTGCTTCATTTCCTTCTCCTCAATCATGAAACGCATGGTGCCTATCCATATTTCACAGAAAAGCACGGTGGAGAAAAAATTCGCAAAGGCGACATAGAGATCGTAGCGCCCGTAGTCCTCCGGACTGATGTAATTGGTGTAGAGGGGCAACAGAAAAACGACAACGACCTTTGACAGGATGTTGCCGAGAAGATAACATAGGGAGGATTTAAAGAAATTCTGCTTAGTTTTGTTCATTTGATACTCCTCTCAGCCTGCGGAAAACCGCCATACCAATGCGAAAAGGCGTAATGCCCGCAGAAACAAAAACAACCCCCAGCTTGTCCGATTGTTTCGCGCAGGGATTGCCGCGCAGGATCTCGGAGCGATATTTGAGTATATTGCCTCTGAGCAGACGGAAATAACCCTTCTCCTTGCAGCCGCCGTCCAGCAGCATATTCAGCAGCAGGAAATTGGAATAGACATACCGCCTGACAGCCGCGTCGTGCAGCCTGCCGCTGCCGGCGGAATAATGCGCCATCACGCGCTCCGCCGCTTCCAGCACGTCAAAATGCCGCTTGTTGAAGCCGCCCCGCAGAATGGAATTCTTATGATGAATATAGATATAGGAAGTGTCGTCGGTATAGGATATTTTATCGCAATTTTCAAAGATACGGTACATGATATCCAGATCTTCATAGAGAATGCCCTCGGTGAAGAACATCCCCTCCAGCGCCTTGCGGCGGTAGAGCTTGCCCCACGCGCTCACGTCAAAGCTGCGCTGGCAGAGCATTTCCTCAATGGCGTCCTCCCGGTCAAAGCAGCGGCTTTCGGCGCGGCTGCGAAGCACCTTCCCGCCCAGCAACACCTGCGAAATGGCGCAGACAGCGATATCCGAACAATTTTTCTCTATGGAATCCGTCAGGGCTTCGAGGTAATTCGCCTCGATCCTGTCGTCCGAATCCACAAAGGCGACGAATTCCCCCTTGGCCGCCCGCAGTCCGGTGTTTCTGGCGGCGCTGAGTCCGCCGTTCTTTTCACGGGACAGCAGCAGGAATCTTCCGTCCTTCCGGGAGAATTCTTCGCATATCGCGCGGGAATTGTCGGGGGAGCAGTCGTCCACCATCAGCACTTCAAAGTCGCCGCGGGTCTGCGCGGCAATGCTCGCAAGACATTCCGCGAGGTAATTCTCCACTTTATAGACCGGAACGATGACTGATATCATTTGCACAACCTCACTTGGAAAAAATAGTCCTGTAGGGAAATACGTCATGCTCGCCGTTCATAAAGACGGTGACAACGGTCAGCAGCGTAAACGCGATGACCACCGAAACCTTCAGCAGCCTTCTTAATTCGTCCGATTCCACCCTGTCCAGCGCCTCGGGAATCAGAAACACCTGAACGGAGGAAAAATTCCATATGATCCGGTAGGCAAGCGGCAGAGCGCCGGAACAGGCGCATATGACCGTGGAGGCAAGCTGGATCTGCAAGTAGATATTCATGGTTTCATCGTCATCTTCCGACTTGCCGACGGCCGTTCTGGCGCACAGCGCTCCGATGAGCAGCACGGCGGCATTGATCAGCAGAAAGCGCACCGCCGTTTCCTGTGAATCGTAGGAGGAATTGAAATAATCTCCGTACCGCTGATTGGCAAACAGGCTGGTGAGTAATCCTCTGAGCAGGCTGGTTATGGCAAATGACACACCCACCACCGCAAATCCCACAAGCGGACGGAATTTCAGCTTGCAGAGAAAATACAGCGGCAGCATGATGAGAATGCTGGAATGGAACAGGCTGCCCAGCACGATGGCGATGGCATATTTCCAGAATTCCTTTCTCTTGATGTACCGGACCGCCCACAGGAAGACCGCAATGGCGATGTACTGCCTGGTGGTATTGAGGGAAACAAAGTACGAAGTGGTGGTGACAAAAAGAAAAATGCCGAAGGCGGGGTCTTTCAGGTAGCGGTAGATGCAGTCGAACACGATGATGTAAGTGATCGCGGCGCATATAAGAAAGAGCCAGAAGTAATCAAGCGTGTAAAGCTGAATCACCTTATTCAGCAGGAAAAAACCCCATTCAAAATAGCTGTCCTGCCCGTTGGCGATTTCCTTGAATTTCGGAACATAGGTGTATAGGTAGTCGGTTCCGACGTCGTAACGGAATCCCGCAACGGCAATAAACGGCACAACCGACATGACCGCCGCAATCAGACTTTTGCGGTAGTCTCCGTCACGCCGGTTGAGGGCATATCTTCTGCCGTATTCTTTATAAACCACAGCCAAAATGACTGAGACGAATGTCATGAACAAATAGATCAATATCAATCACCGTCTGCACTCAGCATATTTTCATAAAGCTGCTCCAGTCTGCGGGCTTCGGTGTGAATATCATACCCGCTCTGGCGCATTTTTTGCAGTATTTCTTCCTGCGGCATTCTTTCCCGCGAGGCGCTTTCTATGATGACGTCCGCCCATTTTGCCGGGTCTGTTCTGAGTGAGCGGAATGTCACATTGCCCGTGATGTTCAGTTCAGGGGTTACGGTATCCGAAACCACACAGGGAAGTCCCGACGCCTGCGCTTCAAGACCTACGATGGGAAGTCCTTCATAGAGCGACGGCATCGCCATGACGTCCGATACCATAAGATAAGCGGGAATGTCTGTCTGCACTCCCGCGAGAATTACGCTTTCTTTTATGCCAAGCTGCTCCGCCTTCGCTTCGACATCGGTTCTCTGCTCGCCGTCGCCCACCAGAAGCAGCAGCGCATCCTGCCGCTTCTCAAGCAGGGACTTGAAAATGTCAAGCAGGAAGAGCTGGTTTTTCTGATTGCAGAATCGGCCCACATTGCAGACCACCAGCCTGCCGTCCAGCCCCATTTCCCTGCGCCGGCGTGCCCGTTCTTCATCGGTGAAGAAAAATTTCTCGCAGGCAAGCGCGTTCTTTATCACATGAAAGTCTTTGCCAAAGAGGAATGCCCCCGCCGCTTCGGAGCAGGCGCAGCGCTCGTTCGCGTAGAGCTTGCCCAGCTTGATCAGAGGATAATTCCGGAGGGAATGCAGCCATTTGTCGGCGTATTTTGTCTGGTGAGCATGAAGAATTCTCACCGGCACACCGGCTTTTTTGGCTGCGCGGAGATAATAGAAGCCGCCGTTGGGCATATTGCAATGCACAACGTCGTAATCGCTGTGTTCTTTGAAAAAAGCCTCCAGCTTCTTCGCCATACTGACCGGGTTTTTCAGTTCCTTCTCGGGAATGATATACACCTTGCCGCCGGTCTGCTCGATATAGGCCTTATAGGAAGGCTCGTCCGCCCGGTGAGCGGCAAAGTCAATGCTGACACTTGCCCTGTCAATGCTGTTGTAATAGGACATGATGTAGCTTTCCACCCCGCCGCAGATCTCCAGCCGGGGGGACACCATCAGCACCTTGATCGGTTTCTTATTTTTCATACCTTCTGCCACCAAATAGTTTCCTCAAGATAAAAAGGATATATTTCCATAAAAGATTCTGTTTTTCCGTAAAGATATAGGGAAGCTCACAGGAATGCGGCTGCCGGTAATCCAGCCATACATTGAACAAACGCTCGGAAATGAAACCGAACAGCCGCCTGTTGTAATCATTGTAGTGGGAAATATCGCTTCTTTTTTCCAGTTCAAAGAGAACGGGGAAAAGCCATTCGCAGTATTCATCGAAAAGCTCCTGCTTCATGATGAACATATTGTAAATATAGATACTGCGCTGTGCCATCACCTTATCAAATGATCCGACGTATTCGGGGTGAATTTCTCCGATAATCTCCCTTGTCCTGTCCAGATCGGCTATGTTGTGGGCATGTTTGTACTGGGAATAGCAGGTTTCTATATAATAGTTGCGCTTCTTCGGCAGAACAACGTCAAATTCCTTCATCAGCTGATCCGCGCTTTTTTGGGAGAGAATGGTCTTGCTGCCTTTTTCGCACAGATACCGGCGGTAATGAACCAGTCCGACATAATCCGTCTTCGGCGCGTTCTTCCATATCCAGTAAATGCCGGTCAACTCGCAGTAACAGGCGTTTTTGTCGGTAATATTATCCCCGGTGTTGTCAGCAGCGCCCGCAAAGCCATTTTCCGCAGACTTCCCGAGGAAGATCGGAAGATAGACCGGATCCTCGGGAGCTTTGAATTCTTTATGAGCGGCAATGTATATCTGCCCCATTTTGTCACCTCAAATTACAGTTCTTATAGGGATTTATTTCCTGTCGGGATTGAACAGACCGGCGCGGTATGCGAAGTAATACAGCACGCCTACCATGACGAACAGTACGGCAACAAGCGCTGTCAGCACGGCCACAACGGTATTCAGCGAGGAATCGGCAGCCGTCGCTGCCTGCTCCTCCTGCGGCTTTTCGGGCAGAAGATCGGTGACGGTGACGACGGTGACATTCTCAGGCTTCTGTCCGGCGGCGATCTGTGCGCCCACTCCGATTTCGGCAATTTCATCAGGCGTCATTTCTTCCAGCCGCTTGCCTTCCTTCTCCTTGTCGTCCTTGGTTTCGCTCACATCGGAAGAAACCGCCTTCGTGGTGGTGGTGGATTTGGTCTGCTTCTTGGTGGTCTTGGCGTGCGCCACCGCCGCGAAACCGCAGAACATCATCACTGCCAGAAGCGCCGAAACAATTGCCTTTGTCTTTTTCATAATGAATGATCTCCTTTGTAGTGTGATGAATTACGCCTTGTAAGCGTAATAGCTGTCTTTATAACGATAGTAGGAGCCTACACCCTTCTGCTTGACGTCGTTGAGGACGAAGCCGAGAAGATTGGCGTTGGAAAGCTCAATGCTGTTGACCGCTTCTGAAATTTCACTGTAGGATGTCTTGCGGTGTCTTACGACAAGAAGTATGCCGTTGAGAAGGTCGGTGAAGACAAGGCCGTCGCTGACCACATTGAGCGGCGGTGTGTCCACGATGATGTAATCGTACTGCTTCTCCACTTCCACAAGCAGATCGTGAAAATGCTTGGAAGCAAGGAGTTCCGAGGGGTTGGGGGGCATCGGGCCGGAGGAAAGCAGGTCGAGATTGAGGGCGACGTCCTTCTTCACCGCCTGTTCAAAGGGGGATATGCTGATGATGGTGGTGGAAAGTCCGCTCTTGTTGCTCACCTTGAACATCTTATGAAGCACCGGCTTGCGCATATCGGCGTCGATCAGCAGCACCTTCTCCCCGTTCTGGGCAAGCGCAGTGGCAAGGTTGACCGATACGGTGGATTTGCCTTCGTCGGGATTCGGGCTGGAAACGGCGAGAATCCTGCTCTCGTTGGTGCTGAGCGAGAATACCACGTTGGTTCTGATGGATTTGTAGCTCTCGATGTAGTGGAACGGCACTTCCTTGTTGAGGATCAGCTGGCGGCTGTCGCCTTTTTCCGTCTGCTTCTTGCCGTTCACGTTGAGATGCTGAACGGTGCCGAGAACCGGCTTTTTGTATGTTTCCACAATGGCTTCCTTGTCCTTGATGGTGTTGTCGAAAAGGTCGAACATGAAGATGAAGCCGCAGGAAAGGAAGAAGCCGAGCACCAGTCCCGCAAGACTGTATGCCGGGACGTTCGGCTCTACCGGTTCGGTCTCCGTGACCGCTACGTCAATGACTTCCACCGAGCCGGCGCCGACAATTCTTTCGAGAAATTCCGGCGCGAACGCCGCGACGATATTGCACATTTCGGCCGAAATCTGCGGTTCCTTGGTTCTGGCGGAAACCTTCAGCACTTCCGTCTTGTTGGAGGCAGACATTGTGAAGCACTTTCTCACCGATTCAATGTCGATCTTGCCGTTCTTCTTGCCGAAGACCTCCACCAGTTCGCTCTTTTTGTGGGTATTGCCCAGACCGTCGATCACCTGATTCATGACCGAATTGCTGCTCAGCACCTCGATGTAGGTTTCGGCAAGCGACTTGGAGGCGTTGATGTCGTTGATGTTGACGTTCTCCTTGTTGTAGGACTCACTGCTGTTTTTGACGTAGAGGGTAGTGTAGGATTCATACTTTTTGGGTAAGACGAATTTTGAAGCTACAAAGAAAACAACTCCGCACAGCAGTGTGCAGAGAATAACAATATAGTACCTGCTGAACACAACATTTACTACGTTGTTAAAGGAGACTTTTTTTTCCATTTGCTCTATACCTCACCTGATGTAAAAATTATATTTTTGTAATTATAACATATAGAAAATTTTTTTGCAAGGCTATAAAGTGAGAAATCCCAGATAATTATTTCCTTTCGGGCTTTACGTCAATAATTCATCAAATATCCCTCAATTTTTATGTAAAAAGCCCGCGAGCGGTTTCCCTTTTCAGGGAAATGCCCACGGGCTTTTTTATTGTTTATACTCAATAACGGCAATAGCTGCCAGCCGAGGACGAGCAAAAACTTTCATATATGGTTTTTGTGAAGTCCGAGGCGGCACGCTAAATCGTTATTGAGTATAATTGACGCAGCGCGTGATCACAGGCGGAAACCTGTGGAGAGAAAACGGAATGTTATCCGGCGACATTGACGGTGATCATGAGACACTGGGTGTTCTTCTTGCCGTCAAACGCGTCGACATAGACGTGATAGGTGCCGCCGCTGGTGGGCTTCCATGTGCAGGTGCTGGAGGTGCTGAAATCCTGAATCTTGCCCCAGCTGCCGCCCTTCTCGTAGTAGAACTTGTAGGTGACAGGAGCCAGACCGCCGGTGGAAGTGACCTTCAGCGTGACGTTGGTATTGGCGGAAGGCGCGGTGGGATTGGCGGTGAGGGACTTGATCTTGAGCGTCTGTCCTTCCTCTATGGTGATGACCAGACGCTTGCTGGCTACGGTGCCGGTGCTGTCCTTCGCGTCGAGATACAGGTTGTAGTAGCCTGCCTTGGTGGGCGTCCACAGGAAGTAATCCTTCGTGCTGTAGGCCTGGAGAACGCTCCAGTTGCCGTCGAGTTCCATATAGAACTTGTACTGCACCGTGCCGGAGCCGTGTGAGGAATCGGCGAGCAGTCGGATTTCCGTGCCGACATACTGACCGGAAATGCGGTTGGCGTTGAGGTCGGCGACAAAGGAAGAGCCTTCCACAATCTGATAGGTGAAGAGCGAGCAGACGACCTTGCCGGTGGCGTCCATGACGTCGCAGTAGACGGTATGGGTGCCGACGGTGGTGGCGTGCCAGTTGTACCAGTCTCTGTCGTCATAATCCCACAGCTTTGTCCATACGCCCTTGCACTCGCTGTAGAACTTGTACTTATAAGGAGCGGTGCCGCCGCTGGCGGTGACGTTCAGCTTGATGGTGGTGCCTGCCTCCTGCGGAGAATTGTACTGCGCCTTCATGGTGGCGGTCAGCTCGTTGGAGACGGCGTTGATGGTATAGCTCATCTTCTGGGTGGAAATGGTGGCGCCGCTGGCGTCGAAGATATCCACATAGAGGTTGTAGGTGCCTGCCGCGGTGGGCTTCCAGCTATAGGAGCTTGTCGTGGAGGTATCCTGGAGACGGGTCCAGTTGCCGCCCTTCTCATAGTAGAACTTGTACTTCGCGCCGCCGGTCGCGGTGAGCTTGATGGTGGAATTCACCGCCTGCGGGGAGGCGAGGGACGCCTTGAAGCTGAAGTAATTGAGGTTGGTGTACTTGCCGCTCAGCGCAGACTTCCATGAAGAGGAATTCCATTCCGCTTCGGTGCCGTAGAAGTTGACGGTCGTGACGGTCGTGTCGGAGAAGACATACGATTCGATCGTCGGGTTCTTTGCCTTGATGGTGAGGGTGGTCAGCGCGGTCTTGCTGAAAGCATATCCCTCCACCGTTGTGACGCTGGCGGGAATTGTCAGGGTCTTGATCTTAGTGGAATTATAGAAGGAGGAATTGCCTACCGTCTTGACGGTGTCGGAAATCGTGTAGGTCGCCGCCTTGCTGTTGGGGAAACGGATCAGCTTATCGCCGCTCTTGTTGTAGAGAACGCCGTCGATGCTCTGATAGGTCGTGTTGTTGCCGTTGACGTTGATAGCGGTAAGGCTGGCCGCGTCGTCAAAGGCATACTTGTAAATGTCGTTGATGAAGGAAGGAATGGTGACGGTCGTGGCGGAACCGGTGTATTTGGCATAGTACTTATCGGTCACGTCGGCATCGTAGTATTTGGTGACGGTGCTGGCGTTGAGTTTGGTGACTGAGTTCCACTTGGAGGAAGTCCACTCGCTGGATGTACCGATGAAGACCAGTTCCTTGAGGTTGCTGGTGCTGGGGTTGAACGCGTTTTCATCGACCGTTGTCGGGGTCTTGGAACGGATGACCAGATACTTCAGCGTCGATGAATTGAGCGCGTACTTATTGACCGTCTTTACATTGGCGGGAATGGTCAGCAATTCCGCGCCGGTGGAATTCAGCGCGTATTCGTCAATCGTGACAAGAGCGGTGGGCAGGGTGATGGTCTTGAGGTTGGAGCAGCCGTAGAAGGCGGAATTGCCGAGGGTCGTCACAGCGGACGGAACGGTGAAGGAATTGCCCGTCTTGGCTCTCGGATAGCGGTAGAGGGTCTTGCCGTCCTTGCTGTAGAGAATGTCGCTGTCCGTCTTGAAGGTGGTATTGCTTGTGGAAATGGAGAATTTGGTGATCTTTGAGCCGTCCAGTGCAGCGCTTTCAAAGCTTTCCAGCGCATCGGGCAGCGTCACATTGGTGAGCTGTGACGGAAGAGCGCCGTTAATAATCTTTTTGGCAAAGCTGCAAAGGTTGACTTCTGTATAGGTTCCTGCGTACTTCTGGAGTTCGTAGTTACTCATCGTGGTATCGCAGTACTTGGTCTTGTCCTTGACGTTGGTCTGGCTGCTCCACTTGGAACTGCCCCATTCGGAGAGCGTGCCGGCATAGGCCATCGCGGTGATGCCGGTGGTATTCTTGAACGCGCCGTCATCCAGCGTAGCGGGAGCCTTCGCGTTGATACAGAGGTATTTCAGACCGGACATGCTGCCGAACGCAAAATAACCGATAGAGGTGACACTAGAAGGAATGGTGATGATGGGAATGTTGGACGCCAAACCGAAGGCATAGCTATCGATGGTGGTCAGACCCGACGGCATGGTAATGCCCGTGATACCTGTGCATTTGTAGAAAGCGGAGTTGGCAATCTTGGTGACAGCCGAAGGAACGGCAAAGTTGCTTGTGGACTTGGCAAGCGGGAAACGGAAGAGCGTCTTGCCGCTGTCAGTGTAAAGGACGCCGTTTGTCGCGGTAAAGGTGGTGTTGCCGCTTTCCACGCTGAAAGAGGTCAGCTTCGGACAGTTGTCAAAAGCGGAGGAGGAAATGGCAGTCACAGCCTTGGGGATGGTTACGCTTGTCACGGTTTCATCCACACAGTTTTGCAGAGTGGTTCCGCTGATGACATATCTGTAGTTGATGGTGCTCCACTTGCCGCTGAGAACGGACTTCCATGAGGAGGAATCCCACTCGCTGGAGGAGCCGCCGTAGTTGAGGGTACCGACGGTGGTATCGTTGAACACGCCGGTTCCCATGGTAGAAGGATTCTTTGCCTTGATGGTGAGGGTAGTGATCCTGCCGTTTGTGTTCTTATTGCCGGAAAACGCATAATTGCCGACAGAGGTGACGCTTGAGGGAATGGTCACGCTGGTCAGCTTCGTGCTGGAGAAGGCATTCTGACCGATGGAAGTCACACCGGAGGGAATATTGACGGATGTGATTTTTTCCGCACTGGCGAACGCGTAATTGTAAATGTTAGTGACAGTGGACGGAAGCGTGACGGAGGTCAGATTGGCACACTTGTAGAAAGCGGAATTGGCGATATGTTTTACGCCGTTCGCCACGGAGTAGGAGGTGCCGGATTTGGCGATGGGGTAACGGAAGATCGTCGTCCCCGCCTTGTTATAAAGCACGCCGTCAACCGTCTTGTAGTTGGCGTTGCTGTCGCTGATGCTCAGGGTCTGCAGAGAGGTGCAGGAGTCGAACGCGTAGGAGTTGAAGCTCGAGAGCGAATCCGGCAGACCGAGAAAAGACGTGCTGGTGCAGTTGCTGAGCGAGCCGGACGGGATGGATGTGACAAACGGAGCGATATACAGCGTTGTGCCGGCGGAAATAACTCCCTTAAATTCGCCGTTCTGCACATGCTCGCCGAAGTATTTGCCCGAACTGGTAAACGCCTCAATGGGGCTCCATTTCGAGGAGGACCAGTCACTGGATGTGCCATAGTAGGAGAGGTCGTCGATGGTGACGTTCTTAAACGCATCTGAGCCGATGGTCGGGGATTTGGCGTTGAGGCTCATGGTTTTCAGAGCGGTATCGCTGGAAAAGCCATACTTCCCGATGGAGGTCACGGTGGAGGGAATCGTGACAGTGGTCAGCTTGGTCATGTTGCTCAGACCATAATCCTGAATCGTGGTGAGGCCTTCCTGCAGAATGACCTTTGTCAGATTGGTGCACTTGTAGAAAGCGGAATTGCCGATTGTCTTGATGCCGGTAGGCACGGTGAAGGAGGTGGAGGTTCTTCCTCTGGGATAGCGCACAATCTTTGTCACCGATTTATCGACCAGAACGCCGCCCTCCGTGGTGGTAAACGCCGTATTGGCAGGGTCAACGGTGAACTTGGTGAGCTTGTCGCAGGGGTCAAAGGCGCTGGTTCCCACCTTTGTGACGGTAGAGGGAAACGCAATCTCAGTCATGCTGTGCGAGTTGCTGAAAGCGCCGTCGGCGATTTCCTTGACGGTGCTGGGTATGGAGACCGTCGCGTCGTCGCCGGTGTATTTTTTCAGCACGCCGTCTTCCACCGTAAAGCTGCTGCTTTTTGTGGGTTCTTCATCCACCTGCGGGAGAACGACTTCCTCCTGCCGAGAGGAAACTTCTTCCTCCTGCTGCTGAGAGGAAACTTCTTCCTCCTGCTGCTGGGCGGGAGATTCTTCCTCCTGCTGAACGGAAGAAACTTCTTCCTCCTGCTGAATGGAAGAAACTTCCTCCTGCTCAATGGAAGAAACTTCTTCTTCCTGCTGAATGGAAGAAACTTCTTCCTGCTGAATGGAAGAAACTTCTTCCTGCTGAGCAGGAGCTTCGACCGATTCAATCTGTGCCGAGGTTGATTCCGACGGCAGGTCTGAGCCGGAAACGCCGGCCGCAAACGCGCTTGAACCCATCGAGAGGAACAAGGCTGCCGCCAGACAGACGGACAATAACTTCTTGAACTTCATGTGTGGATCATCCTTTCATAGAATTTCAAAAGTTCGCGAACGAAATAAATATCTAAAAGGCCCGTGAGCGCATACCCCAATTACGCCCCGCAGGCCTTTTTCGTTTATCATTATACCATTAAATTTTCTTAATTTCAAGTAGAATTGGTAAAAAACCGCCAAAAGAATCAAGAGCCGGTTCAATACCCCGCGCCGAACGCCGCCGCCTTGATGGCAGGCATTTCGGACATGACCGCGACCGCGGCGGTCACGCAGTAGACCGCCTTGGCCCCCGCGTCGAGAAGCGTCACCGCGCATTCGTTGAGGGTGGTGCCGGAAGTGGTCACGTCGTCGCAGAGAAGCAGGGTCTTTCCCTTGACCAGTTCGGGACGCGGCACACTGAAAGCCCCTTGGACATTGCGCTTGCGTTCCATGAAGGAAAGGGTATGCTGCGGACGGTTCCGGAAATTCTTGACAAGCGCCTTGGAGAGAAGCGGCACTTCGATTTCATCCGCCACGGTTCTGGCGAGGAGCATTGCCTGATTGTAGCCCCTGGAGCGGAAATCGTCACGGTGCATAGGCACATACACCACGCAGTCGAAACGCACGCCGCAGTCGAAGTATTCCGTCCTGACCGAGTTGGCCATCAGCTTGCCGAAATATGTACAGGAATAGGGCGAATCATTGAATTTCATCCGGTGAATGCCCTTCTTCGCCGCCTTTGTGTAGACCAGCGGGGAGACATTCCGGACAAAGGCGTTTTCGCCCCGCCTGCAGGCGCAGGTGTAGAGCGGCCTGCCGCAGATGCGGCAGATCGGGCGGCGGATGAATTCCACGTCCTTGGAACATCTGCTGCATATTCTCTCATTGCTGTTAATAAGAGCGCCGCAGAGAGGACAGCGTCTTGGATAGGCCGCCTCCGCAACCTTCTCCTTTATGGTGTCAAGCAATCCCATAAAAAGTTCCTCCTGAAGATGTGCTTTTATTTCTCAGAGTCAGTACTTAAACTAATTAAGCGTGTTTCGTCTTAAAAATACGTCCAGCGCGGAGTAGCGCAGGGTCTTTTTCTGATTCTGTACCATGCGGTAGACGATCTGCCTGTGCCCCACCATGATGAGAATGGAACGCGCACGGGTGACAGCGGTGTAGAGAAGATTGCGGTAGCAGAGCTGGGGCGCCATGGGGTACATCGGAAGGATGACCGCAGGGAATTCGCTGCCCTGACTCTTGTGCACCGTGATGGCGTAGGCGTGTTCCAGCTCGTCGGCATTGTCGACGGAATAGGTCGCCGTGCGGTCGTCAAACCGGACTTTCAGGATGCCGCGCAGTTTGTCGATTTCCTCCAGCATGCCCACGTCGCCGTTGAAGATGCCGGTTCCCTCGGTGCCGTCGTCCTTTGTCCACTCCACGTTGTAATTGTTTTTGACCTGCATGATCTTGTCGCCCTGTCGGAAGGTCACCCCGCCTATCTTGATTTCCGGGCGTTTCTGATGCTGGGGGTTGAAGCGCTGCTGGAGCACCCGGTTCAGCTCCGCCGTGCCGAGTTCCCCCTTCCGCCCGGGGCAGAGCACCTGTATGTCTTTCAGCGGGTTGAATCCGTAGGCGTCGGGCAGCCGCCTGAAACAGAGGTCGCTGATCGTCTGGATGATCTTTTCCGACTCCCGCATGGGCAGGAAGAAAAAGTCGTTGTCCCTGAGGTCGAGCACGGGAGGTTCACCGCTGACGATTCTGTGGGCGTTCATGATAATCGCGCTCTTCTGCGCCTGACGGAAGACTTCGGTGAGCGCCACCACCGGCACCCGCCCCGATTGAATGAGATCCCCCAGCACATTCCCCGCCCCGACGCTGGGAAGCTGATCTCTGTCCCCCACCAGCACCAGCCGGCAGCCGAATTTCACCGCCCGGAGCAGGCTCTGGAAGAGCAGGATGTCGGTCATGGAAAGTTCGTCCACGATGAGCGCGTCGCAGTCAAGGGGATTCTTTTCGTTGCGGGCGAAGGACTGCGTGTCGTTCTCCCCCCATTCCACCTCCAGCAGGCGGTGAATGGTCTTGGCTTCGTGGCCGGTGATTTCGGTGATGCGCTTGGCCGCGCGTCCCGTCGGAGCGGCAATGGCGACTTTATGCCCGTAAATTTCCAGCAGCTGGATGATGGCGTTGAGGGTGGTGGTCTTGCCGGTGCCGGGGCCGCCGGTCAGCACAAGAAGTCCCTTGTTCATCGCCGCGTCGATGGCCTCGGTCTGATGTCCGTCGTAGGATATGCCGGTCATGTTCTCGATCAGTTCCATCTGCCGGACGTAATTCCGGACGGGTTCGGCGGGACACATCGCCATGGTGGCGATTCTGCCGGCGCAGTAGAGTTCCGCTTCGTAGACATAGGGCAGGAAGATAAATGCCTCTCCCCTTATCTCGTCCTGCATGAATTCGCTGTCGTCCAGCGCTTCTTCCAGCTGCTCCGCGACGGCGGCGCGGTCGATTTCCAGCAGCGAGGACGCCACGTCCAGCAGCTTCTCTTTGGGCAGGCAGGTGTGGCCGTTGCCGAGGTTGTGGGTCAGCACGTATGTAATGCCGGCGGCAATGCGGCGGCCGCTGTCGGGGGATTTTTCCATGCTCATGGCGATGGCGTCCACCCGCTCGAAGCCGATATTCAGCCCGTCGGCGCAAAGCACATAGGGGTCGTCCTTGATCAGCTCGATGCAGCCTACCCCGAACCGCTTCCAGACGGCAAGCGCCTGATGGGGGGTGATGTGGTACTGCCCCAGAAACGCCATTGCTTCCCGCAGTCCGAAGTGGGCGCGGAAGTCCTGCGAAATCTGCTCCGCCTTGGCCTTGGAAATGCCGCGGATCTCTGCAAGCCGTTCGGGCTGGCTCTCGATGATTTCCAGCGTGCGGCCGCCGAAGGCCTCGACGATTTTGGTGGCGGTGGAAGGGCCGATGCCCTTGACCGCGCCGGAAGAAAGATAGCGCAGAATGGCCGACGCGCCGGAGGGCATTTTGCTTTCGCAGCTCTCGGCGGCAAACTGTCGGCCGAATTTCGGGTGAGTGGTCCAATGCCCGTACATATGCACTTCCTCGCCGGAATTGACCGGCGGCAGCACCCCGACGGCGATCACAAGATCGTCCTCCGCGTCCAGTTCCAGCACGGTGAATCCGCTCTGCTCGTTGCGGAAGGTGATTTCTTCCACCGTTCCGGTAATTTCATCCAGCTTTTGTCCGGCTCGTTCCATATCGGGCATTCCCTCACCTCCCCCGTCGTTTTACAGCATCATTTTTCTCATACTTTGCCTGTCTTATTATTTTATCACAGAATTTTGAAATTGCCAATAGAAATGTCATTTTTGGTAAAATTATACAATCACGCAATCCGGCGCAACGATGATATTTTTTTACGGGAGCTTTCTCATCCGGTTACATAAAACTTCCCGCGGCAAAAACTCAGGAGTCAACTGTCGTCTGCATGTGAGAAGAACATCAAAAGAAATCGCGCCTGAAGTCCTGTTACAGGACGTTCCCGCAACATTTACCCCGGTAAATGCAGCAATAATGCCACAAAGAAAAGAAAACAAAACAAAAGGAAATAAAAGCAAAGTAAAGCAAAGCAAAGCAGACAAAAGCAAAGCCGCTGCAAAATTTTTTGCCGAAAAATTTTGCCTGCCTGCTTTTGCGTGATTGTGCAAAACGCTGAATGCTGAGGCTGCCTGCCGCCGCTGCCGCCGCCGATCATGCAGCAGAATAATTGTAAAAATATTCAGCAAATAAACTGAATGAAGAAAAGCGCAATTGCGGTGAACAAACACGCTGTACCGCCGTATTTTGCAATAGCTCGTTCGGTGGAATACTGCTCTCCCTGCATTCCCCTGTAAAGTCTCACCTGTCCCAGCCATGCCGCCAGAAGCAGCACGATGACAGCCGTGGGTAATTCCAGCTTCATTTTGTGAGTCCGCCTCCTGCCACTGTGCAATTGACCGTGATTTCAATTTCGGATTTGCGGAAGAATTTCTCCCATTCCTTCTCGTGAAGTCCATACCAGTCGGGCTGACGCTGCCGGATAATGTCCTGCAATCCCAGCACCGACGAACCGAGCGATTCCCGGCTCCGGAGGGCGAGGGCTTCCAGCCGTTCTCTGACCGACTGTCCCGCCTCCTCCGATATCGCTCTGAGCCGCCCGTCGGAATATTCCCCGCCCCCTTCTCCCCGCGTGTCGAGGGGAATGATCACAAGCTCCAGATGAATCCGGAATGCCGGAACGCCGTTATTGATCCGGCATTTCACCGAGCAGTCCGACTGCCGGACTTCACAGCAATACAGATTCCCCTGTCCGTCCTTCACCGATAGCGAGCCGCCGATGCCAGAGCCGCGGGTCAGCCGCAGAAGCTCCAGCTCTTCCCCGCCCGCTTCTCCGCGGTATTCCCCCTCCCTCCCGTAGGCCGCCGCGCCTGAAATGGCCAGCTGCGACCCTTCGCCCTCTCCTTCCGCCGAAATCCGGGGGAGAAAGAATTCGTCCCGGTTGACCAGCGCCTTGTAGAGCGAAAAGAGATTCATGGCGATGCCGCCTCCCGCGTCGTAGCTTTGCAGGGCGCTGGCCGCTTCGGTGGAAATTGCCCTGCCTGCGGCGGAATGGCCGAAGAATGCCCCGGCGCTTCCCGCACAGACCGCAATGCAGCTCTGCCTTCGCACCGACGCCCGCCGGAAGAAATAATCGGTCAGCCCGGTGAAGTTCCTTTGCGAAAGATCTTCCCCTATCACAATCAGGCTGAGCTGCTCGAAATTGATCTGCCTGCCGAGATCTTTTTCCAGCGTCCGCACCGCGGCCGCCGGCGTGTCCCCCGTTACCGTGCGGGCGTCATACAGGATGGAGCCGGAGGAATCGCTCTCTCCGCTCACCGGAATGGCCAGCTGGAATGTGAATTGATACCCTTCTTCCCCGCCGTCCGCCCCGAAGCCCAGCACGAAGGCGCGGCCGTTGATCTCCGCGTCGTCCCAGCAGCCGGTCAGCAGAAGCGCGGCAAGCATTCCGGCCGCCGCCAGCGTGATTCTGATTGGAATTCTGAAAATATGCACGCGATGGACTCCTTTCTTTATTCGGGGCAAGGATCATCACGGTATGGGGCTGTTTCTGTAGTCGCCTGACTTTTATCGTGTTCTTAGCCCGTCTTGCCCGGTCGACTTCGTCTCCCTCGTGGTGCGCTGCCCCCAGACCCCCGGCAGGGAACCAGTCCCGGCTGTCGCTTGCCGACAGCCAGCACCCATACGCTCGCTGATTAAGCGCTACGCGCTTTCCTTTTTTTCCATATCGTCGCCAGATAGATTGCCGGTATCAGCCCGAACAGAAAAATCACCTTCCCCCCGTCCGCTATCAGAATGGCAATCCGGTCGTCCGACAGACTGACGTAGGACAGCGTGTAAATCACCGGCAGCAGCAGGAAATTGAAAACGCTGTGGCTTCTGACATGGAATGCCCCGCAGAGCGAAATGCAGCAGCAGTAGAGCAGAATGCCCGCCGACAGCAGCGTGACGGCGTTATAAATCATGATATAGAGAATGTCGAAGCGGTGGTTGAGCGAAATATTCCCTATGCTCACCACGCGGGAAAGTTCCGTGAGCGGGAAGGCAAGGTGATTGGTGCCTTCCACCGAGAAGACCCCCGCACAGCAGACCAGCACCCCCACGCACAGCACCGACAGCAGCAGCGTTCCGGAAAGAAGGCAGCGCCGCAGCCGCCTTTTTTCGTAATACCCCGCGAAGAAGGCCGCCGCCGCAATCCCCCCCAGCGGCGAAAGCCAGTGGGACAGCCATTGCTCCGCCGGCACGGAAGGCAGCCGCCCCGGCCGCAGCAGCGGAAGAAGCTCCCCGTAATCCAGCGTGAAAAGTCCCATCGTCAGTATGAAGAGCAGCGGAACCGCCACCGCCGGAAAAAGCAGTTCCGCCGTCCGCGCCACCTGACGGATGCCCGATGTGATGAGGAAGCAGACCGTCAGCAGCGCCACCGCCGGAATGACCTGCGGCGGGGTCTTTTCCAGCAGGAACAGTCCTGTCATGCGGGTCTGCTTCACCGTCACGCAGCAGATTTCGGCGGCGAAGTAGACCGCCGTCCCCGCCAGAATGATTCTCGCCGGCAGTCCGCCGAAATTTTCCCGCAGCAGTTCCGGGAAGGAAAGACTTTGGCTCAGGGAAAAGCATTTCGCCAGCATTCCCATGGCAAGCAGCACAGCCGCCGCCGCCAGCAGCAATTCCATTCCCGACCACCTGCCGAAAGTCTCGGGGTAGAAATACATGCCCCCCATGCCGGCGGTCATCACCAGCACGGTGAGCTGCCATTCGGAGAAGGCGGAATTTGCGTTGTTCTCATTCATCACGTTCACTTCATTCGGATAAGGTCGATCGGCTCATAGTATTCCGGCCGGGTGTCCCGCCGGAAGATCGGAAGTTCGATCAGGCTTTCGATAAATCCCTTGCGGTAGGCGGGAGAAAAGGGCGCGGTGAATTCCGTGCCGTAGGAATACAGCGCACAGAGCTGCGACACGAACAGCACCAGCCCCACCGTCAGCCCGAATATTCCGAAGACCGCCGAAAGCGCCAGCAGGAAATACTTCACCAGACGCAGGGAAGACGCCAGTTCGTAGGAGGGAATCACAAAGGAGGTCAGGGAGGTCAGGCCGATAATGATGATCAGCAGAGGGCTCACCAATCCCGCCCGGATGGCCGCGTCCCCCACGATCAGGCCGCCCACGATGGACATTGCCGAGCTGATGCTCCCCGGCAGGCGTATGCTGGCTTCCCGAAGCAGTTCAATGAAGAATTCCAGAATGACGACCTCCGTGACCGCGCTGAAAGGCACGTTGATTCTGTTGGCCGCCGACAGCAGAAGCAGATCGACCGGCAGCAGTCCGGGATTGTAGGCAACCACCGCGACATAGAGCGAAGGCGCGGTAATGGATAGGAAAAACGCGACCCAGCGCAGTATTTTCAGGAAGGAGGAATAGGTCCAGCGCTGGTATCTGTCTTCCGTGACCTGCATCATGGAGGAAAGCGTCGCGGGGGCGAGAAGCACACAGGGACTTCCGTTGACGATGATCGCCGCGCGTCCCTGACAGATTTCGGCGGCGGCGGTGTCCGGCTTTTCGGTGGAATCGATCTGCGGAAGGGGACTGATCGGGTACTGCTCGATGAGCTGGGCAAGCTCCCCCGCGTCCCCCAGAAGATCGACCGTGACAGCCTGAATATTGCTCCGCAGGGCGTCGGTCAGCGCCGGATTGGTCACACCGTTGATGTAGCACAGCGCGACGGCGGTGTGGGAACGAAGCCCGACCTGCATCATTTCAATGGTGAAGTTCGGGTCGGAAATGCGCCGGCGAATCAGCGCCGTGTTGGTGCGGAGATTCTCGGTGAAGCCTTCGTGCGGTCCCGCCACCGAACCGGCCGTCTCGCTGGGCGACACCGAACGCGATTCTATGCTCCGCGCCCCCACCACGAAGCCGACATTCAGCCCTTCCACGCAGAGAAAGAGATCGCCGGTCAGCGCAGCGATATAGCCCTTGGAAAGACTGGGCTGCTCGCTCAGTTCCGTGTTGAGAATGACGGAGGAAATCTGCTTGAGCGGCGGCATGCTGTCGGGATGGCCGGAAAGCTGCAGCCGCATGGCGGGCAGAATCAGATTCTGCTCGGCGCTCTGTTTGGAGCAAAGTCCGTCCACCAGCAGCAGAAAGCTCCGCCGCCCGTCCGCAAGGTTGAATTCCCGAATCAGCAGGTCGGCGTTCTTTCCCTTGAGCCGGCGGCAGTAGTCCAGATTGCTCTGATAATCCGGCGAAACCGGCCTGTCGTAGGCCGGACTGATGTCGAACAGTCCGCAGGATTCGGCGGAAGACGCTTCGTTCGGCGCATTCTCACCGCTCTGCTCGTCCTTCCCGCTGTCCTCCCCCGAAGAAAACCCGATCAGGTCAAACAATAGAGTCCCCGTCAAGCTGATCACCACTTTTTTGATTGATGTTATTACTGTTTCCAAAATGGAGCGGATAATCCGTTGGAATGAAAAATAAAATCCGGCTCATAAAAGCATTTCGCTTCCATGAACCGGATAATTGAAATTATTTCGTTTTGCTCCACGCCTTCATGCGGAGCGCTTTGTCGAGAATCACCTTCCGCATGCGGATGGACTTGGGAGTGACTTCCACCAGTTCGTCGTCCGCGATGAATTCCAGACATTGCTCCAGACTCAGCACCGTGTGCGGCACCAGCCGCAGCGCTTCGTCCGAACCGGCGGCGCGGGTGTTGGTGACGTGCTTCTTCTTGCAGACATTGACCACGATGTCCTCCGACTTGGGCGACGCGCCGACAATCATGCCCTCGTACACCGGCACGTTGGGGCCGATGAACATTCTGCCCCGCTCCTGTGAATTCCACAGCCCGTAGGCGGTGGCTTCGCCGGTTTCGTGGGCAATCAGGCTGCCCTGCTGCCGGACGACGATATCCCCCTTGTAAGGCTCGTAGCCGTCAAAGACGTGATTCATGATGCCGTTGCCGTTGGTGTCGGTGAGGAATTCCGAACGGTAGCCCATCAGCCCTCTGGCGGGAATTTTGAATTCAAGGTGGGTCATGCCGCTCTCGCGGGTGTCCATGTTGATCATTTCCGCCTTGCGGGTGCCCAGCTTCTCCATGACGGTGCCCACGTACTCCTGCGGCACCTCGATCATCAGCAGCTCGATGGGTTCGCACTTTTTGCCCTTGATCTCCTTGTAAATCACCTGCGGGCGGGACACCTGGAATTCAAAATTCTGTCTGCGCATGGTTTCAATGAGGATGGAAAGATGCAGCTCTCCCCGCCCTGACACCTTGAAGCAGTCGGTGGTGTCGGTTTCCTCCACCCGCATGGCGACATTGGTTTCCACTTCCTTGAAGAGCCTGTCGCGGATGTTGCGGCTGGTGACGTACTTGCCTTCCCGACCGGCGAAGGGGGAGTTATTCACCATGAACATCATGGAAACGGTCGGCTCGTCGATCTTGATGAAGGGCAGCGGCTCGACGCATTCGGGAGCGCAGGCCGTTTCGCCGATATTCAGGTCGGCAAGTCCCGACACCGAAATGATGTCCCCCACCGACGCGCTTTCGGCTTCCACCCGGCGGAGTCCCTCGAACTGGTAAAGCCGGCCGATCTTCACATTCTGGGTGGTGCCGTCGCTGTGACAGAGCACCATCTGCTGTCCGTTCTTGACGGTGCCTCTCTCCACACGCCCGATGCCGATGCGCCCCACGTAATCGTCGTAATCGACATTGGAAAAGAGCACCTGCGCCGGCGCTTCCGCGTCCCCCACCGGGGCGGGGATTTCGCTGAGAATCGTTTCAAAGAGCGCCTTCATGTCGGTACCCATGCGGTCGGGGTCAAGGGAGGAATAGCCGTCCCGGCCCGAAGCGTAGACCACCGGGAATTCCAGCTGGTCTTCGTTCGCGCCGAGGTCGATGAAGAGGTCGAGAATCTCGTCGATGACCTCCGCCGGACGGGCGCCGGGGCGGTCGATCTTGTTGATCACCACAATCGGCTTCTTGCCCAGTCCCAGCGCCTTTTTCAGCACGAACCGCGTCTGCGGCATGCAGCCTTCAAAGGCGTCCACCAGCAGCAGAATGCCGTCCACCATCATGAGAATGCGCTCCACCTCGCCGCCGAAATCGGCGTGGCCGGGGGTGTCGATGATGTTGATCTTGACCCCCTTGTACTGCACGGCGGTCTGCTTGGACAGAATGGTAATGCCCCTTTCGCGCTCCAGATCGTTGGAATCCATCACCCTCTCGGCGACGGCTTCATTCTCGCGGAAGATGCCGCTCTGCCGCAGCAGCTGATCCACCAGCGTGGTCTTGCCGTGGTCGACGTGGGCGACAATGGCGATATTCCGGAGTCTTTCCTGTGTTGCAACGCTCATTCAAACGTACCTTCTTTTTCACATACGGATTTAATTGGTATTATAGCATATTTTTCCCGCGTTTTGAACCACATCGGGCAAAAATTCCGTCCTCCGCGTGAAGAAATGGAGAGCCATATCTTAAAATTTTTTGTAAATTTTTGATGATACGGAAGATTTACCGGGCATTTCCTGTGAGATGTCTATTGCAACGGATTTCTGAGTATGATATAATGAATTGATAATAATAAACCGAAAGGATAAGTGATGCAATGACATTTAGAAAACTGCTTGCCGTCAGTCTGACGGCGGCGCTTTTCATCTCCTACAGCGCTCCCGTGCTGGCTCAGTCCGAGCCTCCGGAACTGCCCGAACCGGTTGCGGTGCTGGACACGGCGGACGTGAAGAGCGGCACGCAGGAAGACATACAGCCGCCCCCGGAAGAAATCATTCCCGAGGAGCAGGAACCCCCCGCCGCGGAAGACATTCCCGCCGCGGAAGAAGCGCCGGAGGAAGTTCAGACACCCGCTTCGGACAATGTACCGGACGATCTTGTCGTCCGGAGTCTGTCGCCGGACGAAATCACCGGCGGTGTCCGCAAGCGCGGAGAACCATTCAGCGACGAACTGATCGACACGGTCGCCGCCGGCATGTTCGGCTTTTCCGGCGAGTACGCGGTGATCTATTCCTACGGCATTCCCGCCAGCGCCGAAAACGTCGTCGCCATTCTCAACGCGGTCAAGGCAAAATACCCTGTTGAATACGACGTCGCCAACATTTCACAGTACAGATACGGCTCCAGCTCCGGCACGTTGTACGGGATTTCTTTCAGTTACCGCGACAGCTTGACCGAAACGGAATTCGCCGACCGGGTCTCCGATCTCAACGACGCGGCGGATACGATCTGCGACAGTCTGAAAAACAAGTCGGATTTTGAAAAAATCGTCGCGGCGCACGACAGTATCGTTGTCACCGCACATTATGAAAGCACCGGCGACGGCACCTGCCGCAACGCCTACGGCATTCTTGTGCTCCATCGCGGCGTCTGTCAGGGTTACCAGGCGGCTTACTGGCTGCTGCTCAGCAAAATGGGCATTCCTTGCGAAAACGTCATCAGTTCCGGCATGGTTCACGGCTGGAATCTCGTCTGCTTCGACGGCGAATGGTATCATGTCGACGCCACTTGGGACGATCCGACGCTCAGAGCCGGCACAGACTGTTCCGGTTATGAAAATTACGGCTACTTCTTTGTCAATGACGCCGAAATCGCCGAGCTGGATCATTACGAATGGACGGCCGGTGAAGCCTCCGCTTCCACCGCCTTCTCCGCCATGCCCCGCGGCAGGCTCACCGAGCAGAAGCTCTGGGGCGACCGCTGGTATTTCCGCGACGGGGACAGTGAACAGATCGTTTCCACCGACATCTACGGCGGCGACAGAAAGACGGTCGTTGAGAACGCCACCGGCGGCATGGCTTTGTACGACGGAATTATCTATTACGGTTCCGGTCAGAAGATCCGCCGCTATTCCATCGCCACAGGCGAAAGCGACGCGCCTTATTCCATGCCGGCAGAAGAAGCGGGCAATCTGCCTTCACAGCTTCCGGTCAGGATTGACAGGATCGTCATTGACGGCGACGGCGTGCTCCGGTACACCTACCTGACATGGGAAAGCCAAGGCAACGGCAGCTATTCCTCCAAGCTGGTGGACAGCGAAGCGACATTCCATCTGATGAACGTCGGCTTTGCCACGGGCCTTACGCTGAGCCAGTCCGCCTCCGCGCTGGGACTCGGCAAGACCCTCGAGCTGAACTGGGAAACCTCGCCGGAGTCAGGTCACGACGGCGTGATCTGGCATTCCTCCGATGAATCGGTCGCAACGGTTTCCGTGAGCGGCGTTGTCACCGGCAAGAAAAAGGGCAGGGCGGTCATCACCGCTACGCTCGGTTTTCTACAGGCGTCCTGCGAAGTGGAAGTGCGGGACAGTTCGGGACAGCTTACCGACAGCCTTTCATGGGAAGTTGCGGACGACGGCACGCTCTCTGTCAGGGGCGAGGGCGATATGCCGGATTTCGGCGGCGAAACCGACACACCGTGGCACGCTCTCCGGCATGAAATCCAATCCGTCGAAGTGGGCGACGGTGTGACCCGTGTGGGGAATTACGCCTTTGCCGGACTGGCATCGGCTCAGGAAGCGACGGTAGCCGACTCGGTCATCTCCCTTGGCTCGAATGCCTTCGACGGCTGCCACTCGCTCAACAGCCTGACCGTTCCCTTCATCGGCAGCCACCGCGAAGCCAACGGCACAAACGACGCGGTGCTGGGATACTTCTTCGGAAAATACGCGACCGGAACCCAGCAGTATTTCGCGTTAAGCGACTCCAATCTGACCGGCGCGAATTACCGCATTCCGGATGCCCTCTGCTCCGTCACCGTGACCGACCAGAAGGTCATTCCCTTCGGCGCGTTCAGCAACATGGAATACCTTACCAATGTCACGCTTTATCCGACGGTGGAAAAGCTGGGGGAATATTCCTTCCTCGACACCGACAGTCTTTCCGATATCTACTTCATGGGGTCTTCCGCTCAGTGGGGGCTGATCGTGAAGAAGGATTGCGGGCTGCGAGACACCGTGGAGATGCATTTTACTTCCATCGAAGTCTACGCCGCAAACATCCTGCTGACTGACACCGAAGTCAGTCTGCTGGCCGGCGCCACAAAGCAGCTCACCGCCATCGTCATGCCCGTGGAAAGCACCGAGCTTGTCTCGTGGAATTCCTCCGACGAGAGCGTCGCCACCGTATCGGAAACAGGCTTGGTCACGGCGGTCGGCCCCGGCAGGGCGACCGTCACCGCCGTCACTTCCGAAACCGAAAAGTCGGCGGAATGCGTTGTCACGGTGGTGAATCCCCTGAGCGTCGCGCTTGCAGCCGATTCCGATCTGAGTGATGTCAGAGTCGGCGACGACATACTATTCACCGCGGAACGCAGCGGCGGTATCGGCGAAGTGCAGTATGCCTTCGGCTATGCTATCGGCGACGGTTATAATTACTTAGGAACATTCACTTCGGAAGACAGTTATCTCTTCACACCCTCCGAACCGGGGAATTACAGGGTGTACGTCGCCGCGCGGGATTCTTCCGGCGCGGAAGTCGAAGCCTATTCCGACGACTTCACGGTAAAGGCCGTGGAACCGAAGGGCTTCACCGCCTCCCTCGATTCTCCTCAGGAGCAGGGAACCGAAATCATTCTCACCGCGACGGGCGGCGACAAATACAAATTCTACAGCGAATGCGGCGGCTCATGGAAGCGGCTGCAAGACGTATCGGAAAGCAATTCCTGCCTGTGGAAGCCGGCGGCGGCCGGCACCTACACCCTCTATGCCGACATCATGGACATTGACGGCAATGTGCTGGAATGCCGCAGCATGAAATATGTCGTCACGCGGGCGCAGGGAGAACTCTCCGCGCTGATGACAGCGGAATTCACCTCTCCCCAGCCGGCAGGAAAAACCATCCGTCTGACAGTCAACGCGACCGGCGGCACGGGCAGTCTGCAATACAAATTCTACAGCGAATGCAAAGGCGTCTGAACAAAGCTGTGGGATTATTCCGACCGGAATACCTACAACTGGCACGCCACCACCGTCGGCACCCATACCGTCTACTGCGACGTGAAGGACGCAGGCGGCAAGGTGGTATGCGCCCTCTTCCAGTATGAAATCGTGGCCGGCGCGGATTTCGTCGCCGATCTCAACGCCAACCGCATTTCGGGTCAGTACACCGGCACCGAGATCCGGCTGCTCGCCGGTTCCTCCAACGGGGACGGCGAAGTGCAGTACAAGTTCTATGTGGAAAAGGACGGCGTGTGGAAGCGGCTGCGCGATTACGGCACGCAGGATTACTTCCTCTGGACGCCTTCCGAAGCGGGATTCTACAACGTCTATGTGGACGCGAAGGATTCCTCCGGCAGGATCGCCTGCAAGCGGCTCTGCATCACCGTCGAGCAGGGAATTCCGCTCAAAGTCACCTCGCTGACGGCCGATCCCGCTTCGCCTTCCGTCGGCACGGAAGTCACCCTCACCGGCACCTCCGCCGGCGGCGAAGGCAGAATCACCTACAAATTCTACTATGAATGCGGCGGATCGTGGGTCAGGATACAGGATTTCTCCACCGCGAACACCGCGACTTTTACCCCGCATAAAGCCGGCACCTATCACATCTATATGGACGCGATCGACGGCAAGAAGAACACCCAGTGCCTGATGATGGAGATTACAATAGAAAATGCATAAATTGGCAGTCAAATTTTTACATTTTTTTGCTTATTAAATTGTTGCATGCGGCGCGGTTTTCTGTTATAATGAATCAGTTATTTTATCGCTTTACCTATGAAAGGATGTTGAAGCCAATGTACGCAGATATGCTTGATTCCATCGGTTTCCTTCAGTCTTACGACAGCGAAGTCGCCGCCGCTATGGGCGACGAGCTTGCCAGACAGAGAAGGAATCTCGAACTGATCGCTTCCGAAAATCTTGTTTCCCCCGCTGTTCTGGCAGCTATGGGAAGTGTGCTCACCAACAAGTACGCCGAGGGATACCCCGGCAAGCGCTATTACGGCGGCTGCCAGTGCGTTGACGTGGTGGAGGACATTGCCCGCAGCAGAGCCTGTGAGCTTTTCGGCGCCCAACACGCCAACGTGCAGCCTCATTCCGGCGCACAGGCGAACACCGCGGTTTATTTCGCGCTTCTCCAGCCGGGTGATACCGTCATGGGCATGAATCTCGCCGAGGGCGGTCATCTGACCCACGGCTCCCCTGTCAATATGTCGGGTAAATTCTACAACTTCGTTCCCTACGGCGTTGACGGAGAAACCGGCAGAATCGATTACGAAAAGGTCTATGAAATTGCGCAGCAGGTCAAGCCCAAGATGATCGTCGCGGGCGCAAGCGCCTACCCCAGAGCCATTGATTTCGCCAAATTCAGCGAGATCGCAAAGTCCGTCGGCGCTCTGCTGATGGTGGATATGGCTCACATCGCCGGCCTTGTCGCCGCGGGCATGCATCAGAATCCCGTGGAATATGCCGACATCGTCACCACCACCACCCACAAGACCCTGCGCGGCCCCAGAGGCGGCATGATTCTCTGCCGCGAGGAGTACGCCAAGGCCATCGACAAGGCGATATTCCCCGGCACGCAGGGCGGCCCGCTCATGCACACCATCGCCGGCAAGGCGGTCTGCTTCGGCGAGGCGCTCAAGCCTGAATTCAAGGCCTACGGCAAGCAAATCGTCGCCAATGCCGCCGCCATGGCGGAGGAATTCGACGCCCGCGGCATTAAGATGGTGTCCGGCGGCACCGACAACCACCTCATTCTGCTCGATCTGCGCGACACCGGCATTACCGGCAAGGAACTGGAGCGCAGACTCGACGACGTTTACATTACCGCCAACAAGAATACCATTCCCAACGAGCCGCTCAGCCCCTTTGTGACAAGCGGCGTCCGCCTCGGCACGCCCGCCGTCACTACCAGAGGTCTTGTCGAGAAGGACATGAAGAAGATCGCCGAATACATTTCCCTCGCCATCACCGATTTCGAGGGCAGCGCCGACGCCATCCGCGAAGGCGTGACACAGCTGCTGGAAGCCTATCCGCTCTATCAGTAAGCATTCCCTTTACCAAATAATAATGCAGCCCCGTTGACGCAGGTGATTTGCGTCAACGGGGCTGTTGATTTGTGATGGACGAAATAAGTGAGTAACGATCACCATATAATTGTATTGGATTCTTTATCTTTTCTTTAGCTTTGCAATATTGATTTCTGCGCCTTTGCGGGGTACAATATATCTCATGCAAGGATACTTTTTTCAGTTTGAAAACGAAAGGAAGGTGATTGTTTCTTGGAACAGACAGTCACAGGAAAATACAATACCGCCAAAGTATTTACGAACGTTGTGGAACAGTCGGCTATCGAACAGATCCGGCTGCTGTGTGACCAGCCCTTCACGCGGGATTCCGTCATACGCGTCATGCCTGACGTTCACGCCGGCGCGGGATGTACAATCGGAACCACCATGACCATCTCCGATTCCGTAGTCCCGAATCTGGTGGGTGTGGATATCGGATGCGGCATGGAAGTGGTCAAACTCAGGAATAAATTCATTGAAGTGCAGCAGCTTGACAAGGCGGTGAATGCCCTTATTCCCGCCGGATTCAGTGTCCGCAGCAGGGCGCACGCGGTTGCGGAGGAAATTGATCTGAGCGAGCTTTACTGCGCGGAAAAGGTGGATATCGGCAAGGCTTACCGCAGCTTGGGAACACTCGGCGGGGGCAACCACTTCATTGAAGCGGATAAGGGAGAGGACGGCAGCATTTATCTCGTAATTCACTCCGGCAGCCGTCACCTCGGTCTGGAAGTGGCTTTCTATTATCAGGAACAGGCGTGGAAAGCGCTGAATTCCGTGCCGGAGGACGAGATCAGACGCCTTGTTGAGCAGTATAAGGCGGATGGCAGGGAGAGTGAGCTACAATCCGCTTTGAAAGCCCTACACAACGGGCTGAGCTGCACCGTGCCGCGACAGCTTGCCTATGCCAGCGGACAGTTGTTCGAAGCCTACATTCACGACATGAAAATCGTGCAGCACTTTGCCGTACTCAACCGCAGGGCGATGGCGCACGAGCTGATCAAAGGAATGAAATTCAAGGTGGACGGCGAATTCACCACCGTTCACAATTACATCGACACCGACAGCATGATTCTCCGCAAGGGCGCTGTTTCCGCGCGAGAAGGGGAAAAGCTCATCATTCCGGTCAACATGCGGGACGGCTGTCTGCTCTGCACCGGCAGGGGAAACCCCGACTGGAATTATTCCGCACCCCACGGCGCCGGCCGCCTGATGAGCCGGAGGGAAGCGCGGGAGAGCTTCACCGTTTCCTCCTTCCGCAAGGAGATGAAGGGAATTTATACCACCTCGGTCAACGGAGATACGCTGGACGAATGCCCCATGGCATACAAGCGGATGGAGGACATTGTGAACAACATTGCCCCGACGGTAGTAATCCACGAAGTCATCAAACCTATCTACAGCTTCAAAGCAGGCAATGAAGAAAATCCGCGTCAAGGCAAACGAAAATAATGATTTTTTATGGCTTTGATGTAATGATGTCATGATGAGATCGCAAAAATATTAGAGAAATTGTTGACATAATCGCGCTGATATGTTATGATGTGATAAGCTTGAATGATGTAATGTTTTTTTAAAATCATGTGTATCAAAGGAGAAAGCTATGAAGATTGTGAATGCTGAATGGGAAAAAAGAAACCTCGGGGTGGAAACAATAGAAATATCCATTGACCGGAATGATTCGCTTTCCGAAGTGGAAGCGGCTGTCAAAAATCCCAACGCACAATATATTGTTCTGAAGATTCCGAATGACCGGGTTGATATTATTTTTGCCGTTCAAAAATACGGATACATATTTATCGAAGGTATGGTTCATCTGGTGAACCATCTGAAAAACATGGAAGTGTCTAAAATCGAACGTCGTATTTATGATTCCATTGATATTGTCAAGATGGATTCATCGGATATTGATTATTTGAAATCCGAGGTAAAAGATGGATTGTTTGACAGTGATCGTGTGTATCTTGACAGCTATTTTAGCAAAGAGCAGGCTGCACAGCGGTATATTAACTGGATTGACGATGAACTTGGACGGGGTACAGAGTATTATAAATACGTATACCGTGGAAATAGCATAGGCTTTTTTGCTTTGAGAGAAATCGGGGACGGTCATTATACCTCTTTTTTGGGCGGCGTTTACAATGCATATCGAAATAGCGGACTGGGCGCTGTGGTAAAAGGGCCGGAATTTGTAAAAGCGTTCGGCGCAAAGTCGATTGACTCTTATGTCTCTACCAATAATATTGCTCAGATCAGAAATTTAAATGCGCACGGATATGAAATAAAAGAAATCACATATACTTTCATTCGACATAAAGAGAGGTTAGATAATGAATAAGAATGTTCTGATTACTGGTTCAAACAGGGGAATAGGAAAAGTCATTTTGCTGAAATGCGCACAAAACGGTTATAATATTATTGCCCATACAAGAAATTACAAACCGGAATTTTCGGAAGAATTACGCGCGATTGAAAAAGAATATTCCGTGAGTATTCGCAATGTGTGCTTTGATCTTACAGATTCTCAGGCCATAAAAAACGGAATGAAAGAAATATTTGATATGCATATAGATATTGATATTCTGATAAACAATGCCGGTGTCACTTTTTATAATAAGCCGTTTATGATGACAAAAATCGACGAGGCAAGGAACCTGTACAATGTCAATTTTTTTGCCATGCTTGAAATTACACAGTATTGTATTAAAAAAATGATACGGCAGAAAAACGGATGTATCATCAATATGTCGTCTATCTGCGCGGAAGATGTACTGCCTTGCAATACAATTTACGGTTCTTCAAAGGCTGCTGTTTCCTCATTTACGAAAAATCTGGCTTCGGAAGTAGGAAAATACGGTATCAGGGTCAATGCAGTTGCCCCGGGCGGTGTTGAAACAGATATGATTGCGCCTGTGATGGACTATTTTACAGGTGAATATCTGGAAACTGTTCCTCTGAATCGTTTAGCAAGTCCGAATGACATCGCCGACTTGATTCTGTTCCTGATATCTGACAATGCAAAATACATTAACGGGCAGACTGTCAGAGTCGACGGCGGCAGGTATTGATGTGTTATCACACCGGATTTAATGCATATTTTCACATAGTCCGTCTTGAAACGCTTTGTATTCACAACGAACCCCGTCAGGTATGATTTGACAAATCGTATCTGACGGGGTTCGATTTTGTTGTTGTTGTGTAGGAATCCTTTAGGTATCAATCACTTTGCGTCGAAATAATCAGTATTTAAAGACTTACACCGTAATCGTCTTTGCCAAGTATTTCTTTGCCTTTTTCATAGGAATTGAGATCAATAATATCGTCTGTATCCATCATGATATCAAACGTGTCCTCAAGAGCGGCAATTAAGCTCATATGACCGACGGAATCCCATGCGTCAATATCCTGATATTTTAATCCGTCAAGCTGGTCTTCGGTAATCTCAAACGTATCTGTAAAAGCTTTGTTGTATTTTTCAAGGTTTGTCATGATTGCATTCTCCTGTATAATATAATTTTGATGATTTATTGCGGGAAGTAAACTATTCTTGACATAGAACTGATCATATCAAATCCGTCCCAGATATATTCAATTCCCATAGCCATACCCATCGGCACGATCCTGTCAACGCCCTTTGTACCATTATTTACAACAACATCCGTAACATCTTTATAGGGGATTCCCAGCACTGTAATTGTTTGGCAGGATTTTGTCAGAACGGGTACTATTTCATTAATATCCTTTGCGGTATACTCGAAAAAATAGCCGCCGCTGTCTTTATAATTCATCAGTTCCGGCGAAAGATGATCTACTTCAACACGCACTACATAATTATCTGATGATACCAGTCTGGCGCTTTGCCCTGAAGCGGAAAGCAAACAGAGAGAAAGAAGTTTATCAACGGACTGTATAGGTCTGAGATTGTAGTCCTGTTTAACCAGCCTGTCCAGATACGACCAGAAACGTTCCCGCGCTTCACTGACACAGCTGCCCGTCCATACGACAAGCCGGGGGGAACTGCATGCGTTCTGATCCGTATAATAGGTATCCGTATAAAAGTCCTTAGCCGTTTTTTCAGGATCGCGCTTCAGATATTCATCTGAATTGATGATGGCGATGGAATGTCTGTCTGAAAATGTCAACTCAATGGCACGGGGAGGAAGCGAGGCTTTTCTTATCTGGGCAATTGTTCTGTTTCCGCCCCACACAACGCGAACATCGCACATCGCCGAAAGCTCAGCGGTTATTTCATCGCTGTGTTCGTATCTTACTACGCAGACATAGGGGATAAGAGATGAAAATGCGCCGGAAAGCAATTTATTCAATGCTCTGCAGATAATTGCAATCTGCTCAAAAGGCTTGCTTGAAACGCGGATCACCGTACAGTTGCCGGAAAGCAATGAATATGTCATTGTCACGGCGAAGTTGACGGGAACATTTGACGGTGCAATATGCAGCGCCACACCGCGTCCGATGCGGCATCTTCCGTCTGTCATCATCGTTTTTGCCTTTTCCAGCGACGCTCTTCTGATCCAGTAAGCAAATGAGATCACATCGGAATAAGCTCGCGCGTTTTTGTCGTTAATTAATTCTCTGGAAAGATCTTCAAGAAAATTCACCGCGAGATCGGAAAAAACGCTGAGTGAAGGAATAGCAGGCATTCCTTGAAGAATTTCCATAGAACCTACCAGAAAATCCATATTAGCTGAATTTGCTTGCATACGTATCACTGCACCCCCTGATTTCCGCACTTTTTATTCTTCCTAAAATTTTGATATATTTGCCTTTTCTTCCGCAGGGGCAGTCATCTTCACCAAGAATCACTCCCATGTCCTCCGTCAGCAAAGAATTGCCGGGATAGGAATGCGGAACTACCGAGATCACCTGAATGATTCCAGGCTCTCCAATTTCGCAGGGCGAAAAATCCTCAAATCTCCGTGTAATGACATCGGAATATATGCTCGCGTGAAGATGTCCGCAGGGGCATTCCGGAAAAATGCTTCCGGATTGCTCCGCCATTCCGTAATGATCTACATACCGGTTCAGGTTGCACAGTTTTTTGCCACGCTGCTTGAACTCCTCACTGGACACGGCCTGTTCTACTAATTTTTTCCAGCCTCCGCCGGTCAGCAAATAGCCGTTTGACAGATCAAAAGATAAGTTCCTTTCCTCTATGGCATCATACAAATGCTTCCACACCATAAAGGTTAACCCGAAAATAAGGAAATCGTTCT
Source organism: Clostridia bacterium (assembly GCA_017441385.1). Lineage (GTDB taxonomy): Bacteria > Bacillota > Clostridia > Oscillospirales > Acutalibacteraceae > RUG762. The sequence goes on along the minus strand of JAFRXY010000025.1, from coordinate 76,504 downwards.
GACCGTATTTGTCAAGAAAATCGCTTACGACATCGGCGTCAAGCCGCATATTCTCGTCAAGAGCAAAGACCATGTTTCTTGCCGCAAATTCCAGCCCCATTACAGTAGCCCCTCTGGAAGTAAACAGTTTTCTGTTTTTTATGATCTCCTTTGTATCAATCACGAGCATAGGCATTCTCTTTTTGCCTACAAAGTCACCCAGAAGATGCAAAAGAATTTTTTGCTGCAACAGGGCGTTTTGCTTGTTAAGATATATTTTAGAGGCAACCTGAGTTGTCGTACCGGAGGAAGTCATGATTTTAAAAACTTGCTCATCAGGGATGCTTTTTAACGACATTTCCTTAAAAATTCTTACAGGCAAAAAGGGAACCTGAGACAATTGGGTACAATTTTCGTTGCTGTAATTCAATGTATTGAGAATGTTATTGTATTCCTTACAGTTTTCTCTGTGAAAAGCAATTCGCTCTTTTATTTCTTTCAGAAGCATGGCTTCCTTTTCTGCTTTTGCCAATGAGTATGGCGGTATGCTGTTAAAATCATCAATCATACTTGTCCCTCCAGATCGGAAGCAAAAATAATCTCGTCTTTTGCTATATCACGGCAAAGTCTTTGACCGACTACCGTATACATTCTGTCAGCCGGCAGACCGGTTGCGGGGCGTTTTGCATCAAGGTCTTCCAGAGAAATTATCTGACCCGCTTTCAAATCACGCGCGGCCACAATACTCCGGCGCATTTTGGTGCGCTGTTCAAGTTCTGCCTCGCTTACGTTACGCTCGTAACTGCCAAGAATATCAAACACGGCATGACATTTTTCGATCATTTCAGTAAAGCCGGAGGGCTCTGTAGCCATTTGATTGTCCCAGCCTATTTTTTTGTTGTTCAGTGTAAAATGTTTTTCTATCAGTGCGGCTCCCAAAGCAGTTGCGGCGGCTGCGGCGTCGGCATTCGTGGTGTGATCGGAATAGCCCACGGAATAATCAGGAAATCTGTCCTTCAGAAGCTGCATATTTCTCAGATTAACATCCTTACCGTCTACCGGATACTGTGAAACGCAGTGAAGAATGCACAGCGCGTCGTTACCGCAGGATTTAAAAATTTCTACCGCTTTTTCTATTTCATCGAAGGAGCTCATACCTGTCGAAAGAATGACAGGGACGCCTTTGTTGGCAATATATGCAAGGAACGCATAGTTATTGATATCCATAGAAGCCACTTTGATCATTGGCGCCTTGCATTCGTCTACCAGAAAGTCAACTTCTCTGCGGCTGTAAGGGGTGGAAAAAAAGGTCAATCCGATGTCGCGGCAGTGCTTTGAGATTTCAAAAAGCTGCTCTTCCGACATGGCAAACTTGCTTACCATCCTTTTGGCAATAGGATTTTCCTTGTAGTAATCGGCGGAGTACAGTGTTTCCGCTGACCATGACTGAAATTTGATGGCGTCACAGCCGATTCTCCTGATTTCGTCAGCCATTTCCATAGCGGTCGCAAGATTCCCGTTATGACTGGAATTAACCTCAGCAACAAAGTATGGAAAAGTGTTATTTGCGATCATTCTTCCGTTGATATTCATTCTTTCCATGCTTTAAATTCTCCCTCCGTCAACAATAATGTTTCTGCCTGTTATATATGACGAGTCATCCGATGCAAGAAACAGCACTGCTTTTGCTACATCCTCCGGTGAACCCTGACGGGCAAGCGGCGTTTTGCTTAACAATGAAGAACGAAGATCTTCATCGCGCTCTTTCCACATATCGGTATCTATGAATCCCGGGGATACGGCATTGACCCTGATGCCGTTTGCGCCGAGTTCTACGGCAAGCGTTTTCGTGGCATACGCAAGCGCCGCTTTACTGCTGCCGTAGGCAAGTCCTCCTTTTTCGTTTGAAAGACCCGAAACGGAGCAGATATTGATCACGGATCCGGAATGATTTCTCGACATTTTCTTTGTGACAAGCTGGGTAATAGAAAGCTGAGCAAAGAAATTGATGTCAAAAACCTGTTTTATCTTCGCGACGGGGGTCATTCCGAAAAGTCCGACGGTGGTTACACCTGCATTGTTTACAAGTATATCGATGCGCTCTGTGTTCTTTATCAGCTGTTTGACTGCGCTTGTGGCGGCAGCTTCATCGGAAAGATCGAAATACACGGGAAGAATGCTTATGCCGTATTCATTTGCAAGCTCCTGCATTTCTTTTTCAAATTCGGGTGTTTGCGTGCGTGCGCAGGCAAGAATATCTGCGTGATTTTTCGCAAATAATTTTACTACAGCCAGACCGATACCTCTGTTTGATCCGGTAACCATTGCTGTTTTTCCTTTGAGCATATTGATTCTCCTTGGTTGGTTTGTACCGCCTTCTATGCCTGAAAGAAACAATTAATTGTCTGATAACAGTTCACAAAGGGGAAGGAAATTTTAATTTACCGAATTATTGTTGTTAATTTTTTCTAATTTTTTCATTATCCTGTCAGCGATACTTTCACTGTCCAAACCGCACTGCTTAAGAAGATAGCTGTAACTGCCAACAGTGGGGAAGAAGTCATCTATGCCGAGTGAGCAGAATGGCTTTTGTATATTCAGTTCCGAAAGTGCCTTTAATACAGCGCTGCCCAGTCCTCCGAATACACTGTGTTCCTCCACCGTGACTGTGAGACGGTAGTCAGAAGCTGTCTTTAAAAACTCCGTATCTATGGGCTTGATTGTGTGCATGTCGGCCACCGTGCATGAAATGCCGTTTTTCTCAAGTATCTCCGCCGCTTTTATGGTTTCGCTGAGTATATAGCCGCAGCCTACGATCAGAACATCGCTGCCCTGCTTTATCAGATTTGCTTTGCCGATTTCAAAACGGAAGTCTTCTTTGTAAATCATCGGCAAAGTATCCCCGCCTGTAAGACGGATATAAGTAGGTCTGTCGTTTTTTAATGCCGCGTTGAGAGCCGCATATATTTCAAGGCCGTCAGCGGGAGCAATTACATCTATGCCCGGGATGGACATGGCCACCGCCACATCACCGACTCCGTAATGTGAACTTCCCAAGTAGGGGGTGTGTAGTCCGCTGCCCATTCCGATTACTTTTATGTTTTTACGCATACATCCCATAAAAACACGCATCTGGTCTGCACATCGGTAGGTGGCAAACGGAGACCATGATGTGGCTATTGCAGGCGTTTTTTCATCAGCAATCCCCGCAGCTACAGAAAGCATATTTGCTTCCGCAATACCGATATCAAGAAATTTGTCGGGGAATTGCTTCATAATTCTTTCAAAGCCGGAAGGAATACCAAGATCGGCGGATAATGCAAAAAAATCAGCGTCATCACATGCATTTTCATAGACTACCTGTCCGAGGACGCCCTGTGCTCCCATTCTTGAAAGGAATCTGATATTTTTTGAGTTTATTTCGAGCATAGTCCGACCTCCCTTTTGGCCTGTTCCAGTAAATCGCGGTTGAGTATCCTGTCATGCCATATGTGATTATTTTCCATAAAAGAAATTCCTTTGCCCTTGACAGTGTCCGCAATAATAACGGTAGGTCTTCCGCTGGTTTGGTGGCTAAACGCTTTGTCCAGTTCCGGATACGAATGACCGCATACAGTCATTGCATTCCAGCCAAAACTCTTGAATACTCCTTCTAGATCGTTCAACGCAACGATCTCATCTGTGTGGCCATCCAGCTGAAGATGGTTGCGGTCGATGATAAGACAAAGATTATCGAGCTTTTTTTGAGCGGCAAACATTACAGATTCCCAGACGGATCCTTCATCGCATTCGCCGTCACCCATTAATACATAGATTTTTTTATCCTCGCCCTTCATCTTTGTCTTAAGCGCCTTACCCACCGCATAAGGAAGACCGAGACCAAGGCTTCCGGTTGAACAGGTTACGCCGAGTTCCGTACCGACAGCTAATTCCTCTGAGAAAATGCCACCGTCTTTTTGGTAGTCCTGTCTGAAATCGTCTATGAGACCGTACTGGTAAAAAACAGCATATAATGCGAGTGCCGCATGACCCTTTGATACGATTAGCCGTTCATTGATATCCTGTACGCTGTTGACGTCCGGTGCATTCAGCAAAAGAGAACATATACTGTTTAGTATTTCAACGCAGGAAAGCGATCCGCCCCAGTGAATATTCCTGCTACAGTAGTCGGCCGTGCTTATCATTGTTCCTCGTATCTGCTTGGAAAAACCTTCCAACCGGAGATATTTATCGGTCATAACTGATGCTCCTTAATTTTTCTCTATGATATATCTGACTGCGATAGCATATACATTATATAAGGTATGAATATCCTATAATACAAAAAAACACCGCATGGGTATATTGGCCCAATGAAAAACCCTATCATTCCATCACAACTGTTCTGGTGAGCAGGGCGGGAAGATTATAGCCGTCCCAGATGAGGTCAAAGTCCATGGTCTTGCCCATGGGGACAACACGGTCTATGCCTTTGACGCCTGACAGCAGGAGCGGAAGCACCGCCTGCCTGTCGCCGATGCAGGCGATGGTCTGGCATTTTTTATCATCGCAAAGCGGCCGGATATCCAGAATATCCCGGCAGTCGTATTCAAAAAAATAACCGCTGTTGTCACGGTAATCCATCAGTTTGCCGCTGATCTGAGAAACGGCAATCCTTATGATCAGATTGTCTTCGTGCGCCTGCACCTTCACGCCCGGCTCCGCGGCGGCAATCAGATAACTGCTGGTCAGCTTATTGACGCCCTGAATCGGCTGAAAGGTGTATTTCTGCGCGACAAGCCTGTGTGCTTCCTCCCAGAACACCCGTTTTGCCTCGTCAATTCTGTTTCCCGTCCAGACAATGACCCTGGGGCTGGTGCAGGCATTCTGGTCGGTGAAGAAGGTATCGTTGTAAAAATCCTCCGCCACCTTTGCCTTATCCTCCATCGAAAGGTAGGAGTCGGCATCCACCACCGCAAGGGAATACCGGTCGGCAAAAGTGATTTCACCCGACCGCGGGGGCAACGGGGAATTCCTCAGCTCGGCAATCGTTCTGTCGCCGCCCCAGACAACGCGTATGTCGGCGATCGAGCTGAAAAGGTCGTTGATTTCCCTGTCCCTGCCGTAACGGACAAGGAGCACATAGGGTTTCATTTCGGTGTGGGTTTCAAGCGCCTTGTTGACGGCGGTGACAATCATAGCAACCTGCGGGAAGTCCCTGCTCGGCACCCTCACCACATTGGCGTTTCCGTTGAGCAGTCCCGCAGCCAGCGAGTAGGCAAAATTGACAGGCACATTGGACGGGGCAATATGAAAGGCGACGCCTTTGCCCAAGTGTAGAGCGTTGTCTTTTGCTTCAAAACGTTCCTTCAGCTTGATGACCGAAGCCTTTCTGACCCAGAAGGCGAATGTCACCACGTCGGAGAATCCCTTGGAAGCGCGGTCTTTCAGCAGTTCCTTTGAAACGTCGTTCAGGAAACTGACAATCCTGTCGTCAAACGGCACCATTGCCGGGACACAGGGAAGCTGAGATGCCAGGTCCGCGTTGCCTGTGAGAAATTCAACCCTGTTCAGCACATCAGAATTTAGCTGCATATGTATCACTGCACCCTCTTATCTCGGCGTTTTTCAGTCTTCCTTCAATTTTGAAATATTTCCCTTTGCGGCCGCAGGGGCAGTCGTCCTCACCGAGAATGACCCCCTCGTCCTCTGTAAGCAGGCTGTGGCCGGGGTATGATTCCGGAATAGCGCTCACTACCTGAATAATTCCCTTCTCTCCGATATCACATTCCGCAAAATCCAAAGGACGCCTTGTGATCACATCGGAAAACACGCTGGCGTGAAGATGTCCGCATTCACATTCCATATAGATGCAGCCGGTCTGTTCCACCATTCCGTAATAGTCGTGAATACGGGCAAGACCGCAGGCTTCCTTCATTCTTTTGTGGAATTCATCGTGGCTGACCGCCTCGGAAATCAGCTTTTTCCAGCCGCCTCCGTGTATCAGAATACCGTCGGACAGGTCAAACGTAACGCCCTGTTCCTTCAATCTGAGCAGTTCCTTGTAAAAATGCTGCCAGATCATAAAAGTAAAGCCAAAGAGCAGGATTTTCTGCCCTTTGTATTTTTCCAGAAATGCCTGAAGAGCCTCCACATCCAGCTTCATGTCGTCGTCGAGCGCGTAGATCTTCTTGGCTCCGAATATGGAAAAGCCCAGTATTCCCGCGCCGCGGGCGGAAAACATCGCCCTGTTTTTGACCACGCCCGGACAGTCAATGATAATCATCGGCATGCGGCTTGACCCTGTAAACGCAGACACGATCTTCACCATGGTCTTCTGCTGGTTGGAAGAAGTCGTTTTGTCGAGAAAAATCCTGCTGACAGCCTGTCCGGTTGTGCCGGAGGAAGTCATTGTTTTGACAATTTCCTCACGGGGCACCGATTTCAGTTCCAGTTCCTTGAAAAGCCGCACGGGCAGAAACGGAAGATCTTTATAGCTGTGAACGCCGGCGGCGTCAAAACTGATGCTGTCAAGCATCCGCGCGTACTCCGGGCAATGGCGGCGATGCAGTTCCGTCAGTTCCGTCAGCCGCTCTGTGAGAACCCTCTCCTTTTCCGCCTTGCCGAGCGAATAAGGAGAAATGCACAGTAATTCGTCATATGTCATAGTCGTCAACTCCTGCCCATAGCCGCAAGAATGATTTGTGAAATTTCAGCATAATGCTGCCGGATAAAGAAATGATTCCCCTCAAAGCGATGAAACGCACATTCGCCGGTGAATATATGCTTCCAGAGCTTCATATCCTCATAGGCCGTGTCCGTTTCCGAATAGAAAATATGCGCCGGAATATCGGTTCTCAGAGGCATTTCTTCAAACCGGTACCGTCCGATCAAAGAGTAATCGGCGCGGTAAAGAGGGAGATACATTCTCCAGAAGCTTTTATTCTCCATCAGTTTTTCAGGCACGGCGCCGAACTGAATGGTTCGGTTCCTCGCCCATTCGTCCAGCCCGTCAGACGAAACACGGTGGAATTCCCGCCATGAAAGAGGCTTGTGCGCCGCGATAAACAAACTGACAGGAGGACTGATCTCCTTCCTGTCAAGAATCCGTTTGAGAATCTCAACAAGGCTTATCGAACCCATACTGTAACCGAACAGCCCATACGCTTCGCCGTTCCTGCGTTTCTTTATTTCCTCATACAGATCATCGGCCAGCTCCGCGAAATCGTTGTAGAACGGTTCCTTGCGACGCGTGCCGTGCCCGGAATATTCAAGGCTTACCACCTCAACGCCTGTCACGCTGTCACGGATCACGTCATAAAATTCGGCGCTGCCGCCGGCATATGTCAGACAGAAAAGCTGCGGTTTATTCTGCATAATATTGTTTCAATTCCTTGTATAAAGTCTTGCCGGCATCATTCTTTGGTATTTCGTCAATGACAATCACCTTGAAGGCCGCGGGATTCAGTTTGGTCTTTGCGATAACGAAATCCCTGACCCTATCGGAATAGGCCCCGTCTGTTACAAATAAATACATATGGTCGTCCACGCCGTCGCTGGCGGCTTCAATGCTGAACTGACCCTTGATCATGCGGTCCACCTCGTCGAGATTGACGCGGTTTCCGTATATTTTAAGGAAGCGCTTTTTGCGCCCCACGATGTAGTAATAATGATCCCCGTCAAACTGCGCCATATCGCCGGTCTTGAGAATGCCGCCCCGCTCGTCGCCCTTGATCAGATCTTCGCCGCAGACGGCATAGCCCAGCGTGACATTTTTCCCCTCGTAAACCAGTTCGCCGGTCACGAAAGGCTCCGTGATTTCCCGGTCATCCGCGTCCACCAGCCGGAATCTGCCCCCGGGAATGGGAATGCCCATGGAGCCTTTCTTTTCAACCGCCCTTTCAGGAGGAAGATAGCCCATTCGTGAAGTCGCTTCCGCCGCGCCGTACATGACGACAAAATTCTTGCCCTGTTCTTTTGCGTACGCCGCGAATTTTTCATGGAGCTCAGGGGTGATTTTGCCGCCTGCCTGCGTCATGGTGCGCAGGCTCGGGAGCTTCATTCTGTAAAAGCGCAGCTTGTCGAGCATTTCATAGGTATAGGGAACGCCGCCGAAAGAAGTGGCTTCCGCAGCCTGGAAGAAGCTCCAGAATTCCTTCTGCATCAGCCCTTTGTCGGTCATGAGCAATGTGGCTCCGACCAGAAAATGGGAGTTGATGATGGAAAGACCATAAACATAATTCATCGGGAGCGTCGTTATGGGACGTTCCGATGAATCCAGTTTCAGATATTCCGCAATAGAAGTCGCATTGTCCAGCAGGTTGGTATAGGATTGCCTTACAAATTTCGGGGAGCCTGTCGAACCAGACGTTGTGATGAGCAGCCCGAGTTCGGGAAAAAGGGGGTATGATCCGGTATACCCTGTTCGGAGCAGGCAGTAATCGAAAGAGGAATAGACCGCTTCCATGCCTTCAAACTGTTCCGCCTGATCGACGGGAACCCAGAGAAAAGCCGGACGGTAGGCCGCAAGCAGATTTTGCAGCAGAGCGTCATCCAGATGACTGCTGAGCTGCACCGATACGATTCCGTTGTTGACAAATCCGACGTAGCCTATCAGAGAACCGATTTCGTTACGGCACAGCGAAAAAACAAGGCAGCGGCCCCCTGCCTTTTCCGCGAGGCGGCAGGATTCCGCGTGGAGTTCGCTGTAAGTCAGCTGCCTGCCGAATTCGTCCTTGACCGCAATATGATCCGCAAATTGCGGCAGATTCCATATCTTGCCCATCAGAATTCCACTCCGTAATCGGCTTTTGACAGAATCTCCTTGCCTTTTTCATAGGAGTTGAGATCAATAATATCATCCGTATCCATCATGATATCAAACGTGTCTTCCAAGGCGGCAATCAGACTCATATGTCCCACCGAGTCCCATGCGTCGATGTCCTGATATTGCAACCCCTTCAGCTGCTCCTCCGCGATCTCAAAGGTAGCAGTGAATGCCTCGTTGTATTTTTCTAAGTTTGTCATGAAAAAACCTCCAATGAAATTGAATAACAAATCGTTATTTTGTATTGATTGTATTTCTTACCACATACTGCGGAGCGTTATTTAAACAGATGAAAATTCTTCCCACATACTCCCCGATGACGCCCAGCAGAAGCATGATGATGCCGCTCGAAAACAGCATGACAGCCATAAGGGAACTCCAGCCCGCGGCTAATTCAGGGTGTATGAATCGATTGATAATGATATAAACTCCGTAGAGGAACCCCAGAATAGAAAACATCAGTCCCGCAATCATGGCAATTCTCAGCGGTTTTACCGAGAAATTCGTCAATCCGTTTGAGAACAGAGCCAGCGACTTGAAAAAGGTAAATCCTGTTCCTTTGTCATCCCCTCTGTCCCGCTGTTCCATCGGAACGGTAATCACTCTCTTGGTCACGCCGAGAATAAGCCCTTCCACAAAAGGATAGGGGTTTTTATACCGTATTACCTCGTCCACGACAAACCTTTTCACGACATTCAGATTTTCCATTCTTAATCCCTTGGGCTTGTCAAGCATGATCTCGGTAATAAGCATATTGAAATTGCTGCCGATTTTTTTCCAGCGCGCTTCTTTCTTTTCGGCGTACTCCGCTGTGGCGACGTCGCACAGATCAGCTTCCACAGGCGCGACCAGTTCCCACAGATGATCCACCGGAGACTGATAATCATCGTCCAGATTGACAATATACTCGCCGTTGACATAGGCATATCCCGCCATGACCGCCGCGTGTTTCCCCATATTCTTTGCTAAATTGATTACCTTGATTTTTGGATTGTGCAGCGCAAGCTCTTGCAGAACACCGTACACTCCGTCCGGAGAACCGTCGTTGACGGCAATCACCTCATAATCATAACCGCTTTTTTGGGAAACGGTCGTGATGATTTCATCGATTACCTTTTTGATTGTCTTCTCGCTTCTATAACATGGAATAACAAAACTGAGTAATGTCATTTTTTTCCTCTTTCACATTATAATAATTTACCTATCAAAGTGCAATAAATCGAAAAAATTATAACACACACAAACAAAAAAATCAATAGTTTTTTATAGACTATTGATTTTTTTACTAATAATTTTTTTTAAATTAAGAAACACTGATGCATCCTACGGTGAAAAGAGAAACCGTCACATTCCCAAAGGCTATCTGGCCTGCCATAAAATATGTCCCGCTTCGTGATAAATGGGAATATAGCCTTTTTCTTCGCACAATTCGTTCAGTAATTCGTCTTCCGCGAGGCAGACATATTTGCATTTCAGCCGGTCACTGCCGATCGCATTCTGCAAATAATCATACAGACAGCAGGAAGCCGATGCGTAAGACGGAATAGAATAGTATATTTCTATTTCGGATAATTCCGGTAAGATGGCGATGGTATTATCTTCCGGGCGGCTGCTTTCCGGAATGATCTTTGTCAATTGTTCCTTTCTTTTGACACAGACAATTTCATGACTCCGATAATTGTCTGTTACCGGGAGTTTATATCCGTCACCGTTACTCATTAACGGAAAAAAGGTAATTGTCAGTACCGTTATCATAATGCCCGCGCCTGCCTGCATCTGTGTAACGGCAGACGCTTTCTTATAATAATACGCCATTGCGTATATCCAGAAAATGCCTATGCCAAGCATCATTCTCATGAGTCTGCTCGCATCCAATTCAGCATACAGGATCACGACAGACTCAAAAATGAAGATTCCGCACAAAAGAAGCGTACCGAAATAGGCGCCTTCTATACGGTTCTTTTTGTATAGTTTTATAAACAGCGCCAGCATCAGTACAAATTCGACAAAGAGAAATGCCAGAAACGGTACGCAGAACAGGTCGCCGCTTTTTACAACAAGCCTGACCGCTTTGTAATTGAGCTTAAGCGTGTTATACACCGGTCCCCCATTGACAAACAATGATTGGATACGCATCTTGACGGAGGTGTTTTGATAGTTAAAGTATCTTGCGGATATATTGGCCCCGGACCAGAAAAACGTGATCAGAGAGGCAAGGGAGAAAACCCCCAAGCCCGAAATGAACGCGTATAACCCTTTCCGGGAGAACTTCTCGCGATAGTAATAAAGAAACAGTATGACAATGAGGTCAAAAACCAGATAATAAGGTCTCATGGCGCTGTAAAAAGAATTCAACACGATCATTGCGCCAATGCAGCCATAGACCATTCGTTTGCCGGCTTCTTTTTTCGCGTTTAACAATGCGGCGCTGATTGAAAATGTAACGATCGCAAAAAAGATGAAATTCGTTTCGGACATGCCCGACCAGATATATCGCTGCACCTGAAAAGAACAAAGAAAAGACAGAAGCAGAAACAGGGTGGCGATTTTACCCGGCTTTAACAGTTTGATCAATACCGCATGAGCGAGAATAATCATGATGATGTTAGCCGCAGTAAAATACCTGTACCCAAAGAGAGGCATGGTGAGATAGGAAAGCAGCGCGTAGGGCAAATAGGGAACCAGTCCGTATGCCCCCAACGAAGGATAGGTGGAAAAAACCTCGTTATAACTCGAATATGCTTTTGCGCCGCCCGAGTGCAGATTCTGTACGGCAAAATGATAGCCTATTTCATCATTGAACACGGTCAGCATAGGATCATATTCACCCTTTTGCAAAACGCACAAAGCGATTCCGTAAAACAAAGGAGCTATGATGAACAGGAAATATAACATATATAATACGCCGTTATTCTGAAACCGCTTCTTGCAATCATCGGACAGCAAACCGGAACGCATGCTTTGAAAGCTGCTGTTGATGAGATCAACCACTGTTTTCTTCATAAAACTCACCTTTCAATATTGATCCCGGCTTTCAATATTGATCCCGGGTTAATAATAGAGGAAACCGCAAAGAACCTTTATATAATAGATTATTCCGGAAATCAAATGCAAATAAAACAATATCCAGCAGGCTGCTTTCACTTTTTTGTTTTCAGGCGGATTACAAAGCAATCCTTCCAACGCGGAAATGAACAGAAACAAGAGGGCGTATAAGTAGGACCAGCCAAAATTCCCGTGATATTTTCTAAAACCGTCTTCGTATGCAAATAAGTTGAAGAAGGTGGCGAACAAATAAATCAGTAAGGAACACTTTTGAGAGAGCTTTAATGACCGTGCCTGCACCAGCGAGACAAACAGCGGGAAGCCCGCCGCCAAAAAGATAGTGATAGCAAAACAAACAGCCCCGTCAATGAAGCTGACCCCTGTCATCGAATGATATTTCAGAACCCACGCGCTGGACCAGACATCGTTGATGCCGAATCTGACATGGCTCGTATCTCCCGATGGCGGTGCCTGGAAGGTGATATAATTCTGAAAGAGAATGACAAGTCCGCCCGGCAGCAGGGAAAGCCCCACATAAATACAATCCATGAGGCATGCAAATTTTTCCTTGATCAATTGATAGAACAGCATGACGATGTATGCCGGAGCAGCAGCTAACATAAACGACGGCTTTGCGGCGCAGGATAACATTGAAAAGACCGAAAACAGCGCCAGATCCTTTTTATATCCGTCAATTTTCAGATGCAGATTCTCATACAGTCTCAAAAAATAATAAAACGACAGAATGGAAAAAGGCTTGGCCACCCGATAGGTAGGAGTGTGCCACGGATTCGGCGTTCCGATTCCCACATACCATCTTTCCCGGAAAACGATAATGATCATGGAGACCAGTAAAACCGCAACGGATAAGAAATCCACTATATATCGGTTGGATATTTTTTCCGCAAAATACTTCCTGATGCTGTAAATACACAGAAAATCACAGCATAAAATAACAATCAGGCTGGCAATGGCGGCGCCGCGATACCCCCCTATATAATTGGCGATCAGCACAGGGAAATGGTACAGTGAATACCATGAATGGGAAGTGACGTTCAGGTGTGCGGGAAAATCAGAATAAAACAGGTCGTCGCTTGTCAATCCTCTGAAGGACTGAAAAAGAATGAGATAGGCCGCAGTGATCATGTAGATACATACGCCTATTTTCCAGTATTTGGAATCATACTTTTTTGATAATAACGTGTTAACCCGATTCAATTTGATTATGCTCCTTTAAATGTGTAAAATAATTGAGAACCGCTCTCACTCAGTGAATTTGCTGAAACAAGGTATTTTTCGCAGTTAAATTCCCGCAAGTAAAATTTTGTTAGTATACGTTGTTTTCCGTATACAAAATTGATAAGATTTTATCATAAGTCGAAATAAAAGTCAATGTGTTTTAACAATTTTTACAATGATTGATTGCATATTTTTCATTGAATTACCACTTGACAATCCGGGGAAAATGTGCTTTAATACATCTCATACAAGGCGATGAAGCGAAGAAGTAGCCCATTCGATTCAGCCACAGAGAGCCGCCGGTCGGTGCAAGGCGGTGCGGGTCAGGGGTGAAATACATCGCGGAGCTGCCGCTCTGAACGGTTTTCCGGCGGATTCCTTCCGGTCGGCGGATGAACGCAAGTAGGAGCGGACGTGGGCGCACGTTACAGCGCGGAGTGATCGCTTTTCCGATTGTCTGTGAAGGAATCGCCGTCACTCACGGAGGCTCATCGCTGTGAAGCATGGGCAAATAGAGGTGGTAACACGGATTTCCTGTAAAGAATTCGTCCTCTGTCGTTTTTGGCAGAGGACTTTTTGTTTTTTGCCGTAAATTATTTCATTAAGGAGTTTTGAAAAATGCAAATCTACGAAGAACTGGTCGCCAGAGGGCTGATTGCCCAGGTGACAAACGAGGAAGAAATCAAGGAACTCATCAACAACGGCAAGGCTACCTTCTACATCGGATTCGACCCGACGGCGGATTCGCTGCATGTGGGGCACTTCATGGCGCTCTGCCTGATGAAGCGGCTGCAAATGGCGGGCAACAAGCCGATTGCCCTTGTGGGCGGCGGCACCGCGATGGTGGGCGACCCTTCCGGAAGAAGCGATCTCCGGCAGATGATGACCACCGAAACCATCGCCCACAATGTGGATTGCTTCAAGCAGCAGATGAGCAAATTCATCGACTTCGGCGAAGGCAAGGCACAGCTGGTCAACAACGCCGACTGGCTGCTGGGGCTGAATTACATCGAATTGCTGCGCGACGTGGGCGCCTGCTTCTCGGTCAACAACATGCTCCGCGCCGAGTGCTACAAGCAGCGCATGGAGAAAGGACTCAGCTTCCTGGAATTCAATTACATGATCATGCAGAGCTACGACTTCCTGCATCTTTTCAAGGAATACGGCTGCAATCTGCAATTCGGCGGGGACGACCAGTGGTCGAACATGCTGGGCGGCACCGAGCTTATCCGCCGCAAGCTGGGCAAGGACGCGCACGCCATGACCATCACGCTGCTGCTCAATTCCGAGGGCAAGAAGATGGGCAAAACCGCCAAGGGCGCCGTCTGGCTTGACCCCGCCAAAACATCCCCCTACGATTTCTTCCAGTACTGGCGCAATGTGGACGACGCCGATGTGCTCAAATGCATACGCATGCTGACCTTCCTCCCGCTGGAGGAAATCGACAAGATGAGCGGCTGGGAAGGCAGCCAGCTCAACCGCGCCAAGGAGATTCTCGCCTACGAGCTGACCACCCTTGTGCACGGCAAGGAAGAAGCCGACAAGGCGATGGAAGCGGCCAAGTCCATCTTCGCGGCAGGCGGCGACAGCGAGAATATGCCTTCCACACAGCTTGACGATGCTGATTTCACCGACGGCGCCATAGGGATTTTAAATCTCATGGTGCGCTGCAAGCTCTGCAAGTCCAACGGCGAGGCACGCCGGCTGATTGAACAGGGCGGCGTTTCCGTGAATGAAGCAAAGGTGACCGACCCCAAGGCCACCCTCACCGAAGCCGATTTTGCCGAAAAGGGCTACGTTATTATCAGGAAAGGCAAGAAGGTCTTCCATAAGGCGGTAAAGTAAATGATGAAACAATACAATTTCTACGGCTGGGAGACAGCCGATGTGCAGGCGGAAGGCGGCATGACGCCCCGCGACCTGTATGATCTTCTCAGCGGCATATGGTGTCAGTACACCTGCGCCCCCCGCCTGCGGGCGGGCTGGAGCAGGGAGAATCCTACGCTGGGGCAGTGTTCCGTCACGGCATTCCTCGCGCAGGATATCTTTGGCGGAAAGGTATACGGCATTCTCCGCGACGGCGGCAATTACCATTGCTACAACGTCGTCGGGAACTGCCTTTTCGACCTGACCAGCGAGCAGTTCGGGGAGGAAAAGCTCTGCTATGAGGGCAATGCTGAACAATTCCGCGAGGTGCATTTTGCCAAAGAGGAAAAGCGGCTCCGGTATGAATATCTGAAAAACGAACTGACAAAAAGCCTGTCCGGCATTCCCGCGTATGCGGAAATACTGAACAGGCTCAATAAAAGCTGAATGACGATCAATATTGTATAAAACTCAGTTGACGGCCTTTTCGATCTCGTCGGCGGCGGATTCCATGTAGTCCCCTTCGAAGAGTTCGATGAGGCCGTTGTCGCAGTTATTCGCCAGCACCGGGTCAAGCGGCAGCTTGGCGAGCACCTTCAGGCCGAATTCGGCGGCGACCGCGTCGGTCTTGCTTTCGCCGAAGACATTGATCTTCCTGCCGCAGTCGGGACATTCCACGTAGCTCATGTTTTCCACAATGCCGAGAATCGGAATGTCCATCAGCTTTGCCATATTGACCGCCTTGGAAACGATCATGGAAACCAGCTCCTGCGGCGAAGTGACAATCACAATGCCGTCCAGCGGCAGCGACTGGAAGACGGTCAGCGGCACATCGCCCGTTCCGGGAGGCATATCCACGAACATATAGTCCACGTCCTTCCAGATGACGTCGGTCCAGAACTGCTTGACGGTGCCGGCAATGACGGGGCCTCTCCAGACCACCGGGTCGGTTTCGTTCTCCAGCAGCAGATTGACCGAGATCATCTGAATGCCCGTCTTGGTGACGGCGGGAATGATATACTGCTCGGTGCCGTGCGCCTTTTCCTTCACGCCGAACGCCTTGGGAATGGAAGGGCCGGTGACGTCCGCGTCAAGAATGGCGGTCTTTAAGCCGCGGCGGTTGAAGGTGACGGCCAGCAGCGAGGTGACAAGGGATTTTCCTACCCCGCCTTTGCCGCTGACAACGCCGATGACCTTCTTGACGCTGCTCAGATCGTTGAGCTTTTCCAAAAAATCTTCCTTGGAAGGCTGGCGGCTGGAACAGTTCGCCGAACAGGTGCTGCAATCGTGTGTACATTCACTCATGATAGATTATCTCCTAAAAAAATAATGATATTTGTTATTATACTCTATTGTGAAGGAAATATCAATAGTTTTTTTCAATTGCGGTAATGCGAAATTGTCAAGCAAAAAAGCAAGGCGGCGGTTTCCTTTGCGGAAAACGCTGCCTTGCGTGATCGGAAAAATCACTCTCCGGCATTATCCAGTATCATTCTGATCATTTTATCGCTGATATAGAAACCGTTTGCGATGATTTCGTCCAACAAAGGCTTTATCTCCTGAATCAATCCTTCTTGCTTCGCTCTAAGCAAAACGCCCATTGTGCCTGTGACTGTAAGTCCAAGATACTTTGCCGTTTTTCTGGCGGCAAGATCGTCGAGAATCACAAGATCGGCGCAGAAATCTTTTTGCATGGCCAGTATCATCGTTTCCACCTCGCCCGCATGGAGCTTTGCCCGAAACATGGCGTAATCCTGCGGTTTTTCTATTGACATGACATGAATCCACTCTTTTGCTGACAGCAGTGCCGCGCTTGCCGCGTCATTTGTAACCGTGATTTCCCGAAACACAGCATCTGTGATATATATCTCACCATACAGCTTTCTCAGTATATCGAGCTTTCCAATATGGCCAAGAATCAGAATCGGAGTTGTGTTGACGACCACTTTACGCATTTTCCACATCCTCATTCAGCTCGTTTTCGTCCTCATAGTTGAATATCGAAACGCCGCTTGCGGAAAGCAGGCGAATAAATTCAGCCTTGCTCATGTTGGCAATGTCCGCGCAATAGCCAAGAGAGATCCCGAGCTTTGTGTAATAAAACACCGCCGCGGCCTGTCTGACATATTCCTCCGATTTCTTTTTGGATAAATGCGCGTCGTACAGAACTTCGTCGGGAATCGCTACCGAAACATGATACATTTTCCGCACTCCTTTCATTGGTTGTACATTCTCAGTATAATTCAAGCCGTTACAATAGTCAAGCAAAAAAGCAAGGCGGACCTCTTTTGCTCTGTGGACGCGGCCTTGCTTTTTTTTAAAATTACATCTTCTCGTGCGCCGACCGGGCGATGACGTCGAGCTGCTGCTCACGCGTCAGGTCGATGAACTTCACCGCGTAGCCCGAAACGCGGATGGTAAAGTTGGCGTACTCCGGCTTTTCCGGGTGCTCCATGCAGTCCTTCAGCTTGTCGATGCCGAAGACGTTGACATTGAGATGGTGCGCTCCCTTGTCAAAATAGCCGTCCAGCACATGCCACAGATTATTGATTCTCTCGCTCTCGCTGTGTCCCAGCGCGTCGGGGCTGATGGTCTGGGTGTTGGAAATGCCGTCCAGCGCGTATTCATAGGGCAGCTTGGCGACGGAATTCAGCGAGGCGAGCAGTCCGTTCTTCTCCGCGCCGTAGGCGGGATTCGCGCCGGGGGCGAAGGGTGTGAAGGCCTTGCGGCCGTCGGGCGTCGCGCCGGTTGCCTTGCCGTAGACGACATTGGAGGTGATGGTGAGAATGGAAGTGGTCGGCTCGGAATCGCGGTAGGTGTGGCAGCCCTTGACCTTGTTCATGAAGGTTTTGAGCAGCCAGACGGCGATTTCATCCGCGCGGTCGTCGTCGTTGCCGTACCTCGGGAAATCGCCTTCGATTTCGTAATCCACAATGAGCCCTTCCTCGTCCCGGACGGGCCTGACCTTCGCGTACTTGATGGCGCAGAGAGAATCCACCACATGCGAGAATCCCGCGATACCGGTGGCGAATGTCCTGCGCACGTCGGTGTCGATGAGCGCCATTTCCGCCGCCTCGTAGTAATACTTGTCGTGCATATAATGAATCAGGTTGAGGGTGTTGACATACAGCTCCACCAGCCAATCCATCATCGCGTCGAACTTTTCAATCACTTCGTCGTAATTCAGTACATCCCCGCTGACGGGAAGCGTCTGAGGCCCCACCTGCTCGCGGGTACCGGCGTCCACACCGCCGTTCAGGGCGTAGAGCAGGCACTTGGCAAGGTTGGCTCTCGCGCCGAAGAACTGCATTTCCTTGCCGGTCTGGGTGGCGGAAACGCAGCAGCAGATGCTGTAATCGTCCCCCCATACCGGACGCATGACGCAGTCGTTCTCGTACTGGATGGAGGAAGTGTTGATGGAAATTTTCGCGGCATATTTTTTGAAGTTTTCCGGCAGCCGGGAGGAATACAGCACCGTCAGGTTGGGTTCGGGGGAAGGCCCCATGTTTTCCAGCGTATGCAGGAAGCGGTAGTCGTTCTTGGTGACCATGTGCCGGCCGTCCACGCCGATGCCCGCCATTTCCAGCGTCGCCCAGACCGGGTCGCCGGAGAAAAGGGCGTTGTAGGAGGGAATTCTCGCGAACTTGACCATGCGGAATTTCATGACCAGATGGTCAATCAGCTCCTGCGCTTCTTTTTCTGTGAGGGTACCTTCATCGAGATCGCGCTTTATATAAATATCGAGGAAGGTGGAGATTCTGCCCACGCTCATGGCCGCGCCGTTCTGGGTCTTGATGGCGGCGAGATAGCCGAAGTAGAGCCACTGCACCGCTTCCTGCGCATTCTCGGCGGGGCGGGAAATGTCGAAGCCGTAGAGCCGCGCCATCTTCTTCATGCCGCGGAGGGCGCGGAGCTGCTCGGCGATTTCCTCGCGCAGGCGGATGAATTTGTCGATCATATTGCCGCCGCCGCAGTGGGCGAGGTCGTTCTCCTTCTGGGCGATGAGGAAGTCAATGCCGTAAAGCGCGACGCGGCGGTAGTCGCCGACGATTCTGCCTCTGCCGTAGGTGTCGGGAAGTCCCGTGATGATGTGGCTGTGGCGGGCGCGTTTCATTTCGGGGGTATAGGCGTCGAAAACCGCCTGATTGTGGGTCTTGTGGTATTGGGTGAATATCTTGACCAGCTCGGGGTTGACGGTGTAGCCGTAGGTGGCCGCCGCCTGCTCCGCCATTTTGATGCCGCCGTAGGGCATGAAGGCTCTTTTGAGCGGCTTGTCGGTCTGCAAGCCGACAATTTTTTCCAAATCTTTGAGCGATTCGTCGATATAGCCGGGGCCGTAGGCGTTCATGCGGGAAACGACTTCCGTTTCACATTCCAGCACGCCGCCGCGGGCGCGTTCTTCCTTCTGCAATTCCTGCAATCTGCCCCAGAGTCTGTCGGTCGCCTCGGTGGGGCCTTCCAGAAAGCTCTCGTCGCCGTCGTAGGGGGTGTAATTGGACTGGATGAAATCTCTGACGTTGACGTCCTCTCTCCATATTCTGCCTTTAAAGTTTCTCCATGCGTTGCTCATCTCTCATTTTCCTTTCAAAAAATAATAAATGATTCAATTGCGATGATTGCCATGTTTGTTATCTCTCATAATTCCCGCAGCCCAGCAGCTTCCGCGCGTTTTCCACCCGGTCGGAGGAAGGCGGCAGCGTTTCCGCCAGCGAATAGGGAATGCCCAGCTTCTCCCACTTGTAGGCGCCGAAGGAATGATAGGGCAGCACTTCCACCCTTTGGACGTTGCGCAGGGAAGCGATGAATTCCCCTGTCCGCCGGAGAAAATCATCGTCGTCGGTCAATCCCGGCACCAGCACATGCCGTATCCAGACCGGATTGCCGTTATCGGAAAGGAAGCGCAGCATGGTGAGAATGTTCCCGTTGTCCCGCCCTGTCAGGGAGACATGCCGCCGGGGGTCGATGTGCTTGATATCCACGATGAAGAGGTCGGTCAGCCGGCACAGTTCCCGGAATTTGGAAAGAAAGGGTTCCTCGCGGGAAAAAGGCTGTCCCGCCGTGTCGACGCAGGTATTCATGCCGCGCAGCTTGGCGTTGCGGAAGAGATCGAGCAGGAAGTCGATTTGCAGCAGCGGTTCGCCGCCGCTGACGGTAATGCCTCCTTCCCTGCCCCAGTAGCCGCGGTAGCGTTCGGCGCTGTCCAGAAGCTGCCGCGCCGTCAATTCCTCGCCGCCTGCCGTGTCCCATGTGTCGGGATTGTGGCAGTAGCGGCAACGCAGACGGCAGCCTTGCAGGAAGATAACAAATCTCACACCGGGCCCGTCCACCGAACCGAATGACTCGGTGGAATGAACCCTTCCTGTTATCATCATAAACCATTTCCCCCTTAAATTCAACGCTTTTTTATAACCTGAAACAGAATCAGCCTTATCCACATTTGGAATTGTCTTTTATTGGCGTTTTTGTTGTAATTATCTACCTCATAAAGTGATTTTTCCGCAGAATGCTTGCAGAGGGCAGGCTTCGCATTTCGGGGAGCGTGCCGTGCAGGTTTCCCGGCCGAAGAGCACGAAACGGTGGCAGAGATCGCTGCCTTCCGCCGGCTCGACGCATTCTCTGAGCTGCCGTTCCACCTTCAGGGGGTCTTTGGTGCCGTCGGTCAGGCCGATTCTGCCCGAAATGCGGATGCAATGGGTGTCGGCGACGATGGCCGGCTTCCCGTAAACATCCCCCAGAATGAGATTGGCGGTCTTTCTTCCCACCCCCGGCAGCCGGAGCAACTGCTCCATGCTGTCGGGCACGCTGCCGCCGTATTCGTCGCGAATCATCAGGGCGAGATGCCGGATGTCCCGCGCCTTGGTGTTGAAAAGTCCGCAGGATTTGATGATTTCACCGATGTCCTCGGCGGAGGCTTCGCAAAGACTTTGCAGCGTCGGGTATTTTGCAAAGAGCGCCGGCGTGACCAGATTCACCCGTGCGTCGGTGCATTGCGCCGAAAGCCGCACGGCGATCAGCAACTGGAGCGGGTCGCGGTAGGTCAGGGAACAGATCGCGTCGGGGTAGATTTTTTTCAGCGCAGCGACGGTCTGCGCGGCAAGTTCTTTTTTATTCATGCTTCCCGCTCCATTCCTCGCTCAGAATGGCGTATTGCAGCGTGTCCTGCCAGATGGGTTCGCCGAAGGAGTCTCTTCTGTAATAGACGTTCTTTTTC
Source organism: Clostridia bacterium (assembly GCA_017441385.1). Classification (GTDB taxonomy): domain Bacteria; phylum Bacillota; class Clostridia; order Oscillospirales; family Acutalibacteraceae; genus RUG762. Next base: position 55,358 of record JAFRXY010000025.1, on the reverse strand, counting down.
AGTTCCGCCTCCCGCCGCATGCCGAGGCGTTCCATCAGCTTGCGGGAACGGTAATTGAGAGGATTGCATTCGGCGATAACGCGGTGGGCTTTCAGGGTGCCGAAGGCGTAATGCAGCAGCGCCTTGGCCGATTCGGTGGCATAGCCGGACATCTGCCAGTCGCGGTTGAAGACATAGCCTAATTCATAGGTGTCAAACTGACGCTTGCCGAGATAGAGATTTCCTATCAGCCTGCCGCAGTCCCTGAGCGTCACGGCAAAGAATTCGTCGGAATTCGAGCGGTATTCCGCCTCCCGCTTGGCCTGTTCCAGCGTGTAGGGGTCATAAGGTTCGTATCTGACCACGTTGCTGTCCGACAGATAGTCATAAAGCTCGGTGAAATCGTCAGGGCGGAATTTTCTGATGATCAGCCGGTCGGTTTCAATGGGCTTAAACAATGCGCAATTCACTCCGTCTCATGTTATCAAATAAAGAAAAAAGCGCCACAATGAGAATACTGTGGCGCTTGCATTGGAGCGGAATACGAGGCTCGAACTCGCTACCTCCACCTTGGCAAGGTGGCGCTCTACCAGATGAGCTAATTCCGCGTACCTTTTTGCGATTGCCACATCATTATATCAAATGCCGCCGGGTTTGTCAAGGCTTTTTTGAATTATTTTTCTTTGGATGATAAATAATCAATCACCTCTGCTTTTTGTTATTGACTTGTTGAAAATTCTGTGACATAATGATTACCGGAGTTCCGGCGGGAGGAACCGCCTTTCGTTTTTCATTCATCACCAGAAGGAGCGTCACCATGCCATGAAAACAGATACTATCAAAAAGAATAAAGCCGGCATCGCCGCCGTCGCGGTCAATTTACTGCTTACCGGAGAATACGTACTGGCGCTGGATTTGTTTGCCACAGGAATTCTCAGGGTGAGTCTGTCCTCCCTCCTGTTTCCGGTTGCGCTGATAGCGCTTTTTGTGCTGATTTCGTGTCTGCCGGTGGCCTGCCTTAAGAAGCGAATGGCGCTGTCGCTCCTTCCGCCGGCAGTCTTCCTGCTGATCGCGGTATTCTACGCGGCGGTTTACGGGTGCTTTCACGGTTACTGCGACTACAAGCCCATCCAGTACGGAACCGAGAAGGTATTTTCGGATAAAAAGGTAATGGTGATAGTGCCTCACGAAGATGACGACCTCAACGTAGTCAGCGGCGTCATAGAAAAATACATAGAAAACGGCAGCGAAATCTATACGGTATTTACCACCAACGGAGATCTCTATAATCAGGCCGAAATGAGAATCAACGACGCGATTTCCTGCTGGCATTATCTGGGCGTTCCCGAAAAGAACATCATTTTTCTGGGGTACGGCGACCGATGGGCCAGCGGAAGCCCCCATCTTTACAACGCTCCGGAAGATGAAGTGATCCGGTCGGGACTCGGCAGAACCGAAACTTACGGCACGGCTTCTCACCCCGCCTATCACAACGGAACGCCCTATACCTTCCGTAATTTTTCCAATGATTTAATGCAGCTTATTCTGGAAAAGCGTCCCGACGTCTTATTTATCTGTGATTACGACAGGCATCCCGACCACAAGGCGGCGTCGCTCTTTTCGGAGTATGTTTTCGGGAAGATTCTCCGGGAATACCCCGACTACAAGCCGCTGGTGTATAAAGGCTACGCTTATTCCACCGCGTGGGAAGCGGTGGATGATTTCCGGGGGCTGAATCTGAAAAGCACGCAGAAACCGGCGGATTCGCAATATGAACCGATGGTCTACGACTGGAAGGAACGGGTACGGTTCCCGGTCAACCCCAATTCACTGTCGCGTTCCATCTTATCCACCAAAACCTACCACGCGCTGATGACCTACAGAAAGCAGAGCGTCATCGGTCACACAGGCCGTGTCATCAACAGCGACAAGGTCTTCTGGCAGCGGCGGACGGACTCGCTGTTATACAATTCCGAAATAAAGGCTTCGTCGGGCGACGTGTCATTCCTTACGGATTTCAGAATTATTGACAATGTGTATATCAATGACCCCTCCCGTCTTCCTTATGACAGGGTCTGGATTCCCGACAGCAAGGACAAAAAGAAGACCGTTCGCTTCGTGCTGAAAGAAAAATCCGATATCGCCTCCATCCAGCTGTATGATCACCCCTCCCCGGACGACAATATTACCAACATCAAAATTTCATTCAGCGACGGCTCACACATCGAAACAGGCAGACTCAACAGCAGCGGCGCCGTTACCGCCATCACGGTCAACAAAAAGAAAATCAGCTATTTCGACATTACCGTTCTGTCGTCAGAAGGCGTCAATGCCGGACTGTGCGAAGTGGAAGCATTCCGCTCGAAAAGGCAGAAGGACGACACTTTCATCAAGCTGACGGATCAGGAGGGCAACTTCGTGTATGACTACATCGCCGAAAGCGACACCTCCGCATTCAGGCTTTATTCCAACAATGAGATTCCCGAACTGTCGGACAGCCATTATTCCCTTGCCTGCGACAATGCAAAATGCGCCTGCGTCATCCGGAATGACCGCATCGAGGTGACTTGCCCCGAGAAGGAATCATGCACCGTGGAATTGACGGAACTGTCGTCGGGCGTGTCGGATATCATCCATATCAGCAATCCCGGAGCGTTCGCAATAGCAGCCAACCGCTTGGTGCAGAAGGCGGAGAGCGATTATATCTGTTTCAGGACAAAGGATACCTACAAGAATCTGCATGCCTACCGATTCTTCTTCAAAGAAAGCTGAATACCATTCCTCTGTAAAAAAAAGGATATGCACGTCCATTCCGCGTGCATATCCTTTTATTCATTATAACAGCATACAAATCCGGGGCGTCAGGAATGTTCCTCCGCGGCATCAAACCCGGTTACCTTCTCTTTCAGGACATACCCTGCAAGAAGCCGGTTGGCATCGCTGATTCTGTAATACTTTCCTTCGGCGGCGTAGACCAGAATGTCGGTTTCGCCCGCCAGCCGACCCACCGTGACGGAATTTTCGTCCGGTTCGGAGAGAATATCGCAGTCTTCAATGAGCACGCCCGTGCCAATGACCTTCTCCGAAGACAGATTGTTTTCCTCTTTGTCATTCACAGAGGTGACGGAAGACACGCCGGCGTTGAAATTCTGCCCCAATCTTTTCCTGTCCGATACAGAAATGCCGATGATCACCGCGGCGGCCGCAATCACCGCCACCGAAGCGATCAGGGCAATGGCAACGGTGTTGCTTTCCACCCTTTTGAGTTCGGCATTGGCATTGTCCGCTTTTGCGGTGCGGGAACCATCCGTTTTCACCGCGGGTCTTTGTCTGTATTCGTTCCGGTCGGTGTTAAGGGAATTGGTCGAGTCGAGCCGGTTCATTTCGAAATACTCTGTCCTGAATTTATTCACTGTTTCACTCTCCCTCATGATACGGGTCAAAAAAGAAGAAAACCCCCGAAGCGCCTTCCAACAGGCCTTCGGAGGTTCATATGGAGCTGTTAACCAGATTCGAACTGGTGACCTCTTCCTTACCAAGGAAGTGCTCTGCCTACTGAGCTATAACAGCAGATTGGCGACCCGGAACGGGCTCGAACCGTCGACCTCTAGCGTGACAGGCTAGCGTTCTAACCAGCTGAACTACCGGGCCAAGTTTTCTCGTCACAGCTTCATCATTATATCAGCTATTCCTATGTTTGTCAAGAACTTTTTTTATTTTTTTTATTTTTTAATTTGCCGCCCGATTGTCAAGGTAAACGCAACTGTGTTGCGTTTACCTTGCTATCTGGCCGGGAATCAAATGCCCATCATGGAAATGGCCACGCCGAGTCTCTCGCCCATTCTCACGCGGGTTTCGAGGGCATTGCGGGTATTCACCATGAATTCGTCGTCGGGGAACATCATGCCCTTCTTGAAGAGAAGGATAATGCCCGCCGTCGAACAGAGGAAGCGCCCTTTCACCTGACCGCGGCTGAAGGCGGGGGATTCGCCCTGCCCGAGCTGTTCCACCCCTTTGGCATTGCCGCAGGCTTCCACCTGCGCCACGCCGTGAAAGCGCTTGGTGTTCATCACCGTGCAGGTTCTGGGGCCGAAGAACATGGAATCCTCCTGATTCTTCTCCGCGTCGATCTGCCGCAGGTCGCACACCACACCGTCGTCAAAATAAATAAATCTGTGCGGGTCGGCTTCGTCCAGACGGATAATCAGGGCAAGCCCTCCGGCAAAATCCTTTGCGTCGCCTTCGCCGCCCATCAGCTTATCCACCGAATACATATGCCCGTTGACCGGAATGGTGCAGAGATTGTTGATGAAGTGCGCCGTCAGCCAGCCGTCGCAGGGGCAGAGCAGGCCGTTATGGGACTGATCAAGCGGACGCACGCCTTCCTTGAAATCCCTCGCAAGATAATCCCCGAAATTTTCATAGGCGGACGGGTCGTCCGGCTCGCAGACCGACAGATCAACGTCGTATTTCTCCATGTGATTCTTTATCTCCGCCTTCGGGAACAGACCCAGTTTCAGCTTGTTGACCGCCGGAAGGTATTTGCTTCTTTTTGCCTCTGTCATGGGTCTTGCACCGTATCCTCTGACTTCACTCATACTGTTTCCTCCATAACTCTCATCGGAATCATTCGACAATGTATATTATACATAATGCATGCCGCATTGTAAAGGATTTATGTCATATTTTTTGATAAAAATTTCATTTCTACGATCCCGCCACACGCGGACGCACAAAGCTGATCACCACAGCCGTCGGAATCGCTATGCCGGTCATGGGACTTCTCGCGGCCTATGTCGGCATTCTTCTTCTCTCCCTTCCGTCTTTCTGAGGCGAATTTTTATAAGTTTTCACTGTTTTTCTTGCTATTTTTACTCCCCTTTGATATAATGTATATCAAAGGGGAGTTTTCCTGTCAATATATTTACAACGGAGGCGGATTACCGTATGAATTTCGGAAACATCAAGTACTTCAACATTGAGGGGAACCGGGTGGAGATCACCTTTGAAAATGCCGTCGGCTATATCACGGCGGTCACGGAGGAGATTCTCAATATCTTCTCTCCCTTCCGGCCGGAATGCAGCCATTCCTTTGCCATAGAAGGGGACAAGTCAAAAAACGTCCGCGTTATCGCCAATTTGGTGGGCAATTACATCGTCATTTCCACCTCGAAGCTGGCGGTCTATGTATATGACAATTTCCAGACGCAGATCATGACCTCCGACGGTACGCTCATCTGCCGCGACTACCGGGGGGAACGGGAAGCGCAGGGCGCGGCAGTCATTTCACAGGAGGCCATCGAGCAGGCCCGTATGGAAGGGCACGCCATGTCGGACGGCATCGCCCGTCACAGAATCGAAGTGCTCAAATGCATGGAGGGCAGCGAATGCTTCTACGGTCTGGGGGACAAATACAACTTCCTCAACAAAAAGGGCTATGCCTTTGAGATGTGGAACAGCGACATTCCCGACCCCCATTACGAAACCATGCGCAGTCTTTACAAATCCATTCCCTTCCTGATCGTCCACCGCGAGAAGATGGACTACGGCATCTTCTTTGACAATCATTACCGCACCTTCTTCGATCTGGGCAAGGAGAACGCGGGCTATTATTCCTTCGCCGCCGACGACGGAGATCTGAATTATTATCTCATCTCGGGCGATTCCATCAAGTCGGTGGTCAGCGGCTACACCTACCTCACCGGCACCACTCCCCTCCCCCAGCTCTGGACGCTGGGCTATCAGCAGTGCCGCTGGTCATACGAGAACCGCGACGAGCTGATGTCGGTGGCGGTCGCAATGAGAAAGAACGAAATTCCCTGCGACGTGCTGTACTGCGACATCGACTACATGGACGACTTCAAGGTCTTCACATGGGGGGAGAAGCAGTACCCGCAGCACAGGGAGATGATCCAAACCCTGTCGGAACACGGTTTCAAGGTCGTAACCATCATCGACCCTGGCGTGAAGAAGCAGGAAGGCTATTCGATTTACGACGAAGGGGTGCGGAATGACTTCTTCGTGCATGACACCGACGGGAAAATATACGAAAACGTGGTCTGGCCGGGGGATTCGGTATTCCCCGACTTCGGCAGACGCGCCGTCCGCAACTGGTGGGCGGACAACCAGCGTCTTATGACCGACGACGGCGTCGCCGGCATCTGGAACGACATGAACGAACCCGCCAGCTTCCGCGGGGAAATTCCCGGCGATGTGGTCTTCCGCGATGAGGAACGCAAAACCACCCATTCCGAAATGCACAACGTCTACGGTTCCCTCATGTGCAAGGCAACCTATGAAGGCATCAGGCGCCACACCGGCAGGCGGCCTTTCGTCATCACACGCGCCTGCTACAGCGGGGCGCAGAAGTACACGACCGGCTGGACGGGGGACAACCAGAGCCACTGGTCCCACCTGCGCTATTCCATCGCCCAGATGTGCAGTCTGGGGCTGGGCGGAATGGCCTTCATCGGCTCCGATGTGGGAGGCTTCGGCTCCGACTGCACGCCGGAACTGCTCTGCCGCTGGACGCAGGTGGGCTGTTTCACGCCCCTTTTCCGCAATCACGCCGCCAAGGGCACCCGCCATCAGGAGCCGTGGGCGTTTGACGGGCAGACGCTGGACATCTGCCGCAAGTACATCCGGCTGCGCTACAGGCTGATTCCCTATCTCTACGACTGCTTCCACGAGACCGAAAGCACCGGACTTCCTGTATTCCGCCCGCTCGTGCTGGAATTCCAGAAGGACAAGAATGTGCTGGAAATCAACGATCAGTTCATGGTGGGACAGTGGCTGATGGTGGCGCCGGTTGTCGATCAGGGCAGGGTCAGCCGCGACGTCTACCTGCCGAAGGGCTGCAACTGGTACGACTTCCACACCGGAGAGAAATTCCCCGGCGGCACGCGCATTCTCCGCGAGGCTCCGCTCGACACCTGTCCCATCTATGTACGCGAGGGCGCCGTGCTTCCCATGTGGCCGGTGATGAATTACGTCGGCGAGAAGAAGGTGGACTGCCTCGATCTGGTGGTCTACGGCGGCGACGGCGAATACCTCCACTATCAGGACAACGGCACCGACTTCGCCTACCGCGACGGCGAGTACAACATCTACAAATTCGTCAGCAAGCGCGGCTGTCTCTCGGTGGAGCTGGTCAACGCCGGCTATGCCGAACGGTACGAGCGCTTCAAGATCAATCTCAGCGGAAAGCTCTTCAATGTGAAATTCACCGGCAGAAGAATCAACGCCATCAGGTGAGTCCCCTATTACGGAGTTTTGCATGATATTCGATAGAATTTTGTTTAATTATTATATATTTTTGTAATGAACATGTAAAATAGTTACAACTTTGTTTATCCTCATTTACAAATAGTTACACCTTTCGTAAAACGCTTTATTTTTTCCGATATAGTAATATAATTATATTGATATAAATTCGCTTTATGGGAGTGAGTGATTTTTATGAAATATAGGAGGATCTTGGCGTTTTGTCTTGCCGTCTTCACGGCGCTGACCGTCTGCGGCTGCGGCGACGGCAGGAAGGAGAATGCGGCGGAAGGCACGGCGGCGGAAAGCGCGGAAACCGCGTCGGCACAGCAGACCTACGCCGTCGGCACCTACGAGCGCAAGGCGGCCGACAGCGCGGCTTCCGGCGAGGAAGATCCCGACGCGGAAATCATCAGCTTCGGCAGTAAGAGCATCTTCAAGGGCATTCAGATCGAAACCGACGAAAACGGCGAAATCGTCTGCACGCAGGCAGACGGTGAATTGCAATATAAAATCAGCGACAAGCGGTTCAAATCCTATTATGAATTCAAAAAGTTCGTCAGGAAAAAATCCGGCGCGAAAGCGGTTGACCAATTCAGCCAGTACTTCGGCGAACGCGACGGGGCGCTGTGCTTTATCGTCGGGGCAAGGGAACGCACCGTCAGGGACAAGAGCCAGTATTTCATCGACGACGCTTCCAAGCTGATTGTCAACGCGTTACATACCGAGGAATGCCGCAAGAAATACAAACTGGCCGCCAGCGATATCACCTTCGTGCGCAAGAAGGGCATCTGGAAGCTGGAAAGCCTTACCATGCATAAGGAATGATTTCTCTCTGCATTTTTTCAAAAGCAACCAAAAAGGCGGAAACCGTTTTTCTGACGGCTCCGCCTTTTTCTTTCTATTTTATATATTTTATATATATTATATTTATATGGTATAGTCCTCTATATGGTATAGTCCTCGATAGCGTCCACCAGTGTGCCGATGCCCTTTTCAGCGAGAAGAATGAAGGGAAGCACGCTCTCGCTCCAGCCGGCGATGAGGTTGAACCGGTCGCCATGGAACTGCTGTGTGCCGTAGCCCTGCAAATCCACGCCGTGCACCCAGAAATTCCTGTTGTACTTCTCACGGTATTCGTTCACCATGCTCTGCACGGTCTGGCTGAATCCGCGGGAGTAGGAATTGCATTCGTTGTCGCTGAAATAGATGACGCGGTCGAAGGGCTTTATGTCGCGGCTGCCGTCTGCTTGCAGGGCGAAGACCATGGGAAGATCCATCTGTGTGCCGCCGCCGTAGAAGCGGCTGTTTTTGCAGATTTCCAGAATGGAGTCGTACTTGCCGTAATGCCTGACGGTGTAGCCTGAATGATCGAAGGAAGACCACGAGCCTGCCTCGTCGAAATAACAGACCGTCGCGTCATCGCAGATCCGGCTTGCCATGGCACCGAGCAGGGAGGCGATATCGCAGCAGCGCACTTCGCTTTTTGCGGAAACGCGGCTGCCCATGGAGCCGGACACGTCGATAGCAATCAGCGTCCTGCCGGGAATCTGCTCCATATTTTCCACCGACACCTCCAGCGCCTTTTCAAGAGCGCGGTGAATGTTGGCGCTCAGGATATTCTCGCCCAAAAGGGTGAGGTAGGCGCTGTAGAAGCGGAAGGGCAGCTGGCGGCTCTTCTTCACCTGCTCCGGGTCGGAAAGGGTGTGCAGCACGGGGGTAATATTCGCTCCGCTGCGGACGATATTGCGCAGGTTGCGCAGCAGCGCCATGTAGCCCACCTTGCCGGAGGCAATCAGCTCATCCCAGACTTCCTTGGTGTTGCCCTTCCGGGAGAGTTCCGTCTCCCATGTATAGGGCGTGGCAAGGGTATCGTCCAGCACCTTGCGGAAGAGCGCTTCGGTCTGCGCGTCCTTGGGAACGGGGTGGGTAATCCGCAGCACGTCGCGGATTTTGACGGCGCCGGAACGGTTGTATTTGGCAAGCTGGTACTCGTCGAAGCGCTGAATCACCTGCGCGATTTCACGCTTGAGGGCGTTGGGGAAGGGCTTGCCGTACATCTGCTTGTAGCAGGCGAGAATTTCCGTGATGTCGTCCGGCCGGACAACGATATTCCGCACCGTCCGGCGGGTGAATTCATGCGCTTCGCGGGCGATGACACAGCACAGCACATGGCTGACCGAACGGAGGTTGTTATTGTTGCGGGCGTAACAGGCCAGCTTACAGAGGAATGCCGGGTCGGTCGCGGCGCATTGTGTCGCCAGCCTGACGATGTCGGTATCGGTGGAGCCGTGGAATTTCGGCTCGCCGAACATCGTTGTGAGTACGGCTGTGACAAGACGCTCCTTCAGTTCCATGCGGTAGGCGGGAAAGCCTTGGCGGTTTTGGGTCTTGTCGGTGTTTTTCTGATTGAATTTTGCCATAATTCTCAGCTCCTTAATGAAATGATGGGTATGAAACCGCCGGGATGTTCATTCCCGGCGGCGAATGGATCAGTGGTATAATTACACACAGAGAATGGGCGGCAGCGGTACAAAAAAAATTAAAATATTAAGTTGTAGAGACACTTAAATAATTCCAAAAGTTGTTCGGGCGAACCGGCTTTATATTCCATAAAGACTCTGACGTTCCGGTGAACAGATAGAATGGAAATCTATAACGCATAAAATTCGATCCATGAAGTAACCGCTGTCTGCGCTGCTGTATGAAATTATCAATATACACAGAAAGGCGATTCCCTTTCCTTGCTTCTCATTATACCACGGAAAATCAAAAATGCAAGCGTTTTGCGGATTCTTTATGGTTTCTTTATGAACGGATTGATTTTCTCTGTGATCAAAAGTGAATCTAAGAAATCACACCGGCTGGGCAAATAGGTTCATTCGCTCAGCCGGTGTGTTGTGACAGGATAAAGCTAAAAGAGATACATAGAAAGGAACTTACGCAGCCATTCTTCTCTTTCTGTAGAAGATTGCTCCGGCTGCCGCAAATGAGAGTATTGCAAGTACGGAAGTAATCCAGATGCCCACTGCTGATTCGCCTGTGGTTGGTGACCCGGCAGATTTCTCATGCCAATACAGCACGTAGGGACTGAAATCACTTGCGTAGAACCACAAGCCGTTGGATTTAATAATCAGCGGGATTTCTTCAATCGTGCCGTCATTCTTCTGATGATAGAGATGGAAATCGTATTTTTCTGACTGACGGGCGAGATTGTCGGGGTACTTGATGCGGATGGCGATGATACCGTTCACGAGCTTAATATGCTGGTGCGTGCCGTCTGTCAGGTCGATGTCGTAAAGAGCAATGTCATTTGTATCGGTGTCAAAGGTTTCATTGTAATGAGCAATCGCTTCAAGAACCGTCTTTTTCTTGTTCTTTTCGATATTGCCGACCGTCAGGTGAATGCCCTTGATCGAGTGCAGATCCACTACATTGCCTCCGACATTTGCTTTTAAGAATTCAGAATAATCCGCTCTGTCAATATCGTCAATAGAATTCTCATCCAGATCGTCGTTGTCAACCACTTCGAGATCATAATAGACCGTGTTGTCCTGATCGTCATGGGCTGCGGCGGTTGTCGTGGTGGCAGATGTCGCAGAAGTGGTGGTGGTGGTTGTGGTAGTTGTGGTTGTGGTAGTGGGTGTGGTTGTGGTGGTGGTTGTGGTAGTGGTTGTGGTAGTGGGTGCCGCTTCAATTGTCACTTCGGTGGTGGTAAGGCGATCATCGAAGTCATGTCCTCTACAAGAAATAATCCAAAGATTTCCGTCAACAATATTATAAACCAGTCTGTTACCATGATCATTATGTCTGCTCCATCCCTTTCGGTATTTTAGAGGTTCCTGACTTGTACCCTTGGATAGACCGTTTCGGTCAATATCCTTGATCAGTTCATTGATTTTCTTTGCAATTTTCCTGTCGGTCTGTTGCCAATATAGATATTCATCCCAAGCAATATCACTCCATACTTTATTCATCGGCGTCAACCTCAATCAGATCATGTGAATGCCCCTGACCGCTTTCCAACTGCTCATATGCTCTGTCGATCTTAGCAAGATATTCAGAATTTCTGAGAGCCTTCATCATGCTGTTGTATTGTTCTAAACTCATGATGACAACATTTTTCTCATGTTTTCTTGTGACAATCACGGTTTCACTTTCATCTGTTACTTTATCGCAATAGTCTTTCAGGTTGTTCCTGATGGTAGAATAATTAACTGCCGGCAACGTTATCCCCTCTTTTGATGTTCAATAAATTGTACATGTTTCTGTACATTTATAGTATATCACTTTTTTAATAATTGTTAATAGGAAAAAAGACCGCATTTTAGCGATAAATTCACTACAAAACGATCTTTCTATCAATGGAAGGGCTAAGCAAAAAAAGAGGAATTGCCCGAACTGCACGGGAATCGCGCAGAAAATCATCTCTCTCGCAAGATATTTCCTCCGCACCCGCTTCATGCAGTTGCGGATATACTCGATGGCAGTGGGATTACTGAGGAACCGGTAGGCCTCGTCGATTATATGGCTTTCTTGAATGTGGACTTGTGCTGCTGGCTTTTGAATCTCATTTGATAATCACTCTCCTAAAATTTTCGTTAGCAAACAAAAAAAGCCGACTGTTTTTTCTGTCGGACGCTGATCAGACGTCCTTCTTCAAAACAATCGGCTTTGTTGCTTATCTACAAAAAAGCGCACAGATTTTCTACCTGCACGCTTGATTGGTTGGGTATTGAATTTTCTTGAAATAGGGGGGGATGCAAGGCTCGAAAAAGGATGCTTCAGGGGTTCGATTCCGTAAAGAAGGGCAAAATGAGCCAAATGCATCTACGGTATAACCTTTATAATTTTTGCCCCTAAAACGCGAAAAAACCCCGAAAATTCGGAGTTTTTTGCGGCTGCATCTTTTTTGTTCACCTATTCTGGCAGGGTTGAACAAAAAAGATGCGCAAGGGTTATAGTTGCACTTTTAATAAATCAGAACAAATCACTTTATCAACCAACTGTAATCCTGTCGACAATCAACAACGTAATCAATATAAACGGTATTATCAGCGATCTGGAAAATCAGCATATAGCGTTTTTCAAAAAGCAGAAACCGATAAGCATTTTTAGGAATATGCTCGCCTTTTAACCATGAGCATCTTTGCGGCATGATTTCGAGAGAATTGGCAGCCTCTTGAAATGAAACCGTAAGCCGCTTGGCGGCATTCACGCTGACTTGCGCCAAAAAGGCTGCGTGTGAAACCAGCATTTGTGCAGCCTTTTGGGATACTTCGACACGATATTTATTCGGCTCCATTTTGTGCCGCCTCCTCAATCACACTGTTCATCATAGCGGCAACTTCATCCACAGTATATCCCCTGACGCCATGCAGTCTATCTTCTTCGACAGCGAGAAGCTCTTCTCTAAGATGAAGCATTTTTTCTCTGCGATTGAAGGTTTCAATATCCATGACTACCAAATCGCCTTCGCCATTTTTTGTCAGAAAAACCGGTTCAGATGTTTTTCGGCACATTTCAGCTATTTCATTGTAGTTTTGTCTGATGGCGGCAGACGGACGAATATTCATAAAATGCCCCTCCATTTCATTCATTGTAGCAATATTCTTACCATATTATAATATAATTATACATCGCTGTCAATAGCTATTCAGAAAAATAAAAAAGCACATCCACAGAAAAACCATGAATGTGCGTGGAAGTGCTGAACAAAAAAGATGCCAACTACTTATTGTTCTGCTTGGCTGTGTTAAGCGTTGCAACCAGAATACGCTTGATTTCAAGGCAATCGTTGATAAGCGAATCGCCTTCTGCTTCGGTGATGTATTCCGACATCACCAGCAATCGCAGCCAGTACTCGGTTTCGGCTGTTTCTTTGAGGGCAATCTGCATTTTGGCTATAAAATCAGCCTTGCTGTTTCCGTATGCGGCTTCATTGGCGTTTGCACCGATGGAAGTGCCGCTTCGGATGATTTGTTTGGAGATGATAGTTTCGTGCTTTTGTTTATTCAGATACTGGTTCAGCTTAATGATCCGCGACGCAAATTTCAGTGATTTTTCAAGAAGGATACTGCTTGACATAGATCGGGCATCTCCTTAAATTGTAGTTCAGTGAATAGTGAATAAAGAATGGTGAATAGTGAATAGTTGGGCAGCGCGGCGGAGGTTATCTCCTTACGTTATTCTCTATTCACTATTCACCATTCACTCTTCACTTAGCGGCTTGAGCCGCGCTGTTGGTCGAGGTGACAGGACTTGAACCTGCGGCATCCTGGTCCCAAACCAGGCACTCTACCAAGCTGAGTTACACCTCGTTTTGTGTGAAATATACTGTTTAGTGGTTGATTTGCTCAGAGCTATTTGATTATATCACGGTTTTTCAAAATTGTCAATAAAAAAATTCCCGGTCGGAGAAAAAACCATGTCTAATCTTCTTGTAAATAGCTATTCCTTGTGTTATAATAGAAATAATATTATTTCTTCAGAAAGGAATTAATTATGGAACAACAAACGCCACCCCCAATTCATGATCAGCAGAACGGAGTGGAAACATTCGTTTCTATGCTCAAGTATATTCTGTCATTCTTCATGATCATGCTGATAACTTACATTTCCTGCACCGTTCATAAAGGTTCGGCATGGTTCAGTCTGACTTCGGCTATAGCGGCCGGAATACTCGCGCTGATCGTTTGCCATGCTATGTTTGACGGCGGAAAACCAGGTATTAAGCATTATCATATCTGGATGTCCGCTCTTCTCTCATTCTGCGGGATAATCATTTGCTACACCGCCCTTGGAATCTATCCCTTTGGCGAAGAGTCAGTCATGATCATCGACATGCATCATCAATACTCTGCTTTTTTCTCCTTGATGCGCGAAAAAGCATTTTCATTCGGTTCGGTCACATATTCTGACAACATAGGTATGGGGAGCGGATTTCTGCCTCTGATAGCCTATTACCTTTGCAGCCCGTACAACATCATTGCGCTTATTTTTCCCAGAGGTAATCTGACCGAAGCCATCGCTCTGATAGAAATACTGAAAATTACGACGGCCGGAGCGACATTTGCGATTTTCTGCCGCGGCGTCTTTAAAAAAGATGATTACGGAACGGTGGCTCTTTCTGTCGCTTATGCGCTGAATGCATACTTCATTGCTTATTCCTGGGACGTTATGTGGCTTGATTGTCTTGTTCTTTTGCCGCTGATCGTTTACGGACTTGAAAAGGTGATGAACGGCAAGAGTCCCCTGCTCTACTGCATTACACTCGGTATGGCGGTCACAACCAACTACTACATCGGTTACATGATCTGCATTTTTCTCGTGCTGTGGTACGCAATGCGCACATTTGAAAACAACGGACGTTACTCCGGTCTGTCGCCGGACAGGAAAGCCACCGCCTATCTTAAAAATTTCATGCGCTTCGTCTGGACATCTGCCGTCGGCGGCATGCTCTCCATGTGGATTCTGATTCCAACGGCTATTTCTTTGCGCGAAACATCGGGGGCGGAAGATAAATTCGCACGCGCTGTAACAAGTAATTTTGAATTCTGGGATATTTTCTCCCGCACCCTCTATGGCAATACCCCTACAGAGCGCGGAGACAATCTGCCTAACGTCTATTGCTCTGTGCTTGCGGTGTTTTTGGCAGCGGTCTTTATCACCTGCCGCAGAATCAGACTCCGTACCCGCGTCTGCTTTGGCGGATTGCTTGGTCTGCTGGTCATGCTTATGGCAAACAACTGGACGAATTTCGCCTTCCACGGTTTTCATTTTCCAAATGATCTTCCCTACAGAAATTCCTTCCTGGTGTGCTTTACATTGCTGTCCATAGCGGCTTTGACACTCGACAGAATTGAAACCATCAGCCGCGAAGAACTATTCAGAGCTTTTGCTCTCTTTGCCGCCATGATCATTATCGAACAGAAATTCGGGAATAACGGCGGATATACAGTGATCTGGTACAGCCTTGCGCTCGCCGGTGCATACGCCATCCTATTCGGCGCGTTCCCTGTAGGGAAATACGCCGCAAAGGGAACAGCTATCACAGTTGCTCTTGCGCTTTGCTTCTTCGAAGTGTCTGCGAATTCGGTAGAAATGATTCATCAGCTCAATGATAACGAAGTATTTACCGATCGCGCGGCTTTTGTGGAGGATTACGATATCAACAAGGCGGCGGTAAAACTTGTCGGAAAATACAACAAGGACGGCAGCCGCATGGAAATACTTCCCCGCAAGACCTGCAACGACAACGCTCTTTACGGGTATCCGGGACTTACGGTGTTTGCTTCCAGCAA
Organism: Clostridia bacterium; assembly: GCA_017441385.1. Lineage (GTDB taxonomy): Bacteria > Bacillota > Clostridia > Oscillospirales > Acutalibacteraceae > RUG762. Next base: position 39,813 of record JAFRXY010000025.1, on the reverse strand, counting down.
TCCCAAAGCCACCACTACTCTCATGGGTAAGTTGGGATTTGCCATCAACGGCGTAAACAGCTATATCTACAATAGTTATGTACCGCTTGTGGACTCCATTCTCAATCTGAAATATGTCGTGTTCAACCATGAGCTGAGAAAGCACGCACAGCTCACTTATGTCGATCAGCTCTCTGACAGCACAGGAAGCTACAGATATATATATGAAAATTCACTTGCCCTCTCCCGCGGTTTTACAGTGGATAACGACATCATTTACTGGAGCACCAATAATTCCGAAAGATATGAAAACCCCTTTGAGGTTCAGAATAAATTTGTGGAGTACGCTGTGAACGGCGCTCCGGTCTACAACATGCTCGAACCGGAAGTAGAAAGCGCTGACGGAATGAATGTGGAAATAACAGGTTCCTATTTCTACGCTGAATCGGAAGGGGATTCCGGTTCATTCACAGCGCTTCACACAATCGAAAACAAGGCACAGTGCTATATTTATGTTGACTGCCGCGCCGCGTCTTCCATTAATGTCAATGTGGGCAGTTCCAATTGGAATGTAACCCCATATGAGCCTTATATTATCGATATGGGCAGGCTCTCTGAAAATACCGAAGTACGCGTTACGGTCAATGCCGATTCCACTTGCAGCGGCAATATATTTATCGCCGAAATGAACACAGAGGCTCTTAACGCGGCTATCAGTGCGCTGGGGCAGAATCAGTGGAACATTACCGAGTACGGTGACGGCCACTTCAAGGGAACCATTTCCGCCTCTGACAACTGTGTCATGTTTACTTCCATTCCCTACAGCGACGGTTGGAAAGTGACCGTGGACGGCAAACCCGCTGATATCATCCGTATCGGGGATGCTCTCCTTGGCGTATACCTCTCACCCGGCAATCATACTGTTGCGATGGATTATTCCACATCAGGATTCCCCCTTGGAATTATTCTCAGCCTCGCCGGAATACTGCTTCTGGTGCTGTGGTATCTGAGAAAAAAAGCAGTCTATCCTCTGCTGAGAGAATATGTGCCGGTTCTTGGCCAATATATCGATGAAATGAATTCTTTGCCGGACGAATCACCCCATCATGTGGACGATTTCGGAGAAGAATCAGGCGGCAATGAGTCCTATGGCAGTCTCGAATTCAAAGACGGAATCACTGAGCAAAATTCACCTGAAGAAGAACCTGTAATGATTATTGAGGACGGAGAAATAAAGAATCTTCAGACCGAATCAGATGCAGTGCAGCCGGCTCAGCCCAAACCCCAGCCTGTTCAGCCTAAGCCCCAGCCCGCTCAGCCAAATTCACAGCCGGCTCAGCCCAAACCCCAGCCTGCTCAGCCCAAACCCCAGCCTGCTCAGCCCAAACCGCAGTCTGTTCAGCCCAAACCGCAGCCCGCTCAGCCCAAACCGCAGCCCGCTCAGCCCAAACCGCAGCCCGCTCAGCCCAAGCCGCAGCCCGCTCAGCCCAAGCCGCAGCCCGTTCAGCCCAAACCGCAGCCTGCTCAGCCCAAACAGCAGCTTGCTCAGCCCAAACAGCAGCCCGTTCAGCCAAAGCCGCAGCCTGTTCAGCCCAAACAGCAGCCTGCTCAGCCCAAGCCGCAGCAAAAGCAGCCCGAACGGCAGAATATTCCGGACATGCCCGCAGTGCTGACCGAGCAGCATAAAACATCAATCCCGCCCAAACAGCCGTCCCATCAGAATATTCCTGACAAACCGGCTGTGCTGACGGAACAGCCCGCGAATAAGCCGCCCATCTATTCAACCGGCGAAGTCTTTGAGATAACCGAAGACAACAAAGGCGCAAAGAAATAAAAAAATGTTCGCAGCCTATTGACAAATGTTTGTCAATGAGTTACAATAAGGTTGAAAATTCAATTGAACTGTCTTCAGGGCGAGGTGAAATTCCTCACCGGCGGTAATACCTGTTACGCACAGAGCGTAATGTGTTAGTCCGCGCGCGAAAGCTGATTCGGTGCGATTCCGAAACCGACGGTAATGCTGTCGATGATTCGACAGCAGGAGTCCGGATGAAAGAAGATATGTGCAAGCCAAACCGCTTATTATTATAAGGCAGAAAAAAGCGGCAAACACCTGCATATGTTACGCCCTGCGAGACCGGAAAGTTTCGCAGGGCTTTTCTTTGCGCAGACAGTCCGTCAAAAGAAAGGTGTTGTTGTTTCATGAAAAAGACAAAGAAAATCGAAACCCAGTCCCAGAAGCGTATCAACCACACGCGCCGCATCGTTATGACAGCTATTCTGTCGGCGCTGTCGTCGGTACTGATGTTTTTCAGCTTCAATGTGCCGCTCATGCCGTCCTTTATTAAAATGGATCTTTCCGAGCTTCCCGCGCTGATTGCCGCCCTGTCCATGGGGCCGCTCTACGGTGCATTGGTATGCCTGATCAAAAATCTGGTCAATCTCTTTTCAACGACAACCGGTGGGGTGGGCGAGCTTTCCAACTTCATTCTGGGTGTATTCTTTGTAGTTCCCGCCGGAATCATCTACAAAATACGTCCGAAATTCAGCGGCGCAGTCATAGGCAGCATTGTAGGAGCCGCCATGATGGCATTGCTCAGTATTTTCAGCAATTATTACGTGGTGTATCCGATATATACAGCTTTTATGCCTATGGAAGCCATTATCGGGATGTATCAGGCCATTAATCCCTCCGTCAGGACGCTGTGGGATTGCCTGATCATCTTCAACATGCCATTTACTTTCATCAAGGGCATGGTAAGCGCCGTCATCACCATCGCCGTATACAAAAAGCTCACTCCCCTTATCAACGGCAGAGAATAGACTCATTTCCTTCATCCTTTTTTCAACATCCAAATACGCACAAAAAACCAGCCCTGCATGCATCTCACTTCAGGGCTGGTTTTCTTATTATATTACTATCTGCCTGATCTGTTACCTCTGCCACGGGAATTCCCGGGCGCTCTTCCCGTATTGGGTAAGGGAGCATAGTATCCGGAATCATTCCGATCAGGTGCCGCTCGCCTTTCCTCTCCCCTATGATAATACGGTTCTCTATAGTCATAGCGCCGGTCGTCACGGGCATAACCGGTATCTCTGCGACGGCTCCGTTCCATCCTGTCGTCTGTTCTGTAGTAATTTGAGCGATAGTCGGGATTCATTCTCATTCGACGGTCAACTGCCATCCGATATCCGTAATCATCGTAATCATCGTAATCATCATAATCATCGTAATCATCGTAATCATCGTAATCATCGTAATCATCATAATAACCGTCGTAATAATCCCCGTAATATTCATCATAATATTCATCGTAATACTCATCGGAATGCTCATCATAATCGTCGTCATCCAGATTTTCATCAAAGCCGTCATACAGATTTTCGTCAAAACCATCGTTGAGATCGTCATTCAAATCATCATTGAAACCTGCGGTCTGACTGTTTCCGGTAGGCCTGACTTCATTGAAGCCCGTGGTCTGTCTGTTTCCGGTAGGCCTGACTTCATTGAAGCCTGCGGTCTGTCTGTTTCCGGTAGGCCTGACTTCATTGAAACCTGCGGTCTGTCTGTTTCCGGTAGGCCTGACTTCATTGAAACCTGCGGTCTGTCTGTTTCCGGTAGGCCTGACTTCATTGAAGCCTGCGGTCTGACTGTTTCCGGTAGGCCTGACTTCATTGAAGCCCGTGGTCTGTCTGTCTCTTGTCTGCGTTGTGTGAATATTCCGTTCTGTTTCCTTCTCCGGCAGCGACTTGCTGATACTTACCAAGTAACAATACAAATACAGCGAAGCACCCAGCAGAAAGAACAGCGAAATACCCATTATTACATAATTCTGCACCATAACAAGCGCATTCATCTCGAATTCGCAGTATACCGCCGCCGCAAGAGCCATGGCGGATATGCCCCAGATGGCATACTGAATCCGAATCGGTTTGCTGATACGGCAGAGATTGACCGAAATGATGACCGTAGCGGTCAGTGCCATGACAATGCTTATGATCTGACTGATACGAACAAATCCCAGCGTAACCATAAAGAGCGAATCATTGCGCATACTTTCCAATATAGCCTGTGAATAGCCGTAAACAAGCATAAAAGATAGAGTGCATCCACCGCTCCTGATTCCCGGCTTTTTGCCGAGATATTTTAGAAAAAACAGAGTTATTGAAAAAATAAACGCCGCAACAGCAAACGCCCCTTCAAAAAAACCGACCCACAGTATCCACGAATGATCTCCCTCTGACCAAACGGCAAACGGAAGAGAGGAAGCGTCCTTCACGGACAGCTCAAAGCCTATATCGTCACCGCTGACAATGCTTGAAAATCTTCCGATGGCAACCCCAAGAGCAACCGAAGGCGCCGCGGCGTCAAGCAGCGGAAGCAGCGGTTTCCGGAAAACGGCGGAATAAACCGCCATCACTGCAAGTACCCCTGTCAAGGCGCCGAATAACGCATATCCGCCTTTCGAAATATCCGCGCAGTCAGCAATTCCCCCCGCAAAGGAGGCTCTGGCAAACCAGCAGTAATAGATCCTTCCGAAAATCAGAGCGGCCGGCATACAGGCCAGAGCGACTGCCAGTCCGTTCAGGAAACCGTTGCCCTGCAGCTTTCTGAAAACCGAAAAGGACACTGCGGCGAGAAACACCGCTGCCGCGATAAACAACCCATACCAATATACGGAAAAGCTACCGTACTCCAAAAACACTATGTTGTCTGACATTCAGAAACCTCCATCCGGCAGAGCCTACTTATTCCATTCTGACTCAGGCATCGAAGTGGCAAAGTACAATATGTCAGTCATAGTCCGTTCCCCTCCGTCGGATACCACATTATACAGCTTGTTGTTAAATACCATCGTTGTAGACTGTCCTCCGTCGAGATTGTAAGCAATCCGGCACTTCTTATCCGCCATGATCACAGCCAGTTCGTTGGTGGTAACGCCGGACGAAATCTCCGAACGGCCATCGATCGCACATATCAGGTAATGCAGCCTGCCAAGCTGGCCGATTGCCGTGCGGGGATTTTTGGCACGGGGGCCGCAGGCAATGCTGTTGAACTTTTCGAGCTTCTTGACGGCCTTCCCGTCTTCCACGATTACCGGGCCGAAAACCACAGTCTGATATATTTCATGCTTTACGTAATATTGCGTATTGACTGCCAGATAATCCTTCATCACGCTGAGATCACCGTTTGAATCGATGAACAGCGTGTCTATCCCGAAAGGCTTCTTTCTGTAAACGGTACCCTGACGAATGATCAGGCCTTCCGTTCGGCAGTTGTAAAAATCCGCGTTGACGGCAAGTACCGCGTTATTGGCGGCTGCCATTTTTGAAGCGTGCGTCCGTTTGGTGGTGCCGTAGGTTCCTCCGGCAAAGGCCGTCCGAAGCTGTGTGGGGTGTACGATGGTAACATCGGCAAAATTGGCCGTGACGGTTCGGTTATTCACTTCGATTCTCTCACGCCAGCATTTTACGGTAATGGTATCGTCGCTGTAGCTGTCTTCCGTAAATTTGGAAGGATCAGGTTTCGGCGCAGGTGAAAGGTCAAGGGGCAGCGTATAAAATTTAGGCATGTCAAATATTTCATTATTGACATTTTCATTCATTCGTATAACCGACTGAGCCATATCCATATACAGTTTCTTCTGGCTCAGCGCGGTTTCGGAAGACTGCATAATCTTATCGGATGACGGCACTAAAAAGACGGTTGCAAAGCAAAAAACAATCAGAATCAGAAATAACACTATGCCCTTGATCACGGAATTGTTCATGAAATATCCCCTTCTTCAGTTCGGATATCCGGAAAGCGCTTTATAAAACTCCTCGGTCATATTGACTTTCCATTTGCCTTTTACACTGATAAGCTCGATTCTGTATTTTTGCGTCTTGCAGAACGGCTGAGGATCTTTCAGCAGCTTGGCTTTGATAGTCTCTATGATTTCCTTTGTATCCTTTTCATCTTTAAATACCTTGCCATGGTACTGTTTTTCTTTGACTTCCTTTTTTGCTCTGGCGGCAAGTTCCTGCTGAAATCCGGATAAATCAAAGGATGTGTACTCCACCGTCACAAAGGCGTTCAGGTCGTCCTTTGTATAGTCGCTTTCGCTGACAACGCGGCAGCTGCGGCTTTCCATCAGGCAATTCATCACGGCCGCATCCGAGCCGCTGATAATGATTCCATTGACTGTGTAGGAATCACTGTTCTGATAGCCCTTCGGCATGTAGGAATTCCATGAATAATTATATAGCAGCTGATTGGCGGCAGCGTCGTCGCCTTCCAGAACCGCGCTGTAAAAGGCGGTGAAGGTATCTGACGGCTTTCCCGGGTCTGTCATGTTGTAGGTCTTTATTTCACAGGAAGTTAACATCAATGCACAGAAAAGGGATACCAGCATTAATACGCGTATCATTTCGCGCTTTATCTCAAAGAGCATACTATCTCGCCTTCAGTTCCATTTATTATTCTTGAAATGTTTATATTGTATCATTTACACATTCAAAATACAATAGCAAATTGTAAATTATATTATTTCTTATATTATTTCCGGTATTGACCCAACATCCCTTCCAGTGTTCCTTTGACTCTTTCGGCAAGCTCAGGTGGATAGATTACCGATACACCGCCGCGCTGTGCAAGAATCCAGCTTACCAGACCGTCGTTAATCGACGCTTTGATGCGAACGGTAAAAAAATCATCTCCGTATTCTTCACAGACGATTTCATTTCCGAAGCGGTCTATCAGATGTTCCAGACAGCCGGTACTGCATCTGAGATAAACATAGTCCTCACTGTTTCCCGCGTACATTCCGAATACCCCGCTGAGATAATCGTCTTCGTCAAAAATCCCGCTGTATTTACTGAATTCATTCAGCGGGCGGGACGCATCCGACAGAATTTCCACCTGCCTGATGCGGTCCAGACGGTAGTGTGAAAAGTTGTCGTATTTTTCATAGTTGGCGACAAGATAATATTTGCCGTCGTCCCATATCAGCGCATAAGGACTGACAGTGAATTCATGATTTTTTTGAGGGACAATCTTCCCGTTGCGTATGACATGCCTGTAATAGGAAAAATGAACCTTGCGCTTGCTCTGAATGGCGTAATGCAGACTGTCAATGTTGTAGAAAATTCCTTCATTCCGGTTCTTCGGGCGATCCGTTATTCCCTTGACCCGCTCCAATTCCTTCGCCTGATAGACGCTGGTAAGGTGCTGGAGCTTTTCAATCATCTCACCGGTCTTTTTTTCGGTAATAAATTCAGACGACTTGATGGAATCCACCAGCATTCTCAGTTCCGGCATCTCAAAAAGCCTGCCGCCCCAGAAATACCCCTGAGGAGCTGCCGATTGCATAATATCAAAACCGAAACCGACAAGTGATTCGATATCCCGATAAATCGCCTTCCGCTCGCAGGATATGCCCTTTTCGGCGAGAAGTTCTATCAATTGCGGTGCGCTGAGGGGATGATTTTCATCGGTTCTTTCATAGAGAATTTTTAGCAGCATGAGAAACTTCTGCTTCTGACTTCCTGCCATATATTTCTCGCTCCTTTGATTGATCGTATCAAAAAAAACAAAACACCCACCGTACTGCCAAAACAAGCACCGTACAGTGGGTATAATGTGAAGAATTTAAAGTATCAGACAGCTCTTGTGACCTTGCCCGAACGCAGGCAGCGGGTACATGCGTGCACTCTCTTGGGAGTTCCGTCAACGATAGCTTTCACGCGTCTTACGTTGGGCTTCCATGCTCTGTTGCTTCTTCTGTGTGAATGGGATACCTTGATGCCGAAGGATACTTCCTTACCACAAAAATCACACTTTGCCATGCAAATACACCTCCTGTTAATACCGCCCCAAAGGGGTGAATCCTTGATCACCGACACGGAAAACCGCGTCGCTTTTGCCTTTTTTTCAATCAGCACTAGCTAATACTATAATTTATTTTATAGCAAATGTCAAGAGATTTTTAAAAAAAAATGAAAGACATCCGGCAAATTGATAACAATATTTAAATATAAGATGAATATTCCCCAAAAACTGTAGACAAATTCAAATCGGAGGTGTATAATAAAGGCCGTTGCAGATGAGTGTTTTACACGTAGAATTTGCAGAAATGTTCATGTTTATCATTTATCTAATTAATATGCGAAGGGTATGGTTTCTAAATGAGATTTATGAAAAAGGCTGCTGCCACAGTGGCAGCGATCTCTCTGGCGCTTTCTCTGACATCCTGCGGCACAGACGTCAGCTGGGCGGCTAAAATAGGCAAGGATACCACTGTTCCGATCGGTCTCTACATATACACCCAGGCGGTCAATTTCCGCACCAACGCGCAGAGCGGACTTCTCACCACATCTTCCAAGCTTGATGAACAGACGATCAAGGTATCGGATTCCGACAAGAATGCCACCGAATACCTCGACACCGAAGCGCTCAAGACGGTCAAGGCCTACACCGGCGCCTGTATTCTTGCCAAGGAGATGGAACAGGAACTTACCGAGGATGAAATTGCCGCTGCCGAATCAAGCGCGAAAAAGGAATATGAAACCGACAAGGAAGTCTATGAAAAGAACGGAATCGCTCAAAGCTCCATTACCGAGTATTACAAAAATCTGACGCTTCAGAACAAACTCTTCAACGCTATCTACGGTAAAGACGGCACAGAGCCCGTTACGGATAAGGAACTGAAACAGTACATCAAGGACAATTACGCCACTATCAGCTACATTCAGCAGTATTACTATAAAGACGACGGTTCTATGATGAGTGATACCGAAAAAGCAAAGATCAAGAAGCAGTACGAAAAGATCAAGAAGCAGGCAGAGAGCGGCAAGATCAAGTTCGCCGACAAGTGCAAGGAATTTCAGGAAAACGCCACCAGCTACAAGAGCGGCTCCACAAAATATACCTGTGCCTGGAACGCCGCTGACGAGGACGGCCAGAAAGTCCTGAGTCTTAAAGAAGGTCAGCTGACATTCCTGGAAACCGATTCCGCAATTGTTCTTCTTCAGAAGCAAAAGATTGACTACAACGACGCAGGCATCAAGACATACCGCGACAGCATACTTATCCAATATAAATATAACGACTTTGTCAAGGATCTCATTGCCAAGGCAGAGAGTGATAAGTCTGTCAGCTTCAATCAGGCTGCTTTTGACAAGTTCGGTTCCGCTACACGCGATTTCAGCAACCTGTCCATTCCGTCCAATTACAGCTACTATTAATCCCTGAACCCAAGTGCTTCGCCGCCGTGCATGAGATCTTCCATTGCACTGACAGCGAAGCGCTTTTTTGGATAGCCGCGCATAACGCATAAACGGTGATATCAATTCATATTATTCTACTATTACTCTACGGAAAGGATGCTTCATCAATGTTTCATCAGATCGACCCAAAAGAACTTGACTTCAATCCCTTCAAGGAAATCGGCGACCGCTGGATGCTTATCACTGCCGGCGATTCCCGCAAGGCCAACACCATGACCGCCAGCTGGGGCGGTGCAGGCGTGCTGTGGAATAAAAATGTCGTCACCTGCTATGTCCGACCCCAGAGATACACAAAGGAATTCATCGACGCAGGAGAATTCTTCTCCCTGAGCTTTTTGCCTGAAGAATTCCGCAGGCAATTGGTCTATTGCGGCAGAGTAAGCGGCAGGGAGGAGGATAAGATGGCCGGCTCCGGCCTCACCCTCTGCAACGACAGACAGGCTCCTTATTTTGAGGAAGCCGGCACTGTGCTGATCTGCAAAAAGATTTATGTAGGGGAGATCAATCCCGAGGGCATTCAGTATCCGGAGCTTGACTCCGCCAATTACCCGACAAAGGACTACCACATCATCTATATCGGCGAGATAGTGGAAACGCTTGTAAAATAAAAACACAACCAGACAGATGCCCTGCGCATTCCGTATCAGATACGAAGTGACGCAGGGCATCATTTTTTATTTATTTTTTCTCACGACGTTATTGAAAAACAGCAGCACAGCCCCTATGAGGAATGTCGCCACACAAATGACCGCTAAAATGCAGCATCCAATGCCCCAGCCCCACAGCAGAAAGCCGTACCAGTCGTAACGCAGCGGATTTTCATCCCTGCCCATGATCAGGTTGTAGAGGAGATAATAGAAGGCATACGCAAGCATGGGAATCATTGCCCCCGCGCAGTTTTTCAGGCTCAGCTTCTGATCGTTGAAAAAGATAATCTCCCCCATGGCCGCAACCGGTATCAGCAGATGAAACCAGAGATTGGCATTCCGGAGCATGGCGATATATCCGTAAAGCTGGCCAAGAAAAACCATGACGGTTAAGAAGGTCAGTCCGAGACAGACCGCCGCAGTGAATTTCAGAAGCGTTACAGCGCGAGGAATCTTTCCTCTGCCGACGGCCGCAGACACCAGCCACACCGCTGCCATAACGCCGCCGAAGAAATTCGACAGCACTGTGAAATATTTGAACGCGGCAATTCCCTTGGCAAGAAGCAAGCCTTCATTCCTGAAATACATCAGATAAAAAGCGAACAGCGTCCCCGCCAGTAGAAAGACATTGACCGCCAGTCTGAGACGGAATCTGTTATTTTTTTTCATTTTCACTCCTGTTGATATAGAATCACGCAAAAGCCATTATTTGCCCTTGCCGCAGCACTGCTTGTACTTCTTGCCGCTGCCGCAGGGACAGGGGGAATTGCGGCCGATCTTGCGTCCGGCTCTCTTGGGCATGACTTCCGCGTCGGCGTCAGGCTCCATCGGCTTCTGAATCTGCTCGCGCTTGGGTTCCTCGGCGCGTCTGATCTGCACGGTGAGAATCCCGCGGGCGGTGTCCTCCTTGATCTGGGCGATCATCTCGTCGAACATGTCGAAGCCTTCCTTGGTATAGGCGACGGCCGGGTCGGTCTGACCGTAGGAACGCAGTCCGATACCCTGTTTCAGTTCCTCCATCGCGTCGATGTGATCCATCCAGAGGGTGTCCACCACCCGCAGCATGACCACACGGTCAAGCTCGCGGGCAATCTTGTCGCCGAATTCCTTTTCACGCTTCTCATAAAGGTCGTGCGCTCTCTTGATCAGCTCGTCGGTGATGTCCTGCTTGTCGAGGGTGTCAAGCTCCTGAAGGGAGTAGTTGAAATCCTCCTCGGTGGTGAGAAGATTGATGTATGTCTGGCGCAGACCTTCAAAATTCCAGTTGTCCTTTTCGTCGGCATTCAGGTAGAGATTGACATTGTCAGTGATGGAATCGTCGATCATCTTGATGATGTTGTCGCGCATATTCTCGCCATTGAGCACCTTATCGCGTTCGGTATAGATGACCTCACGCTGGCGATTCATAACGTCGTCGAAGCGGAGGACGTTCTTGCGGATGGAGAAGTTTCTGCCTTCCACCTTGGCCTGTGCGCTTTCGATGGAGCGGGAAACCATTCTCGCCTCGATGGGCATATCCTCGTCGATCTTGAGGGTATTCATCATGCTCTGGAGACGGTCGCCGCCGAAAATTCTCATGAGGTCGTCCTCGAGGGAGAGATAGAACTGGCTTTCGCCGGGGTCGCCCTGACGGCCGGAACGTCCGCGCAGCTGGTTGTCGATACGTCTGGATTCGTGGCGCTCGGTGCCGATAATGACCAGACCGCCGGCTTCGCGCACCTTGTCGCCTTCCTCGTCGGTGATCTTCTTGTATTTGGCATTCAGCTCGGAAAATTTCGCGCGGGCTTCAATGATAGCTTCGTCCTCGGTGTCGCTGTAGGCGGTGGATTCCTCGATCAATTCCTCGTCATAGCCCAGCTTGCGCATTTCGCTCTTGGCCATGAATTCCGGGTTGCCGCCCAGCAGAATGTCGGTGCCGCGGCCCGCCATGTTGGTGGCGATGGTGACCGCGCCGTACTTGCCGGCCTGCGCGACGATCTCGGCTTCGCGCTCGTGATACTTCGCGTTCAGGACGGAATGCTTGATGCCCCGGCGCTTGAGGGCGTCGCTCAGCATTTCGGACTTGTCGATGGAGATGGTACCCACCAGCACCGGCTGCCCTTTTTCATGGGATTCGAGAATACGGTCGATGACAGCGTGATATTTACCGCGTTCAGTGGAATAGATACGGTCGGGCAGATCATTGCGGATGCAGGGCTTGTTGGTGGGAATTTCCACGCAGTCCAGCTTATAAATTTCGTTGAATTCCGTTTCCTCTGTGAGAGCGGTACCGGTCATGCCGGACAGCTTCTTGTAAAGACGGAAGTAATTCTGGAAGGTGATGGAGGCAAGTGTTTTGGATTCACGTTCCACCTTCACGCCTTCCTTGGCTTCAATGGCCTGATGAAGTCCCTCGTTGTAACGTCTGCCGTACATGATACGGCCGGTGAATTCATCGACGATGAGCACCTTTTCGTCCTGCACGACGTAGTCCACGTCGCGGGTCATGACGCCGTACGCCTTGATCGCCTGATTGATATGGTGCAGCAGGGTGATGGATTCATTGGTGTTGTCCATCAGGTTCTCCACGCCGAATACCTTTTCCGCTCTGGCCACGCCCTTGGGGGTCAGTGTGGCGGTCTTTGCCTTTTCGTCCACGATGTAATCGGCGTCGCCGTACTTGTCGTCATGCTCTTCCTTCTCGTCCACCTCGGTGATCTTCACGAAGGAGAGCTTCTTGGCAAAGTCGTTGACGGTATTGTAGAGAGCGGTGGACTTGTCACCCTGACCGGAAATGATCAGAGGCGTTCTCGCCTCGTCGATGAGAATGGAGTCCACTTCATCCACCACCGCGAAGTTGTGACCGCGCTGCACCTTCTGCTCCTTGTAGATGACCATGTTGTCGCGCAGGTAGTCGAAGCCCAGCTCGTTGTTGGTGCCGTAGGTAATATCGCAGGCGTAGGAAGCGCGGCGCTCGTCGTTCTTCATGTCGTGCAGGATCAGACCGACGCTCAGTCCGAGGAAACGGTGAATCTTGCCCATCCATTCGCTGTCGCGCTTGGCGAGATAGTCGTTGACCGTGACGACGTGAACGCCCTTGCCGGCCAGCGCGTTGAGGTATGACGGGAGAGTGGCGACAAGCGTCTTGCCTTCACCGGTCTTCATTTCGGCGATACGTCCCTGATGCAGGATAATGCCGCCGATGACCTGCACAGGGAAGTGCTTCATTCCCAGCACGCGCCAGCCGGCTTCACGGCATACCGCGTAAGCGTCGGGCAGAATGTCGTCGAGCGTTTCACCCGCGGCAAGTCTGTCCTTCAGAATCTGCGTCTGGCCGCGAAGTTCGCTGTCCGACATGGGCGCGTACTTCTTTTCAAGTTCCAGCACCTGATCGCAGATGGGCTGCACACGTTTTATTTCGCGTTCGGAATAGCTTCCGAATATCTTTTTTATAATGCCCATGGTAAATTGTAACCGTCCTTCCGTGAAAAAAGAAAATAAACAGCAAAAATGAAAATTGCGGATATGCCATCTCATGTATGCGTTGATACAACATATCCAGTATAGCATACATAGTAAGATTTTACAATATCCGCAAAAGAAAAATGTTACGCAATTATAAATTTACTGCGTTTTGTCGGTTTTATTATTCTGTTCGGTTCATTCAGGGAAAGTCTCAAAATTCCTCGAAATGCTTATTCCGCGGCTTCAACGGGAACTGGCCTGCTCTTTTTGAAGACGATGTGTCCGATCGCTCCGAACAGCTCACGGAAATCCTTCATCCAGAAGAAGCAGAGGGCAGTCAGCGCGTTGGGAAGAACAAGGCAGACGCCCAGCTTGACTAGAATTTCAGGCCATCCGGTAAGCCGGAGGGCTTCGTCCACCAGCTTAAGGTCAGCATAATGGGTGAGGGCGATCATGCCGCCTGAAAAGGCGATGTAGACGCATTCCTTCCCCCAGAATTCCTTCATGGAGCGTTTCAGCCCGTGACGGAAGAGCACCAGCGGTTCCACCCAGAGCGAGGTGGCTACCATGCTGAATATCGTGCCGAAGAAAATGCCGGCAATGCCCATGCTTTGTATGGCGGCAATGGAAACCACGACATTGATGACCGCCTCCACGATGGGTTTGTAGCGGTCATACCACAGCAGTCCCATAGCCTCCTTGAAGGTAAGCGGCACCTTGCGGATGCCGATGACATAAAAGTTCAGTCCGATCATGAGGATAGTGGGATAGGTGAAGCCGTAGGCCTGCACGTCCTCCACGCCCATGAGAGTGAGTACCTTCATCAGAACGGGATTGGCCAGCTCGATAAAGGCTACGGTGGAGAAGGTATACAGCCAGAAGCTGAGAAAATGCAGGTATTTGAAGGTCTTATAGACCGTTTCCTTCGATTCCAGCGCATTCATATTGCCGATGCTGGACAGCATGGCGTTGAAGAACTGGCTGATGAAGGCGGTCATCAGGTTGACGATCATCTTGAAATTGCCGTAGAATCCGCAGTAGACAATGCCGATGAATTTTGAAATCAGCAGATTGTCGGTGGAACCAAGCACCACCGCGCCTACCCGGTGATTGAACATGGCGAAGACGTTCTTGTAGATGGCCTTTTTCTCGTCCTTGGTGAGCAGGATTTTCTCTTTGCTTTTCAGGAAGGGATACAGCCTTTCCGCCTTCCGGGTGAGCAGGAAATTCTTGAATACGACAAGCACCGTCTGCACGATGAGGTAATAAAAAAACCGGTACCTGCTGCCGCTGACCAGCACCGCGATCTGTAGCACACATTGAATGACGGAAAACGCCATGCTGAACAGATGGGTGATATAGATCCGCTGGTCGGCGTTGAGAATGGATTGCTTATACACAAAGAGGTAGGACGACGCCGAGCTGACCAGATACAGAAAGAAGATCAGATGCGCGTGCGGAACATCCTCCATGTTGTTGATGAAAAAGGAAAGGAAGGGCATCAGACAAAGCCCGGAGCAAAAGACCATCGCGGCGATCAGGTTGTAGGCCTTACGGTAAAACCGGGTGAGGGCAATCAGCTTGCGCTCGTTCTTTTCGGCAAGGGGCTGATACATGCTGTAGACCAGCACCAGACCGATGCCAAGCTCCGCCAGCGACAGAAAATCCAGTATATTGGAAAAGAGGGTTTTGGCGCCGAGATATTCCTTTATCATGTACTTGATAAAGAAGAGATGCACCACAGCGCCGGTCAAAGCGGCCATGCCCTGCGAAAGCACGCCTACCACCGTGTTTTTAAAGAGTTTTTCTCCTCTCAAAGTGTTGTCTCCTTTTCTGTGTCAGAATAATATATCCTTGAAGCACACCCGCTGCCGGTTGCGATCGTAGTCCCAGCTGTGATGCGCTCCGCCGTGGCAGAATTCGCATTGGTCGCAGGCGCGGCAGGTTTCGCTGAGGTCGCTGAGATCGTGACGGAAGATTTTGAATTCCCGCTCCCAGACTTCCTTCAGGCTGTCACGCAGGATATTGCCCTGCACCAGTTCCGGACGCCGCTCGATGTCCAGACAGGCGAGAATGTCCCCGTTGGAAGCGATACTCGCAGTGTAAATGCCCGCATTGCACAAAAAATACCAGTCGCGCACCTGCCGTTCATATTCCGCGCCGAGAAAATGGCTGCACCCGTAGGTCAGGGGATAGCCTTCCATGCGCTTCTCCCGGATGAAGTCGAACAGGCGCCGGTATTCGTCCCCGGTCAGCATGAGATCGGGGGTATCCAGCGCCCTGCCGATCGGCTCGATATTGATGACCCGCCATGAGTCAATATCAATATCCCGAAGAACAGCAAATAACTCCGGCAATTCGGGAAAATTCCGGTGATTGACCACCGTCGTGATCTGGATATGCTGAAAGCCGCCGTGACGGATCAGGGCATTGACGCCCTTCATGGCGCGGGAAAAAGCCCCCTTCATGCCGCGAAGGCTGTCGTGTGTCTGTTCCAGACCGTCAATGCTCACCGAAATGGTCTTCATCCCGCCTTCGTAGAGCCTGTGCGCGGCGGTATCGTCGATGAGCGTAGCATTGCTGGTCATTCCCCAGCGGAATCCCAGCTTATGGGCGTAGCCCATGATGTCGTAGAAATCCTTCCGCAGCAGCGGTTCACCGCCTGTAATATCCAGTTCAACCTGCGCGGTGCCGAAGTCGCGTTTCACATCGTCGAGAATCTTCCGGTACTGTTCAGGCGAAAGCTCCGGCACATCGTCGTGCTCGCCGCACCGGCTGCCGCAGTGAATGCACCGCTCATTGCAGCGCAGGGTCAGTTCCAGAAAGAGATTCTTCAGCGGAGGGGAAGCAAGAATACCCTTCCGGTAGGCGGCCAGCTGCCGCATGTGACGGGTTTTAACTTCAATAGGGTTCATGTTCAGTCACCCTGTGAAGCGTCTGCCTGCGCTTCATCCGCCGAACTTGTCTCGAAAAATTCCCGTCCGTCAGCGGTATTGTCTTCCCTGTCATCACTGTATGCGGGCGGTGGGCCGTATACGCATACATTTGTGTTGTTTTCAGATTCGAATTCCTCATCTTGGCCGCATGATGCAAGCGCTCCGGTCAGCATGACCGAAGCCATGGCGGCTGCAAGTATTCTGCTTTTTTTCATATTCTATCGTCCTCCTTAATTCAGTGAATGCCAAGTGCATTTACGATC
Source organism: Clostridia bacterium (assembly GCA_017441385.1). Lineage (GTDB taxonomy): Bacteria > Bacillota > Clostridia > Oscillospirales > Acutalibacteraceae > RUG762. The sequence continues at coordinate 23,277 of JAFRXY010000025.1, read as the reverse complement.
TCCGGATGTTCCCTTACCCTTTCGTGCCTTCCATTGTTTCGGGCGGGCCGTACACTCCGGGCTGCATGTTATATATGGGGTCATATTCCCCCGACGGTGCTGGCTCTTCGGCCGATTCCGGCTCCTCCACCGGGTCTTCATAGGGCTGCGGCGGGCCGTATACGTCCGGTTCCACATTCTCGCAGGCATTGAAGGCGCACGAACCAAGCGAGCCGGTCAACGCGATCGAAGCCATGGCCGCCGCCAACATTTTACTCTTTTTCATCGTCTTAACCTTCTTCGGAAATGATTCTCAGTATTTCGGCGGCAGTGTCGCTCCATGAACCGACGCTGTGAAGCATGGAAGTCCGGGATTTCTTCGCCATGACAGAGGGAAGAACCCTGTCTATTTCGTCAGGGGAATCAATAAATGTCACAGCGCCGTCAGCACAGCCTATTCCTCCGAGGTTTTCAAAAGAAGAGTAGCCGATAACCGGCACCCCGCAGGCCAGCGCTTCCATGACTGACAGGGGAATGGAAATGACGTTCTGCGTGCTGCGGGTCGGGAAAAGGTAAGCATCCGCCATCTGGAAAATCTCCTCGACGTTATCGAGATAGCCCGACATAACGGTAACGCCGTCCTCTTCCAGCCTCTTGACAAGCTGTTCGTCCTCGAACATGCCGCTGGCGATGATCAGACGCTGCGCTCCCTTGATACAGAGAAAATCCTCCAGCCCTCTGCCGCCGGAACAATGCCCGACATGCAGCACAAGGGGCTGCACGGGATCAAAGCCGTACTTTTCTTTCAGTTCCTTGGTGTCAACGCCCTTGGGCGGAAGGAATTTGTCGGTGTTGATGCCTACGGAAAATCTTCTGAGCGCCCGACCTTCCGCGACAGTCAATTCCTTCACATCATCGTCGAATATGTAAAGATAGCTGCATTCCAGCGGGTTTTCGCGGGCAAGGGCGAGAAATTCTCCGGCAGGCTTCTGAACCAGCACGACCCAGATATGGGGACAGATGGTGGAAACAGCCTTGACCAGATCATAAATCCGCTTGTCAGCCCAAGCGAAGATCAGGGTAACGTCCGCTTTCTTCGAGTCAAAGATAATCTTGGGAAGCTGTCTCAATCCGGAATAGATGACAGTGTGTTCTTTCTCAAAGGCGTGGGAAATGTGAGTAGCGATATTTCTCATACCCTCGTTGACCTCGCCGTTTACCGTGCCGATAACATGAATATTCATATCCGAATAATCCTCCGTTCAAATACGTTGGGTTGTTTTGCAGGCTTGTGGAAGGAAGGAAAGGGGCATAGATAGTGAAAATACCCGTAAAACCCAAAATCCCCTCATATTAATTATACCACATACAGTAATAATGTCAACAAACGATATGCTTTTCTATACTATTTTTTTTATTTCCTATTTTTTTCATTCATTGCATTGAAACAATGGCGCTTCATACACATTAGTGTATGAAAGTGTCTTGACAATACCGCTGTAATTTGATAATATAAAAGGTAACATACATTTTTAGCAAAAGCCATTTGCAAGGGGCGAAAATACATGACTGAGATAAAAAACATAGCCATTATCGGGCTTGGACTGATCGGCGGTTCGATGGCAAAGGCGATTACAGCACATACAGATTGTCATATTATGGCTCGCAACCGCACACGCGCGACGCTGCTGCAAGCCATCGCGGACGGCGCTGTGCATGAGGAACTGACCGATGACAATATCGGACAGGCGGATATGATCATTCTGGGTCTTTACCCTGAAGAAGCCGTGGAATACATGGAGGAAATCGGTAACAGGGTAAAAAAAGGTGCGCTGGTCATCGACGTGTCGGGCATCAAGCGCTATATCTGCCGACATATGCCCCCTATCGCGGAAAAATACGGGTTCGTGTTCGTCGGCGCGCATCCCATGGCAGGTAAGGAAAAAAGCGGTTACGCCAACAGCGAAGCGGCGCTCTTCAAGGGGGCCAGTTTCATTATCACCCCGACCGGCGATTCTTCTTCCGAGCAGGTGGAATGGCTGAAAGGCTTCGCAGCGCAGATCGGCTTCGGCATGCAGGTGGTCTGCTCTCCGGAGGAGCACGACCGCATGATCGCCTTCACTTCCCAGCTGCCGCATGTGCTGGCGAATGCCTATGTGCAGAGTCCGCAATGCCTGCATCACAGGGGATTCTCCGCCGGCAGCTACCGCGACGTTTCCCGCGTCGCGCGGCTGAATGAGCACCTCTGGGCGGAGCTTTTCCTTCAGAATGCCGACGCGCTGACGCAGGAGCTTGATCTTCTCATCAAAAACATCACCGAAATGTGCGACGCGATCAAGGCCGGCGACCGCGAAACGCTGGAAACTATTCTGGGCAGAGGCCGCATGGTCAAGGAGGAACTGGGCGAATGATTTCTTCAACATTTTCACATACCATTCACGTCAACACGGGGAAGCCGTATGACGTGATCATTGAACGGGGAATTTTGAGTAAATGCGGAGGGCTGGTCAAAAAAATCCTGCCGAAAGCGTCACGGTGTGTCATTGTATCCGACAGCAATGTGGCGCCGCTTTATGCCGACACGGTGAAACAATCACTGGAGGCAGCCGGGTACAAAGTATCTGTCAATATATTTCCCGCGGGCGAGGAACATAAAAAACTTCCCGCCATTGTGGGAATGTATGAAGCCTTCACGCAGGCGGAACTCAGCCGCAGCGACTTCGCGGTGGCGCTTGGCGGCGGCGTGACGGGGGATATGTGCGGATTCGCGGCGGCAACCTACCTGCGCGGCATTTCCTTCGTGCAGATTCCCACCACGGTGCTTTCACAAAATGATTCCTCTGTCGGCGGCAAGACCGGCATCGACCTCGATTGCGGCAAGAATCTGGTGGGCAGCTTTCACCAGCCCTGCTTGGTGCTCGCCGACGCGGATACGCTTTATACACTTCCGCCCAGATACGTCACCGACGGCTTCGGGGAGATCATCAAGCACGGCTGCATTAAATCGGCAGATCTCTTTGAATTGATCGAAGAACACGGCACCGACATGCATCAAATCGAAGAACTCACCGCCCGTTCCATTGAAATCAAAGCCGGCGTGGTCGAGCGCGACGAGAAGGAATCGGGCGAGCGGATGCTACTCAACTTCGGGCACACCGTCGGTCACGCCATCGAGAAATGCGCCCATTACACCGGCATTGCCCATGGCGAGGCGGTGGGCATCGGTATGCTGATTATGGCGAGAGCCGGAGAAGCGGCAGGATTATCTGCTATCGGAACTTCGGGAAGAATCGGAGCGGTACTGAAAAAATGCGGTATGCCGACAGGCTGCGGTTTTTCTCCCGAAATGATATGCGACGCCGCTATGCTGGATAAGAAGCGACGCGGCGAGTACATGAACATCGTGCTGCTCAGGGAAATCGGAAATTCCTTCGTACACAAAATCAGATGCGCCGATCTCCTTGACTTCGTCCGGAAAGGAATGAACCAATGAGTAATTTAGTCTGCAAAATTCCCGGCGGGGGCATTCTGAGGGGTACAGTAAAAATTCCTCCTTCCAAGAGCGCGGCGCACCGGGCCATGCTCTGCGCGGCACTGGCGGACGGAAGGAGCGTCCTCTCCCCCATCGAGCTTTCCAACGACATGAAGGCCACCCTCAACGCGGTTACCGCTCTCGGCGCAAAGGCTGATCTTTCGGGCGATACGCTTGCCATCGACGGTATCGGCGGACGATTCGGCAGCGCCGACAACGAGCCGACGGATATTAACTGCATTGAATCCGGCTCGACGCTGCGGTTCATCATTCCCATTGCCTGCGCCGCCGGCATCAACGGGCGCTTCATAGGAGAAGGCACGCTCGTCACACGTCCGATCGGGCTTTACAGTGATCTTCTTCCGCAGGCGGGCGTGGAATGTTTTTCACAAAGCGGACTCCCGCTGGTCTGCAAGGGAAAATTGCAGTCCGGTAAATACGAAATACCGGGCAATATCAGTTCCCAGTTCATCACCGGAATGCTCATGGCGCTGCCGCTCTGCGACGGCGACAGTTTTCTCCGACTTACCACGCCGCTGCAATCGTCGGCGTATGTCGATATGACAATCCGTTGCATGGCGGACTTCGGCGTGAAGGTCATTCCGGACGAAAGCGGCTGGTTCATTCCGGGCGGTCAGCATTATTCCGCGAGGGATTATACCGTAGAAGGCGACTGGTCGCAGGCGGGATTCTTTCTCGCTGCCGGCGCTATGGGCAGCGAACTGACTCTTCGGGGACTGCGTCTGGATTCCGCGCAGGGGGACAAGGCGGCGGTTGAATTATTCAGAAATTTCGGCGCGGAGATTGATATTGACGGAACAGAAATCCATGTGCGTGCCGGCAAAAGGCTTGCCCAGCACATCAATGCCGGACAGATTCCCGACCTTGTTCCCTGTCTGGCGGTATGTGCGGCGCTTTGTGAAGGGACGACAATCATCGACCACGCCGAACGGCTGCGCATCAAAGAAAGCGACCGCCTGACTTCCACCGCCGCGATGATCCATTCACTCGGCGGCAAGGCACAGGTCACGGACGACGGACTGATCATCGAGGGCATTGAAAAATTCACCGGCGGCGTTGTGGACGGATTCCGCGACCATCGGATCGTGATGTCGGCTGCCATCGGAGCGCTCTGCGCCGACGGAGAGGTGACCATTACCACACCGCACAGCGTCAGCAAGAGCTATCCGTCATTCTTTGAAGTATATAATTCTCTTGGAGGTAAAGCAAATGTCATCGACATGGGGCAATAACATAAAGATTTCCATATTCGGCGAGAGCCACGGAATAGGAATAGGGGTCGTGATCGACGGTCTGCCGGCGGGCGAAAAGCTGGATTTTGACGAGATTCAGTTCCAGATGAACCGCCGCGCGCCCGGCAACGATTCAACTTCCACTCCACGCAAGGAGGAGGACATGCCGGAGGTCTGCTCCGGTATTCTGGGAGACACCACCACCGGCGCTCCGCTATGCGCGGTGATTGAAAATTCCAACACCCGCTCGGTGGATTACGACAAGCTCCAGCGGCTGCCCCGTCCGGGACATGCCGATTACACCGGCGCGGTGCGCTACAACGGCTACAACGATGTGCGCGGCGGCGGTCATTTCAGCGGCAGACTCACCGCGCCGCTCACCTTCGCCGGCGCTGTCTGCCGTCAGATTCTGGAACGGCGCGGCGTGACGGTCGGCGGGCATATCTTCGCCATCGGCAATATGTACGACGACCCCTTTGACCCGGTAGCGGTCAATGCCGACCAGCTTCTTGCCTTACAGGAAAAATTCTTCGCCCTCAACCGTCCCGAAGCCGAGCGCGGCATGCGGCGCAGGATTGACGAGGCGCGTTCGGAGCGGGACAGCGTCGGCGGCATTGTGGAGATCGCCGCGGTCGGCGTTCCGGCGGGAGTCGGTTCGCCCATGTTCGGCGGCGTGGAAAATGTGCTGTCCTCCATCGTGTTCGGCGTTCCGGCGGTCAAGGGGGTGGAATTCGGCGCGGGATTCGACGTGGCCCGCATGAGGGGCAGCGAGTCCAACGACCCCTTCACCCTTTCCGGCAACCGCGTCATCACCACCCGCAACGTCTGCGGCGGCATTCTGGGCGGCATTACCGACGGCATGCCCATCATACTCCGCGCAGCAATCAAGCCGACGCCTTCCATTTCGCAGGAGCAGCACACCATCGACCTCAAGGAACAGCGCGACGCCATTCTCACCGTTGGCGGCAGACACGACCCCTGTATCGTTCCCCGCGCCCTTCCCGCCATTGAATCGGCTGTCGCGATCGGACTTGCCGACCTGATGAAGGAGGTGGGCAAGTTATGAGTTTTTCCAACAGTTCCAATCTTCCCGCATTACCCGAGGATTTCGACCTTTCGGACGTCCGGAAGGAAATTGACGACATAGACCGGCAGCTTCTCGACCTCTTTGTGCGCAGAATGCATGTCGCCGAGAAGGTAGCAGCGGTCAAGAAACGCACAGGCGCGCCGATCTTCCAGCCGGACAGGGAGCGTGAAATTCTGGAGCGTGTGGAACGCGAAGGGGGCGAATTCGGCGGCGGTGCCCGAACGCTGATGGCGACCATCATCGACATCAGCTCCACCTATCAGCAGATGCTGCTCTACGGCGACGACGGCAAACTGCGCAAGAAATTCATGACCGCAGGCAGGATCATCAAGGGCTCGAAAATCGCCTGCCAGGGAGCCGCGGGAGCGTATTCCCACCTCGCCGCGAAGCAGTTCTTCGGGGAGGACACCGAACCGATCTTCCTGCCGAAGTTTCAGGATGTGTTTGAAGCGGTGACGGAGGAATACGCCGATTTCGGCGTGCTGCCGCTGGAAAACACCACCGCCGGGGCGGTCAACGACGTTTACGACCTGCTGACCCGGCACGGCTTCTATATCGTCGGCGAGACCGACGTTGCCATCAATCACTGTCTTCTTGCGCCCAAGGGAGCCAAAATCGAGGACATCACCGAGGTCTACGCCCATCCGCAGGCGCTTGCCCAGTGCGCGAGATACACCCAGACCCACGGCTTCAACACCAACGAATACAGCAACAACGCGGTCGCGGCAAAGAATGTCGCCCGCTGGAACGACCCGACCAAGGCGGCGATTGCATCCAGCGTCGCGGGCAAGCAGTTCGGGCTGGACGTGCTGGAGGAGGGTATTCAGGACATCGACGGCAACCAGACGCGCTTCATCATCATTTCCAAGCACATGGTGATACGCGACGGTGCCGACAAAATCAGCCTGACCTTCACCCTTCCCCACCGCACGGGCAGCCTTTACCGCGTGCTGTCGAGATTTGCCGCCAACGGCATGAATATTTCCAAGATAGAATCCCGCCCGCTCAAGGGGCAGAATTTCCAGTACCGCTTCTACCTCGACTTCAACGGAAATGTCCACGACGAAAGGGTCTGCGCCCTGATCTGTTCCCTCAGCACCGAGATGAGCTATTTTAAATTTCTGGGGAATTATTGATTTCACCCGTTTTTTTGTGTATAATACAGGGTAGGAAACGGAGGTATTATCATGGCTGTAAAATCCTCAACTGTAAGCGCAAGTATTGAACCTAATCTGAAAGAGCAGGCGGAGCAGATTCTCTCCGCGCTGGGAATTCCCGCGTCATACGCTATCACTATGTTTTACAAGCAGATTGTGCTTCAGGGAGGAATTCCTTTTGATGTAAAGCTTCCCTGCGGCAAACCGTTGTCGATGGACGACCTCAGCGAAGAAGAACTTGACACAGAGCTTGAAAAAGGAATGTCCTCTGTCAGAGCCGGGCGAATCAAACCTGCTGCGAAGGCTTACGAGGACTTACGCGGTAAATATGGCTTATGAAGTATTCTGTTGAAATATCCGTTGAGGCGGAAAACGACATTGAAGACATTTACAGATACATCGCTTTTAATCTGTGCTCTCTGGATAACGCTGCTGGTCAGGTGGATCGGCTGTATAAAATGATTTTTTCACTTGATGAAATGCCCTTCCGATTTCGCAGATTTCCCCGAAAGGATAAAGGCAAGGATGAATTGCGTATCGTTTCTGTCAATAAATACTGCATTTTCTATATTGTTGACGAAATGAATCGTAGGGTGATAATCGTGCGTGTCTTGTACGGGTCACGAAATCTTTACGGTGAAACGGACATTGAAGATTTATAATCTTATCCCTAATCTATCCCTTTCTTAACCTTTTCTCAACCTGTCGGCTTTATACTGTAGCCAACATCAAAAAGAAAGGTTGGAATCAACAATGTACAAGACAGTCGTAATCGGATTTACAAAGGACGCCGTTCAGCGTGCCAAGCTCATCGAGGACAAGGCCAACGAGATGTACGCGCAGGGCTGGGAGGTTGTCTGCGTGACATCTACCCCTAACTGCGGCGCTATCATTACATTCAAGCAGAGAGGTTAAACCCCATATCATTTTCAATTCCCCCGTAAATTCGCCTATTCAGGCGATTTACGGGGGTTTTCTGATTGATTCGGGATTGCGACCCGACATGGACTATGGGGGAGATTCGTGTTTTTTGTCGGAAAATGGCATAAAAATATTGACAGTTCATCTCATGTATAGTAAAATAGAATATAAACAGGCGGTGAAGGGAGTCAATTACTATGCTTAACAACAAAAAAACCGCAATGGGATTTATCTGCCTCGGCGTTGTCGCCATTGTCGCGGCAATTATCGTATCGGCAGTTTTTCGCAGACCTTCTTCTTTCTACAGCACCGATATCCCCAACGAGCTTGACGAAGCGGTCGGGCTGAGCATTTACGCAATGAACGGAGTATCCGCGTCGGATATTTCTATGGACGGTCAGACGGTTCATTACGCCGCTGTCAGAGATTCAGAGGCATTTTTTGAGACTGAGTGTCTGGGCGAAGGCCATCTGACACTGGGATATACCGACAAGGGGGACACAGTGGAGGTATATGCCCTGTGCAGCACTATCGGCTACGGCTTCCGTGACGGAATGTTTGTGGACAACTCCGGATCTTTCTGCATTCCCACGCTGATTCAACTCAGCAAGAGCGCCGACGGAGGTTACGTCTTCAAAGAAGCGCAGGAAGCCGAGGACGGCAGCGAGAATGTGCCCTCCATCAAGAAAATGTTCCCCGCCGAGATTGCCAAGAAGGCTCTTTCCGCGCAGAGTGACGATGATATCAGAGATAATCTGCAGGGTCAATGCGATTCCTGTGCGGCGGCTTACCTCAAAGCCATAGGCCGTGAAGCCAAAGTCGGCAGCTATTACGAAGAAGATTTCAAGCTTCTGTCGGATTACGGCGTGTCTGACGACGTCTGCAACGAGCTGCTCAAACGCCGTCCTGAATACGGTCTTTATCTGGGCGAATTTGAAAAGATCGAATCGGGCGTGCGTTACGTCTATTCGGTAAAGTGGAAAGGCGACGACAGCGGCAGCGGCACGGTTACCTATTCCAAGAAGAATTACGACACAGGCAAATCTGTCAAAAAATACACCTACAAAGTCGAAGGCGACAGCATCACCGAAGTTAAAGCCAAGAAAAAGAAATAAAAGTTAAAACCGGTCGGAATGGATGATCACAATCCATTCCGACCGGTTGTTTTTTATCAGATTATTCTTCCACCCTGATGGTGGCGCCTTCAAAGTCGAAGGTCGCGAAGTAGTCCGCGGGCGTTTCCGCGCGGCGTATCATCTTCACGCTGCCGTCCTCGCAGAGAAGCAGCTCGGCGGAACGCAGCTTGCCGTTGTAATTGTAGCCCATAGAGAATCCGTGTGCGCCGGTATCGTGTATCACGAGAAAATCCCCGATGTCGATGACCGGAAGGTCGCGGTCGATGGCGAATTTGTCGTTGTTCTCGCAGAGGGAGCCGGTCACGTCATAAATAGCGCGCTTGCCGTGCTCGTCCTTCCCCATGACCGAAATGTAATGATAGGCGCCGTACATGGCCGGACGCATGAGATTGCAGGCGCAGGCGTCCACGCCGATATAATGTTTATAGGTTTCCTTGCGGTGAATCGCCTTGGTCACCAGATGTCCGTAGGGGGCCAGCATAAATCTTCCCAGCTCGGTGAAGATGGCGACATTGTCCATTCCCGCGGGGGTAAGAATCGCCTCATACTGCTTCCGCACGCCCTCACCGATGACCATAATGTCGTTCGGCTCCTGTCCGGGACGGTAAGCGATTCCCACGCCGCCCGAAAGATTGATGAATTCGATCGACGCGCCGGTCTTTTCCTTCAGCTCGACGGCAAGCTCAAAGAGCTGGCGGGCAAGTTCGGGGTAGTAGTCGTTGGTAACGGTGTTGCTGGCGAGAAAGCTGTGAATGCCGAAGTGCTTCACGCCCTTTTCCATGAGAATCCTGAACGCTTTGATGATCTGCTCATGGGTCATGCCGTACTTGGCTTCGCCGGGGTTGTCCATGATATCCGTTCCCAGCTCGAAATATCCGCCGGGATTGAAACGGCAGCAGACAGTATCGGGTATTCCGGCGACCTTTTCCAGAAAGTCAATATGGGTGATATCGTCGAGGTTGATGATCGCGCCCAGCTTGCGGGCAAGCGCAAAGTCCTCCGCGGGAGTGGTGTTGGAGGAAAACATAATCTCGCTGCCGGTATTGCCTATGGATTTCGCGAGCAACAGTTCTGTGTAGGAGGAACAGTCGGAACCGCAGCCTTCCTCGGCAAGAATCTTCATGATATAGGGATTCGGAGTGGCTTTGACGGCGAAATATTCCTTGAAGCCTTTATTCCACGAGAATGCTTTATACAGGCGGCGGGCGTTTTCGCGTATGCCCTTTTCATCGTAAATGTGATAGGGGGTCGGATAGGTCTTCTCAATCTCCTTGAGCTGTTCGAGTGTGACAAAAGGCGTCTTATGCATGAGGATTTTCCTTTCATTTTTTCTGGAATGATTGTATAACAGTATAAAAAAATTCCGGCATAAAGTCAAGTTTTTTCGGAACGCGCCGTCATAATTTACCTAATTACCATAGCGGAACGCTGAATGGTAAAATCTTTTGCGTATTTTGTCGCCGAAAAGAATCCCTGTGCGGTTCCCTTCTGAAGCGCACAGGGATATTGTTATTGTGAAAAAGAATTATTTGATTCCGTTCTGGAGCTTTGCCGCTTTCAGGGTATTCTTCATCAGCATGGCAATCGTCATGGGGCCGACGCCGCCGGGGACGGGCGTAATGGCCGAACATTTCGGCTCTACCGAGGCGAAGTCCACGTCGCCGCAGAGCTTGCCGTTCTCATCGCGGTTCATTCCCACATCAATGACCACCGCGCCTTCCTTCACCATGTCGGGGGTGACGAATTTCGCCTTGCCTACAGCGGCCACAAGGATATCGGCACGCCTTGTGACCTCCGCAAGATTCGCGGTACGGCTGTGGCAGATAGTGACAGTGCCGTTCTGGTGAAGCAGGAGCATCGCCATGGGCTTTCCGACAATGTTGCTTCTGCCTATCACGACGCATTCCTTGCCGGCAACCTCTACGCCGCTTTCCTTGATCAATTCCATAACGCCGGCGGGGGTACAGGGAAGGAAATCGTACTTGCCTATCATGATCTTGCCGACATTTTCCTCACTGAAAGCGTCAACATCCTTTTCGGGCGCGATCGCCTTGATGACAGCCTTGTCGTCGAGGCCCTTGGGAAGCGGAAGCTGACAGAGAATGCCGTTGATGTCGCTGCGGTCGTTCAGGCATTTCACAAGCGCAAGCAGCTCGCTCTGATCGGTATCGGCAGGAAGCGCAAATTCTTCCGAACGGAATCCGACTTCCGCGCAGGCTTTCTTTTTGTTGTTGACATAGACTCTGGAAGCGGGATCGTCGCCCACAATGATCACCGCAAGACCGGGGACAATGCCCTTTTCTTTCAGTGCAGCCGTTTCAGCCGCGACTTCCGCACGGACACGGGCGGAAACCGCCTTTCCGTCTATTATTTTTGCCATGTGAATCATCTCCGTAAACTGAAAATAAAAATACTAATCGTCATCGTCGTCGTCATATTCCCATGTAATCAGCCCGCAATCACTGATCAGCCTTTGCAGCGGCGGAAATACGAACAGGACATAAGCCGCAACGGCTCCTGTAATTGTCATGCATCCCTGTGCCAGAACAAACGGCCCGGACAGCGTGATAATGCGCAGCAGGCTTGCCGCGACAAATGCAAAAGATATGGTCAGCAGATACAGCAAGACATTCCGGAAGGGCTTAAACAGCATGAGAAGTAAGTATGCAAACGGAATGACGAACAGCGCGCATCCCAGCATTCCTCTGTTTCCCATCGCCGCAAGGCCGTTGAGCAGATCAGAATCAATGTTTGATCTGGCAAAAGCCAGAGCGTGATCCTTATCAATGCCGTATGCTAACAGTCTTTTGAGGAACAGACGATCCGCCGCGAAAATAATATAATAAGCAAACAGAAAGTACGCTCCCAGTCTCATGATGATCTCTTTTCCCACTCTGAAAGCAATGCGTGACGCGTTAAGTCCCACTGCGGTCAACAGACAAACTGTTATTTCCACAAAGCAAAGCGGATCAAAAATGTCTGAATGATAATCGGAGAAAACCATTACATACACACCTGTCGCGCCAAGAAGAAGCAGCAGCACGGTAAAAATCAGTCTGAGCCACACAGGAATTCCCTCGTCCGTTTCACCGGACGCAAGTTCTTCGACATATTCGGTTCTCGCTTTTGCCTCCGCGGTAAAGTCATGCTTAATGGTTTCGGTTGATTCCGCCTGCATGATGGCGGCAAGTTCGTCATGATGCCTGTTGCGGTTTTCCTGCTGTGTTTCGTTCCGAATGTCGGGTTGCGGCTTGGGTTCCGGCTCCTGCTTGTGCTCCGGCTCCTGCTTGGGTTCCGGCTCCTGCTTGGATTCCGGCTCCTGCTTGTGCTCCGGCTCCTGCTTGGGTTCCGGCTCCTGCTTGGGTTCCGGCTCCTGCTTGGGTTCCGGCTCGGGTTCCTGCTTGGGTTCCGGCTTCGGTTCCGGTTCCGGCTCAGGTGCCGACTCGGATTCCTGCTTGGGTTCCGGCTCCGGTTCGGATTCCGGCTTGGCAATAGAGTGCGCCACCTCTGCCGCCTTGGCTATCTCGGCTGCCTTTTCCTCGTTCGCCAGACGCTCGTGCTCCTGTTCCAGAAGTCTGGCGCATTCGGCTTCAAACGCCGCCATTTCCTCATCTTCGTCATCGGCGGAAATTTTTCTGTCGGTTTCAAATTCATATCCTCCGCTGTTAACGCTCTCCATCGTAAATCACCTCACTTGTATTGATGAGAATTATCATTCCTCCGGAACAATCTCCTCAACCGTTTCTGTTTCGGTTTCGGGCGTCTCCTGCGAAGTCTGCGGTTCGGTAGCTTCCCGGTGAGATACCAGCCATAGTTTTGTCGGCTGGAAAGGCAGATCGAAAACCTCCGCCTCAAAGCCGAGTCCGGCAATACCCTTCCCGTTTTGGGCACGTCTGATTCTCGGAAGCCTGACGGGAATGTCATTCCAGCCCATGAAAAGAAGCGCTCCCGCTGCCAGCACGCAGACGATCGCCAGAAGCTGAGACACCTTGATCACATCTTCCACAAGCCACAGGCTGTCGGTTCTGAGACCTTCTATCCACGCTCTGCCAAGACCGTACCAGACCAGATAACTCAGGAACATCTGCCCCTTGAATTTATAATACCTCCTGCTGATGAAATGCAGCAGCAGAAATCCTGTAAGACACCATAGTGATTCATACAGAAAACACGGGTGTACCGTGGTGGGGCCGACTTTCTGTGAAACGCCGTCCACCGTATTGTAATAATAGGTATGAGCGCTATACATACCCCATGGAAGGCTCGTTTCACTGCCGAATGCCTCCTGATTCATGAAATTCCCCCAGCGGCCTATACACTGACCGATGAGGAACCCGACGGCGGCAATGTCAAAAACAGGGAGAATTTCAACCTTTTCGATATATCTGCACATGATCAGACCGGAAAGGAATGCCATAATCACTCCGCCGTAAATGGCAAGACCTCCGTCACGGATATTGATCATATCCCACAGGCTGTTGTAGCTGTTCAGACGGAATATGACATAATAGATTCTCGCGCCGGCAATACCGCAGAAAAGTCCCACAAGCACGATGTCTATCAGGGGATCAAACTTCACGTCGAAGGTCTTTGTGCTTTTCCACGCGTATAGAACGGCAAGAATAAAGCCTGTCATAATCAGCACGGCATACCAGTAGATATCCATTCCGAACAGCGTGAACGCCACGCGGTTGATTTCAAATTCAAGTCCCAGCTTCGGGAAACTCACTTCCATTTATTATGCCTCCTTGCACGGTCTGACAACAGACAGCGTACTGTTAGAAATATCAAACAACTCCGAGAACACCTGATTGCCTTCGTCCACCGTTACGGTGGACGCTGCTTTTAGTCCTTTAAATACATCGGTGCCGGTCATCAGATCGCCCAGCAGATTTTCAGCTATGTCATCGGGGTTGTTATACATGAGAATCTGCCCTCCGTAGCTGCTGCGCCGCACGCATTCAAAGACCCTCGGAGAAATTCCGTTCCGCTTCACCCTTTCAATTTCTTCAAAAATCTCATCGCGAATGGCCTCCGGCGAACAGCTCATCCCTTGGAACAAGGAAACAAACACGCCTCTCAGATAGGTAAATCCGGGAGCGAAGTCGGAACCGATCAGCTGCTTGTTCATCATGCGGGTATAGAAATCCGACACAGGACCGAATACCGCTGATCTTACGATGCCGATCAGCACTCTTTCCCGTTCGGTCAGCTCTCTGTATTTTTTCTTGAATCCCAGCTGGAAGAGCGGCATCGGCACGTCAAACCGGCACTCCACATAGGGCTGCGCGACTGTCCCGTCGTCTTCGGGGCAGCGGCTGACGATCTCATGCCTTTGTTTTGGAAGGAGCAGTTCGTCGCACATTTCCAGCACTTTCAGCGGATCGACATTGCCGGCTACACTCAGCACCATGTTGTCGGGATTGTAGAAGGCTTCATAGCATTGATACAGCAGTTCCGGCGTAATCTGTGCGATGGATTCGGCGGTGCCGGCAATGTCATTCCTGATGGGATGTTCACGGTACATCGACTTCATCAGGTTGAAGAACAGATGCCAGCCGGGATTGTCGCGGTACATGTCGATCTCCTGCGCGATAATGCCCTGCTCCTTGCGCACCGATTCCTCGGTAAAGAAGGGATTCTGCACGAAATCGAGCAGGATGCGGAAAGCCTGCTCAAATTCCCTTGTGCAGGAAAAGAGATAGCAGGTCTTGTCAAATCCTGTGTAGGCGTTGGCACAGGCGCCGATCTTTGAGTACTTCTCGAAGGCTTCGCAGTCCTCGTTTTCGAAGAGCTTGTGTTCCAGATAATGAGCAAGTCCGTCGGGAACGCGGAGAAATTCACCTCCGTCAATGCTGAAATCATTGTCTATGGATCCGTATTTTGTCCCGAAAACCGCGTAGGAAGACTTCAATTCCGGCTTGGGACAGATTGCGATTTTTACGCCTGTGGGGTGCGTCGTGTAATACACCGTTTCTTTCGTCAGCTCGTCATAGCGGATATCGAATCTGTCGGTCAGTTCGCTCAAGGTTCTTCCCCTCCTTCCCGCTCGTCACCGCTCTGTCCGGACAGCTCCGGCGAAAGCATATAGATCGTGTCCAGCCGGGCCAGCGAAGCGCATTCCGCAAGCTGTTCCCGGGTGACGGCCATCATTCTTTCGGCAGCCTGAGCGGGTGTGCGCACACAGCCGTCCAGATACTGATTGGCGTACCAGCTTTCGATGGAGCTTACAGAGTCGCTGATATTGTCATACGCGCTGAGCGCCACCAGTCGGGCGGCGTTGAATTCATCATCGCTGAATGCATTTTCGGCTATTACCGCAAGCTGTTTCTTTATTTCATCAATTGCTTGGTTGTAATTGACCTCATCAATGCCGCTTCTGACAAACAGCAGTCCGCTCGTCCTTCCATAGGACGAAGAACAGTAATAGCACAGACTCAGTTTTTCTCTCACATGCTTGAAAAGCAGACTGGCGGTGCCTCCGCCGAACATCAGCGACATCAGACGTGCCGCCATGGTGCGGTCATCCGGCTCAATCACCGGCAGACGGTAGCCCATGATCATCCTGCTCTGCTTTTCCTCCACTCTCTCGGTGACTTCCCTGATTGTCTCCGCTTCTTTATAGGCGGGAGGTGTGGGCAAAGGTGCCGGTCGGCGTGTTATCGCTCCGAATTCCTTTTTGAATATACGCTCGACGGGCTTATAATCCATGCCTCCTACCACAATGATCTCCACCATGGACGATGTGAGCATTCTCTCCCATGCCTGCGCAAGGGCTTCCCGGGTGATGCCCGGCAAATCTTCCAGATAGCCTCCGGGTTCCAGTCCGGCCGCCTCGCCTTCGCACATAATTTCATAGCAGCGGTGAGAAGCGTATGATTCTTTGTCGATAATGAGCGACTTGATGCGTTCCTCCGCGTTTCTCAGAACCACATCAAGGTCATCCTGCCGGAACAGTCCGCCGTCGTCGCCAACTGCCGGACGGAAAATCATTTCGCTCAGCAGCCCCGCGCATTCTCCCGAAATACATTCGCCATCGGGAATGAACCGGTCGTCGGTCATTTCCATTTCCACCGAAATCATCTGGCAGTTGCCGATAATGGCCGCCGAAGTGTCTGAATCAGCGCCGTAAAGCATGGCATGTGCGCGGCGAAGTTCGTTGTATTCGGGATATCTGGCACATGAACGTCGCAGCATGGCAATGAGAATGGCGTTCAGCGTGAGAAATTCCCTTTTCAGCGGGAAAAAGAAGTGCACCCCGATGCAGGCGTTTTTAAAGCGTGTTTCACGCACGGCGCGAAATGTGATTCCCTCAGAAACGGTGCTCAGGTACATATTGGTTTCCAAACTTCATTCCACCTCCTCACGCCTCCGGCTCGATATAATCTTCGATATCCGGCTCGTAATTTTCACCGGTAAAGAATTCCTCGATGTATTCCTCCGGCATCTGGGCTTTTGCAGGGGTCTTGCGGCTTTCCTCGTCCAGCCTGTGAAGCACCATTCCGCTGACAAGCATGATAATTCCCACTACCGCCACAGCCACTGCCGCCACCCGTATGATGAATAATTTCCCGTTATTCTGCTCTGTCGAGGGGGGAACGAACGTTTCTCCGGATTCGGTTTTGTCCTTTTCACCGTTCTCTTCAAACCCGTTCAGCTCATTAATCAAAGACTCGTCAAACAATCTCTTATGATTGATAGTTTTCTTCTCTTTGTCCAAAACATTCTCCGTCCTTCGGTCAGCCGATGAATTTTTCTATGGCGGTAAGATCAAGACCGTCGCATTTCTTCAAAAATCTGTACAACTTAGCGGCGATTGCCTTGCAGCCGCCCTCCTTCATGCTTTCGAGATTCAGCGGCATGATGGGGTCGTGTACGCTCAGACGAAGCAGGAACCAGCCGGCTTCTTCCTCGAACGAAACGCGGAGACCTTCACGGTTGTCATCGGCGATAATCCAGTTCTCCTGCGCGGCGGCGTATTCCTCCAGATCACGGAGCACCTGCCTGCCGTATTCCCTGAAATCCTCCGCCTTTATCTTAAAGCGAAGTTCGCTTTCCTCAAGAGGTTCTTCCAGATCGGCTGTCAGCATGGCAAGGCATTCGCCCTTTGCTCTGAGCTGCGCCATTTTGATAATAATCATGGTGACAAGGTAGGCGCCGTCGTCGAGAAAGTAATTCTCCCTCATGGCGGCGTGACCGCTGGTTTCAATGGCAAGGGGGCATTCTATCCCCTGTTCATTCAGCTCGACGGCGCGGTTGATGACGTTGCGGTAACCTCTGCGGTAGCGGTAATGCACGCCGCCCAGCGTTCCCTCGATAAATTTCCTCAGCCCTGCCGAAGTGGTGGAATCGGTTACAATTGTGCCGCCCGGGCAGTTCTCCAGCGCAATCGCGGAAGCAAGCGCCACCAGCCTGTTGCGGTTGATTTCAGCGCCGAGGCTGTCCACCGCGCCTCCTCTGTCCACATCGGTATCGAATATCACACCCAGATCGGCTTTGGAACGCAGAACGGCGCCGCAGATGGACTTCATGGCATTCTTGTCCTCGGGATTGGGAATGTGATGGGGGAACATGCCGTCGGGTTCCAGATAGACGCTGCCCGAAATATCCGCGCCGAGCGGTTCCAGCACGTCGTAGGCATAGAAACCGCCCGCGCCGTTGCCCGCGTCCACCACGATATGCAGCCCTTCCAGCGGACGGTCGTAATGTGCCGCGTTGATTCCCTTGCAGATGATGTCGCGAAGATGGGCGGAATATTCCTTCATGTAGTCAACGCGTTCCGAACTGCCTCCTTCCGCGGGCGCCGGAAAGGTATCCGCGTCGCAGAAACCCAGAATAGCCTCGATGTCGCAGCCGTCCAGACCTCCTGCGGGAGTGAAGAATTTAAGTCCGTTGCGGTGATAAGGGTGATGACTGGCGGTGATCTGCACCGAACCGTCCAGCTGCTTGTCCAGCGTAATCATAAACATGGAGGGGGTAGACGAAAGCCCGCAGTCCAGCACCTTCGCGCCGCATTCCGTCATGGCGGACACCACCGCCGAACGGATTCTGCCGGCGGAAATCCGGCTGTCGTGACCGACCGCGACCTTCAGCCCGTCCGGCTTCCTGCCGGTTCTGCCGGACAGCCAGAGCAGGAACGCCTTGGCCATCTTGCCCACGACTTCATCAGTGAGGTTGAGGGGTTCTCCTTCTACGCCGTCCACAGCCACGCCGCGGATATCGGTGCCGCTTTTGAAGTTCTTCCAGAATTTATCCATACATAAAACCTTCCTTTGCAAGAAATCGGTGCTTTTCCAATAATGACAATATAGTATAGGGTCATATGAAGATATTATACTACACAACTCCGGTTTCATCAAGTGAATTTTGAATCAATCGAACAATTCACAAGTGAATTTTGTAAATTTTCTTGCGGAGCGCAAAAAACGCCGCCCCGCAGTCGGTAAAAACCACTGCGGGGCGGCGCTGGATTGCATGGAGCCGATATGGAACTGTCCGCTCAGTCGAGCACGTAAATCTTGACCTGACGTCTGCCGAAGTTGCGGCATTCGCGCTCGGTGTTGTAGAAGAGATCCACAAGCACTCTGCCGCTTCTGAGCGCTCCGCCGGTGTCGGCGGCGACGGCGTAGCCGTATGTGTATCTGCCGTCCGCCGAAACGATGTATAGCTTGGTTCCGTAGGGAATCTTTCTGGGATCCACCGCGACCAGACCCACCTTGACAGCCTTTCCGGTAGCCGTGCGGGCGCCTCTGCGGGCGGTGTAGGCCGTGCCGGGACCGGTGAGCACTTTGGAATAGCTGACTTCCCTGCCGTTGATGGTAAGGGTCTTGCTCTGGGTGTTGACCTTGGCCTTGGTCTTGCTGGAATTCGTCTTGCCGGTTGCCGCCTTTTTGGTTCCCTTCAGCACTACTTTATTGACGGCCTTCTTGATGACCTTCTCCGTCACCTTGGTATCGGTCAGCTTGCCGTTGACGTATTTTTTGGTGGTGGTGACTTCTTTCTCGCCGTTCACGCCTTCAACGGAAACCTTCGTCTTGCCGCTTTCCAGCGTCTTGTCGTTCTTGGTGACGGTCTTGTATTTAATTGTCTTGGTCTTGGTGTCGCTGACATATCTGACACGGTCGATTCTGACGGTCATGTCTTCCTGCGCGTCGGCTGTGAGATCAACGCTGATGATGTCGTCCTTGCCGGGAAGGGCTATGCCGGCATTCTCCAGCGCTTCGCCCACCGTGCCGTTGACGGCGGAAACCGTCTTTTCCTCGCCGCCGTCTACCACCTTCATTTCAAATGCCCTGATGATTTTGATTGCCTTGACGGAATCTTCGTTGCTGTCGACGGAATAGGCATCATTGCCTGAAAGGGAAAAGCCCGCCTGTCTGATAATCTCAAAAGAGCTTCTGTTTTTGACCGTGACGACCTTGTTTGTCTGATCGCCGTCGGTTACCTTTACGACTGAGAGATTCGATGAAAGGAATATTGAGCCGACCAAGGCAGCGGAAGCAAGAATGATGGTCGCACCCTTGCGGCTCCTTATGAAATCTGCTTTCTTACCCAAAATCATTTCCTCCACTTTCTGTAACGCCGCGCTTATCATTTTGCGCCGCTCATAGCAGGTTACCGTTCCGCTCAGCCTACCGTAACGGTGAGGCCTTGTTTTACGGCCGCCGGGAGCATCTCCCGAACGATGTGCCTATTATACCCCCTCTTTTTCCGTTTGTCAAACGAATCAATATAATAACTTTTATTTATTTTTAACAGATAGCTTTTCACAGCAGACAAGTAAAAATTCGTATTGTAAATTCTTTTTATGTATATAGCACAAAATGGTTCTCGGAATCATTTCACCGCTTTAAATCGTGAAGATAAAAAATTGGTAAAGCTGCCGAAACTAATTTGTTATTTTTTGTAACCAAATCAAAAATCCCGGCTTTCCTTTGCAATGAATAGGAAAGCCGGGAAAAAGATCAGTTGTTATACATGTAAGTTGCGATGTCGGCGCAAATATTCCATATGCCTCTGCTGTCATAGGACTGGGAAGCGCCGGTGGTAATGATAACAACGCCGTCCCGTGTGTCTGGATTGTAACCCAGATAGGCAAGCGTCCCGTAAGCGATGCCAAGATGATAATACAATTTGCTCTGGCCGTAGATATCGGTCTGGTACCGGAGCGGCAGGCACTGCTTGAAAGTGTGCCCGCGCGAGGTGGCGCTGCACTGGGAAGTTTCCATTGTCTTGACCGACGCGGCGGAGAGGTATTTCTTACCGCCGTAAACGCCGTCATTGGCCAGAATCGCCGTGAGTTTCGCGAGATCCTTGGCGCTGACGGTAAGCCCTCCCGCGAAATAGGCCGTATTGCCGCCGATGCTTCTCTGTTTCAGTTCTTTTGCTTTGGCAACGCTTCTGGCGACACTGTCATTCGGGTAATAAAGCGTGGCGATCAGCTTGGTGTTACTCAGATTTCCCGTGCTGAAAGCAGCGTCAATGCCCAGCGGCGTGAAGAATTTGTCCTTGGCGTAGCTGTTGAGCGTCTTTCCGGACGCCACTTCCAGCGTTGAGCCTGCGATTCCCATGCCGTAATTGTTGTAGCTCCAGCCGTTCGATGTACGATAGCAGTCGGAGGATTTGAGCTGGTTCAGCGTTCCCGATTTGGTGGAATTATAGGAATTATCCTTCAGATAGGATTTGTGCGACATCAGCTGCCGGAGGGTCACGCTTTGGTAAAGGCTCCCGCCCCAATAACTGCCGATATTCTTATCCAGACTGACGGTGCCTTCTTCCTGCATTTTCATGGCGCACATGCCTACCACCACTTTGGACAGGGAGGCTGCTCTGATCTTATGGTCGGAGGTCATTTTATCCGTCAATTTGGTGGCGTAGCCGTATTCGTAGGTATCGGTCACCACACCGCTCTTGATCACCGCCACCTGAACACCTACCGCGCCGTACTTCTTCGCCGCTGCGTCGACCTTCTTCTGTGCCGCCGCCTTCTTCTCCGCCGGTGTGGTGGGAATGGTGGCAGCCTTGGTTGTCGTGGAGGTGGGTTTGGTAGTAGTGGTTACCGCCGACGTTGGTTGAGTGGCCGCTGTGGAATCAGTTGTGGAAGCCGGCTCGGAAGCCGTCGTGGAATCGGGGTCGGATGACGAAGCCGACGTGGGGTCCGTGGCCGTCGTGGAATCGGGGTCGGATGAGGACGCCGACGTGGGTTCCGTGGCCGTCGTGGAATCGGGGTCGGATGAGGACGCCGACGCGGGGTCAGTCGCCGTGGTGGCATCCGGGTCGGATGAGGATGCCGACGTGGGTTCCGTAGACGTGGTGGCATCCGGGTCGGATGAGGACGCCGACGTGGGTTCCGTAGACGTGGTGGCATCCGGGTCGGATGAGGACGCCGATGTGGGTTCCGTGGCCGTCGTGGAATCCGGCTGGACGGATGTCGCCGCCGCTGTCACAAAGGAAGTCGATGTGGAATGAATCACCGGAGTCGAAGCCGTTGTTGTCATACCGGTTGTGACGGAAGTGGAAGCGGCAGCCTTGGACGTGGAAACCGTGACCGTGACGATCTTGCTGTAGCGGCCGATAACCCATCCCTTCTTGGAGGCGTTCAGCCTGATCTGATACCACAGCTTGCCGGATGAGTCCTTTTTCTGAGCGAGGTAATCATACCTGCTCCCTTTTTTGACCGTTGCCAGCTTGGAATAGGAGGTTCCCGCGCCGCTCCGGATATTGACCGCGCTGCCGGTGATCTGAACCATTTTGACCGTGTGGCCGGCGGCGCTTGTCTTGGCGGTGGTGGCGGTCGCCGCCTTATACTTGGCGTATTTGGAAATGACCCAGCCTTTCTTGCTGCCGGTGAACTGAATCTGATACCATTTCTGACCGTTGGAGGCTTTCTTCTGGCTGAGATAGGTGAATTTATTTCCTTTGTGAACCTTTCCTATCACGGAATAGGATGTTCCTGCATTACTGCGGACATTGACTGTGCCGGCTGTAATCTCAATATAAGCCGAAGCGGCATACGTCTGCTGCGGCAAAAGGGTAAAGACCGATATCCCGATCAATAATACCGTCACAAAGGAGATGAATTTTTTGCTGAAACGAGCATGGAAATTCATATTGTCACCGCCGTTCTGACGATTTCAAAGAGGAATTAATCCTTGTTGCGCGCCGCGACGATGGAGGGTCTGGCTTCGATATAGTCGTCGTAGCACATCATTCTGTCAATGCAGCCTTCGTCCATGATCTCGATGATTCTGTCGGCCACCGTCTGAATGAACTGGTGGTCGTGGGAGGCAAAGAGGATGTTGCCCTTGAAGGCGATGAGTCCGTCGTTGACGGCGGTAATGCTTTCGAGGTCGAGGTGGTTGGTGGGCTGATCCATTACCAGCACGTTGGAGCCGAACATCATCATGCGGGAGAGCATGCAGCGCACCTTCTCGCCGCCGGAGAGAACCTTGACCGGCTTGAGCACGTCGTCGCCCGAAAAGAGCATCTTGCCGAGGAATCCGCGCAGGGTGGTCTGCAATGCGTCGGGCGCATACTGTGCCAGCCAGTCGATGATGGTCAGATCGCAGTCGTTGAAGTATTCCGAACTGTCCTTCTGGAAGTAGGACTGGGTGGTGCTGACGCCCCACTTGAAGGAACCTTCGTCGGGTTCCAGCTCGCCCATGAGAATCTGGAATAAGGTGGTGTTGGCAATCTCGTTGTCGCCGACGAAGGCGATCTTATCGCCCTTGTTGACACGGAAGGACACGTTATTCAGCACCTTCACGCCGTTGACCGTTTTGCTGAGGCCTTCCACCCAAAGAATTTCCTTGCCGGCCTCTCTGTCCATGTTGAAGACCACAAAGGGATATTTTCTCGAAGAAGCGGGCATTTCTTCCACCGTCAGCTTGTCGAGCAGCTTGCGGCGGGCGGTCGCCTGCTTGGCCTTGGATTTGTTGGCGGAGAAGCGTTCGATGAAGGATTGCAGCTCCTTGATCTTGTCCTCGCGCTTCTTGTTCTGGTCGTTGAGCAGCCGCTGCATGAGCTGGCTGGAATGGTACCAGAAGTCGTAGTTGCCGACGTACATCTTGATCTTGGTGTAGTCGATATCGACGATGTGGGTGCAGACGTTGTTGAGGAAGTGACGGTCATGCGACACGACAATAACGGTACCGACATAATCCATCAGAAAATCCTCCAGCCATATGATGGCCTGAATGTCCAGATGGTTGGT
>JAFRXY010000024.1 GCA_017441385.1 Clostridia bacterium | reverse complement strand
TGTTTACTGTGAAGATGAGAAAAATACGGTTTACTCCATAGAGATGCAAGTCACAGATCAAAGGAATCTCCCAAAAAGAATAAGATATTATCACGATATGATAGACCTCAATATCATTGATAAAGGGGAAAATTATAAAGAGCTTAAAAAGAGCTATGTTATCTTTATCTGTTGCTTTGACCCGTTTGGAACCGGAAGATATATGTACACTTTCAAAAGGCAGTGTCAGGAAGAACCCGGTATTTTTTTGGGCGACGAAACCGAATCCATCATACTGAATGTGAACGGTTCAGTCGGAAATATCAACAGCGAATTGAAGGCTACGTTAGCATATATGTCAGGGAAAATACCTGACGACGGATATACCAAGACCCTTGATAAAGCCGTTAAAAAAGTAAAAGAAAATGAGAAATGGAGGCGTGACTATATGACCTTTGCAATGAAAATGAAAGAAAGTAATGAGGTTGCGGTTCTTTCTAATATTATAGCATCGATAAAAAGGGTTAGGGATAAATTTACGGAGCAGGATATGTTGTTAATTTTTGGATTAAGCAGTGAACAATTATCTGCGATTTTAGAAGCCATTGATGCTAATCCCGATATGGATGAATGGGAGATTGCAAATATCATACTGTTCCGGTAAAATATAATTTTTCCTTCGCAACAACCCAATATCCACACGCACCAAGCGTCATCTTTATTGCAAAGGTGGCGCTTTTTTTGTTGCCAATTTTTCGTTGAAAGGGGGAATGTCCATTGATTGTATGAGCCTTTTCCGGCAGGTAATGAATGATTTTTGAGCAATTTTTGAGCGAGAAAGAGAGGGATTTTCTTGATGAAACAGTACACGATTGGCGTGACGGTAAGCTGCAAAAAGCTGATGAAGGTCATGGCTCACAACAAAAACGATGCGATCACAAAGGCGGAAATCGTGGTGTATGACACCAACGCCATGCACTTCGGCAGCGACGATATTGTTTGATCCGGAGCCGCCGCGCCCGATTCAGCGCGACAAAACCGACGAAATCGACAGTAATCTTGACGATATGACGGACGAAATCAACCCCTGCGACATCTACTGTCCGGGCTGTCCCGATTATGATTCCGAGCATAATCTTTGCAAAAAGACGAGCGTCTGCGGCGAGGAATACGACTTTCCGCCCGCCTCCGGCGAGAAGAACGGGTAGGGAAAGAAGAAGCGTCTCCTGTCTTACCAAGCACTGAATTTGTGGTCACAAATTCGATTTTAAGGGCATTCGCCCCTAACACCCCAAAACAGAAAGGAAATGTGAACGAAATATGAAGATAATTATTTTCGTTGTCGGCATGATGTTTGGCGGCGCGATTGCCGTCATGTTTATGGCACTGCTGCAAGCCAACCACAGCAGCTATCCAAGGAGTGATGACCGTGAGAAAGAGAAGCAACCATGTGAATCTGCTGCTGAATGAAAGAGAAAAGGAGTGCCTTCTGGAATTGGCGCGTCGGTCGGGCGTTTCTCAATCGGTGTTGCTGCGCAGCATGATTCTCGGGTATCGCCTTTGCGAGAAGCCTGACCCCGCATTCTACGATATTCAGAAGGAACTCTGCGCCATCGGCAACCGCGTCAATCAATTGGCGGTCAAGGCGAACGCGCTGGGATTTATCGACGCGCCCATGCTGGAGGAAGAAGTCCGACAGTGGTGGAAATTCCGGCTCGATGTGAGCAAGCGGTTCTTAAAGCCGCGGGCGAGGTGACGCAATGGCAGTCTGTGAAATATGGGACGTGCGTGGACGGCTGGACTGTCCCTTGCGGTATGCCGCCAATCCTGACAAGACAAGGAACACGCTGAATAAAGGCGAAGGTCTTTACCGTCCGTCAGAAAGACCTTGCCAAATTCACGAAGGAGGCAAAGAAATACGGCGTACTCTACTGCGTCCTTACCGACCGACAGAACAAAGACCCCAACGCGGAGGTTGATGTGATTGCCCGCGCGGAGGACGCTTCCAAAATCAGCCGTATTGTGGAACGCTTCAATCTGGCGTCGGTGGATACCGCGTCGATTGCCGCGGAGGCGGAGGCGAGCAGAGATACTCTCGCCGCACCCGAAACAAAAGAAAAGTCCGACACCGAAAAACTGATCGACGATCTGTTCGGCAATCCGCAGGAGAAGCAAGCCAAGCCGGACAAGTCGGAGAAAAAGAGAGGCGCGGATTTTTTTATGAAGAAACGGAGGAAGCCCCCTCGGTCAAAGCCTTCCTCCGAGAGGCAAGGGCTTTTCGACGAGGGAGCTTCTAAGCGCCCGTCGGTAAAGAAAGAATTGAAAGATATTCAGAAGCGACGTCGGAAAGAGGCGCGGCGGAACGGTCAGCGCGGCAGGCAGCAGACCAAACGCAGACGTGCGGACAGTCCCGTTCCCGTGCCGCAGAAGAAACCCAAAACCGAAATCAAAGGAGCGCGATAATTTCTATGGGAATTTACGATGTGTTTGAAGGAGGCAGTCAGCCGTTTGACAAGGCGGCGTGGATTGCCAAAAAGAACGAGGAAAAACAGGCGGCATATGAGCTGGCGGACAGCACCGCCGACAGAATGAAAACTGACGGCACCGCCTTCCGCAGCTATCTCGATGTGCAAGGGCGTTTCGACCGTTATTCCGTCACCAACGCTATTCTGGTTACTGCGCAGAAGCCGGACGCGACGCAGCTGAAAGATTACAAAAAGTGGCGCGAGGACGGCGTGACGATTGACAAGGGCGCGACCAAAATCACCATTCTGGAGCCGGGCAACGAGTACACCCGTCACGACGGCACCCGCACGATCTATCTCATGTTCCAGAATGAGTATTCCGCGAATTTTCTGCATACGCTCTGGAAGCGCGTCCGCAAGTACGGCGCGTTCTGCACCGGTATTACGCAGAACGTGGAAGATCTGCTGCAAAGCCACACGGCGAGAACCATGCTCTCCAACAGCGAACTGCTGGTTATGCTCAATCAGAGCGGAAACGACATGGACAGGCTGGCGGAGCTGCTCAATATCTCCAACACCCAGCGCAGCTTCATGGAGAACGTCGGACCCGGACAGGGCTTGCTGAAAGTCGGCAGCTCCCTTGTTCCGTTTGTCAATCAGTTCCCCACCAACACCTCGCTTTACAAGCTCATGTCTACCAAGATCAATGAATAACGTTGGTTTTCGCTGTTCTTCTAAAAATATTCATGTAATTCAGTGCAATTATTTTCTTGAAATAAGTTGATATTTGCACGAATATCTGCTATACTAATATCAGAACCTAAAGAATATCTTTCGGGGGGAATGATGAGTGTATAGAAAGATCATGCAATTTCTGGAGGAATGGAAGCAGAGCCCGCACCGCAAGCCCTTGATTCTGCAAGGCGCAAGGCAGGTCGGCAAGACCTATTCGCTGCTGGCGTTTGGACGCGCCCATTATGAAAACGTCGCCTACTTCAATTTTGAAACCAATCCCAGGCTCAACGCGACCTTTGACGAGGACATTAGTCCGGCGTACCTGATACCCATTCTGTCGCACATTGCCGGACAGACCATTGTCCGCGAAAAGACGCTGATTATCTTTGACGAAGTGCAGCTTTGTGAAAGGGCTTTGACTTCGCTCAAATACTTCTGCGAGGACGCGCCGGACTATCACATTGTCGTCGCCGGAAGTCTGCTTGGCGTCGCCGTCAACCGAACGCAGTTTTCCTTCCCCGTCGGAAAAGTGGACATCAAGACGATGTACCCGATGGACATGGAAGAATTCATGCTTGCGCTGGGCGAAGATGATCTGGTGGAGAGAATCAGGGAGTGTTTTCAGAACGACGCGCCGTTGCCGTCCGCACTGCACGACAAGGCAATGCTGCTCTATCGGCAGTACCTTGTGGTGGGCGGTATGCCGGAATGTGTGCTGCAATTCGCGCAGACGAAGGACTATATCCTTGTCAGACACACGCAGGACACGATTCTGACAAGCTATCTGAATGACATGAGCAAATACAATACCGCAAATGAGATCAAGAAAACGCGCCTGACCTACGACAATATCACGGTGCAGTTATCCAAGAGAAACACGCGGTTTCAGTACAAGCTCATCAAGAAGGGCGGTCGCGCGTCCGAATTTGAAAACGCCATCGAGTGGCTGACGCTTTCGGGCATCGTGTCGCAGGTATATAGAGTGGAGCAGATCAAAAAGCCGTTGGAGAATTACCGCGACATTGACGCTTTCAAGATTTATGTTTCGGATTTGGGACTTCTGTGCGCAAAGAAGGATTTAGCCGCCGACGACATTCTCTATATGGTGGAGGAACTCAGCGATTTCAAGGGCGGTATGGCAGAGAATTACGTTAACACGCAGCTTATGATGAACGGCTACCGCACCTATTATTGGGAATCGGAACGTGGCGCGGAAATCGACTTTATCACTCAGCGCGACGGACAGTTAATTCCCATCGAAGTCAAATCCGCGGACAACACCAAAGCCAAAAGCCTGAAGGTCTATATGGAAACCTACAAGCCTGCTTACGCGATCAAAATCTCCGCCAAAAACTTCGGATTTGAGGACGGCAAAAAGACTGTTCCACTGTACGCGGTATTTTGCATTTAAGACAAGATCAAAAACAGATTCAAAAGTAACGTCCATTTTACAAGTGGGCGTTATTTTTTTATCGCCAAAAGAAAGGAAATGATTATGAAAAGAAAACAACTGAAAAGAATCCGTACCGCCGCCTTTGTCCTTGCCGCCGTCATGCTCATTGTGACGGCGGCTTTTTGCTTGGGCAATCTGATTACCCACGATGCAGAGGTTCACAGGCAGGAAGCAATCTTCAACGAACTTGCCGAAACCGCAGAGGAATCGTCCATTGTCGAATCCGCGCCTGACGGTGAAGAAGAAACGCTATCCCAATTTGAAACGCTTCTCGGCAAAAACAGCGACATGGTGGGATGGATTTTTATTGAAGGAACGAGCGTCAACTATCCCGTCATGCAGACAAAGAACAGTCCGAATTATTACCTCAAGCGCAACTTTAATAGAGAATACAGCGATCTCGGTGTGCCGTATGTGCAGGAAAACTGCGATCTTGCCACCAGCGACAATATCATCATCTACGGACACCACATCAAGGGCGGTAAGATGTTCGGCTCACTCGACAAATTCACGTCCAAGAGCTTTTATGACAAGCACAAAATCATTCAGTTCAACACCCTGACCGAACAGAGAGAATATCAGATCATCGCCGTGTTCAAGACAATTGCTTACAGCGCGTCGGGTTTCCGCTATTACGATTTTGTCAATGCGGAAGATGAAGCCCACTTTAACGAATATGTCGGCAGGTGCAAGGAGCTTGCGTTATACGATACTGGCGTGACCGCGAAATACGGTGACAAGCTGCTCACGCTGTCCACCTGCAAGCGGTTTGCCGAGAACGGCAGGCTGGTTGTCGTGGCAAAGAAGATTGGTTAAGAAGGAGGTTTACCATGAATGTCAGAGTTAAGGAATGCTGCCGCAAGGGGCGCAGATTCACTCGGAAGAAGCATGAAGGCGGAGTACGCAAAAACACAACAGCGAGCGCGGAACGATGGGAATTCTCAACAGAAAAGCGTGACCGCATTCGCAGAGGACGAAGTCGCAGAGAGGGCGAGGACGTCCGCCGTCGCCGCAGGGCAGACCGCGAGGCGCGTCGGACGCACCGCCGTTCAGAATACGCCGCAAAGCGCAGATGAACTGAAAACACAGGTGAAGGCAGCCAAAGCACAACTTGACAAAGCAAGGACAGCCGCAGCCAAAAGGAAAGCTGCGGCTGCGCAGAAGAAAAAGACTGTCGCGGCAAGTCAGCCGTCCGGCACTTCCGTCAGATCGAACAGCCCGCCGTCCACTCCAGCGGCGAGCCGTTCAGGTAATACGGTCGGTGTGTCGCAGAGCAGCGCAAAACAGGCTTACAGGAAAAAGCAGACGGGCAAGTCCATTACGTCCTACCGGACTTCCGCAAAAAGCCTTTCCGCCGTCAGATCGTCAGGTCAGGCAGCGGGAAGGAGCCTGACGGTTGCCAATCCCCGCAGAGCAGGCGCGGCAGCCGGAAAGACAGCCCATGCCGCCAACGCTGCCAAGACCGCCTACAAGAAAAAGCAGTATGCCAAACGCGCCGCGGACGCTTCCCGCAAGACAGTCCGGGCGACGGTGGAAGCCGTCAAGGTAACGGTCAAGTCTACCAAGGCATTGGTG
>JAFRXY010000023.1 GCA_017441385.1 Clostridia bacterium | reverse complement strand
TGATGATGACGGTGTTCTTGAAGTCCACCGTTCTTCCCTGCGAATCGGTCACCCGCCCGTCGCCGAGAATCTGGAGCATGATGTTGAGCACATCAGGGTGCGCTTTCTCGATTTCGTCAAACAGCACCACGGAATAGGGACGCCTGCGAATCTTCTCTGTGAGCTGACCGCCCTCGTCGTAACCGACATAGCCGGGAGGCGAACCGATGAGCTTGGAAACGGTATGCTTCTCCATATATTCCGACATATCCAGCCGGACGATGGCGTTTTCATCCCCGAAGAGCGCTTCGGCAAGCGCCTTGCAAAGCTCGGTCTTGCCAACGCCGGTCGGGCCCATGAAGAGGAAGGAACCGATCGGGCGCTTTGGGTCTTTGAGTCCCACTCTGCCGCGGCGTATCGCCTTGGCCACGGCGGTAACCGCTTCATGCTGACCCACAATCCGCTCGTGGAGAATATCCTCCATGCGGAGCATTCTCTCGCTTTCCTCGGTAGTGAGCTGCACCACCGGAATTCCCGTCCACTGGGAGACAATTTCCGCGATGTCCTCGGTGGTGACAGTGGCTTCTCTCCCCTGATTCTGCTTCTTCCACGCGTCGCGCTGTTCTTCCAGCTTTGCCGCAAGTTCCTTCTCCCTGTCGCGCAGGTGAGCGGCTCTCTCGTAATCCTGATTCTTGACAGCCTCCTGTTTGTCGGCTGTCACCTGTTTGATTTTATTCTCAAGATCCTTGACTTCATCCGGAGCGGTCTGCCTTCTGAGCCGGACGCGGGAAGCCGCCTCGTCGATGAGGTCGATCGCCTTGTCCGGCAGATACCGGTCGGCAATATACCGCGCCGAAAGGTTGACCGCAGACTGAATGGCTTCATCGGTGATCTTGACATTGTGATGTCCCTCGTACCGGTCGCGCAGTCCCAGAAGAATCTGCTCGGCTTCCTCCTCGGTGGGTTCGCCTACCAGCACCGGCTGGAATCGGCGTTCCAGCGCGGAATCCTTCTCGATGTACTTGCGGTACTCTGTAATGGTGGTCGCGCCAATCACCTGGAATTGCCCTTTCGCCAGCATCGGTTTGAGGATATTCGCCGCGTCGGTCGCGCCTTCCGCGGAACCGGCGCCGATCAGCGTGTGAATTTCATCGATGAAGAGAATGACGTTGCCGTCCTTGACCACTTCGTCGATGACCGACTGAATTCTCTCCTCAAATTCGCCCCTGTACTTGGAACCGGCGATCATACCGGTCAGACTGAGATCGACAATCCGCTTGCTTCTGAGCGACTCCGGCACTTCTCCCTCGGCGATTTTCAGCGCAAGCCCTTCCGCGATAGCGGTCTTGCCGACGCCGGGTTCACCGATCAGACAGGGATTGTTCTTGGTGCGGCGGGAGAGAATCTGTATCACCCGGTCAATTTCCTTCTGTCTGCCGATGACAGGGTCAATCTTACCCTTTCTGGCTTCCTCGGTGAGGTCGCGGCCGTACTTTTGCAGGCTCTTACCCTTTCCCTTGCCGCCGGAAGGCTCCTGCACGCCGAAGGGACTGCCGCCCATGCCCATGCCGAACAGCCCGCCGAAGGGCGAAGACTGCCCGAACGGTGACGAACCTTCCTCCTCCGGCTCCTCGCTTTCATCATTGAACAGCCGGTTGAGATCGTCCACAATGCCCTGAATCTCTCCGCCCAGCTCCTGAATGAAGCGGACGGCATAGCTCTCGCTGTCGCTGATCAGGGCGAGAAGAATATGCTCTGTTCCGACATAGCCGTGACCCATCCGGTTGGAAATGCTCTTGGCCGCCTGCAATGTCCGCTTGCCCCGTGCCGTAATGTCATTCGGGTTAAGGCTGCACCGCACGCCCTGACCGTGAATGTCCAGCAGCTTGTCGCCGACCGCTTCGGCGGTGACGCCGTTGTCATTCAGAATGGTCTGTGCCGCCGAATCGTCGGTCTTGGCCAGACCAAGCAGAATGTGCTCCGAGCCGACGAAGGTGTGTCCCATCTCCTGTGCGCATTCAAACGCCTGATTGAGCGCGATGTTTGCTTTTTCACTGAATCCCTTGAAGTTATACATATCGGTTCCCCCTCTTTGTCTGATTTTTTTATGAAACAATTAAGCGATATCGGTATTTTTAAAGACGCCTCTGAGAATCTCGGCTCGTTTTTTATCCCTCTGCGCCGAATTCAATTCCTGACCGTACTGCTCCATGAGCCGTGCCGGCTGCACCGCTTCGTAGGCCTCGCTGAGCTGCCCCAGCGTCAGTCCCTTGACCAGGCCTTCCGCGACGCCGACGCGCAGGGCGGAATACAGCCCCGCGAATTCGCCGCTGCTCATGACCCGGGCGGTCTTTAAAATGCCGAGCGCTCTCCATACACTGTCCTGATAGCTTTCACTCTGAAGCAGTTTTTCTCTCGATTTCTTTTCCAATGAAATGATCTGGTTGGAAATATCGCTCAGGTTGGAAAGGGTGTCCTTTTCGCTGATGCCCAGCGTCACCTGATTGGATATCTGATACATCGCGCCGGTGGACTGGCTGCCTTCCCCGTAACTTCCCCGGATGGTGGCACCGATTTTGCCCAGACTCGCCGCCACCCGGCGCAGCGTGCCGTCCGCCTCCGAAGCGGGCAGATGAAGCATGACCGAAGCCCGCATGCCGGTGCCGAGATTAGTGGGACAGGCGGTGAGATAGCCCAGCTCCTCGTCAAAGGCAAACTGAAGCGTTTCGTCCAGCAGCGTGTCTATCTTATCCGCCATGTCGTAGGCCTTTTCGAGCTGCATTCCGCTGGCCATCACCTGAATACGCACATGGTCTTCCTCGTTGATCATAATGCAGACCGATTCGTCCTCCATCAGCAGAAGCGCTCTTCCTTCCGGCGCGTTGGCGAATTCCGGACTGATCAGGTGCCTTCCGGCCAGCGAAGCCAGCTCCACCTGCGAAAGAGTCTCCGCTTCGATGTAGCGGAAGCTGTCGCGCAGAGAAGAATTGCCGCCTACCAGCGCGTCCCTGACCTTCTCGCGGACTTCCTTCCTATGTGCCTGATTCATCAGGTGCGGGAAGGGATAGCCGTTGAGGTTTCTCGCGAGTCTGATTCTCGTGCTTATCACCACATCGGAGCGTTCACCCTCCGACTCATACCATTTTTTATTATCTGACATCTTTTATTCACTCCGTTTGTTTATGATTGAATAAGAAAAATGAACTGAATGTTCCTTCATTTTTCATTCTTCAATTTTAAATTTTCAGTTTTCAGTTAGCGAGCTGACCGGCGATCGCATCATGCTTCCATTGCCTTGATCTTGTCTCTCAGCTCCGCCGCCAGCTCGTAATTCTCCGCCTTGACCGCTTCGGCCAGCTGCTTTTTCAGCGTCGCCGTTTCGTTCTCCTTGCTCTCCTGTGTGGTCACCTTGGAATGTTTCCCGCAGTGAATGCTGTTGCCGTGCAGCTTTTTGATGGTCGGCGCAAGCCGTCCCCTGAATTCAGTGTAGCAATTCGGGCATCCGACCCGACCGGAATCGGCAATGGAGCGGAAATCCGATCCGCACACCGAGCATCTCTTGCCCGAAGTGAGGGACGGCATCGCGCCGAAGCTGCCAAAGGGCGAACTGAGAAGGCTGCTCACCATGTCGAATCCGCTGAACATCGGGCTGAACATGCTCTCAAAGTTGAAGAGCGAACCGAATTCCTCGCTGTTTTTCAGCTCGGCGGCACACTGGCTGCAAAGGTGGTATTCGTGAACCTCGCCGTTCACATTGGTCTTGATATAAGCGTTTGCTTCATTCTTCTTGCATTTTTCGCACAACATAATTTTCATTTCCTTTCTTACTTTATTTTCCCTTGGATTATTTTCTCTTGGATTATTGACTGACTGTGCATCGGATAAGCATCTGTTTGAGAATTCCCGCTCTGGCAATGTCACGCAATTCCGGCGGCAATGCTTTCAAAGCGCTGTCGCTGCACGCGGCCAGCATAATTCCGGCGGCGTATTCGCTGATTGCGCCCCTTTCGGAAAGACTGACAATCAGCACGCGTGCGGTGCCGCCGTCCAGCTCATCGCCTATGCTGTTGATCACATGCATCAGCATGGAAGTGCCGCTGAGCTGTACTCTCGTAATGCGGATATATCCGCCTCCTCCCCTTCTGCTCTCCACGAGATAGCCCTGTTCCGGCGTGAATCTCGAGGTGATGACGTAGTTGATCTGACTCGGCACACAGCCCATCTGATCGGCTAACTCGTTCCGGCGAATCTCGGCGGTGCCGTCGCTGCTTTCCAGCATCTCCATGATGTACCGTGCCACCTGTTCGCTCATTCTCATTGGATGATCATCTCCTGAAGGTCTTTGTCTTTGACTATCCTTGACCTTTCTGAATACTATTATACTCATTGGTCAACAAAAGTCAAAGTCAGAAAAAGTCAGAAATCTGCGTGATTATCTCTCAAATACATTATTTCCTTTCAATTTCTTTCTTTTTCTTATTTTTTCGTACTATTTCATTTGTATAAAAAACGCCGGATTCAATGTCAAAAAAGCTATTGCAACCGGCGTTTATATGGTATATAATATAAAGAACAACTCATTTTACCGAAAGGAAAGACACTGACTATGAGCAACACAGAAAAAATGAACGTCGCCGTAATCTTCGGCGGACAGTCCTCCGAGCACGAGGTTTCCAGAGTTTCCGTTACCATGGTGCTCAACAACATTGACAGAGAAAAGTACAACGTATATATGACCGGCATTACCAAAGACGGCAGATGGTACCTCTATGAGGGCGCCATCGACCAGATCGCCAGCGGCGCATGGGAAACTTCCGGCAAGACCACGCAGGCCTTCCTCTCCCCCGACGCGGCGCTTCACGGTATGGTCATCATGCGCGAGGGCGGTGCGGAAACGGTGCGTCTGGACGCGGTCTTCCCCGTCATGCACGGCAAAAACGGCGAGGACGGCACTGTGCAGGGACTTTGTGAACTGGCGCACATTCCCTGCGTCGGCTGTGACCTGACTTCCTCGGCGGTGTGTCTGGACAAGGCGCTGACCAACACCGTGCTGGAATACGCCGGCATTCTGCAGGCGAAATTCATCTGGTTCTATGCCACAGACTTTGAGAATCGCACGGATGAAATGCTGGAGCAGATCGAAAACGGGCTGGGCTATCCCTGCTTTGTCAAGCCGGCCAACGCCGGTTCCTCGGTCGGTATCAGCAAGTGCGCAGACCGCGGCGAGGTCATCGACGCGGTGCGAAAGGCCGCCCTACACGACCGCAAGATCGTGGTGGAGGAAAACATCACGGGACAGGAAGTCGAAGTCGCCGTTCTCGGCAACGACGACCCGATCACTTCGGTGGTCGGAGAGATTATTCCCGCCGCCGACTGGTACGATTACGACGCAAAGTACAACGACGAGCAGAGCCGGCTTCTCATTCCTGCCAACCTCAGTGAGGAAACCAGCGAGCTGATCCGCTCACGCGCTGTACAGGCCTACAAAGCGCTGGGCTGCTCCGGCATGGCAAGAGTGGACTTCCTCGTGCGCAAGAGCGACGGACAGCCCATGCTTAACGAACCGAACACCCTTCCCGGATTCACGGAAATCAGCATGTACCCCAAGCTGTTTGAAGCCTCCGGTATCGGTAAGAAAGAGCTGATTGACAGACTGATCAGTCTCGCCATTGAACGGGCGGGCAGCAGGTAATCAACTTATGAAATACACCGTCAAAATTTTTACCGAAATCAAGGCCGACGATTACGAGGACAACTTTCAGGTGAGTTACCCCTGCGGATATTCCTGCGAAAAGGGGATTCACCGCCTGAAATACACCGACGAAGAAGCGGGATTCACCGTGGTCAAGATACTGCCCGACAACCGCATCGAAGTCCGACGAAGGAAATCCTTTACCATTATTTTACAGAACGGCATGACTTACCGTATCGAAAGCGAAACGCCCTACGGCAGCATTCCCATGACGTTTTCCCTGCAAAAATGCAGCAACACTCTGAGTGAGGACGGCGGTATGCTCACCTACATTGCCGATGTGGAGATAGGCGGTCAGCCGCAGGTCAATCAGGTGACAATGCTGCTTATTCCCGACGAAAGGAACGATATTGACAATGACTAATTCCATACAGGAAATACACTCCCAGATCAAAGAGATTATCATGGCGGCGATGGGACGGGGCGTGGCCGATGAAGCGCTCCCCGCCGTTCCGGCGCCCGCCTTTTCCATTGAAACCCCCGCCGACCCGTCGTTCGGCGACTTCGCGACCAATGCCGCGATGGTGTCCGCCAAGGCCTTCCGCATGCCCCCCCGCAAGATCGCCGAGGCGATCTGCGAACGCATGGACTTCACCGGCACGCTGATCCAACGCGCCGAGGTCGCAGGCCCCGGCTTCATCAATTTCTTCGTGAGCAGCCGCTATTTCAGCGAGGTGCTGCTCGGCATCCACAAGGACGGCGGCGACTACGGTAAATCCGACTTCGGCAAGGGTAAGAAGGTCATGGTGGAATTCGTTTCCGCCAATCCCACCGGCCCCATGCACATCGGCAACTCCCGCGGCGGCGCTCTGGGCGACTGTTTGGCCGCAGTGCTGGAATATGCGGGCTACAACGTCGAACGCGAATTCTACGTCAACGACGCGGGCAACCAGATTCAGAAATTCGCTCTTTCTCTCGATGTGCGCTACCAGCAGCTTTTCAAGGGCGAAGAGGCCGTGCCGCTGCCGGAGGATTCCTACCATGGCGCGGACATCACCGAGCTGGCGAAGGATTTCGCCGATATTCACGGTGACAGCTTCCTTGACAAGCCGGAGGAGGAACGCCGCGCGGCGCTGGTGGATTACGCCCTCCCGAAGAATATTACGAGAATGAAGGCGGACATTGCCAAATATCGCATCACCTACGATACATGGTTTCTGGAAAGCACGCTGCACAGCGACGGCGAGGTGAAGGAGATCATCGACATTCTCACCGAAAAGAGCGCCACCTACGAGAAGGACGGCGCGCTGTGGTACAAAGCCACCGACTTCGGTGGAGAAAAGGACGAGGTGCTTGTCCGCGCCAACGGCAATCCTACCTATTTTGCCGCCGACATCGCCTACCACCGCAATAAATTCGTCAAGCGCGGCTTTGACACCTGCATTGACGTATGGGGAGCCGACCACCACGGACACGTCGCCCGTATGAAGGGTGCGATGGATGCGATTGGCTTGGACGGTTCCAAGCTGCACGTCGTGCTGATGCAGCTGGTGCGCCTGATGGACAACGGCGTTCCTATCAAGGTCAGCAAGCGCACGGGCAAGGCCATTCAGCTGGCCGACCTGCTGGATGAAATATCGGTGGACGCGGCGAGATTCCTCTTTAACCTGCGCGAGGCCAACACCGTGATGGATTTTGATCTGGGTATCGCGGTGCGGGAGGATTCACAGAATCCGGTCTATTATGTGCAGTATGCCCACGCGAGAATCTGTTCGATCTTCCGCCGCGAGGAGGCAAAGAAGTTCGACCTTGACTCGGTGACGCCCGAAGCGCTCGATCTGCTGACCCATCCCTCCGAGATCGAGCTCATCCGCTATCTTTCCGCCCTGCCGAATGAGATGATCGCGGCGGCGAAGGATTACGAGCCTTCCCGTATTACCCGCTATGTCATAGAACTTGCGTCGAAGTACCATAAGTTCTATCACGACTGCCGTGTGCTGGGCAATGAGGACGACAACCTGACGGCGGCAAGACTGCTGCTCTGCGACTGTGTGCGGCAGGTCATCGCAAACATTCTGGCGATGCTGAAGGTCACCGCGCCGGAACACATGGATTCTCAGAGCAATGACAGCGAGGAATAATTCGGTACTATATTAGAGCCTTTTCAGAATCTCTCCACGCACGTCTGGCTGGCATCTTTTCCGCCATATTTTGCCAGAAATCCCAGCGAAACATTCGTTTCGCTAGTTAATACACAAAGTATTGCCTGCGGTTTTGGCGTCATCTGGCGAAAAATCTGCAAGC
>JAFRXY010000022.1 GCA_017441385.1 Clostridia bacterium | reverse complement strand
TCTTCAACACGATTTCCACCATCAAGGTGCTGTGTTTGCAGCAGCCGGAAAAGGCGGCGGATATTACCGACAAATTCGGTATGTATCTGCGACAGAATCTCGACTCGCTCGGACAGACGGGCTTGATTCCTTTCCGGAAGGAACTGGAACACACACGGCTTTATTCCGATATTGAGATGGTTCGTTTTGATTCCATACGAGTGGAATACGATATCGAAGACAGTCAGTTTTCGATGCCGTCGCTCACCCTTCAGCCGATGGTGGAAAACGCAATCCGGCACGGTGTGCGTGTTTGCGAGGAAGGAATCGTCAGAGTTGTCACGCGCCTGAAAGACGGTTATCACGAAATTATCATACAGGATAACGGATGCGGCTTTGACCCGGAAAAGATCAACGAGGACGATGGAGCGCATATCGGCATCCGCAATGTCCGCGAACGACTGCAAAGTATGTGCGGCGGCTCCCTCACCGTCGACAGTGTGATCGGCGAGGGAACGACGGTTACCATCCGTATTCCGCTGGAATCGCCTGAAAAAAGAGATAGTGACAAAACTGTAATAACAATAACAAAATCGTAATCAAAAAACGGCCAAATTTATTGGACATTTATTGGACAGCGTTGTGTAGACTAATAAAAAAACAGGGCTTTTGTAAGCGTATGACACCCATTCCTCAAGGAGGTGAAGCATGATGTGGTGCGGAAAGGGTATGGAATTTCATTTACGCCCGCCGTAAAGCGGAGCGTGAAGCAGATAGCAAAGTGATATGAACAACAATATGACAACAAATGAAGGAGACTGAACCAAATGAAAAAAATAGTAGTAATGATGATAGCGACAGCCTTGGTACTTTCATTAATGACAAGCTGCGGCGACGATAATAAGCAGACCTCCGGTCAGGAAGGCACTAATTCTTCCGCTACCGAACAACTCACAGACGACACACTGGGAGAAATCTTCAATGACGCGTCCGAAATCGGTGAAGGCACCGCAGGCTCATCCCTGAAGAAGGCGGAACTTGCCGCCAGAATCGCATCCTACGCGGCAGTGATTGGTTTCACAGACGATCAGGTAGAAGAGCTTAAATCAGAAATGCAGGCAAAATACGACACGTTCGATGAAGAAAAGCAGGCAAACATCGACAACGCTTTTGTGGAAGCATTCCAGTTGCTTGACAAAGCCATCGTGGACGGCGACTACGACAGCGTGAAGGGGCAGTTTGAGGATGCAGGCGCCGCCGAAGGACTTGATACCGTTCTGAAAGCGCCCGGTCTGAAAGAAAGCTACAATGTCTTCCGCTCTGCTTACATGACAATGGGCAATTCAGAAGATTAACACATCAAAATGATTCCGGCAAAGGAGAAATGAATTATGGATACGACTACTTATATTTTCATCGGAGTTGCGGTTGTTGTTGTCGCTATCGTGGCTGTTTACACCATACTCCGCAACAAGAAGATCAATGAAAACGGCATAGAAGTTGACGCGGTGATTTCCCGCATTGATACCGATACCCAGACCGACTCCGACGGAAGCGTTTCCGAGAATAAGACGTATTATGTCGAGTATCAGAACGCAGAGGGACAAATCGTCACCGCAAAACTCGGCAATCCTCCCTTCGGCGCGGCAGTCGGCACGGCCATGCGTGTGAAGTATCTGCCGGAGAAGCCGAAATATGTCCGCCGCGTTAAGTAGTTTCAAAGAGATTAAGCAAACATAATGAATTGAATTATAAATGAAAAGGAGTTTTATTTTATGAAGTACGAAATCAAGGGCGATAATTTACCCGTTGTATTGTGTCATCTGGAAGCGGGCGAGGAATTGACCTGCGAGGGCGGCTCTATGTCGTGGATGGACGACGAAATAGAGATGAAAACGCAGGGCGGCGGCGTCGGCAAGGCTCTCGGCAGAATGTTTACCGGCGAAAAAATGTTCCAGAATAAATATGTTGCCAATCGTCCGGGCGAAATCGCGTTTGCTTCTTCCTTCCCCGGCTCCATTCGTGCGGTAGAGGTCACTCCTGACAAGCCGGTGGTGGCGCAGAAAGGCGCATTCCTTGCCAGCTATGGCAATATCGAGGTGTCCGTGTTCTTCCAGAAAAAGCTCGGCGCGGGATTCTTCGGCGGCGAAGGCTTCCTCATGCAGAAGTATTCCGGCAACGGCATTGTGTTTCTGGAAATCGACGGCTCGGCGATCGAGTACGACATTCCCGCAGGCGACAAGAAGATTGTGGACACCGGCTACCTCGCGGCGATGGACGCTTCCTGCACGATGGAAGTGGTCATGGTCAAGGGCGTGAAAAACATTTTCCTTGGAGGCGAGGGTCTGTTCAACACAGTGGTCAACGGCCCCGGTCACATTATTCTCCAAACCATGCCGGTGCAGAACACCGCTACCATGCTTTACAATTATATGCCGCATCCCTCTTCCAACTGAGAAGGGAAAAAAACATTATGAAAAAGACAATCAGAACCATCATTTCCATTCTGGCGGTCGGTGCTATGCTCCTGTCTTTCGCGGCGTGTGAAAGCAAGATACCATGAAAGACGATACCGTCAAAGAAGATACCTTCATGAAGGCGGTTTTCGAGGACATCACTTCGGACGAAGCCTATATTTCGTGGAAAGAAATGTATCCTGCCGCCACGATTGAGGAAAAGCTCGACGGAAGCACCCTGACCTTCACCGTCACATACAAGGACGGAACCCCCGCTGATCAGGAAGGCGATATCACCAACGACGCGGAGATCGCCGCCGGTGAGTATGTCTTCAAGCATGACGGAGATTACATCATCGGCGCATCCGGCAGCACTGAGAAATATGTCAACCCCTTCGTGATTCAGGTCAGAAACGCGGTCTGCCATTACTTTAATATGAGCATTGGCGACGTCAACGATTATCTTCTCGCAAATCAAGATAACAACTATTTTATTGAAGACCTGGAGAATAAAACCGCGAAGATTTACGTTGCTGAAAAGTGGAGTATTGATTGATAATAATATTATAAGGAGACTTTCATCATGAACAAATCTATCAAAAGAACCATCGCAGCCATTTCCATGACCGCCATGCTCGCTGCGGGCTTTGCCATGCCGGTTTCCGCGGCAACGCAGGTGGAGGTCACGGGCAATCCCGTGATGATCAGAGCCGACGCCGGACTGAACAACACCGTCGTCAGCAAGGCGTACAAGGGCGATAAGTACGACTATGTCGGTCAGAAAAAGGATTCCACCGGCAGAGTGTGGTACAATATCAAATATTCCGGCAATAAAACCGGCTGGATTACCTCGCAGTTTGCCAAGAAAACGGAGACTTCGGCTGCCAACCCCGTAAAGGCGTATGAAGGTACCTATCAGTGCGACCGCGCGACCATTACGGTCAAGGCAAGCGGCAAGAGCGACGCGAAGATTACCGTGAAGTGGGGTTCGTCCGCATGGGAAAACTCTGTCTGGGAAATGAGCGGTATGTTTGATTCGTCGGTTTACCGCGTTGATTACGGCAACGGTGTCAGAACGGATTATGTCTACAACGACAACGGCAGTGTGTCCTCCAAGAAGGTTGCTTACAAAAACAGCACCGGTAGAGTACAGTTTAAGGACACCAAAACGCTTGTCTGGCGCGATGAAAACGAGCAGGACAACGGCGAGATGACCTTCACCAAGATCAGCGACACGGCAACCCAGCCGGAACAGCCCGTCGCCACCGCCAAGCAGGTGCAGATTACCGGCAATCCTGTGAATGTCAGAGCCGGCGCGGGTACCAATTACAAGAAACTCGGCAAAACTTCCAAGGGCAAGACATATACCTACCTCGCCAGTAAGAAGGATTCGTCCGGCAGAGTGTGGTACCAGATTCAGTACACCTCCAAAACCAAAGGCTGGGTGATGGGCAGTCTGGCCAAGCTGGTTGGCGGCAATCAACAGCCCGCTGTCACTGACAAGCAGGTGCAAATAACCGCAACACCCGTGAATGTCAGATCGGGTGCAGGTACCAATTACAAAAAACTCGGCAAAACCTCCAAGGGCAAGACATACGCCTATCTCGCCAGCAAAAAGGATTCATCCGGCAGAGTGTGGTATCAGATTCAGTACACCTCCCAGACAAAAGGCTGGGTAATGGGCAGTTTGGCAAAACTGGAAAATAAAACGTCTGATACCTTCATGAAGGGAATTTTCGAGAATATAACGTCGGACAGCCAGTACAAAGAATGGAAAAAAATGAATCCCGAAGCTAAGATAACGGAGAAACTGAGCGGAAGCACCATCACCTTTACCGTCACGGGCGGTCTGAATATCGACGGCATGGATGATGAAGATTTTACAAATGATACACCTGTCATCGCCGGAAAATATGTCTTTACGCTCGACGGCGATTATGTCGTTTATAAAGCACAGGACGCAAAGCACCTGAGCAATTCCTTCAACCCGTATATTCTGATAGCCATTTGCGATTATTACGGAATGAGCTTTGTAACCGCCAACGAATATATTGCCGCTCATCCGGATAACACTTATTATATCGTAGATGAAAAGGCTAATACCATTAAGATGTACGCTGCCGCCAAGTGGAATATGAAATAATCTGACAGCCGTATCATTGAATAAAAAACGAGGAGTTTTATCTATGAAAACAATAAAAAAAATCGTTCTTTTTGCGCTGGTTTCTTTGATGCTGTTCAGCGTAGTTGCCTGTGGAACCTCTGAAAAGGAAACCGTTGATTATTCCGGCGAATATGTCGAGACAAATGCCGGAAGAGGCACCATTACCGTCACTAAAAAGGATGACGGATACGACGTGTGGATCAGATGGCCCAACAGTGCGGAGGAAGTCTACAACTGGAATTTCAGCGGCACATTTGACGACAATGGTGTTATGCAATATACTGGCTGCAAGAAAACCATCATCACGTTTGACGAGAACG
>JAFRXY010000021.1 GCA_017441385.1 Clostridia bacterium | reverse complement strand
GCGGATGGCGCCGTCAGATTTTTCGCCAGATGACGCCAAAACCGCAGGCAATACTTTGTGTATTAACGAGGATTTTGGCAAAATATGGCGGAAAAGATGCCAGCCAGACGTGCGTGGAGAGATTCTGAACAGGCTCTAAGATGTCATGAAAACAGAACGGCAAATCACATCATACGGAGGTTGTTACAATATGGGTAGATTATTCGGAACGGACGGCGCGAGGGGGGTCGCCAATACTGAGCTGACATGCGAGCTTGCCATGCAGATCGGACGCGCGGCGGCATTGGTGCTGACGGAGGACAACGGCGGCAGGCGTCCCGTCGTCATGATCGGCAGGGACACCCGCGCTTCGGGTTCCATGCTGGAAGGCGCACTGATCGCCGGACTCTGTTCGGTCGGCGCCGACGCGGTGCTTCTCGGGGTGGTGCCTACGCCGGCGGTGGCCTACATGGTCACGGCGCATAAAGCCGACGCGGGCATTATGATTTCCGCCTCGCACAATCCCTGCGAGTACAACGGCATCAAGATTTTCGCCTCCACCGGCTACAAGCTGCCCGACGCGGAGGAGGCCAAGATCGAGGCTATCGTGCTGGACAACGCGGAGAAAATTCCTGTTCCCACGGGCGGCGAAGTAGGCAGGGTGACGGTCAAGGCCGATGCGATCGACGAATATGTCGAACATGTCGCTTCCACTGTCGGCGTGAAGCTCGACGGGCTTCGTATCGCCCTCGACTGCGCCAACGGCAGCGCTTCCGCGACCGCCGAAAAGCTCTTTACCCGGCTGGGCGCGGACTTCGATATCTTCCACAGCCGGCCGGACGGCGTGAATATCAACGACGACTGCGGTTCCACCCACATCGGCGGCCTCAGGGAAATTGTGAAGAAAGGCGGTTACGACGCGGGCTTCGCCTTTGACGGCGACGCGGACAGATGCCTTGCCGTGGACAACAACGGGGAACTGGTGGACGGCGACTACATTCTCGCCCTGACCGCCGAGGATATGATGGCACACGGCACGCTGAAGGGCAATGCCGTTGTGGGAACGATTCTCACCAACATGGGCTTCCACCGCTATTGCAGCGAGAGAGGAATGACCTTCGTCGCGGCGAAGGTGGGAGACAGGTACGTGCTGGAGGAAATGCTCAAAAAGGGCTACAACCTCGGCGGCGAACAGTCGGGGCATGTGATTTTCCTTGACTACTGCACCACCGGCGACGGACAGCTTACCGCGGTGCAGATCTGCGGTCTGCTGAAACGCAGCGGCAGGAAATTCAGCGAATTCACCGACCTGATCACCCCCTTC
This sequence comes from Clostridia bacterium, assembly GCA_017441385.1. Lineage (GTDB taxonomy): Bacteria > Bacillota > Clostridia > Oscillospirales > Acutalibacteraceae > RUG762. The sequence continues at coordinate 29,660 of JAFRXY010000021.1, read as the reverse complement.
CCGCAGACCATGATCAACGTCAGGGTCACGCCGGAGGGCAAGAAGAACTGGAAGAGCTGCCTGCCCCTCACCCAAGCGATTGAAGCCGCCGAAGCCGAGCTTGGTGCCACGGGAAGAGTTATCGTACGCGAATCCGGCACCGAGCCGCTGATCCGCGTCATGACCGAGGGGGAGAACAGAGAGCAGATATTCCGTCTGGCCGACGAGCTGGCGGATGTGGTAAGAGAGAATCTGTGCTGAACAGATGATTATTTGGGGGACATAGAAATTGATTGTTAGCAGTTTTACAAAGCGGCTTTGCAAGGTGGCGGCTGCGGTCGTGATGCTCAGCACATGCTTCCTGTGCTTTTCGGGCGTAACGGCCTTCGCGGCGGTCGACCTTGATATTACCATCGTGCCGCCGGACGACACGGTGACAAACGGAAGCGACTGCGAAGTCGATCTGGAAATTCTCACCAAGAGCGACAACGGATATACCGAAATGGTGATGTATATCGAGTACGACGAAGACCTGCTCCGCCTCGCCGCCCCAGTCAACCAGAACGGCTACAGGGTGGTCGGCTCCAGAGGCAAGCTCACGCTGAGTTACACCGACCCGACGGGTACCAAGACCCAGACGCCGATAGGCAATAAAGAAACCGTCCCGATTCATTTCATCGTGCTGGATGACGCGCCCGACACCACCACCAAGATCAGGGCGAATATTGACCACGCCTACAATAAGAAGGGCAAGAACGTCACATGGACGCCCATCTATGACAAGTCCATCGAGATCATCCGCATCAATCAGGACGTAAACAATTCCGACACTTCCTCCGAGGAGGAATCCTCGCAGTTTGTGGTCGGCGGCGGCACCAACCTCATCAACCGCTCCGGAGACGGCGCGACAGGGGGCGGCGCCGGCAAGGTGATAGGGGTTGTCATCGGCGCGATCGTCATCTTCAGCGCCGGCATGGCGGCGGGCAATCTCTTCTGCATGAAGCGGTTCGGCCTGACTTCCGGCTCCGCCAAGAAGGACGGCAGGGAAGAAGATTATTATCATAATGACGACGACGATGACGACGACGGCTACGACGATGAGTATGCCAAGCCGGAAAAGGGGAGAGCGGCCGCTTCCGGTCGGAACGTCCGGCCGGAAGGCTACGGCAGTGTCAATGACGACGGCTTCTACACCAGACCGGGACAGGATTACACCGTCGGAGGGGACGACGATTACCTTACCCCCGTTCCGGTGAACAGGACGAGCGGGGACAGTTTCCCCGACATTTTCGGCACCTCCGCAGTGGGCGCCCGAAGCGCCGATGCTGCCGATTTCAGCAGTCTGTTCGGCGAAAAAGGGAAGACCGACAGTGCGCCGAAGTCACAGAGCGCCTTTCCGGACGACGACGAATATCCCGCGCTGTTTGCTTCCAACAGACCCAAGCAGCCGCCAAGGAAGGCGCCCGCCGCGCCCACATTCGACACCGGTTCCGAAACGCTTTTCGGCAGATTCAGCGCCAATGTGGAGCGCAATGTGGACGACGGCTACGGCGGACTTTCTTCTTCCAGAAGCCGCGACCGCTCGGAGCGTTCCCCCCGCAACCGGTAAATGAAATCCGCTGCATACTCACATTTCTTTGACGCTATGAATCGACCGGGAGGCATGTGAAGATGAAAAGACTGCTCACTCTGGATCTGAAAGACTACACCGATGATATGCCTGTATTCGAGAAGCACACGGTGAGGGCGATCATTCTGCGCGACGGAAAACTCTCCATGCAGCTCAGCGGCAGCGGTGAGTATAAAATTCCCGGCGGCGGTGTGGAAGGGGACGAGAGCCACATTGTCACGCTGGTGCGGGAAGTGCGGGAAGAAACAGGTCTTCTGGTGATACCTGCGTCCGTGAAGCCGATCGGGGAAATTCTGGAGCTGCGGCAGGATGTCTTCCAAAAGGGCGTGAAATACATCTGCCATTCCTACTTCTATTTCTGCGACGTCATGGAGCAGACGGTGCCGACGCAGATGACCCAGAGCGAGATTGCCAAGGGCTTTCGCCCCGTCTGGGAATATCCGGAAGTGATCTGCCGCGAGAACGACGCGGTGCAGACGCAGCCATGGCAGAAGCGCGACACGGAATTTATCCGCATGCTGCTCGACGGAAAAGAATTTTGAAAAAAGGAAAGTGCGCAGCGCCGATTAAGCGAGCGAATGCGAGCGCGGGAGTCGAGGGGGAACTTGTTCCTCCTCGCGGGTCAAGGGCAGCGCCCTTGCGGGGTAGCATTTTTTGCCGAAGGCGAAAATTGCAGGGGCAGCGCCCCTTCGCTGCAATAACCTAGGATGAAGAAGCAACCCGGGCGCAACCCATCAAGTATCCAAACTGATACCGTGTTGCTTTGATTTGTGTTGTGGCAAAGTAAATTCCAAAGGTTTACCAACCAAAATTGATTTCCCTGATGCTGCTCGACGGCAGGGTGAAACGCGGATAGAATGATCATCAAAAAATCAAAAAAACCGCTTCCGCGGGGCTTTTCGGAAAGCCTTGCGGAGGCGGCATTTTTTTATGTTGTTGTTACCTGTCTTTGCCGGAGGTCATGTTCTTTTTTTGCGTGAGATTCTTTGCCATAAAGGTCAGCAGCCGGAAGGTGAGGAATCCTGCCAGCGCCATGATCGCGACAAGGGCCGTCCACTTGAGCAGCCGGGACATGAAATGATTTTCCTTCTCGATGACCAGCTTGGGGCACCTTTTGAATGCCGTATCGCTGATACTCGTCGCGTCGCTGTGTCTGAGCTTTGAAAGATTTTCGCAGTCGTTGAAAGCCTCGTTGACAAAGAGCGCCTTCTCGGGCAGCTCGATTTTTGTCAGGGAGGAACAGCCGGTGAATCCACCCGTGATGTAAAGCAGCGTCTGCGGGAAGGAAATTTCCCGCAGCGCGGTGCAGCCGTCGAAGGCGCCGTCGATCAGCACCAGCCCTTCGGGGAAGGAGAGCGATTCCAGCGCGGTGCAGCCGTCGAAGGCGTTGCCCAGCTTGACGATGCCGCCCATCCAGTCGATCTGGGTGAGAGAAATACACCCGCTGAAACTCTGCTCCCCTATGCTTGTGACGCTGCGGGCGAATTTGACATAACTGAGGGAAGTGCAGTTTTTGAAGCTGTCCTGAATGGAGCTGACGCCCTGCGGGAAGGTGATGCTCTTGAGCTTAGGACAGTCGCAGAACACTTTTTCAAAAGTGCTGACGCCGGTGGCCAGCGATACTTCCTTGAGATTGGGACAGCCGTTGAAGCAGTTGTTGCCGATGGACTTGACGCTGTTGGGAAAGGTTACTTTTTCAATGCGCTTGTTCCCCGCGAAGGCGTCCTTCTCAATGGCGGCCACGTCGCGCCCGTTGATCATATTGGGAATATTGAGTGTCTTGGAGTCGCCGGCGTAGCCGCAGATAGTCACGCCGGGATAATCTCCCTTGAAATTGTAGAGGAACTTGCCCTCGGAAATATAGATGCTCTCGTCGCCCTTGCGTGAATAGAGCCGGTCGATGTCCGCGTAATCCGACTTATCGGCGTATACCGACAGCGCACAGCAGAGAAACAGCCCCGCCGCCAGCGCCGCGGAAGCTGCTTTTTTGAAGAATGAGCCTCTTGCCATTGTTGCCATTATTGCCATTGTTGCCTTCCTTTTCGTTGATTGAAAGCCGCCGTGTTATTCCACCACGGTAGCGATGAATTTGCCTGTTCCGGTGAGCGAAACGTCCTTGCTGCCGGCGGCGAGAAGAACGGAATCCCCCTTGCGCGCGGCGACTGCCAGCCCTTCGATTTTGAGCGTGCCTTCCAGCATGAGTATTGAAACGAAGGAGCCGTCGGGAGCGCTGATGAGCGCCTTGTCCTCCACTTCCCAGAGCGAGGAGGCGAAGTAATCGCTTCTGCCCAGCAGCGTTTCGTAATGTCCGTCGATCTCCGCTCTCGGCGCAAGAACGCCCGCCGGAACGGTCGGGGGGGCGGTGATGGCGACGTCGAGCGCCTGCTGAATGTTGAGGGGGCGGGTTTCGCCGTTCTCGTCCACGCGGCAGTAGTCGTAGACGCGGTAGGACAGCTCGGAATTCTGCCCGATCTCGGCGAGAAGGATGTCCTTCCCGATGGCGTGAAGGGTGCCGGGTTCTATGTAGAAGGTGTCGCCCTTGCGCACTTCATAGGTGTTGACGGCGGAAATCAGCGTGTCGTCCTCGATGCGGCGGCGGAAGTCCTCGATGTTCAGCTCGTCATTGAAGCCGCAGATGAGGTAAGCGCCGGGTTCGCAGTCGATGACGTACCAGAGCTGCGCCTTGCCCCAGTTGTCCGACACGCTGGCGGCGTATTCGTCGTCAGGGTGAACCTGCACCGAAATATCGTCCATGGTGTCGATCAGCTTGATGAGCAGGGGGAACCGGTCGTACTTAAAGCAGTTGGAACCGAAGAATTCCGGCCGGGAACTGTAAATTTCCGAAAGCGGGGTGCCGTTTGTGTCGGTGGATTCCGCGTGCTCGCGGCAGGAGAGCACCAGCGCCTCGGCGGTATACTCGTTTGGTGTGTCAAATCCGAAATAGGAGCGGAGCTTTGTGCCGCCCCAGATCAGCTCCTTGAAGGAAGGGATGAGTTTGATGACGTTGCGGTTATTCATGCGGTATGATTCACCTTGCTCTCCGAAAGACGCCGAAAGGGCGTATTTCCATTTTAAGTTATTTTTCATGATAACACTGTTTTATGGGAAAATCAAGTGCAATTATGTTAAATTCTATTATTCATAGTGGTGAAATGTGGTATTCAAATGACCGTCCGCCGTCACCATGCCGACGATATTTTTCCCGTAGGAAATCACAGGCGGCACAAAGATCAGATCGGTGAGGGTGAAGAATCCGTATGCCGTGGGAATGTCCAGCCGGGTCAGGTTGGTAATGCTCAGGTCCTTGGTGCTCTCGCCGTAGCCCAGCAGCTTTGCCAGCTTCGCGGAGGTCCTGCTGTGGAAATACCCCGCGAATTCAAGATTCACCGCGTCCACCAGCGTCGGATCAAATTCTTTCATAAATTGCAGAATAAAATATTTATAGCGGCTGCTGCTCAGCTTGTTCTTCATCCGCCGGTCAATTTCCGCCGCGTTTTGAAGAAGGGTCTTGCGTCTGTCGTACCGGTATTTCACCGAAATGCCGGTCGCCTGATTGCTCATGGTGCGGTTTCCGTCCTGCCTTCCGTCCACCGCCAGCCCTATGTCCTGCTCATGCGGAATATCCTGTATCATCTCGGCGATGGCGTAGGAAGTGAATCCCACACCGCCATTCCTGCATTGGTTCAGCTTTTCCAGAAGGGCTTCACTTCCGGTCGCTTCGTTCCGGACGGAGGTGTGATGCGTTTCCCAGAATGCTTCGTGCGCCTTTCGCATATCCTCAAATCCGAAAACCCTGCGCTCCTTCTTCCATTTCCGGTTGTAGTGCTTTGCCAGCGCGGAGGCGAGGAAGGGCAGTTTGGAATCGCGCGGTAGCGTTTCGGAATTCAGAAAGACAGCCCTGCGGAATTCGGTTTCTTCTCCGCTCAGCCGTCTGAGGAAGGCTTCGATAAAATAGCAGAGGGATTTGCCGTCGCCGCCGAGGTGATGGAGCAGGAAGCACATTTTCATTGTATTCCCTTCGGCAAACGACGCAAAGCAGCGCAGGAATTCCCCTTCCTCCAGCCGGAAGCGGATACGCTCCTGCTCGCGGATCAGGCTTTCCAACTCAAAATCCCGGAAGGCAATGCTGTTTTGTCCGTCGTCGCAGGGAGCGTAATACGCGTTGCCTTCCCCGTCAATCACGACCTTGCAGCCGAGTATTTCAAAAGAATTTACCGCGCCGCGGAATGCTTCGGTCAGCTCCGGTTCCGTTGCCCTGCCTGTTACGGCAATCTGCATGGCGATCATCATATTCACGTCGAAAAGGTCGGCGCGTTCGGTTTCTATCTTATACATAATCCTTTATCCCGTTCATCCAGAATTTCATGATTCGTTTTTGCGGCAGTATCTTGCTCATGAAATGCTCGTACTTCACAAAGAAGCCGCAGACCGACATGTCCCTTCCCTTGGCGGAATCTTTGAGCGCCTGAGCCGCAACCCGTTCCGGGGAAACGATGCCGGGAAATCTGACCGGCTTGCCGTTGTACTCCTTTTGCAGCATATCCGTGTCGATCCAGCCGGGGCATACCGCCGTGCAGGTTATTCCCCTGTCTTTCAGCAGCTCTTCCGTGAAGGCCTGTCCCAGACCGCTCGTCGCGCCGGTTACTATCGCGATTTTTGACATGCTTTGCCGCCTCCTTTGGTTTTATCTGTCTTATAATATACTCTGTTTTCCGAGACATGTCAAGGAAAGCCTTCGGTTCCGCCCAAAAAGGAATTGACATTTTAGCTAAAACGGTATATAATAATATTAGCTAAACAAAGGAGGAGTCAGCATGATGACAGCTACCGCTACCGAAGTGCAGAATAACTTCGGACATTATCTGCAAGCCGTTCAGTCAGGCGGCGAGATCATTATCCTGAAAAACGGAAAGGAAGTCGCGAGGCTGGTTTCGCGTCAATCCAGCGTGTCGTTTCTGACGGATTCGTTGACAGGCGTACTCAAAAAGGATTACGACGACAAGTCCGCCCGTGAAGAGAGGATTGAAGCGCATGAAAATTTTAGTTGACACCAATGTCGTGCTGGATGTGCTTTGCAATCGCGCCGAATTTGTCGACGCTTCGTCAAGGGTCTGGAAATGCTGTGAAGTGGGAAAGATAAAAGGGTACCTTTCCGCACTGTCGGTGCCGAATATCGTCTATATCCTTCGCAAGGAACTGACTCCGCAAAGAACGCAGGAAATCATTGAACAGCTTGCCATGATATTTGATGTGGTCGATCTCAGAGGTTCCGATCTGAAATCCGCCGCGGCACTCCACGCGAGCGATTATGAGGACGCTTTGCATATGTGTCAGGCAAGCCGGATTCACGCCGACTATATCGTCACCCGAAACATCCGTGATTTCATGGACAGCAGAATTCCCGCCCTCAAACCATCCGAGCTGCTGGAGAGAATATTTTAAATATTTTATATAATACAGACCGCCGGATATGCACATCACTTTGCACAACCGGCGGTCTGAAATAATTTTTATAGGAGAACAATCAACGGAAACTCACTTGCCCATGATGGCGTTGGCGTCTTTTTCAAATTCGTCGAGCTTAGCTTCGGCGGATTCGATGGAGCCGACAGCGGCGGTGTAGACCTTGATCTTCGGCTCGGTGCCGGAGGGACGGACGATGAAGGAACCGCCGTTTTCCAGCTTGTAGGCGAGCACGTTGCTCTTGGGGAGCTTGATTTCGCTCTCGGTGCCGTCGGTCATGTTCTTCCGCACGGAGAGATAATAGTCGCTGACGGTAAGCACCTTGTCGCCGGCGATCTCAGCGGGAGGATTATGACGCATCTGATCCATGACGGAATTCATGAATTCCACGCCCTCCTGCCCGAAGAATTCGTAATTGAGCAGACGGTTGCGGTAATAGCCGAATTCGGTGTAGATTTCGTCCATCACTTCGAGCAGGGTCTTGCCCTGCTTCTTGTAGTAGGCGGCCATTTCGCAGATCATCATAGCGGCGACGACAGCGTCCTTGTCGCGGGCGTAGGTGCCGCAGAGATAGCCGTAGCTTTCCTCATAGCCCATGATGAAGCGATCCTTCTCGCCGGCTGCTTCCAGCTGGCCGATGATCTCGCCGATGTACTTGAAGCCGGTGAGCACTCTGCGCATTTCACAGCCGTATTTCTCGGCGATGACGGTGCCGAGGTCGCTGGAGACAATGGTGCTGACGCAGACGGGATTCTTGGGAAGATTGCCCTGCGCCTTGCGGCAGGAGAGCATGTAATTGAGCATCATCGCGCCCACTTCGTTGCCGGACATGAGGGTATAGCCCTCCGCCGACTTCACGGCGATACCCACGCGGTCGCTGTCCGGGTCGGTGGCGAGCAGCAGGTCGGGCTGCACGGTCTCCGCGAGCTTCAGGGCGCATTCGAATGCCTGACGGATTTCGGGATTGGGGAAGGGACAGGTCGGGAAGTTGCCGTCGGGTTTCTCCTGCTCGGGAACGACGGTGACCTCGTCAATGCCGATTCGCTTGAGAATGGCGCGCACCGGCTTGTTGCCCGCGCCGCAGAGAGGAGTGTAGACCACTTTCAGCCCCGCGTCCTTGCAGAGGCCGGGGTTGATGGAGCAGGCCTCCACCGCGTCGAGGAATTTTTCCACGAGCGAATCGTCGATCCAGTGGATCAGGCCCTGTGCCATCAGTTCGTCGAAATCGCCGCGCTTCACGTCGTCGAAGATATCCAGCTTCTGCATGAAGGCATAGACTTCGCCTGCCGCGCCGTCGGTCATCTGGCAGCCGTCGCTGCCGTAGCACTTGAAGCCGTTGTACTTGGCGGGATTGTGGCTGGCGGTGATGACGATACCGGCGGAGCAATGCAGCTCGCGCACGGCATAGCTCAGCACGGGAGTGGGTTCCAGTTCAGGGAAGATATGTACCTTGATGCCGTTGGAAGCGAGGGTGGCAGCCGCGCACTTGGCAAAATCGGTGGACTTGTTGCGGGAATCGTATCCGATGGCGACGGAATGCGCCGCGTCGCTGTCTTTATTTTTCAGATAATCGGCAAGCGCCTGTGCCGCCATGCTGACGGTGTAGACATTCATACGGTTGGTGCCGGCGCCGATGACGCCTCTCAGACCGCCCGTGCCGAATTCCAGATACCGGTAGAATCTGTCGCTGATTTCCTTGTCCTGTCCTTCAACGGCTTTCAGCTCAGCGAGAATGTCCTCGGCGGAGGCCTTTTCCAGCCATGTCTGATAGAGATTCATTACATTGTTTGTGCTTTCCATATAGGTTGGCTCCCTTCGTGAATATATTTAACCCGATTTTTGATTGCACTTGTAAAAACACATATTATTATACATCATGCTTTTTTATTTGTAAAGCACCCTCCGCCCATATTTCACCAACCGCTCAAAAAAAGTTTGCTTTTTTGGCGTTACAGTCAAATATATTCCCCCGCGGCGGGAAAAATACCGGATGAAAGGAGCTGTATGCTGTATGTCAAGCATTCATATTTCCCCCAAGGAATACGAGAAGATGACCCGTCAGGCGGTGCCGCCGTCGCCGGTGCTCAGGGACTGCGCCTTAGCTTTCGTGACAGGGGGCGCGATCTGCTGTCTGGGACAGCTGGTCACCGACACGATGATGAGGTTCGGTTTCTCGGAGGACACCTCCAAGACCGCCGCGTCCATCGCCCTCATTGCGCTGGCGGCGGTGCTGACGGGGCTGGGGCTTTTTGCCAAAATCGCGAAATTCGCCGGCGCCGGCACGCTGGTGCCCATCACGGGCTTTTCCAACGCCATCGTGTCCCCCGCCGTGGAATTCAAGTCGGAAGGTCACGTTTTCGGCATCGGCGCGAATATGTTCAAGATTGCGGGGCCGGTGCTGGTCTTCGGCATATCCGCCTCGGTGCTGTATGGAATTGTCTACTGGATGTTCAGCACGGTGCAATAGCGGATTATTTGTGGTATTTCGCGTCGGCGTTGATGGAGAAGGCGCGGTAAATCTGTTCGCAGAGCATGACGCGGGCAAGCTGGTGGGGAAAGGTCATGGGCGACATGGAAAGCCGGAAGTCGGCGCGTTTCTTCACCGCCCCGCTCAGCCCGTAGGAGCCGCCGATGACGAAGTCCACCCGGCTCTTGCCGCCGAGGGCGATCCGGGAGAGCTTCTCCGCGAGCTGCGGCGAACTCAATTCCCGCCCTTCAATGCACATGGCGACAACGAAGCTGCCGGAAGGAATTTTTTCAAGAATCCTCGCGCCCTCGCTTTCCATGACCTTGGCAATGTCCCCGTCGGAATAATTTTTTGACAGCCGGGTCTCGCTCACTTCCACAATGGAAAACTTGCAGAATCCCCCCAGCCGCTTGGCATATTCCGCGCAGGCCTCCCGCCAGAAGGATTCCTTCAGACTCCCGACGCAGATAATATTGACAGTAAGCAATCCATTTCCTCCCATGAAAAATATATTCCAGCGCGCAGCGCTCCACAATTATTCACCATTCACTATTCATTTAGCGAGCGCACTAAAAGTGTCCGTGTGAGCCGCCGTGACTCCTGCCGGAGGAGCTGGTGTGGGTGGTGCTGTGACCGCCGGAATGACTTCTGGAATGGCCGGAGCTGCTGTCGGTGTCTCTGGGGCGGGCCGTGCGGGTGATATTGTGGTAGAGGAAGAGGTCGGTGCGCTCGGTGACCTTCATGCTGCCTCTGACGGCATAGGCGGAGGCCATTGCCTGCGGTTTGACGGAAGTGAGCTGGCTCTTGAGGGTGAGCGCGACGATCAGTCCCGCAACCAGTCCGATGAGCAGCGAACCGCAGATTGCCATGAACCACCCGAATGGTTCCTTATCATAATGATAGGAATATCCGCCGCTTTCATCGTATTCCGCGATCTGGCTGTCGCATAGTTCGGCAAAGCGGTTGAAACCGCCGAAGTAATCCCCGCTGCTGATATAGGAGAGGAAATCGTCGGCCATGTCTTCCTGAATGCTGTCGGTGAAAACGTCAATGCCCTTGCCGTAGGTGGAGATGGCCCATTCGCGGGTGTCCATGCTGAGCAGCAGCAGAATGCCGTCGTCATTTTCGCCGTAGCCGTAGCCGTTGTAGTCATAGAAATCGTCGGCATAGGCTTCAACGGTCTTGCCGCCGAGGGATTGGTTGGTAACGACCACCACGTCCAGCTTCCGGTTATCGCTGATGGAGTCCAGCTTGCTCACAAGGGAATATTTTTCGCTCTGGGACAGAAGCCCCGCGTCGTCCACCAGCCGCGGAAGCTGTCTGCCTTCCGGAATGGGCAGCACGCCCTTCTCGGTGAGAGCATCCCCGGTCAGAGTGATAAATTTCAACAGTTTTTCAGCGGTCTTATCCTGCTTTTTTACCTGCTTGAGAATGGATTTGAGTTCGCCGGCTGTAAAAATATTTTCCGCCCGGCCATAGGCTTTCAGATAGGTTCCTTTTTTGTCGATCATCATGACGAGCGACGCGTCGGTTCCGGCATAGGTGCCGTAAACCTTGCTGCCGGTAGTATCCGGTTTTTTGAGTTCCTTGCCCGTGACATAGGCAAAAAGCTCGACGCCGTTCTTTTCCAGCACCGCGGCGGCGGCTTCTTCGATTTTCTGACTGTTTTCCTCGGAGAGAATGCCCTCGGAATCCAGCACGTGATGATAGGCCGGCTGCGTTTCTTCCGTGTCGGAGGCGTAGACCGGCAGGGCGAAGACCATCGTCAGCGCAAGGAGCATCGGCACCGCGAAGATGATTTTGAAACAGGATTTCATTTTAATAAAAACACCTCCGTCAGAACAGCCACATGAACCACATGACGAGCAGGCTGACCGCCGCGACCGCGCCGGCAATGCCCATCATCCATTTGAAGAACGCGCCCGCGTCCATCGGCAGATTGCCGACGAATTTGCCGGTCTGTCCGTTCATGGCGAAGAGATAATTCTGATTGTTCCATCTGGTCGTCATAAGCCAGACCGGAAAAAGGGCGTATTTGGCCTTGGCGTTATTGAGCTGAATGTTCTTGTTTTCGAGGCGGACGGTGGTGTAACCCGTCACCGTGGCGGCAAATTCGCTCTCGGTGGTGGCGCAGACCCGCTGGTTGGCGCGAACCACGCTCTGATTCTCCGATACGTCGTACTTGTCGGCTAAATAGCCGGAAAGATAGGCGGTCTGGAAGTCCACCGCCTGATTCAGGTCAAAGGGCTCGAGCGATTCGGTGATATCGTTGTTGATTTTGGAGCTGCTGTCCACCGGAATATTCTCAAAATCCAGCGTTCCCTTGCGAACGACCTGATAATAGCTGGTGTCGGTGTAGATGTAATCCCTGTCCATCCATGTGCGCACCTTGGTGGTGCGGAACTGGAACTGCGCGTCGGCCTGGCTGGTAAAGAGCCAGAAGGGGACGTAGACGCCTTTGATTTCCTCGATGTGACTGTCGGTCTTGAAGGCCTTGGGCAGCAGCGTCTTGCCCTTGAGGTGATTCTTGAAGGCGGCGACGGCTGCCTCCTTGTCCAGCTTGAAGGGAATGACGAGGTCGGGTCGGAGATCGCCGGCGAAGTGGCCCATCATGACGACGGGATTGCCGCAGAAGGGACAGTGGGTCGCGGCGGTGGTCCTGTCGCAGATAATCTCGCCGCCGCAGGAATGGCATTGGAATATCAGCATGTTCTTGGTTTCGTCTTCATTCCAATGTTCCGCCTGCGTCTTGTCCCATTCCATCTGGGTCGGGGTCTGGTCATTCAGCATCGCGTCGTAGTTTTTCAGGGTGTCCATCTCGAATTCCGTATCGCAGAAGGGACATTTCATTTTCTGTATCGTGCTGTCGAATTCAATCTTGCCGCCGCAGCAGGGGCATTTGTATTCCAGCACCGTATCCGCATGAACCGTTTCTGTATGCAGATTATCAGCCATTGGTAAAAAACTCCTCTTGTCAAACAAGCCGCCGGCTCCGTCAAAGCGACGTAAACCGACGGCTTGCTTTTATCTGTGAATGAATTGCGTGAGATTATTTCTGAATGTCGTTCCCGTCAAAGATATCGCCGCACTCGGGGCAGAATCTCGGGGGATTGTGGGGGTCTTCCGGCTGCCAGCCGCACTTGTCGCAGCGGTAGAGAGGCGCTCCGGCGGGCTTTTGCTGTCCGCAGTTCATGCAGAATTTGCCCTGATTCACGGTGCCGCATTTCGGGCAGTTCCAGCCGGCTGCCTGCGGCTGCGGCTTGCCGCAGTTCATGCAGAATTTGCCGGTGTTGGTCGTGCCGCATTCGCACTGCCACCCGCCCTGCGGGTCGGCCTGCTTGGGCTGAGCCGCTCTCTGTGCCGCTGCCTGCGCTTCCGCCTGCTGACGGGCCGCCTGCTGCTGGGCGCTCATTTCAAAGAGCTGCTGGGCGTTGATGCCGCCGGCATTCTGCGCCATGCCCATGCCGAGGAAGGCGTTCATGGAACCGCCCTTGTTCTTGGCGGCGTCCTTCATCGCGTCGGCCTGTGCCTGTGTGAGGGTCGCCGCGGCCATGCCGGGATCGCGGTTGATAGCGGCACGCTGCGCCTGCTTGATGATTTCCATATCCTCCGGCGGAATGTTGAGGACATTGAAGGCTACCGATACGACGGCGATGCCTCTGAGTTCCAGCCATTTCTGACTGAGAATCTCGTTCATAGCGTTGCAAAGATCTTCCACACGCGCCGGAATCTCATTCGGACGGATCTGCATGGCGGACATCTGGGCGAAGGAAGGCTGCAGGGCGTTGATGAATTCCGACTTGAGCTGCGCGTCGATTTCCTTGCGCTTGAAGGAATCGGCGACATTGCCGCAGACGTTGGTGTAGAAGAGCAGCGGGTTCTTGATCTTGTAGGAATAGAAGCCGTTGCAGCGGATGGAAACGTCGATGTCGAGGTTGATGTTCTTATCCACGATGCGGAAAGGCACAGGGTCAGAGGTGCCGAAGGGATTCTCGGTGATTTCCTTCATGTTGAAGTAATAGACGCGCTGATCCTTGCCGGTGTCGCCGCCGTAGGTGAAGCGCTTGCCGATCAGCTTGAAGGTGTTGAGAATGCTCTGGCCGAAGCTGCCGGCAAAGATGCTCGGCTCGGTGGAGGTGTCGTATGTATATTCGCCGGGTATCTCGCAGTATTCCACGACCTTGCCCTGCTCAACGATGATCATCGCCTGTCCGTCGGCTACCGCGATGCCGGAACCGTTGGAAATAATGTTGTCGTTGCCTCTGGTATTGGAGGAACGGGAGGTGATGCGCTTCTGTCCCTTGACCACAAGGGTATCTCTCGGAATGGCTTCGCAATAGAAGAATTCCTTCCACTGATCCGCCAATACGCCGCCGACCGCGCCGGCTGCTGCTTTAATAAGTCCCATATTGCATGAAACCCCTTTCGTTTGAACTATATTTTAAGCCCGTAGGCTTATGTGCGCTCGCGTTCGCTCGCTTAGTGAATGGAGAATGGTGAATAGAGAATAGTGAATCATTTCGGAAGCCCTTCGGGCTTGAAATATATAGGCTGACCACTGACCACTCATTCCAGTTCCGACTTTCTGCCGGGTTCGTTCGACTGTTCCTTTTTGTATTCCTCGGACTGCCTGTACTCGGCGTACCAGTCCTTGCCTTCCGCTTCGGGATAGGAAACCGGCTGGGTCGGGTATGCTGTGGGCGGAGTTTCGCCGGATTGCGTGTCCTCGGCGTTCCAGTCCTTGCCTTCGATTTGAAATGCGCTGCTGTAGCCCGCCTTGACGTTTTCTTCCTTCTCACGGGTCGCGGAGTAGGGATTCCTGTTGGGGGTGTTTTCGTCCACATGCACCACTTTGCCGCCCCCTCCGGAATACCCGCCCGACATGTAGGCCAGCCTTCGCAGCAGGCGCATGATCGCCGTCATCACAATGGCCGTGAGCGGCCAGAGCGCCAGCGCGATGAAGAACGCCCACAGCGGCGGAAATCCGAACAGGAAATGCGCCGCCAGCAGCAGCCATGCCGGTATCGACCAGCGGAAATTCAGCAGCATATTGATCAGGCAAACGACGGCGAAGCTGCCGGTTCGTGTGGTCTGGGTGAATAAGATACGGCTGATGCTCCGTCCCATAGGCTCTGCTCCTTTCCGTATAGTTGATTATATCGCTTTTACAACAATTATATCACACAGAATCAGGTTGTGCAAGCTATTTTTGCAGGAATGTAAAATCTTCCCATTCATTTTTCAATAAAATTTCGTCATAATCCTTGCATATTCTGCACATACATGCTATTATATATGTAAAACCCACAAAATCATCAGACGGAAGCGATTGAATTGGACGAAAAACAGCATTACAGGCAAAAAGACCATCTCACCTACCCCGAAGCCACGATGTTCCAGCTTGTCGAGAAGTGCGCGGAAGAGTTTGCGGACGAACCGGCCTATGAATTCTACGACAAACAGACGAACTACCGCGACTTCATCAGGAAAATCGAGCGGGCAGCCAAGGCCTTTCACGCGGCCGGCATCCGCATGGGGGACGCGGTCACCGTCTGCCTGCCCAATATTCCGCAGGCGCTCGACTGTTTCTATGCCCTGAGCCGGATCGGGGCAATTGCCAACATGGTGCATCCGCTGTCGGCGCAGAACGAAATCACGGGCTATCTGAATATTTCCGGGAGCAAGATGATTCTCACCGCCGATCTTTTCTATGAAAAGGTAGAGGCGGCGCTGGAGGGGGTCGATCATCCGGTCACCATTCTCACCTGCCGCATGCAGGACGAGCTGCCCTTCCAATTAAAGCCGCTCTACCTGCTCAAAAAGGGCAAGGATTTTCTGAAATTCCCCAAGAAGCCGCACCTTCTCTGGACGGATTTCCTGAAACGAGGCAACGCGAAGGGCATTGAATTGCCCGATATCACATTTGACAAAAACCGCACGGCGGTCATTTTATACAGCGGCGGCACCAGCGGCAAGCCCAAGGGCATCTGCCTGACCGACCTGAATTTCAATGCCTGCGCATTGCAGGCAAGGGAGGCCATCGGCGAGGAATTCCGCAAGGGCTACAAAATGCTGAGCTGCATGCCGCTCTTCCACGGCTTCGGACTGGGCATCAATATACATACGGTGCTGATTCACGGCGCCTGCTGCATTCTCATGCCGACCTTCAACAACAAGAGCTACGCCGACATGCTCCGGCGCAAGCGCCCGAATTTCATCGCCGGCGTTCCCACCATCTTTGAAGCGCTGCTGCACATGCCGCAGCTCGACGGGCTGGACATGAGCTTTCTGCTGGGGATGTTCTGCGGGGGCGACAGCCTTTCGGTGGAGCTGAAAAAGAAGATCGACGCGTTTCTCAAAGCCCATAACGCGCATATTCAGGTGCGGGAGGGCTACGGACTGACCGAGTGCGTCACGGCGAGCTGCCTGACGCCGAAGGACGACTACCGCGAAGGCAGCATCGGCCTTCCCTTCCCCGATACGGTCTACTGCATCGTCCGCCCCGGCACCGACGAGCAGCTTCTGCCGGGCGAGGAAGGCGAAATCATTCTCAAAGGGCCGACGCTCATGACGGGCTATCTGAAAATGCCGGAGGAAACCGCCAAGACCCTGCGCGTTCTGCCGGACGGGGACACATGGCTTTATACGGGCGATCTGGGCGTGATGGATGAGGACGGCTATGTTTACTTCCGCCAGCGGCTGAAACGCATGATCATCACCAACGGCTATAATGTCTATCCTTCCCAACTGGAGAACGTCATCGACAGCTGCCCGGAGGTTTCCTATAGCTGCGTCATCGGGGTGAAGGATCCGCGGAGAATGCAGCGGGTGAAGGCCTTCATCGTTCCGGCGGACGGCGTGGAGCCTTCGGAGGAACTGAAGGAGAAGATCATGGAGCAGCTGCGGCTGCACATTGCGAAATACGCGCTGCCGCGGGAGATTGAATTCCGTACGGAGCTGCCCAAGACGCTGGTGGGGAAGGTGGCGTTCCGGCAGTTGGAGCAGGAAGAGGAAGAAAAGGAAAAAGAATAAAAAAAGGAAAGCGCGCAGCGCAATTAAGCGAGCGTTTTTTCTCCAGGCGAGCGCGGGGTGCAGGGGACTGGTTCCCTGCCGGGGGTCTGGGGGCAGAGCCACCAGCGGGGCGGTGGGGCAGAGCCCCACGAGCGAAGCCGTAGGCTGAGCGAGCAAGACGCACCCGGATACGCAACAAGGTAGGGCGACTGTCGACGGAGGAACCCACCAAAAGCGCTCACTTCCGTTCGCTAAGAGAATAATGAATAATGAATAATTTCGGATTGCTTACACGCCGGAAATAAAAAAACACAAAAACGGAGGAATGCCCTTCCAATGAAACTGCAATGGTACGGAACGGCGGCGCTTCTGGTTTTCGACAATGAAACGGTGCTGGCCTTTGACCCGTTTTTCGGCATCAGGCTCGGAGAAAAGAATCCCGAACGTGTTTCAATGAAAGACGCGGGGCTTGCGGTTCTGGTGTCGGATGTGTTCGTCACGCACGGACACTTCGACCACATCATCCAGATACCCGCCGTGTTTTCGGGCGGCAAGGCTGTGATTCACGCGACGGCGACGCCCTGCGACACATTGAAAAGCCGCGGCGTCCCGGAACGTCAGCTCGACAGAATCGCCCCCGGCTGGAGCGGTACGTTCGGAAAGATAAACATCACGGCCTATCACGGACGGCACTGTGTGTTCGATACGCCGCTGGTGATAAAGACCGCGCTGCGCTACCTGCATCCCTTCCGCCTTTCCCACGGGCTGCGGCTGCTGCGCTGCAACAGGGAATTCCCCGAAAACGGCGAGATTCTTTTCTATGAACTGGAATCGGGCGGCAAACGGCTGCAAATCATGGGCAGCATGGGACTTGACCCGGAGGAAACCTATCCCACGGGAGCCGACCTGCTGATTCTGCCCTATCAGGGGAAAAGCAACCCGGTGGAATATGCCGCTTCGCTGGTGGAACGGCTGCAACCCAAGGCGGTGCTGCTCGACCATTACGACGACAGCTTTCCGCCCATGACCGCGCAGGTCAGGACAGCGGCATTTGAACAATATATAGCAGAAAAGCAAAATATTCCCTGCCGCGCCATGGAGCGCGGAACATCATACGATATGGAGGAGCTACCCACATGAGCAAGGAAAAACGAGAGATGAAGGCAAAGGCAAAGCAGGAGAAGAAGCAAGCCAAGATCGACGCAAAGAACGCCAAAATACAGGCGAAAATCGACGCGAAGAACGCCAAAAAGCAAGCTAAGATCGACGCGAAGCAGGCGAAGAAGGACGCAAAGCTCCAAAAGAAAAAGCGCCGCCGTCACTGGGGCGACCGCCGCGACGGCCGGCGCGTGAAGGCTCCCGGACTGCAGACCATCATGGCGTATCTCTGGCCCAGACGCACCGAATGCGAGGTGTTTCTCCACGACACCATCGACGCGACCGAACTGCTGCAATATCTGGAACGCCGCAACGCCGAGCATCCGGATTACAAGACCACCCTCTTCCACTGCGCGGTCACGGGCATGGCGAGAATGGTCAAGGAGCGTCCGCTGATGAACCGCTTCATTCAGGGACACCGGCTCTATGAACGCGACGAAATCACCATCAGCTTTGTGGTCAAGCGCAAATTTGCCGACAATGCCGAGGAATCGCTCATGGTGCTGACTCCCTCCGACGAGGACACGCTGGATTCCATCAGCCAGCGCATTGTGGGGAATGTCAGGGAAACCCGCAAGAGCGAACATTCCACCGGCGGCATCGACGCGGTGCTGGACGCGTTTGCCAAGATTCCCCGACCGATCCTGATGGTCGTGGTGCGCATCATCCGCTGGCTGGACTTCTGGGGCAAGAATCCCAAGGCGCTCACCGACGGCGACCCGAATTACACCACCATTCTCACCAGCAATCTCGGCAGCATCCAGTGTCCCGCCGTTTATCACCATCTCAGCAACTACGGCACCAACAGCATTATGATCACCATCGGCACGCTGCACAAGGAAGAAGTCATCATGCCGGACGGCCGCAAGGAAATCCGCGACGTAGTGGACGTGGGCGCGACGCTGGACGAACGCATCGCGGACGGCTTCTACTTCGCCCGCAGTCTGAAGCTCATCAAGCACGTCTTTGCCAACCCGGAACTCCTCGAAAAGCCCATCGGCGAAGAAAGCGGATTTACTTATTGACTTCACTAATTCTTCACAATTCATTTTAAGTAGGCTAAAGGTTGGGTTTTTATAATAAAGCCATCGAAAGCGAAAGCCGCTCAGAAACGGCAAATCAAAATCGCTTTGACAGGAGGCAATATTATGAAAGACTTCAAAGACATGAATGAAATCATCAAGGCGGAAAACGATAAGAAGAAGATTATCCGGATATATATTGCGGCGCTGCTTGCCGTACAGCTTCTCGCAATGCCCTTGACAGGCTGCGCTATGGCTGCCGACAGCACGTCGACCGCCACCGACGCTTCCGGCACTTCCGCATCGGTTGTCGCTATGGCAGACGACGGAGAAGAAACCAACGCAGAAACCTCCGTCGTCAAGACAAGCCAATCCTCAGGAGATTCGCTTTCGCTCGATAACATATTCACCGAGCGCGATCTTCAGCAGACCGCCGACCTCAGCGAAGCCAAGGAAATCGCGCTGACTTCCGGCAAGAATGTCACTATCTCCAAAGCGGGCGTCTATCATGTCACAGGCAGCGCCGAAAACGTCACCATTATTGTGGACGCGGGCGACGAGGACAAGGTGCAGATCGTGCTGGACGGCGTGAGCATCACCAATTCCGACGTCCCCTGCATTTACGTCAAAAACGCCGACAAGGTGTTCGTCACTCTGACCGGCAGCAATTCCCTCTCGGTTACCGGCAAATTCACCGCTGACGGCGACACCAACACCGACGGCGTGATCTTCTCCAAGGACGATCTCACCCTCAACGGCACCGGCTCCCTCACGGTCAATTCCACCGACAATGGCATTGTCGGCAAGGACGATCTCAAAATCACCGGAGGCGCCTACAGCATTACCGCTTCCTCCAAGGCCATCGAAGCCAACGATTCCATCCGTATTGCCGACGGCAGCTTCACCGTCAAGGCAGGCACCGACGGCCTTCACGCCGAGAATGAGGACGACGACTCCCTCGGCTATATCTACATCGGCGGCGGCACCTTCTCCATGAATGTGGGCGACGACGGCATTCACGCGGTATCGCTGGTGCAGATCGACGGCGGCAGATTCACAATCAGCGCGGCGGAATGTGTGGAAGGCACCTATATCCGCATCAACGGCGGCACCTTCGACCTTTCGGGCAGGGACGACGGCATCAACGCGGCGAAGAAATCCGGCGCGTATGCCACTCCCACCGTTGAAATCAACGGCGGCACCCTCAACATCACCATGAGCGCCGGAGACACCGACGGCATCGATTCCAACGGGGATATCATCGTCAACGGCGGCACGATCAGCGTTACGGGCAATTCCACCTTTGACTACGACGGCGCCGCGCAGTTCAACGGCGGCACCATCTACTGCAACGGCCAGCAGGTCACCTCCATTCCCAATCAGATGATGGGCGGACGCGGCGGCATGGGCGGCAACGGCGGCATGAACGGCGGCAACGGCGGCAACATGGGCGACAGAATGGGCGGAAGAGGGCGCAGAGGATAAGAGCGCCCGCTCACATTCGTTTGCTCGCTTAGTGAATAGAGAATGGTGAATCAGCTGACGCAAGCGTCAGCGTGAATAGTGAATAGTGAAGGAAGGGCTTTGCCCTTGGAATTAAAAAATAGGCGGGAACACGCTTCTGTTCGGAGTGGGTTCCCGCTGTTTTGCGTGTTTGCATAAATATTCGGAATGATTGCAAAAATATGGTGAAATGGCTTGATTTTGAAAGTTATTCCAGTAATACATGAAATTATTTTTTGAATTTGTTGCAATTTTTTTATTCCATTTTCCGCGATATTATGATATAATAAAGATTACAATTCATTTCTGAGAATTATCAACTCTTTTCGGGAGGAAAATCACATGTACAAGATCATATCAAAAAGGGAACTCAATCCCACCGTCACCATGATGGACGTCGAGGCTCCGCTGGTCGCCAGAAAGGCGCAGCCGGGTCAGTTCATCATTCTGCGCGTCGATGAGGACGGCGAGAGAATTCCGCTCACCGTCGCCGGCTGCGATAAGGAAAAGGGCACCGTCAAGATTATCTTCCAGATCGTCGGCGCTTCCACCGAACTGCTGAATCACAAGAACGAGGGCGATTTCATTCAGGATTTCGTCGGCCCTCTCGGCAGAGCCACCCGCACCGAAGGCCTGAAGAAGGTCGCCATTGTCGGCGGCGGCGTGGGCTGCGCCATTGCCCTTCCCGTCGCCCAGAAGCTGCACGAGCTGGGCTGCGAAGTGCATTCCATCATCGGCTTCCGCAGCAAAGACCTGCTCATTCTTGAGGACGAATTCAAGGCCGCGTCCGACAAGCTCATCATCATGACCGACGACGGCAGCTACGGCGAGCAGGGCGTTGTCACCGTTCCCCTCAAGCGCCTGATCGAGGAAGGCGAGCAGTACGACGAGGTCATCGCCATCGGCCCGCTGATCATGATGAAATTCGTCACGCTCACCACCAAGCCCTACAATATCAAGACCATCGTCTCGATGAATCCCATTATGATCGACGGCACCGGCATGTGCGGCGGCTGCCGTCTCACCGTCGGCGGCAAGACGAAATTCGCCTGCGTGGACGGCCCCGAATTCGACGGCTTCGAGGTGGATTTCGACGAAGCCATGAGCCGCGGCGTGATGTACCGCACCTTTGAACAGGAGCAGAGAGAACACGTCTGCAATCTTTTTAAGAAGGAAGTTCAATAATTATTCCGAAAACATAAACGACTTAATCATATGAAGCGAAGGATTTCCTCCGCTGACTGAAAGGAATGCAATCACCATGCCAAACATGTCACTTAAAAAGAATCCCATGCCGGTGCAGGATCCCGTCGAGAGAGGGCGCAATTTCAAAGAAGTCGCGCTGGGTTACGACGAAGCGACCGCACTCGACGAGGCGGCGAGATGCCTCAACTGCAAGAATATGCCCTGCGTCAGCGGCTGCCCGGTCAATGTGCATATTCCCGAATTCATCGCCAAGGTCAGAGAGATGGACTTTGAAGGCGCCTATCAGGTCATCAACCAATCTTCCTCCCTGCCCGCCGTCTGCGGCCGGGTCTGCCCGCAGGAAACCCAGTGCGAAAGCAAGTGCGTCAGGGGCATCAAGGGCGAAGCGGTCGGCATCGGCCGTCTGGAGAGATTTGTCGCCGACTGGCACAACAGCCATTGCACCGAAGCCCCGAAGATTCCCGAGCAGAACGGCCACAAGGTCGCCGTCGTCGGTTCCGGCCCTTCGGGTCTGACCTGCGCGGGCGATCTCGCCAAGCTGGGCTACAAGGTCACCGTCTATGAAGCGCTCCACCTTGCCGGCGGCGTGCTGGTCTACGGCATTCCGGAATTCCGTCTGCCCAAGACCATTGTGCAGAAGGAGGTCGACACCCTCAAGGCGCTGGGCGTGGACGTGGAAACCAACGTGGTTATCGGCAGGACGCTCACCGTCGACGAGCTGTTCGAAATGGGCTACGAAGCGGTCTTCATCGGCTCCGGGGCGGGTCTGCCGAGATTCATGAATATCCCTGGCGAGAGCCTCAAGGGCGTCTATTCCGCCAACGAATTCCTCACCCGCAGCAACCTCATGAAGGCATACAAGCCGGATGCCGCCACCCCCATCATGCACGCCAGGAAGGTGGCTGTCGTCGGCGGCGGCAACGTGGCGATGGACGCGGCGAGAACCGCCCTCCGCATGGGAGCGGAGAAGGTCTACATCGTCTACCGCCGCAGTCTGGAAGAACTTCCCGCCCGCAAGGAAGAAGTCGAACACGCCATGGAGGAGGGCATTGAATTCAGGCTGCTCAACAACCCCACCAGAATCATCGGCTTTGAGAATCCCGACGACCGCCGCGATCCCCGCAACGGCTTCGTCACCGGCATGGAATGCATTCAGATGGAACTCGGCGAGCCCGACGCATCGGGCAGAAGAAGCCCCGTCGAGGTGCCGGGTTCGGAATTCGTGCTGGATGTGGACTGCGTGATCATCGCCATCGGCACTTCCCCCAATCCCCTCATCAAGTCCACCACCGAAGGTCTTGAAGTCAACCGCAAGGGCGGCATCGTCGTGGAGGAAGCCACCGGCCTGACCTCCCGCGAAGGCGTCTACGCCGGCGGCGACGCGGTGACCGGCGCGGCCACCGTCATTCTCGCCATGGGCGCCGGCAAGACCGCCGCCAAGGCCATTGACGAATACCTTTCTGCCAAATAAATCCTATGAATATTCTGCATTATCTGGAAATGCGGGGCGATCTCACCTTCGCCGAAAGACCCTTCAACGAGGTCGACAATCTGATTTTTGCTTCTCTTGCCTATCTCGAAATGAAGGACATCGTTCCGCAGGATTTCATCTTTGAAGTGTCGCTCAAAAGGCTCTGCAAGCGGTATCTGGAACTGGGCTACGATCAGTCCTACGTCATCAACGACCCGAAGATTCTGCTCAGAAAGATTGTTTCCTGCAAGCGCTTTGAAAGAGTGCGGGTCGGGGGGTATTTTCATTACGTGTCGCAGGACGATCAGGTGCAGTTCTCCTGCATGACCTTCATGCTGGGGGACGGCACCGCCTATGTCGGATTCTGCGGCACCGACGACACCCTTGCCGGCTGGCGGGAGGATTTCAATTTCATCTTCATGGCCAGCACGCCGGGGCAGGACGAAGCCGTCGCCTACATCGAACGGCTCTGCGCCCGCACCGCCTGCCCTCTGCGGCTGGGGGGACATTCCAAGGGGGGCAATTTCGCCATGTACGGCGCCGCCTTCTGCGATGAGCATCTGCGCGACAGCCGCATCATCGAAATTTATTCCAACGACGGGCCGGGATTCCGCAGGCAGGTCACCGATTCGGAGCAGTACAGGGCGATTCTCGACCGGACGCTCAAGCTCATTCCCGATTCCTCCATCGTGGGCATCATGCTTTCCGGCAGGGAGAAAACCAAGATTGTCAGAAGCACCGCCAAGGGCATTTCACAGCACGGATTCTATACGTGGCGGGTCAGACGCGACCGCTTCGAGGAAGCGGGCAAGCTGTCCTTTTACAGCACGTTTCTCGACGAAACCGTCCGGCTGTGGATGGATTCTCTGGAGGACGAACAGAAGGAATCATTCGTCACCGCCGTCTTCGACGCCATCGAGGCCTCCGGCGCGACGACCCTCACCGAGCTGAATGCCAACAAATGGGTGTCCTACAACGCCATTCTCAAAGCGGCGTCACAGATCAACCCCGAAGTGCAGGGGGATATCTTCAATTCGCTTGTAAAGCTCGCCGAGGCGGGCAGGGACGCGCTCTGGAATGAAGCCAAGAAGGCGTTCGAGCGCTTCGATCCCGCCAAGACGGCCGACGAAGAATGATTTTACTGAAAAAAAATCCAAAGCATCTTCCTGAAATGCCGTGTTTCGGGAAGGTGCTTTTTTCTTGAAAATCCGAAAAATAAAAGATAACAGTTCTGTAACATATGAACTTTTCTATAATAAATATGATATAATAAAATCCTATAGGAATATCCTGCGGCAATCGGGCTGCTAACAGGCGGTTTCGGGGCGTTTTTCCGGATCCGCAATTCAATTTGTTGCGCTTTTCATGGTATATCCGCGCAAATTTAGGCACATTTAGCGATTGAATTTCCCGCCGCTTTTTGATATAATATTCTAATAACGAAATATGCGGAGCGTGAAGTCCTTTTGGCCAACATTCAGAATGCAAAGCGCATTGTTATCAAGGTGGGTACCTCCACCCTTACCTATGAAAACGGCAAGCCCAATATCCGCAGCATCGACCACCTCTGCCGTGTAATCAGTGACCTCTGCAACAGCGGCAGGGAAATCGTGCTGGTCACTTCCGGCGCGCTGGGAGTCGGCGTGGGGAAGATGGGGCTGGCGCAGCGTCCCACCGACACGGCCGGCCGTCAGGCCATGGCAGCCGTCGGTCAGTGCGAGCTGATGTTCCTCTACGACAAGATTTTCGCCGAATACGGCATGAAGACGGCGCAGGTGCTGCTCACCCGCTACGACGTGGAGAATGAGCATCACCGGCAGAATGTCATCGACTGCATGTCGGCGCTGCTGAATCTCTCCATCATTCCCATCGTCAACGAGAACGACACGGTCGCCATCGACGAGCTGACCGGCAGCAATATCGGCGACAACGACAATTTGTCCGCCATTGTCGCCCAGCTCATCGGCGCCCAGTCGCTGGTGCTGATCACCGACATCGACGGTCTTTACAACCGCAACCCCCGCGAGGATGATTCCGCCGTGCAGATTCCGGTGGTGCTGGAAATCACCGACGCGCTCAAGGAAATGGCGGGCGGTTCCGGTTCCACACGCGGTACCGGCGGCATGGTCACCAAGATTCAGGCGGCGGAATACGCCTGCGCGGTGGGGATCGACACCTACATCGTCAGCAGCGACCCGAACAACCTTTACGCCCTGACCGACGGCAAGGTTGTCGGCACGCACTTTGTACCGCAATAACATTGTAAAGTGTGAAGTGTGAAGTGTGAAGCGTGCATCCGCTTCGCGAACACCGGACAGAACAAACCCTCATTTTCCGTAACGGAGGATTTATATGGATACAGTAAAAATGGGACTTGCAGCCAAGGCTGCCGAAAGGATACTTGGCGTGGCCGGCACCGGCGTCAAAAACAGGGCGCTGGAGGCCATGGCGGAAGCGCTCACGGCCAATGCCGCCGCCATCATCGCCGCCAACGACCGCGACATTGCGGCCGGCAGGGAAAACGGTATGAAAGACAGCCTGATCGACCGCCTGCGTCTGACGCCGGAACGCATTGCCGGCATGGCGGAGGGAATCCGTCAGGTGGCGGCGCTATCCGACCCGATCGGGGAGATCATCGAGGGCAGCGTCCGACCCAACGGCATGAAAATTCAGCGTGTGCGGGTGCCGCTCGGCGTGGTGGGCATTATCTTTGAAGCCCGTCCCAACGTGACCTCCGACGCGGCGGCGCTCTGCCTGAAATCCGGCAACGTCTGCATCCTGCGCGGCGGCAAGGAGGCCATTCATTCCAATATGGCGATTGCCGATGTGCTGCGCAGGGCCGTGGAATCGACGGGGCTGCCCGCCGACTGCATTCAGCTTGTCTCCGACACCTCCCGCGAGAGCGCCAACGAGATGATGCGCATGAGCGGGTACCTCGACGTGCTGATTCCGAGGGGCGGAGCGGGACTGATCCGCGCCGTGGTGGAAAATTCCACCGTCCCGGTCATCGAAACCGGCGTGGGCAACTGCCACGTATATGTGGATAAGACCGCCGACATTCCGATGGCCGCCAATATCATATTCAACGCCAAGACCTCCCGCCCCAGCGTCTGCAACGCCATTGAAACCATCCTTGTGCATAAGGATATTGCCGATCAGGCGCTTCCCGTTATCAAGGAACGGCTTGCGGAAAAAAATGTCGAGATCCGCGGCTGCGAGAGAACCCGCGCGATTCTGGGCGACTGCGTGATTCCGGCGACGGAAGAAGATTACGCCACCGAATTTTTAGACTATATTCTGGCTTGCCGTGTGGTGGATTCACTCGACGACGCCATTGATCATATCGCGAAGTATTCCACGGGACACAGCGAGTGCATTGTCACCTCCGACTGTTTCAGCGCCGAGAAATTCACATCGGCGGTGGACAGTGCGGCGGTCTATGTCAATTGCTCCACCCGCTTCACCGACGGCGGAGAATTCGGGCTGGGCGCCGAGATCGGCATTTCCACCCAGAAGCTCCACGCACGCGGGCCCATGGGAATACGCCAGCTCACCAGCTCCAAATTCATCATTCAGGGAGACGGTCAGATCAGATAACAGGGGGGAATGACCTTAGTGGCAAGCAGCAACAACAACAACAATCAGCCCCGCCGCAAAAGAAACAAAAAGCCTGTCAAGCGCTACAGCGAGGAATACAATAACCGCCCGAACCCCTACACCGGCTATTCGGCGGACGGCAATTATCATCCCGAAGCAAAGAAGCGCTCCGTGAAGGACGCTTCCTCCGCCCGCGCCAGAGCGGCCGAGGAAGAACGCATTGCCGCCATGAACGCGGCGATGGCGGAAGCGGCATGGGGGCCGGCAGCCGGAAGACAGCCGCAGCCTGTTCCGCCTCCCGTACAGGGAATTCCCTATCAGGCGGTCGTTCCTCCGACGGTGATGATGCCGGCTCCCAAATGGGCTGTTTCCAATAACCTCACCCGCCAGCAGATGGCGGCGCAGGAGCCGCCGCAGAGCGCACCGGAGGAGAACGAAACCGCGCCGTCGGGCGGAGAAAGCGGTTCTCCCGTTCAGGAACCGCCCAAGTCCCCGAAAAACGCCGGCAGCCACCGCAAGAAGAATCACCGCGGCAAGGACGAGAGCGCAAGGGAGAGAGCGGTCAAGACCGAAGCCAAGCGCGCCGCGGTTGACAAGATTGCCAAGGGAGTCGCCGCCCATTCGGTTTCGGAACAGATGATAGAGGATATTTCCTCCATGTCGGACGTCATAGAAAGTCTGCCCAAGGCGCAGAAGGCTTCCACGGAAACCGGTGTGAACTGGGAGGAATTCTACGACGCGGCATTTCCTTCCAAGGCGCAGGAAAGCACCAAACCCCACGGAAAGAAGACAGCCAAGCCCAAGAAACGGGTGGAATTTGCCGATGAATCGGCGGCCGACGAGCCGATGACCGTCAAGCCGGTCATGCTGGGCGACGACGATCTTCTTCCTTACGATAAGATCGCGAAGGAGAACGAACGCGAGGCGGCCGAAGCCAGAGCGGCGGAGGAAAAGAAGGCGGCCGGTGAAGAGGAAAAGGCAGCGCCGCCTGTGCAGGATACGGTTCCGGATACCAATGCCGCGGAGCTTGCGGCGGAATTCAGACGTGAAGAAAAGCCCGCCGGCATTGCGCCGGAGGATCTGCCGCCGCTCGAGGAGCTTTCAGTGGATGCCGCCCCGCTTGACTCTGCGGAGGATATGCTGTCCGACATTTCCGCGGCGGTCACTTCGGTTTCCATCGAGGAAATACTTGCGTCGGTGGAAAACCGCAACCGCGACAGTGCGCATATTGCCGAAGCGGTCACCGCCGGTGCCGAAATCGGCATGGACACCATCTTTTCAAGCGAAGCGGGCAGCGATTCCGACTGGAATGAAGTCATTCCCGCCCGCGGAGGCGAGGAAGAGCGGGAAGAGCAGGAAGAAAATACCCTTCTTTCCGACCGTCTGCTGCAATCCTTCAACCAGACGGAGAATCCCGACGGGGAGGAAGGTTACGCCGAACCGGAGCTGGAAGGCATTGAAACGGTAGATCTCAATCAATTCCTTCATAAGGACGAACCGCGGGAAGAAGCCGAGGTTCCGCCGGAACCCGAACCCCCCGCGGAGGAATTCGTTCACGAGATCATCTTCGATACAGCGCAGTCCGAAAAGCAAGCGCCGGAGCAGGCGGAAGAACCTCCCCTGATGACCGCAGAGGAGCCGGAGCAGGTTGTGGAAGTCATTCCCGAAGCCCCCGCATCCGCGCAGACTCCGGAGCAACCCCAGCCCGAAACGCAGGCAGAGGAATCCGCCCTGCCCGTGTTTGTGGAAGAAGCGGCCGCTCCTTCCGAGGTAGAGGTCATTATTTCCGACCTTGAGGACGAAATCTTCGCCGAGGAAACGGTTTCCGCCCCGCCGGGTGAAGCCGAAGGGGAGGAAGCCGACACCGGCATTGACGTTGAGGATAAGATAGAGAAGCTGGCGGAGGCGGCCGAAGTGGCGGAGCTGTTCCGTCAGGAGAGCGAAGACGTGCTCCCCGGGAGCGAGCTTCAGAAAGACGAATCCGGCGTCTTCAGCGTCAGCATAGACGACATTTCCGTGACCCCCGAGGTGAGAACCTCAGATGAGGAAGTCAGGGAATACAAGCCCCGCGAAAAGACCCGTGAGCCGGACGAAAATCTCTTTGAATCGGTTCTGATAGTGGATGAAAATCCCGCTATCGTTGATAAGACGGCCAGCGCCGGTCAGGACGAAACCCTGTTTTTGCATACCAGAGAACAGTCGGAAAATCCGACTGCGGTATTCAAGCTGCCCGAGGGTCCCATTGTGTTCCCCACGGACATTGACGACGCAGAATTTCAGGAGCAGTGGCTCGACGAAGAGGAGGACGGTGACGATATGGCATCCCGCAATAAGCGCACACGACGCAGAATTTCCGCGTTTATCGGTGCGGTAGCGCTGCTCTTTGCCGTAATGATACTTTTCAGCGCGGTAAAGACCGTTGTTTCCGGATTTACCAACATCGGCAGCATCAGCGAAAAGAAGACGGAGTATACGGAATTCATTTCGCCTGTGGTTGTCAACGATCCCCTGCCCTTTGAAACCATTGAAAAAGCCGATAACAACATGCTGCTGAAAAGCTCCATCTGGGAGGCTCTGCGTGGGTTGGACGAAACGGAAGGCTACGAGCATGTTTCCGACGCCACCAACAAAATCGTCCTTCCGGCCGACTTGGTGGAAAAGGCCGCCAAAAAGCTTTTTGGCAGCGATGTAAAACTCAATATGAACGTGCTCAGCGAGTACGACGGCAGCGCGATCTATTATTACGACAGCATCGACAACAGTTTCCACATCACCCGCAGCGGCATCACCGGCCCGTCAGCGGTCATTACCAAAATCGCCCAGAAGAGCGATTACATATCCTTGGTTGTCGGCTACGTCAATCAGGATGAGATGACCCTGACTTCCTCGGAAGGCTCAGAGGAAGAGTGCTACAAATTCATGGAGTACGTCCTCGCTGTCAAATCCAACGGCAGCTATTACATCAAGAGCATCAGAAATTACGTTGACGATTGATTTTTCCTTTTTTCTTTAAGAGCCTGTTCAGAATCTCCGCGTGTGCGGATGGCGCTGCTGAACTTGTTCAGCTAGCAGATATTTTCGCCAGATGACGCCAAAACCGCAGGCAATACTTTGTGTATTAACTAGCGAAACGAATGTTTCGCTGGGATTTCT
>JAFRXY010000020.1 GCA_017441385.1 Clostridia bacterium | reverse complement strand
TGACCCTGAAAAGGAATTCAGGCGGATTCAGGGAGATATTGAGCTGCGGGGCGTTACCTTTGGCTATACGCCTCTTGAGCCTCCGCAGGTCGAAAACCTGTCCATTCACATACCGGCAGGTTCGAGCGTGGCGATTGTGGGTGCGTCAGGCTGCGGAAAATCCACCATTCTGTCTCTTGTTTCGGGGCTGTACAAGCCATGGGAGGGCGAGATTCTTTTCGACGGCATCCCGATGGGCGAATACAGCAGGAGTGAGCTTCGTTCCTCGCTGAGTGTGATCGACCAGAAGATCGTTCTGTTTCAGGATACCATCGCCAACAATATCAAAATGTGGGATGAATCCATCGAAGATTTTGAGATGATTCTTGCCGCCAGAGACGCCCATATCCATGAGGATATCATGGCAAGAGAAAACGGATATCAGCATATCCTTCTGGAGGGCGGAGCGGATTTCTCAGGCGGTCAGAGACAACGTATCGAAATTGCCAGGGCGCTTGCCGCCGATCCTTCTGTCATTATTATGGATGAGGCGACCAGTGCGCTGGATGCCGCCACAGAAAACTTAGTGGTAAAAAACATCCGCGAACGCGGCATTACCTGCCTGATCGTCGCGCACAGGCTGTCCACGATCCGGGACTGCGACCGGATTATTGTTCTCGACCAAGGGCAGATCGCCGAGCAGGGTACGCATGAAGAATTAATGACACAAAGAGGACTGTATTATTCACTGGTAAAGAATAGCTGAGGGAAGTCAAGTGGGAATATTTGATGAAAGGATACAAAAGAAAAACCGGCTGGAAGATGAGATGTTTGTGGAAGCGTTTCAAAAGCTGGCCGGCGTCGTTGTGGGGCAAAAGGCAGAAAACGCCTTGGAAAGCGAACGGCTCCGTATGCTCAGCGTCATGGAAGAGCTTGGGAAAAGTCTGAACATTTCCATACCCTACGCCTCAAACCCCGAACCGACGGTCGAGTGGTATCAGGAGCATTATTTCCGACCACAGGGTATCATGTGGAGGTCAGTCCGGCTGAAAGAAAACTGGTATGAAGACGCCGCCGGCGTGATGTTAGGATTTCTTAAAGACGGGAGACCCGTTGCCCTGATTTCCGCATGGGACAGAGGATGCTTCTATAAAGACCTCGACAGCGGCAGAAGAATGCGGGTTACGTCTGCGCTGGCGGAGCAGTTTCAAGAGGAGGCAATCCTGTATTACAGACCGCTGCCTATGCGAAAGATCGACACAAAGGATATAGGGAATTTCATCCGTTCCTCGGTTTCCTCCGGTGAACTGCTGATGCTGCTGGCAGCCACCGTCGCCGCGCTGCTGCTCGGTATGGTCACGCCGATGATGACGAAGGTGCTTACCTCGTATGTGACGCAATTCGGAGATATACGACTGCTCACTGTCATTCTTGTCATTTTGCTGCTCGTGACGGCGGCGGCATTTCTGGTCACTGCCATGAAGCAGTTGCTCCTTGCCCGGATCAGTTCAAAGGTAGCCATTCCCTTGCAGGCGGCGTTTATGATGAGGATTCTGTCTGCCCCCGCGGGAGAGCTGAAGGCGTTTTCCGCCGGCGATCTGGGTACAAGAATCGGCTCCCTGTACGGAAGCCTCAAGACCCTGATGAATATGCTCCTGTCCATCATGCTGACGGCTGCCTGTTCGCTGATCTGTATTCCTCAGATGATTTACTATGCGCCCGCCCCGGCGCTTATCGCGTTGGCGGTAACGTTCGTTCTTGTGATGATCTATGTGTTTGTGATCCGCTTGCGTGTTACTGTCAGCGAAAACAGGATGACATACCACGCGGAGGAATCGGGTCTGACCTACGCCCTGATTGACGGGATGCAGAAAATCATCCTGTCCGGTGCCGAAAAAAGAGCGTTTTCCGTCTGGGCAAGGGTTTACAGAAACTCAATTCGTTCTATCTACGACCCGCCCCTGCTTTTAAAGGTTTTCGGTGTGCTGACGCCTGCGGTTTTGCTGTTGGGTACGATGGGTATCTATCCGGTTGCCGTGCAAACGACCGTTCCCGCTTCCGGCTTCTATGCGTTTCTGTCCTCTTACGCGATACTTACCGGAGCCTTGACCATGATCAGCGCAAGTGCGGTCAATTTTGCCGACTCATTGCCGGTCTTCCGAATGCTCAAGCCGGTGATGGACTTTGCGCCGGAGATTGACGGTAAAAAAGAAGTGGTGCAGCGGCTGAGAGGGAACATCTCCCTCCAGAACGTGACCTTCCGCTATTCCGAAAGGTTGCCGCCGG
>JAFRXY010000019.1 GCA_017441385.1 Clostridia bacterium | reverse complement strand
TGACCCTGAAAAGGAATTCAGGCGGATTCAGGGAGATATTGAGCTGCGGGGCGTTACCTTTGGCTATACGCCTCTTGAGCCTCCGCAGGTCGAAAACCTGTCCATTCACATACCGGCAGGTTCGAGCGTGGCGATTGTGGGCGCGTCGGGCTGCGGCAAATCCACCATTCTGTCGCTTGTTTCCGGGCTGTACAAGCCGTGGGAGGGCGAGATTCTCTTCGACGGCATTCCGATGGGGGAATACAGCAGGAGCGAGCTTCGTTCCTCGCTGAGTGTCATCGACCAGAAGATTGTTCTGTTTCAGGATACCATTGCCAACAATATCAAAATGTGGGATGAATCCATCGAGGATTTTGAGATGATTCTTGCCGCCAGAGACGCCCATATCCATGAGGATATTATGGCGAGAGAGAACGGATATCAGCATATCCTGCTGGAAGGAGGAGCGGATTTCTCCGGCGGTCAGAGACAGCGTATCGAAATCGCCAGAGCGCTTGCCGCCGATCCCTCTGTCATCATCATGGACGAGGCAACGAGCGCGCTGGATGCCGCCACGGAAAACTTGGTGGTAAAAAACATCCGCGAGCGCGGCATTACCTGCCTGATTGTGGCGCACAGGCTGTCCACCATCCGTGACTGCGACAAGATCATTGTTCTCGACCAAGGGCAGATCGCCGAGCAGGGTACGCATGAAGAATTATTGGCACAAAAGGGACTGTATGATTCACTGGTAAAGAATAGCTGAGGGAAGTCAAGTGGGAATATTTGATGAAAGAATCCAAAAGAAAAATCGGTTGGAAGAGGAAATGTTTTTGGAAGCGTTTCAAAAGCTGGCCGGCGTTGTGGTGGGTCAAAAGGCAGAAAACATCTTGGAAAGCGAACGACTCCGTATGCTCAGCGTCATGGAAGAGCTGGGGAACCGTCTGAACATTTCCATCCCCTACACATCCAACCCGGAGCCGACGGTCGAGTGGTATCAGGAGCATTATTTCCGACCACAGGGCATCATGTGGCGGTCTGTCGCACTGAAAGAAAACTGGTATGAAGACGCCGCCGGCGTGATGTTAGGATTTCTTAAAGACGGGAGACCCGTTGCCCTGATTCCCGCATGGGACAGAGGATGCTTCTATAAAGACCTCGACAGCGGCAGAAGAATGCGGGTTACGTCTGCGCTGGCGGAGCAGTTTCAAGAGGAGGCAATCCTGTATTACAGACCGCTGCCTATGCGGAAGATCGACACAAAGGAACTATGGAAATTCATCCGTTCCTCGGTTTCCTCCGGCGAACTGTTGATGCTGCTGGCAGCCACCGTCGCCGCGCTGCTGCTCGGTATGGTCACGCCGGTGATGACGAAGGTGCTTACATCGAATGTGACCCGATTCGGAGATATACGTCTGCTCAGGGTCATTCTTGTCATTTTGCTGCTCGTAACGGCCGCAGGGTTTCTGGTCACCGCGATGAAACAACTGCTCCTTGCCCGTATCAGTTCAAAGGTCGCCATTCCCTTGCAGGCGGCGTTCATGATGCGGATTCTGTCTGCCCCTGCGGGAGAGCTGAAAGCCTTTTCCGCTGGTGATCTTGGTACAAGAATCGGCTCCCTATACGGCAGCCTCAAGACTCTGATGAATATGCTCCTGTCCATCCTGCTGACGGCTGCGTGTTCGCTGATCTGTATTCCTCAGATGATTTACTATGCGCCCGCTCCGGCGCTTATCGCGTTTGCTGTTACGGTCGTTCTTGTGATTCTGTATGTGCTTGTGATCCGCATGCGCGTTGCTGTCAGCAAAAACAGAATGACATACCACGCGGAGGAATCGGGCTTGACCTACGCCCTGATCGACGGGATGCAGAAAATCATTCTGTCAGGCGCGGAAAAAAGGGCGTTTTCCGTTTGGGCAAGGGTTTACAGGAACTCGGTTCGTTCCATTTATGACCCGCCCCTGCTGTTAAAGGTTTTCGGTGTACTGACGCCTGTCGTTTTGCTTTTGGGCACGATGGGAATATATCCGGTTGCCGTTCGCACGGACGTTCCCGCTTCCGGCTTCTACGCGTTTCTCTCCTCCTACGCGATACTTACCGGAGCTTTAACCATGATCAGCGCAAGTGCGGTCAATTTTGCCGACGCATTGCCGGTCTTCCGAATGCTCAAGCCGGTGATGGACTTTGCGCCGGAGATTGACGGTAAAAAAGAAGTGGTGCAGCGGCTGAGAGGGAACATCTCCCTCCAGAACGTGACCTTCCGCTATTCCGAAAGGTTGCCGCCGG
>JAFRXY010000018.1 GCA_017441385.1 Clostridia bacterium | reverse complement strand
TCGGGAGGCGGACTGTCCGCTTTCCACTGGGCGATGAAGGTATGATCCTCGGTCACGGTGTAGGCGTCGTCCGGGTGATATTCCGAGCCTTTCCAGTAATCGAAGGTGTATCCCTTTCTCACCGGTGCTTTGTGAATGGAAATTTCCGTCCCGAAATCGTAGATTTCCACAATGTCCGCTTCGCTGCCATCGAAGGTGCCGCCGTTGAGCTTATAGGTGATCCGGTATGTCACAGGCTCTTCGCGGGTCGGCGTGTGCTTATTCGTCACGGAGAAGCCTGCGGACGCGCTGCCGGTGATGTCGACGGAATAGGCTCCCTCGCCGTCGGTGCCGGTAATCACGTCTGTCAGCACCTCATTAACCGTGTAAACCACCGCCGCGCCGTTCCGCTTCTCATCGAGATGGGAGAAAACGCCTGTCCAATTGTTTTCGGAGGAGAGCACAAGCATATCTCCCGTTTCCACGCCGTCGGCCAGCAGCTTGATCGTCACCGAATCCGGACGGATACCGTCGTGGTTGTTGCGGTCATCCCAATGCTTTGTGACGCTGACCTGCGTCTTGCCGGGCGTATAGCGGTTGGTCACGTTGAAGCCGTCGATCCGCGCGGTGTAGTCTTCCACGGCGTCTTCGGTGATCGTATAGGTAATTCTTCTGCCGTTGTCGAAAATGGGGAGCGAATAGAAAGTCCATTGCCACCCGTCGGCTTCAGTGACGGTCTTGCAGGCGATTTCCTCCCCGTCGGCTTTCAGCCGGACGGTGATGCTGTCGGGACGCCTGCCCGCCGCGTTATCGCTGTCGTCCCATGTCTTTGCGCCCTCGATGTTCTGGTTCACGGGCGTGTGGGTATTGGTGACGGTGAAGCTGTTGCCGCTGGCGGTGATTTCAACCGCGTAGGTGCCTTCCGCGTCCACGCCGGTGATCACATCGGTCAGCACTTCCTCCACCGTGTACTCGATTGGCTTGCCGCCGCTTTTGTCGGGAAGGTTGGTAAACGCGCCCGTCCAATTTCTCACGGGGGAAAGCACCAGCGTGCGGCCGGTAAATTCGCCGTCCGCCAGCAGCCGGATGGTCACGGAATGGGGACGGATGCCATCGAGATTCGCGCCGTCGTTCCATTTTTTATTGACAGTGACGGTTGTTTTGCCTGCTTTGTGGGTGTTGATGACAGAATAGCCGTTCAGCTCGGTTTCATAGCCCTCCACGGGGTCCTCGGAAATCGTGTAGACAATTTCCGTCTGTCCGCCCGAGCCGGACGCGGTCTTGTAGCGGGGAAGATGGGCGAAGATCCATTTCCATTCGCCTGCCTCGGAGGTTTCGACGGAGCTGATCTTCTCGCCGTCGGCCAAGAGGTGGATAATGATCTTTTCGGGGCGCAGTCCGTCGGCGTTCTGACGGTCGTTCCATGTTTTCTGTCCGTAGACCGTAACGGCGTCCGGCGCGTCCTCATGCCAGGTGTTCGTCAGCGTGAAGCCCTTGACCTCCAGCAGGTATTGATCCTTGTGGGCGTAATCCTGCGGGTATTCCTCCGAAACAATGAGATCGTCCTTTGCGTCGTCCTTGCCAAGCGTCAGCGACCATTCCCAAGTGTTTTTACCGGCAAAATCGGACTTCTTCAGCTCGACCGGCGAGCCCTCCAATTCATCGCCGTCGCCGTTCCTGACGTGGATGAACAGCTTGTCGGGACGGTCGTCGGGATTGTCACCCTCCCAGATTTTCTCGCCCTTCACCTTGTCCGGCTCATCGTCATCATCCGGATCAAAGTCGATCTTGACGTTGATGACGTTTGTCATGAGCCGCCAGTCGTCAAGAAGGGTTTCGGGGCCGAAATTCCGGATATCGTCCATTGTCAGCGATTCCGCTTTTTCCCTGGCGGCTCCCGACAGCTTGGAGAGGTCGAGAAGATCCTTCGGGTCGGTGATGCCGCCGAAGGTGCGTATTGCCTTGGTCGGTATGCTGAAATAATTCTGGAAGGGATTGTAGGACACAGGGCTGTCAAAGCCGGTGAGGTATTTGACAACCTGCCGGAGAATCTCGCTGCCCAGCTCAGCGCCCTTGAATTCCATGGGAATACCGCATGTGTACTTGCTGACAACATAATGCACCTTCCAGCCGCCGTCCTTGGTCGCTCTGCCGATTGCCAGCTTGGGGACAGCACTCACATTGCTGAAAATGTTGATGTCGATCCCTACCACCAGTTCGCTGATGATGCTGACGGGATCCCTGCCGCCGGAAATGGGATTAATGACAGGGAATTCATAGTCCAGCACGCCGCTGATGTCAACCCCCGCCGCGTCAGCCAGTCCGCCTGCGTTGTCGAGCGCGCCCTCCTTCGGCTTGTACAGCAGCACCAGCCACGCGGCTTCAGGCATATCCTTATCGTCCACGCCGATACCGATCCACCGCTTGACGTTGTCGATTTCCAGAATTGCCTGATTGGTAATCTGGTATGTGCTGCCGCTCTTTTTGTAATCCACCTTGTAACGGGTCACGTGCGCGTCGGTTTTTCCGGAGAGTGCCGACGTGTACTCCCCGACGTGGTAGGAAACGCGGTTCGGCTCGTAATTCTTATCGCTGCTCTCCTTCTTGTCAGGATCCTTGCTGTCGTAGACAATGCGCATTTCCGCCATGGCATTGTTGAGCTTGTCCATCAGCTTCTGATAGAGATTTTCAGGCGTAGCGTTGAGCTTGTCGATCAGCGCGTCGTAGCCGTTGTCGGCGGCGGTCCTGATATCGGCAGGCAGGCTGTCCCAATAGCTCTTGCCGTCCGTTCTGAGCTGACCGATCCATTCGTCATATTTGTCCTTGCCGCCCTGAATCAGGGATTTGAGCCGGTTCATTGGTGTTGGCCAAACTACCCTCCGACGGTGTATTGGAAGCGGTTACCTTCCCTCCGCTGATGGTAATCAAGCCATTGGCGCCGGACGCGCCGCCGATACCCGCGCCGCCGTAACCGCCCTGGGCAACGACCGTTCCGCCGGTAATCGTCACATCCGCCCAATTGCCGCCGATACCCGCGCCTGTTCCCCTCATGGGAACCTGTCTGCCGTCGCCGAAGGTGTCTATTTCGGCAATTTTCCCTTTATAACGGTGTTCCACGCCGCCCTTAACGTCGATATAGCCTCCGTTGATCGTGACGGTTGAATTGTCGCCGCCGATGGCGTTGAAATAGGCCGATCCGGTCACCTTTCCTCTGTTGATCGTGACGGTGGAATTGCTGCCGCCGATGCCGTCGGATCTTTTCTGGTCGCCG
Organism: Clostridia bacterium; assembly: GCA_017441385.1. Classification (GTDB taxonomy): domain Bacteria; phylum Bacillota; class Clostridia; order Oscillospirales; family Acutalibacteraceae; genus RUG762. The sequence goes on along the minus strand of JAFRXY010000018.1, from coordinate 4,310 downwards.
GATTCCGGGCCGGTCGTAAAGGTAATCTGACCGCCGTTGATGAAAATACTCGCACCCTCGCCGCCGATGGCGGGAGTGTTATTGGAATTGGTGGAAACGACGATGCGACCCGACTGATTATCCTGTCCGTAAATGGTAAGGTCGCCTTCGACGTGTATACCGTTCGGGACAGTAAGCGTCACGCCGTCCTTCAGTATGATCCGATGTCGCCGACAACGTCCACAGAGGATAAAGTCGTATTCTCGTAAACATAATGCCAGCCGCCGGTATTGCGGGAAAGAAGGTCGGTCGCAAATGTCACAACCTTCCGGCTGCCGTCCTCGTCGATATAAGGGATCAGATCGCTCTCCCGCAAAAAGCAGGCGATCAGACACTTGTCCCCGTCCAAGGTCAATTCGTACGGATTGGGACAGCTAAACTCGTCAAAGCCTGAAACAAAGGCGGACAGCCAGTTAGTGCTTTCCTACCAGCCCCAGAAAACGCACCCCTCAGCGGGGACGGCGGTCACCGTGTACCGGCCGCCCTTCTGATAGACGCCTCCGCAGCCTTCCGTGCCGCAGGGCGTTCCGTTGTCAATAACGACCGTACCCAATCCTTCCTGATTATCCGACACATACGCAAAAAGCCTGGCGGTGTCGGGATCCGGCAATGGGTCAAGCACGGAACCGACATACGTTGTCAGCGTGTAGTCTGTACCGCCCGCCGTCACCCGGATATCCGGAATGTCAGAACCGGGCTTATGCGAGGTGACCACCCATTCGCCCGCGTTTTCTGAAACAGAAAGTAATTCATTGCCGCCGGAAACGCCCGTTACTTCACCCTCGATACCCAATGCTGTGAGAATGACTGACAGACGCTCGGAATTGCCGCCTTCCATACGCCAGCTGCTTCCCTGATATGCAAAGCATACGATATAAGCGGAGGTTCCGTTATTTCTCAGCGAAACCTCCCTCTTTTTTCGAGACAAATCTCCGGTACTCACCGCGTCGCTGTCGGAAACATGTCCGCCTTCCGCCGCTTGGCCCAGCAGGAATGGCGCGGCACAGACGGTCATCGTCAGCACAAGCGCCGCGCAGCCTAAACGGAAAATCCATCTGCGGCGACGAGTGAGTCCTTCACAAAGGAAAGCAATCATCTCCCCCGGTCTGGTCCTTCGTTTTTCGCTGGTGTTCATCAGATCAGAATACCTCCCGCAAAGTAATGAGGGTAGATCCAAAAGTGAAAACTGGAAATCACCCTTTTTCAGTATCTTATAGGCTTGATTGTACCATGCTTCATCCTGTTTGTCCAGTAATTTGAAGAAAAAAAAACAGGGCATCTCCAAAAACCTATACAAAAAGTCAAAACTATAAATGTGCGTCGTTGTTAAATTGCACAAATGACAGTTCAAATTCGTCCTGTTATGCCTCGACATAGTTCTTATTTACACTGCTATTTGTACACATCTACCAAGCCATGCACATTTATAGGTCAAAATACAGCCTCCTAAAATGCGGCTTCTGAATATGTGCGGAAAAAGCGGGACGACGCTCAACGGCATATGGTATAAATAATTTACAAAAAATTCATCATTTTATCGTTTTTTATGGATACGTGTCCGACAAAGTATGATACAATACATACATCACAAATGCGCCGCGAGAAGGGTAGAAAAGGTACGGTTCGCCATTATCGGGAGATTTCACTCTTTTTCCGTCCGGTTCAGTCTGGCGCAAATCTATTATACGAGGAGTTTTGCTTTATGGATCTTGATTACCTCCTGCTGCTTCAAAGCTTCCGCAACGGAATCAACGACGCGCTGACGCCGTTTATGGAAGCGATCTCGCTTTTTGCTGTCACCTACCTCGTCATCGTGCCGGCGTTTCTCTATTGGTGCGTTGACAAAAGAAGCGGATTGTTTACGCTCGCTTCCTATAACGCTGCTGTTGCCGCCAACGCCGTGGTGAAGCTGAGCGCCTGTGTCTATCGCCCGTGGATCAGGGACAGCCGCATCATCCCCGCCGGCGACGCAATCACCACCGCCACCGGCTATTCCTTTCCCAGCGGTCACACTTCCACCGCCACGCCGATTTACGGTGCCATGGCACTGAGGGCATGGCGCCGGAGCCGCTGGATCTCCGTGCTGTGTCTTATCGCTGTTTTCCTCACCGGCTTTTCCCGCAATTATCTGGGCGTCCACACCCCGCAGGATGTGCTTGTCGCCATGATCATTTCGGTGATTGCAATGGTGAGCATGGCGCTTTTGTTTGATTTTCTGGAAAAACGCCCGGAAAAGGAGAATTACTTCCTGCTGGGAGGATTTCTGCTGGGGACGGCGGCACTTGTGTTTGTGACCTTCAAGCAGTATCCCATGGACTACATCGGGAACCGGCTGCTTGTCGACCCGTACAGAATGATGAAGGACGGCTACGGGGACATCGGTATGTTCATGGCGTTCTGTCTCGGACGATTCATCGAGAAAACATGGATCAGATTCCAGCCCTCGCTCACGCGGGACAGTCTCGTCGCAGGACTGGCCGGCGGCGTGCTGGCATTGCTCATCATCGACACCGCCGGCACTCCGCTCAGAGCACTGCTGGGGCTGCATTTCGGATGTCTCGCGGAAAATGCGCTTCTGATGCTCTTCATCACCGCGATCTGGCCCGCCGTGATGAAAGCTGTATGCAGAAACAAAGAGCAGCCAGCAGAACCGGCGGAAGAAACAGCGTAACGCCATTTCCGCGATAAAAGAGCCACCTATAATTCATTCAGAAAGGGATTCTTCGGTCATGGAATTAATCAAAAAAAATTAAGCACCCATTCGGACAGGTTGTCCGCGACCGTTACAGCAAGTTTAAATCGAGGCAGAAGCGGCTTCTCCGTCTCGGCTGCGCGACACTTGCATTGATGTTGGCGGCGGCGGCGTTCCCGGCGGCGGCATACGCCGCGGAAGGGGAGAACGAAAGCCCGGCACACGATCAAAGTCGAAATAAACTATGCTTCCATCGACCACAGATTCACCGTGGCAGAACCGGACAAAACCATTCCCGCCACAGGTGAAAGCATTCTGCTGATTGCTGTCAGCCATGTTCTGATGATTCTCGCGACCGACACATCGGCGTATACTTTTATCCGCAGGAGAAGGAGTGCCAGCTAAAAGGTTTTACAGTACGCCAGCTTATCATAGAACATAAATAATTACATCCGCGCACATTTTTCTCTTTCGGAAATGTGCGCGGATTTTTGATTTATTGTAAACATGAAATGTAGAAAAGGCTTGACGGTTGGGGTATTGCCTGGGAAAACAGCAGGGGGGAAAAAATCTCGTGTAATACAGTTGGGAGAAGCGGGATGTATATTGTCAAAGCAGAGGAAAATCATAGATGTGCTACAATCGAATATGCAGGTAGGGATGTCGGCATTTTCAGATGAAAAAACAGGCGGCGCTTCGGTTCTCTTTTCTTTGATAAAAGGAACGGAGGCGAGATTTTAAAAAAATATTTCTTCCTCCGGTTCCAACGCAAAAAGCAAAAGAATCGGAGGTGATGCGGATGTATGTTACATATCAGGATCTGCTGATGTTCGCGGCGTTTGTCGTGGAACTGATCGGACTTGTTTATGCGATCATGTCTGACGCAGAAAACAAAAAGAAATAACCGCCTAAGCTCTCTACTTCTAAGGCGGTTATTCCTTTAACCAAATTAAAGCCGGAGCGTCGTCTGTTGCCGACTCTCTGTCTGTACTTATATTATACACTATTCATCCCGGTTTGTCAACCGGGGAATTGATTTTTACGGGAAAATAATTGACAATAACGTGAAACCGTGGAAGAAATACAGAATAACTCTCCTGCGCTGCTTGGACGGAAGCTTGTCAACTGCTGCCATCAGAGTCTCATTTTCAATTTTTGCTGCAACAATATTGTCAATCGTGATATGCACTATCTCGGCACGTCTTGCCAGTTCCTACTCACCAAGTTCGGAATGCTCGGAGTGACGATCAAATTCATTCATGAGAACCAGATCCTCCAGTTCAAATGTGTTGAACAAAGCATACACATCTTCACTGACTTCAACTGTGACCGTTTCATTATCAATATTATTGAACATGATATAGAATCTACCGTCTTTCTCATTCATTGTGTAAGGGTTATCCTTATCTTTTCTTCTTGACGGTCTTTTTTCATCCATTGGGTAAACCTCCAATCAATCGTTACTCAAACTTCCCACACGCAAAAGAGGCATGAAGCCCCAAAAATAAGGCAAAAACGGAATAAAAAAATAGCATAGTACCTCGAAATGTGGTATAATTGAAATGACGAAATCACAACC
>JAFRXY010000002.1 GCA_017441385.1 Clostridia bacterium | reverse complement strand
TTACCCATGCCTGTATATCCGTTCCGGCTGATGTCCTGCAAAAGCTGATTGATTTTTCTCAGCGTCTTTTTATCCTCTGTCTGCCATGATAAATATTCCTGCCATGCCTGTTCTGAAAATACGATGTTACCCATTGGCAATAGTCTCCAATTCGTCTAAGCTCTTGACAACGACTTTTCCGCTTGCCGCCTGTTCCATGCTCTTTTGGAGTGCTGAAATATTGGCTTCCGAATAGAACGGATCGACCGACACATCAAAAGGAATCCGCTTTTCCCGTGTTACCTTTTTGGCAAAAATCATAATCGCCGTACTCATATTCATGCCTAACTCATTGCATACGCTGTCGAAATTTCTTTTTAATTCTTCGTCCATGCGTACATTTATCAGCGTTTGCGCCATTACTAACACTTCCTTTCACGGATATTATACCACATTGTAAAGATATTGTCAATATAATATATTTACAGTTTTTGAAATGTTTACTTCAATGATTGCTCGTATTGTTTAACACGTCTGTAAAAAGTATCGGGCTTTAAATTAAGCTCTCTTTGCGCCTGTACCGCTGTTATTTCGCCGCTTTTCCATCTGGAATATACAGCCTTGAATAAATCTGCGTCAACTTTAATAGGCTGTCTGCCCTTGTATTTGCCTTGCTTTTTGGCTTCTTCTATTCCTTCACGCTGACGCTGTAACAGGCACGTCCTCTCAAATTCTGCAAGTCCCGCAAAAATGGTAAACATCAATTTGCCCTGTGGAGTTGACGTGTCGATCTTTTCTTTGTCGCTGATTAAGTCAACGCCCTTTTCCTGTAAACGCTCAACCAATTTGAGCAAATCCGCTGTACTTCTTGCAAGTCTGGAATAACTTTCGATAACAAGAGTGTCGCCGCTCCTGACAAAATCCATCATAGCGTTTAGCTGTTCCCGCTCTGTATTCTTGCCGCTTTTCTTTTCGCTAAAGATTTTTTCAACCTCATACTTTTGCATGATAGTTTCCTGTCGCTCTGTGTTTTGCTCCTCAGTGCTGACACGGATATAACCGACCTTCATTTCATTCAATCCCTTCATCTGGATTGACAATATTATAGCACTTTATCTCATATAAGTCAATACTTATTTTGCGATATATCAAAAATGTTTTTATAACTTATGTGCGATAAAATGTTATACCGTTTTTATATCTCAATAGGGTGTAGTCAAATGCGATAAACAACTAATTAGCTAATGACGGCATATTCGCCGCTGTTCTTTGTGAGTTCTAAAATAGTTCTAAAATTGACTTGATTTTCTGATAAACCTAAGTAAACATTAAAGGCTTTGAGATTGCCTTAAATCGGGGCTTTCCCGATTGAAATAAACATTTCAAAATTTGATAAACAACCGTTAGAAGTCACTCATAACCCGAAGGTCGTTGGTTCAAATCCAGCTCCCGCAACCACATTTTTCATCAAGAAACGCCGAATTCACGCAGTTTTGCGTAGATTCGGCGTTCTTTCTTTTTTTGCGGCTTCTAACGGTTTTCTAACAAATTCCGGTTTTTTCTAACATCGGCTTCCAAATTCACGGTTGATTTATTGTGCATTATCATCAATCGGCATGATTCCGGACGTGATGGTTTCAATCATTTCCTGTTTGTGTCCCATTCCCGCATGGATGTAAACGCTTTCCGTGAACGCGCTGCTGCTGTGTCCCAACAGCTCCTTGACATAGAACGGTGTGTAGCCCGCCTCAATCATATAGGTGGCGCAACTGTGTCTCTGAATATGCCGGAGCAGATTGAACACCTAGACCGGCGAGAATAAACAGCCTGACCGGCGAAATTGAACACCCCGACCGGGCAAAATTGAACAGTGCGACCGGAGAGACTGTACAGTGAAGAAATCATACGATAGACTTGAGTTACACGCTAAAAACAAGGCGTTAATAACAAGAAGGAGGTCATCGTATGCCTTGCAAGATTGAAGTAAATGTTGAGATAGATTCTGCTCGGAATAATAGCCGTTGTCAGTGACAATTTCGGTAGTGTTTACCCCAAGGGCTGACAGTTGCTTGATTGCATTTGTAACAGAGACCACATCCGGAAGATTTCCGGGTGTTTGGTAAAAGCAATCGGCTGTCTGTTCTCAATCGTCTTTCGCTCTAAAACGTAGATATCACCGTTCTTTTGCGTTTGATGGACGATCTTGGTTTTGATTTCACCTGACGGTTTTGACGGCATTTTAACCTCTCCTTGTTTGAGTACATATAAATTATACCACATACTCAAGCAAAAGTCAAGGCAAAACTGCATCAAATCACGTGTTTTAGGCGTTTTTTTCAACGCTGATCTCACCCTCTTTTGTTCGTTTTCGTTTTGAGTCGCTATTTTACGACTTTAGGGTTTTTATCAGAGTGAATTCTGACAATGCTTGGTATGGAGCGACAAATTATATTGACAAAACCGGCCTTTTTGGGTATAATATAGATTATTAAAATAGGTTTATTAGCACTGTTCCGGGGTTTGTGAACGGAATTAATGATAAAGATGACAGGAATCGGACTGGAATTGAAGGAGGTCATGGTGCCTTATGAAAAAAAAGAACTCCTTGCCGCGGCGCAGCGGAACACGCGAAAAGACGAAGGCGCATTCCGGCAATGTCAGGGTAACGTCCGTGTTATTGGCTGTGACCATAGCTCTTTCAGCGCTTTGTGCCAATGTTGAGTCGGTTGTCAGGCTGCTCGACGTGAAGGCCGTCTCCGCGCTTGAGTCGGAAAAGTATTACAACGCCACCGTTAAATTGTTTGATTATTACAACGATAATGACAGTAATGAGCAACAAGACAATGTTTATCAAAACTCGCAGGGTGGATATGATAAAAAAGGGCAGCTGTTTTATAAATTCAACACCTGCCTTTACAGGAAGACTTACCCGGGTATTTCCAGATCGTATGTGGAGAACGCGACCTATACGCAGATATATGATCGTAGCACTCCTCAAACTCTGCTGTCCGACTATGCTGTCAGGGAATTCACACCGGACGACGGGAATGACAGCACCTATGAGCTGAACAGCCTTCTGGCGGATGACAATATTCCGGCTGTAGGTAAGGAAGGATACCAGACATATACCCATCCCAACACCTACTATCCGCTGTATCTGGGGTGGCAGAACCCCAGCGGCAATGATAAGGACGCGAAGGTGTACCGGGTGGGAAACTCCGGAAATTATTCTCTCAGCAATGAACTGATTACCAATCCTACCAGGTATACCTACACCACACAGGCCAACTCTTACGGCATTGATAATTTTGGCGAGGCTGCCACGCAGAATCTGGTGAATGCGACCCTGTCGGAAGACGGATTTGTAACGCAGGGCAGCGGAGCTTCCTTGGTGACAATTCCCTATTTCAATGAGGATTTTCTGACGACAGAGTACACTATTGAAACCAGTGGGCCGCAGAACAATCCTACCGCTTCCGTTAATTACACTCCTGGCAAGGTGTATGATGACAAGACGTTTCGCTTCAAGTATCACCCGACAACCGATACAAGCGACCCTTACAGAGGGTACTATGTGTTTGACAGCAGCGCTGACGGCATCGTAAAGGACAACGCCAATCTGGACGACGCCACCATGCTGACGACGGTCACTTCCGGTTCCGCTGCCGCCACCGAGGCGGGAAGCAGCTTTGAACGGTATTTGGATGAAAAGAACGCATACGGTTTCTTCCCGGTAGGCGAAAAAAATTTCGGCTTCGGCGCGAAGTTCAGCATTAATTTCACCATGACCAAGGACGGCATCAATCCCCTTACGAATGAGCACATGAAATTCAATTTCCGAGGGGACGACGACGTCTGGGTCTTCATCGATGACGAGCTGATGCTTGATATCGGCGGTGCTCACGGCGCAGTAGGCGGATATATAGATTTTGCAGACGGTATCGCGCACGTTAACCACGTCAAAAAACCCACAGCACTCAGTTTTAGTGATTGGGGCAGGATCACGGTTGCCGGAGTGTCCAACGTCATCAAATCACAGTGTACCGTAGCCATAGGAAAGAACGATTACGTCTACAGTGACAGTACTCATACGGATACCAATATCAGATCAAAGCTGGAGAAAAAGGGTTTGTATGACGACCCGACCGAGACGCACACCCTGACGGTTTTCTATATTGAGCGCGGCAGAAACGAGTCCAACTGCCTGATCACCTTCAACTTCCAGCAGGCGGATACGCTGACGGTTCGCAATAAGGTTGTGAGCGACGTCAATCCTGCGTTTAAATCCGCCACCGACGCTGTGATCACCTCCGAGGGATTTGAATATAAGCTCATGAACAACGGCGTCCGGACAGAGGAAGACGGCCCCGACGACGATGAGACCGATATTAATGACAAACTGCTGTTTGACTCTCCAAACGTCGGGGAAAGCACCTACACGATAAGGTACCTTGTTCCAAACACCACGAATTACTATACCACCACCGAAGCAAACAACGGCACGGTTTCATGGTCGGTGGCCGCGACCGATACCGGCATCAAGGGAAAGCAAAAGGCGCTTTCGATGACGCCCACGCGATCGGGCTACGTGCTGAAAGGATGGTTTTACCGAGGTACGGATACGCCGCTCCCGGATATTCCGGGTGACGACGACACGACGACCACGGCGCTGCAGAGCATCAGGATCAGCAGTTCCAACCCGGCGACGACCATCGATCTGTATTCCATGTGGGAGGTAAAGCCCGCCGACCTGAGTTCGGTCCCCGGCCCGACCGTCATGATCATCCGGTACACAGGTTCCTCTTTGGATGAGGGCGGCATTTATTCCGGCGCGAGGGAATACAAGAGCTCTTCCGACACAAGCAAGACGAATCTCCCCTTTACGTTGGTGCTGAAGGAAGGTTCTACGAACTATTTCTTCGTCAATTACACCACACTGGTAAACGGAAATAACTACGGAACCTATTGGAATGTTGCGTGGAGCAATTCTTCCAATACCAACCAGTCCGGAACGGAGTTTCTGAATAACAGCAGCTCGCGGCTTACGGGCGATGAGCAGTCCGGCAGCAACTTAAATCTGAAAAGCAAATGGTTGTATATGCTGGAAGTCCATAAGAGCGGAGCCAATACATCCAGCAAATTCGACTTTGACACGGGTTCGTCCGCATGGGTAAACGGCGGAAGCTCCGGCTCGCAGTTCAGCAATCTCCCTGATGACATCAAGAAGTGGTATAAAAACTACAGGTATCTTTATCAGGATCTGGCGGATTATCATGATAATTTCGATACGCTGAACGCCGGTCAGACCACCACGCAGAAGAACGCGACCATCAATTCATTCAATTCCATTGTGGCCGAGTACAAAAGAGCCACTTACAATGATTACAATCTGTCCGCTCTGGCCGGTCTGAGAACACGGGTGGCGGAGCTTCACGGCAACTCCGGCAATACGGTATCGCCCATTACGACCGCTGCGCTTCCGCCGGAATTCAACATGACGGACGGCGCTGCGCTTCCCGCCCAGACGGAGGAACAGACCCAACCCGAGCTGTCGATTCAGTTAGAGGAAGAAAGCGGACCGCAGCTCAAGATCGGAAGTCAGATGCTGGTTGCCTCAGGCTCCGGAGGCGCTTATCACTGGGCCGGTTCTTCTGACGGCACCTATCAGAATGTGGCCTCCACAAACTTCCGCTACAAATGGACAGAAGGCACCCATTCCGTCGTGCGACGGACGACGGGTGACGGCAAATTCTATATCACCGACGCCCATATGGCGAAGTTTGTGGTGCAGTTCAAGCGTCATTCCAATCTTCGGCTGTGGCAGACAGGCAATTCCTACCGATTCACCGCTCCGGATTACAGTATGGAAACGGTTACGGGCGACTCCACCAAGGCGACGCGCACTGCCGTGGACAACAACGACGATGATAAGCGGAATCTCCTTTCCAAGCGTTACGCAACCACATGGATGATGTACGACAACAGCTCAAAGGACTCCGACGGCAAGATCATTATGGAAACCACCGGCAAGACGTCTGACGAAGCAGGGTATACCGCGTGGACAGCGAGCGGCAACGATGCGCCTTCCACCGGCGCGGGGTTTTATTCCTTCCTGATGGATTACCTCAATTCCGTTGCCCCCGATAATGATTTTGTTGACGTTTATGTGGAATACACCAACACCGTTCTGACGGGAAATGTGTCCCATACCAAGACGGTCACACCGGCGGAAGCCGCGGCACATCCGAACCAGTCCTACCCGTTTCTGGTCAGTTTCTACGATGTATTCGGCGGCGACTCTGACGTGAACCCCTATGAGGGTCAATACAAGCTGTATGACGATCAGGGAGATCAGATCGCGGCGGACGGTTCCCCTTCCTCTTCCGCTCTCACGACGGATGACGGGGTGATCACGCTGAAAGCCGGCTGGACATTCGTCATTGAGAAGGTGCCGGTGATGACCGGTTATTCCATCACCGAACAGCTGAATGCCGGCTCCGGAACGGTGGCGGAAAGCGTCAAAGCGTCGGATATTACGGTGGATAAATACACGGTGACAGGTATGGTCAACAGCAATACCGATTTCCATGAGGCCGGCGATACCGCCGTGCGATTCAAGCCCAACCGCGCCGGCATTCTCGCCCTTGAAAATGTGGGAACCGCCGCGCAGTACAGGCTTAACGACAGTGCGAGCCTCACTTCCATTCCGGAAAACGGCAAGATTGCGGTCGGACAGGACGACGCGGTATCGGTCGTGATGGCGGAGGGAACGAATTACAAAGTGAGCTTCTCGCCGACCGATGACAGCGGGGGCATTCGTTGGGAAGTCTCCGAAACGGTTTACAACAGCGATGTCGAGTCGCTGCGTGTCAATGACACCCTGATCAGCGGCGAAGTCCGCGCCAATGTCAAGGGGACCGAGTGGTCGGGCAGCCATACGACGACCAATCTGACCAACGGCACGGAATATAAGGATTATGCGGCCTATACCGTGAGCAACGCGGCATTCAGCACCTCCATTGAAAACGACGTCGAAAAAGCCACGATCATTATCCGCAAGCAGATAGACAAGCGCTACTACTATACGGAAGATTACACCGCGAACGGTACACCCACGCAGAACAACAAAGATAACAGCGACAACCCTGCGGATTTATACGGGTCGAACCTTACGGTGGGCGGTCAGTCGCCGAATATTGCCGGCAATGATGCCAACGGCTATCAGGAGGCGACCGACGCGGTTCAGACATTCATTTACAGGATAGAAGAATACGCACCCGCCGGTACCGGAGACACCGATGAAGATGAAGACGGCTACAATGACGAAGCTAACCTTGTCTTCTACGAAACCATCACCTTCGACAGCAGCGACGCGCTCGACACATTCAAGTACAGAATCATCAAGGCCGAACCGGGCTGCAAGTATATCATCACCGAGCTGGAAGACTGGTCGTGGAAGTACAAACCCAGCAATGACGCTTCAACGGCGGTTACGCCGGAAGCCGCAGGCAACGGAGTCAGCGGCGACAAACTGACCGTTACCGTGCGCAAGTTCGGCAATGTGACCGTTCCGCCTGTCGACGTGAATGGCAAAATCACGACCGGCGACAGCATTACGTATCACGATACCGCCATGGCTACCTACTACAACATCAAGGATGTCACAGACAAGGATATTGAGGGGGATACCTGCATGTCCGAGAATATTGCTGTCAAAGCCTCTTAACCGAAAAACCGCGCGGGAATTCATTATTTCGGTGACACTTCCGCGCGGCGGCGGCAGGCTCTCAGAAAGGAAGGTGAATTGAATTGAACAACAGGAAGAAAAAAAGCAGCACCCCCACATTGCTTCTCCCGTTTGCTTCGACAGCGCTGATCCTGTTGCTGGCGGTGTCGACGGTGGCGGCTGTCAACGCCTATCTGACGGCGATTACCAACACGAAAAACAACAGCTTCGAGGCGATGAATTACACCTACACCGATGTTGAAATTCATGAACCGAACGGCCAAAACTACACCGTCAATATTTCAAACGGCAGTCTTTACAAGACCGGAGGGGATTCATCCGAGACAAAGAAAGCGGCGGTCGTCAATCCCGCCGGCAGGGACAAAAAGCCGGTCTTTATCCGTGTGGCGGTGACGACAGACATCTATGACAGTAACGGTGTCAATATCACCCGCACGCTGCCCGGTATCCTTCCGCAATTCACACAGGGGAGCATCACAAACGCATGCGATGATACCCATCATATTCCGGCCAACGCATCCGGCTCATGGGCGAACGAAGCGGATGTGTGGACACCGGCAGATACCGGTAAAAATCTGGTTTACTTTTACTACAACGCCATAGTGGTGCCGGGGGACGAGACGTTCAATCTGTTCGACAGCGTTTCGCTGAGCGGTGATCTCACCCAAATTCCCAACGGTGCCGAGGTCAGGATCAGGATCATCACCGACGCGGTGCAGGCGGTTGCAATTGACACCGACAAATGGACGGCGGAAAATTATACATCCAGCGAAGTTCCTGCTCAGTGGGCAAAAAAGCCCGTGGTCGATACGTCCGGAATGACACCCGCTCAAAAGGCAGGCCGGACGCCGTGGGCCATATCGTGGACTTCATGATACAGACAGAGACCGGCGACTACACGGTAAATGGGTGATAAAACACCAGAGGATAACCTGAAACAAATAGAGGAATGAACTTACATGGAAGTTTTACTGTTGATCAGTGTTATAGCGAAATATATTATCATCGGGCTGGCTTCGCTTGTTGGAGCGGTGGTGTTTCTGTGGAAAGCTGTCAAAAATGAAGAGCATAGAGTCAGAAACGTCATTCTGGCGATCGTATTCTTTCTGCTTCCGATAGTGGGGTATGCCTTTCTATACATACTGGGAAGCATCATCACCGGATGACGATCGGAGCGGTCAGTCATAGCAATCTGTTCCTATGGAATGATTGAGGAATGCAGACAAAACGTGATGTGAAAACCGAATAAACACCAGCCGCAGAGCAGCCCTGTCGGGAAGAAAAAGCCCTGCGGCTGATTTATTTTTTTCACAGTCATCGGAAGGAATTATCATCCAACGCATCTTGCTTTGATTTTCTGCATCTTACCTGCAAATCACTTGCCATTCTGACAAAGCCGGATTATACTGTACCCATCACGTAATGAAAGGTTGATTGAGTATGAGTTTGTTCGTATGGATAACAATCATTGCTATGCGTGTGGCATAGGCGAATGTATGGGACATCAGTATGTGTTCCGTGATACTCGTGCTGCCTTCGCTGTTCATGGTATTTGACAAGCTGATCTGCAAGACAACGGCGGGCATGAGAACGGTCGCAAACTGATAATCTGATAAATATTCAAAGGTGGTTATGATATATGAAAAACACAATAAACAGTCTGACAGAAAAAGTACGCAATATGTCAAGGAGAACAATGGCAATTGCCCTCGCGACGGCGCCAGGGAAATCAATTTTGGTTCAAGACCCTGAGAATGGTAAATGAGTCAAGAAGACAATCAAACATGATTTTAGAGATAGCCTTCTTGGATTGAGTATTGGTTTTGAAAAGTTTAATAAGATTGATAGCAGCTTTACGAAGA
>JAFRXY010000017.1 GCA_017441385.1 Clostridia bacterium | reverse complement strand
TTATTTTTGCAAGCAGGAAAAAGGATGTGTTACTTCGGGGCAGTTCACATCCCCTGAACGCCGACCGGCAGAGCCGTTCGGGGTTTTGAAAAGGTGTTACTGTGTTACTGATTGTATTCCATACAGCCCGAAAACGCCGTGTTTCAGCGGTTTTGAGGTGTTACTGAATGTGTTACTCCAAAGAAAGGAAATTTTAGAGCAGAAATATGGCAGATGAAACCCATTCCGTCAGACTCGGCGTCTATCTGGATAGGGATCTGGTAGACAGATGCGACGCGGCGCTTCCAAAAGCCAACGCCGGTTCCCGCAGTGAGTTGATTGCCGACGCGTTGACATTCTATCTGGCATGGCTCGACACGGGTGACTACAGCAAGGTGCTGACTCCTGCGCTGGAATCGGTGATAGACGCAAGGATAAAAGCGACGGAAAAAAATATCGGAAAGGTTCTCTTCAATATCTCGGTGGAACTCGGTTTGCTTCAGCACGTCGTTGCGGCAAGCCAGCACTACAGTCCCAATACGATAAGCGATCTGAGAAACGTCTGCATCGACGAGATCAAAGAAACGCACGGGGTATTGCCTTTTGAGAACGCTGTCAAATACCAAAAAAGTTAATCCGAGGGGTGAATTATGGCAAAAATCATTGTGAAATCAAGCTATCTAAAGCCAAACGCCAGACGGAACGTGGGCAATTATGTCCGCTATATTGCTACCCGTGAGGGCGTGGAAAAGATAGACGAATCGAAAAAATACCTTCCTGCCACAGAAAAACAGAAACAGATCATCAGCCGTCTGCTGAAAGCCTGTCCCGATGAAGCGCAGAATCCCTGTGCAATTGCCTATGGGAATAAGCCGACGAGGGAAAACGCGGACAGACTTCTTCTGCATTTCGCGGACGAACACGCGGCGCTTCTCGGCAGCCGTGAGGACTACATCGGCTACATCGCGCAGCGTCCCAACGTGGAAACGGTGGACGAAAATCATTCGCACGGTCTGTTTACCGACAACGGCGTCCCCATTGTCATGAGTCATGTGATGCAGGAAGTCGCCAATCATCAGGGAAATATCTGGACGCACATCGTCTCTCTGCGACCGGAGGACGCGGAACGATTAGGCTACGACAGCGCGGAGGCGTGGATCAATTTACTGCGTTTGCAACGCAATTCTATCGCCCGAAGCATGAAAATTGCGCCGGAAAATTTCAGATGGTACGCCGCATTCCACAAGGAGAAAGGGCATCCGCACGTCCATATGGTAGCCTATTCTGTCAATCCGAGAGAGGGTTTCCTGACCGAAAGAGGCATCGAGCAGATCAAATCGTCGCTGGCGCGGGAGATTTTCCGAGAGGATATACTCTCGATTTTCCGTGAGCAGACCGATTACCGTGACGAGCTTCGCAGCAGTGCGCGGGAATTGATTGAAAATCTTGTCCGTCAGGTTCAGTCCGGCAGATGTGGTAACCCCAAACTGAATGAGTTGCTTCTGCAATTGTCCGATGCGCTTTCCCATACTGAAGGCAAAAAGGTGTACGCCTATCTCCCGCCGGAACTGAAGAATCTGGTGGATGAAATCGTCGACAAGCTGGCGAAGGACAAGCGCATCGCCAATCTTTACGATTTATGGTACGAACAGAAAAAAGAAATCGCCGCCATCTATACCGACGATCCGCCCGAAAAAGTCCCGCTGTCGGAAAACGAGGACTTCCGTCCGATCAAAAACGCGGTCATCAAGGAGGCTTACAATCTGTATCTGACCAGCGTAACCAAACTCCGCACCAGAGACAGAAGCGGTTACGCCGCCATATCCGCGCTGAATCTGCTCAAATATCTGTCTCAGATGCTGCGCGACAGATATTATGACGAACAGGATGACCTCGACGATATGGTCGACAGCAAGCTCAGGGCGGAGATTAATGAAAAGAAACGAGCGCAGGGTTTGAAATCGTAGGAAGGTGAATTCAATGTCAAACTCAAATTATGTCCGTCTGTCTCAGGAAGAAATCGACCGCGCCAAGCACACCGATCTCGCCATGATGCTGCAGGGCATGGGCGAAACCGTCCGTCGTTCCGGCTCGGAATACGAGTGGCTCGACGGCGGCAAAAAGGTGACGCTGCGCGGCAACCTCTGGTATCATCAGTACGAAATGAAGGGCGGCGACGCGATTGACTTCGCAAAACGCTTCTTCGGAAAGACCTTTCCCGAAGCGGTTGTCTTTCTCAACGGCGGGAGCAGTGCGCAGCTTCTCCGTTCTTCACCGGCAGAGAAGGAGAAAAAGCCGTTTGCACTGCCCCGCAAAGCTGCCGATATGCGAAGGCTGTTCGGCTATCTCTGCGGTCACCGAGGCATTGACCGTGACGTCCTGCTGACCTTCGTCCGCAAAAACATGGTCTATGAATCCGCAGACCATTACAATGTGGTGTTCGTCGGGTACGATAAGAACCGCTCTGCCCGTCACGCCCACCAGCGCGGCTCATACAGCTTCAGCCAATTCAAAGGGAATGTAGACAGCAGCAATCCCGCTTTCAGTTTCCATTGGAACGGTACCAGCGGTAAGATCTTTCTGTTCGAAGCGCCGATAGATATGCTGTCTTTTATTTCTATGCACCCATTCATGGATATGAATGGGAATAACTGGCAGCAGCACAGCTACGCGGCAGCCTGTTCCGTCTCTGACCTTGTGCTTTTTCAATGCATGAAGGACAGTGACATCGACAAGGTGTACCTGTGCCTTGACAATGACGATGCCGGTCAGTCCGCCAACAGACGCATTGCCGCCAAACTGCGGGAGCAGGGTGTTGAATTTGAAATCCTTGTTCCGACTATGAAAGACTGGAATGAAGATTTAACGTCCGGCTGTGCGGCAGTACAGCCGGAACCGGAATCCGAAGAAAGTGAGGAAGAAGTATGGATGGCTCTGTCACTCTGATCATCGCGGGAATGTTGATGATCGGCATTCTCGGCGCAGTTTCTTATTTTTCCAACAACATGACGCTCAACAATATCAAGAGCAAGACCGTCGGTGACGGCCAGCACGGCACGGCTCGATGGGCGACAAGCAAGGAAATCATGCGTATCTATCAGCACGTTCCCTTCACGCCGCAGAAATGGCGCAGTCAGGCGAAGGAAGGTCACGCCCCCACCGTCGGTGACAAACCCGTGCCACAGGGCATTGTGGTAGGCTGCACCGGAAAGAAATCCGTGACAGCAATTGTGGATACCGGCGACGTTCACGTGCTGATGATCGGCGCGGCGGGCGTTGGCAAAACCGCCTTCTGGCTCTATCCATGCATTGAATACGCCTGTGCAAGCGGTATGTCATTCTTATCGACTGACACAAAAGGGGCGCGCCCGGATAGGGTGCAATAAGAAGTAGATTAAGGCACTACCCATCAAGGTAACGATGGAGACGACCTGTCTGACCGAAGAGGCGAAAGCCAAACGGAACAATAGCATGACAGGGAAGCGGTAAGCCACCT
>JAFRXY010000016.1 GCA_017441385.1 Clostridia bacterium | reverse complement strand
TTTGTTGTATAATCCTTTTGTAAATAGTTGTGTTTGACCATACTTCTATTTTACACTAACAGTCAGGGATTGTACAGTCCTTGGCTGTTTTTTTGTATCAAAATGAGGCTGCCTCACTTTTCTTAGTGCGACAGCCCCTTTCACTGCATTGATCATGTGAACGGTTTAGATGCACCCTCAAAAAC
Source organism: Clostridia bacterium (assembly GCA_017441385.1). Taxonomy (GTDB): domain Bacteria; phylum Bacillota; class Clostridia; order Oscillospirales; family Acutalibacteraceae; genus RUG762. The sequence goes on along the minus strand of JAFRXY010000016.1, from coordinate 24,395 downwards.
AACGAAAAAAATTTCATAATTTTTTTCATTATTTACCCATAAAGCAATTGACTTTTGAGGCGAATAATTCTATAATGAAAGAAAGTGGGGCGCCAGAACATAAAAATGGGGCTTCAGACAATAAAAGTGGGGCAAAAAACATGAAATAGTAATCGGAAACCTCCTGCTAGTGAAAATACACGTCGCTTTTGAGAGGCCCGATACCGGCATGATATGCGATTGTCCTTCACTGTTAGTATACCTTATTTTTTCCCGTTTGTCAAATAAATATGCATGACAGCGGCGGAATATTCCGGTTTTCCGGAAAAATATTTCAGAACAGGAGTAAAGAGAAAAAAGGGGGGACGGATCGATGCTGATCGGCAGTGCCGTACACAATCTGGACACAAAAGGCCGCATCGTGATCCCGGCAAAATACCGGGACGATTTCGGTTCGTCCGTCTACGCTCTTTACGGCGTCAAAGGCTGCATCAGACTGTATTCCTACGAGCAGTTCATGAAGGCAACCGAAAAGCTCCGTGACGCGGATATCACCAAGGACGCTCTCCGACGCAGGGTTTTCGGATCGGTCGAGAATATTTCACTGGACACGCAGGGGCGCATCCTTCTTTCGGAAGAACTCAGGAAAAAAGCCGGTATCACCGACAGGGTACGCATGGTCGGCATGTTCGGCTGGCTGGAGCTGTGGAAGGAAGAAAATCTCTCCGAAAAGGAAGAAGAACTTACCTCAGAAGAAGAAATCAGACTGATGGCGGAGCTGGGACTCGCCTGATGAACAGAAGGCGAGGTGCGCGGCTTGGAATTCAATCATATCCCCGTATTGTTTGAGGAAACCATCGCGTCGCTCGGCATTCAGCCGGACGGTGGTTATGTGGACTGCACCGCAGGCGGAGGCAATCACAGCGCCGCGATATTGCAGCGTCTGGGGGAGAAGGGAAGGCTTATCTGCCTCGACCGCGATCCCGACGCGATAGCCGCCGTTACGGAACGGTTTTCGGGGGACAGCCGCGTGAGCGTGATACATACCAGATACAGCGCGGTGGGAGAAGTGCTGGCCGGGCTGGGAATTCCCGCTGTGGAGGGAGTGCTGATGGACATCGGCGTTTCGTCGCATCAGGTGGATACAGCCGAACGGGGATTCTCCTTCCATAAGGACGCGCCGCTCGATATGCGCATGAGTCAGGACGGTGCCACGGCCGCCGATCTCTGCAATACCATGACGTGGCAGCAGCTCGCGGAGATATTCACGAAGTACGGCGAGGAGAAATTCTCGGTGCGCATCGCTAAGGCGATCTGCGCCGCCCGGGAGGACAAGCCGTTGGAAACCACCTTTGAGCTGGCGGAGATCATTTCGGGTGCTGTGCCGGCAGCGGCGAAGCGTGCGGGACATCCGGCGCGGAAGGTCTTTCAGGCGCTCAGAATCGCGGTCAACGACGAGCTGGGGGAACTGGAAAGAGGACTTCAGGCGGCGTTTGAATGCCTGAAACCGGAGGGAAGGCTTTCGGTGATTACATTCCATTCGCTTGAGGACAGGATTGTCAAGCAGACCATGGCCAACTGGTGTCAGGGCTGCACCTGCCCGCCGGAATTTCCGGTATGCGTGTGCGGCAATCAACCCAGAGCCCGCCTGCTCCACAAAAAGCCGATTGTGCCTTCGGAGGAGGAACTCCGGCGCAATCCCCGCAGCAGAAGCAGCAAGCTGCGGACATGCGTCAGGCTTTGAATTTGATTCACAGACAGGAATCAGGAAAAACGATAAAACAACAGGGGGAATAAGAAAAAATGGCAACTTACAACAGCAGCAACGCTTACAAGATGCGTTATGAAGACGGCGCGGCGGAGAAGGTCAGAAGGAGTCCTTCCAAAAAGGCACCCGATCGGAAGAAGCATATCAGACCCAATATGACGGTCAAGCTCAATAAGAGAAAAGAAAGCAAGCCGGCACTTGCGCCGAGAACGCTGGTCAAGCCGCTCAGGTCTTTTGATCCGGGACAGGTGCGTCTGCTGTTTGCCGCAGGATTCGCGTTTTTTATTCTTATTTCGTTTTTTGCTTTCACCATCGGCTGTCAGGTCAGGGATAACGAACTTACCAATCAGATCAACAATCGCGAGAATACCCTTTCGGAATTGCAGGACGATCATCAGGGTCTGATTGTCAAACGAGAGAAGATTTGGTCAGATGCCGCATATGAAGAATATGCCGAGCAGAATCTCGGCATGCAGAAAAGGGAAAATCATCAGGTTAACTGGATCGAAGTCAGTTGGGACAACGATTTTGACGACTGATCGCATTTTCCGCGGTATTCCGTGCAAATGAAGAACGCGCCGTGATTCCGGTTATGAATACTTTCATTGAAAACATAATAAATATTTCAATAGAGGCGGGTGGGGCAGTGTTTTTGTTGTGACAGATCAATCTCACACAGCATTTCAAACACGCACACCGCCTTCTGTTGACGGCGTGAGAGTTAAGAAGGAATCTTGACTCTCGTTTTAGTTAATGCAAAATTTTTTGGAGGAACTGATTTGATTAATGTAATACAATCGTTTATTACAAAATATATTGGGAAGATCAGGGGCTATTTCATTCGGTACAAACGGCTGGACAGGTTTTCTGCGAGATTTTCGTGGCTTACCGTGGTGATAGCCGTCTGCGTGTTGGCCATCATAGGCAACCTGTTTAACCTGATGGTATTCAACGGTGAAAAAAATCAGCAGGCCGCGGCTTCCCAGCAGCTGAAAACAACCACCATTCCCGCCAACAGAGGCACGATCTACGATGTTAACGGCAACAAGCTGGTGCAAAGCGCGGCGGCATGGGTGGTGTCACTCGAACCGAAGACGCTGAACGCGGAATATTCCGCGGAGGAACTCGAAGCGGTATGCCATACGGTTTCCGAGATACTCGGCATGAGCTATGAAACCGTGCTGAGCAGAAGCCAGTATAATTCCTCCATTGCTAAGCTGACTGTGAAAGCCGATAAGGATCAGAAGGATAAGCTCATGGCTTATATCTACCGCGACGCCTATACCTGCAAGGTGCAGGAAACCGGAGAAGACGGCAAAAAAAAGAAAGTGGAGAAGGTTTTTCTTGCGGAAGAAATCGGGTCGAAGGTGATTGCGAGGGGCGGCGATTTCTATATTAACGGCAAGTATATCGGACTTTCCGATGATTCTGAAATTGAACTCAGACACGAGGAAAAATATCAGTATATAAAGGGAATCATTCTACAGAACGATACCAACCGGTATTACCGCGACCATCCCATCGCGGTCAATGTAATCGGGTATACGAATTTTGACAACGAAGGTTCACAGGGGCTGGAAAGTTATTACAACGAGGAACTGCGCGGCGTTGACGGAAAGACGCGCACCGCGAAGAATTCCGTCGGCGGTGAAATGCCCTTTGAATACAATGACAGCAGCACCAAGACCATCGACGGCAACAGCATTACGCTGACCATTGATTCCAAGATTCAGATCATACTGGAAAAATATCTCAGACAGGCTGTCACCGACAACAAGGTGCAGAATCACGCGGCGGGCATTATCATGAATGTCAATACCGGCGCCGTGCTCGCGATGGCGACCATGCCTGATTACGACCCATCTGATTATCAGACCGTCACCGACCCCGTGGCTTTGAAAAAAATCAATTCCATTCAGGACGCCGACGCGAGAAAGAAAGCGGTCATCGAAGCGCAGGCGGAACAATGGAAAAACAAGGCGGTCAACGATACCTACGAGCCGGGTTCGGTATTCAAGCCCATCACCATGTCCTCCGCGCTGGAGGAAGGCGTGACGAAACTCGATGACACTTTTGTCTGCAAGGGCTACCGCATTGTAGGCAAACGACGCGTCAAGTGCGCCAAAACCAGCGGTCACGGCAAGGAAACCCTGATACAGGCCATGATGAATTCCTGCAACCCCGCGTTGATGGAATTGGGTTTAAGGCTGGGCGTCAAGAATTTCTCCAAGTACTTCAAGTCATACGGCCTTACCGCCGCCACGGGAATAGACCTTCCGGGCGAATCCTCCGGCATGTATCATCCGGAGGAGGAAATGACCGAGCTTGACCTTGCCATATGCTCCTTCGGTCAGTCCATGACCGTCACGCCGATTCAGATGATCACGGCGATGTCCGCCGTCGTCAACGGCGGTTACCTGCTCAAGCCCTATGTTGTGGAAAAAATCACCGACCCGAACGGCAATATCGTCATGAGCAACCAGAAGGTTGTCAGACGCCAGGTGATTTCAAAGGACACTTCCGACAAAATGCGCGATATTCTGGAGGCAACCGCCAATAAGGGCGGCACGGCGCACAATGTCTATCTTCCGGGCTACCGCATAGGCGGCAAGACAGGTACTTCTGAAAAGATCGCGAAGCAGGCGAACACCAAAACCAAGCGGAAGCTCTATGTCGCTTCCTTCTGCGGCATTGCGCCCATAGACAATCCCGAAGTCGCGGTGCTGATCATGCTCGACGAACCGCAGGGAACAAGGCACAGCGGCGGCTCCATTGCCGCTCCCGTCGTACGGGGTATTTTCAGCGAGCTGCTGCCTTATCTGAGTGTGGAAACCATCTATTCGGAAGAGGACTTGCGCCTCATGGATACCCTTGTGCCCTCCGTTACGGACAAAAACAAGGAAGAAGCCGTGCAGATTTTGGAGAAAAAAGGCTTTAACGTGAGGATAATCGGAAACGGCGATACCGTTACCGCTCAGATTCCTTCCGGCGGCAAGACAGCACCGAAGTCCTGTACCGTGGTGATTACCACCGGCTCCGACGGAGAGATACCCACCGTGACGGTGCCCGACCTGATCGGCTTGTCGCCCTCCAGAGTGGCGTATGCCGTAAAGAACAAAAACCTCAACATCCGCTATACCGGCACCGGCTACGACAGCACCAGCGGTCTGTCGAGTAAACAGGATCCCCCCGCCGGCAGTATTGTCGAGGAAGGAACGGTCGTGACGGTTGAATTTACGGTTGACGGCATCAACGACTGATCAACAGAGTTTTACCCAATTTATTCGTAAAGGGATGATTGTAAATGCGGCTTTCAGATATAATGAAAGGCATATCCTACAAGGGCAATGTGGCGGACTGCGAGGTGACCGATCTCACGTCGGATTCTCGCAAGGTCACTGACGGAGTGATATTTGTCTGCATCAAGGGCATCAAGAGCGACGGACACGACTTTGCTTCCACCGCCGCTTCCAACGGCGCGGCCGCGATTGTCTGCGACCGGGATCTCGGACTTGCCAATCAGATGATCGTCGGCTCCACCCGCGAGGCGTTTGCCGTGATGTGTGAGAATTTCATGGGGAACCCCCTTGACCGGCTCAAGCTGATCGGCGTGACGGGCACCAACGGCAAGACCTCCACAACATTCATCACCAAGCAGGTGCTTGACAGAAGCGGACATAAATGCGGTCTGATCGGCACCATCCAGAATATGATAGGTGACGAGGTGCTTCACACCGAATTCACCACCCCCGACACCTACGAGCTGCACAGCCTGTTTGCACGAATGGCGGAGGCGGGCTGTGACTTTGTCGTGATGGAAGTGTCCTCCCACGCTCTCGAACAGGGTCGTGTAGCGGGGCTGCATTTCGCGGCGGCCTGCTTTACCAACCTCACGGAGGATCATCTCGACTTCCACGGCACCATGGAATCCTATTTCGGCGCGAAGGCAAAGCTCTTTGGCATGACCGACTGCGCCATCATCAATATTGACGACGAATGGGGCAACAGGCTTCGCATAGGGGACGGTGTGGAGCTGATCACCTACGGCATAGACAATCCGCTTGCCGACGTCAGGGCGGAAAATGTTAAGTTCTACGCCGACGGAGTGGGATTCACCCTCTGTGTTTCGGGAAAGCAGTTCCCCGTCAAGGTGCCGACCCCCGGAAAATTCTCCGCCTACAATGCCCTCAGCGCGGCGGGCTGTGCCATTGCCGCGGGTGCTTCTCCCGAATCGGTGGCGGAGGCGCTCAACCGTTCCACCGGCGTAAAGGGCAGAGCGGAAGTCTTCCCGACGGGACGCGACTTCACTATCATTCTGGATTACGCCCATACGCCGGACGGTGTAGAGAATATTCTCAGTTCCATGCGCGCGGTATCGGAAGGAAGACTGGTGGCGCTGCTGGGCTGCGGCGGTGACCGCGACCCCTACAAGCGTCCGCTGATGGGAGAAGCCGCCGCGAGACTGTCGGATTTTGTCATCGTGACATCCGATAATCCCCGCACCGAAGATCCCGAGAGCATCATCCGACAGATTCTTCCGGGAGTGGAGAAACACGACACGCCCTATACCGTGATCGTCAACCGCCGCGAGGCGATGAAATATGCCGTAGAACACGCCCAGCCGGGCGATGTGATCGTCATGGCGGGCAAGGGACACGAGGATTATCAGATCATCGGCAAGGTCAAGGTGCATTTTGACGAGCGGGAAGTTCTGAGAGAAATTTTTGAAGGACTTGACATGGAGTAAAGGGTGATATATTATAATGGATAGCATGAAACTGACCGAGATAGTTTCCGCTCTGGGAGCGGATCCTTCCGGATATTCCGATACCGACATCACCAATGTGACGATTGACAGCCGCGAGGCAGGCGAGGGTTCGCTTTTTGTCGCCATCCGGGGCGACCGCTTCGACGGGAACGACTTTGTCGCCGATGTGCTGGCCAAGGGGGCTTCCGCAGCCGTTTGCGGCAGAAACATGGAAGGTGTTCCGGAGGATAAAGTCATCGTCGTGCCCGATACCCGGCTGGCGTTTCTGGCGCTTGCCAAGTATTACCGGCAGAAATTCGATATTCCGGTCGTGGGACTTACCGGCTCGGTCGGCAAGACCACCACAAAGGAAATGGTCGCCGCGGTGCTTTCACAGAAATACAGGACGCTGGCCACGCAGGGCAATTTCAACAATGAAATCGGTCTGCCCAAAATGTGCTTCCGTCTGGACGGCAGCTATGAAGCGGCGGTCTTTGAGATGGGAATGAGCGGTTTCGGCGAGATCAGCCGTCTGACCGACACCGCGCGGCCCAGCGTCGGCATTATTACCAATATCGGCGTTTCTCACATCGAAATGCTCGGCTCCCGCGAGGGAATACTGAAAGCCAAGATGGAAATACTGGAAGGTATGAAACCTTCCGCCCCCCTGATCATCAACGGAGACAACGACCTGCTGCCCAAGGGAGTGGCGGGAATTCCCAACCCTGTTGTGGTCTGCGGCATTTCCTGCGAGAATGCCGACTGCCGCGCCGAGAATATCGAGCAGCGCAGCGATTCCATGCGCTTTGTGATCAATTACTGCGGCTCCCGCTACCCCGTGGAACTTCCGGCGATCGGAATGCACAATGTCTACAACGCCTGCATTGCCTTCGCCTGCGGAATGCTGTTGGGAGTCACGCCCGAACAGGCGGTAAAGGGTCTTTCGGAGTATGTGCCCGCCGGCATGCGTCAGAAGATTGTCAGACGGGGGGGCATCACCGTCATTGAGGACTGCTACAACGCAAGCCCCGATTCCATCAAGGCTTCGCTGCGGGTGCTGCACGATATCGACTGCACCCGCCGGATTGCTGTGCTGGGGGACATGAAGGAACTGGGCGGCTATTCCCGTATCGCCCATCTGGAATGCGGCCGGGCGGCAGCCGACAACGGCATTGATGTGCTGCTTGCCTACGGCCCGGAGGCAAAGGCCTATGTGGAAGGAACGGAGGGCAAAGTGCCGTCGGCGTTCCATTTTGACGACAAGCGGGATCTGGTGATAAAACTCTGTGCGCTGCTTCAGGAGGGCGACGCCGTTCTTTTCAAGGCGAGCAGAGCCATGAAGCTGGAGGAAGTAATCGAGTCGGTATATGAGGTATTCTCCGAAGAATAAAGAATTATCCCGGTTGATTCTGAGCAAAATATAAGGATGGTAATCAAAAATGACACAGGAACTGATAAGTCTGCTTGCTTCTGCAATGTCTTTCGCCATTACGGCGGCGCTTGGAAAAAAGGTCATTCCATGGCTCCATAAGCTCAAATACGGCCAGACCATCAAGGAGATCGGACCGAAATGGCACGAAAAGAAACAGGGCACTCCGACAATGGGCGGCATCATGTTCATGGCCGGTATACTTGCTTCGCTGGTTGTATGTCTGCCGCTGTATTATTATCTCAGAAGCGGCGGTTCGATCGCTTCCAGTTATGAAGATACGACCGGCTACTGGGTCAGACTGATTGCCGGCATTCTCATGGCATTTATGTTCGGCGCGGTGGGATTTCTGGACGATTACATCAAGGTTGTCAAAAAGCAGAACGACGGACTTACGCCGGGGCAGAAGATGATCTTCATGATGCTGATCAGCGGCGCCTTTCTTGCCACACTTGCCATCAGCGGCGACGCGACGGTTACCACCATTCCCTTCTTCTCCAACGATGTGGACGTGGGATTCTGGTTCTATCCCGTTTCACTCATCATGATCGTGGGCTTTGTCAACGCGGTCAACCTGACCGACGGCATAGACGGGCTCTGTTCTTCAGTGACCTTCTTCGCGGCCATCGTGTTCATCGTCATCGCCGGAATGCACAGCATGTTCGGTATGAGCATTTTCGCGGCGGCGGTGGCCGGCGGATGCCTTGGTTTTCTGGTGTGGAATTTCTTCCCCGCGAAGGTCTTTATGGGCGATACAGGTTCCCTCTTTCTGGGAGGACTCTTCTGTGCGCTGGCTTACGGTGTGAATATGCCGATTCTGATTCCGCTGGTAGGTATCATCTACCTCTGTGAAGCAGGCTCGGTCATGCTTCAGGTGGGGTACTTCAAGGCGACTCACGGCAAGAGAATTTTCAAGATGAGCCCCATTCATCATCACTTTGAGATGAGCGGCTGGAGCGAAGTCAAGATTGTGTGGGTGTTCAGCGTTATCACCCTTATCGCCGGCGTTATCGCAGTGGCTCTTTCGATAGCTTAAAAATCAAACGGATCGCCTTCCCAAGGCATTGGGCGTTGGGGAGGATTTTTCCGACTTTATGAGATGATTTGCGCTTGTTTATGAATCGGAAAGGAGAGAAACATTTGGACAGAGTTTCCAAGGACGGTGACACCAAGCGTCTTCCGGGAAGCAAAGCCGGCTCCCCCATCAGAGCCGAGCAGGAAACCGCCCGGCCTGTTAAGAAGGAGAAGGCGCCTTTGTGGGAGCGTGCGCTTGACAAATTGGGCTTTGAGGCCGATCCGGACTTCAGAATGCCGGATCTTTCCCCCGCCAATATCTGGAGCGGAACGAAAAGTGCCGCCTCCGACGTCAGAACCGTTATGGCGAGCAAGCCGGCGGCATACGATAAACCGCTGTTCATTATTATCATGGTACTGGTGATTGTCGGCTTCATAATGATGTCGTCGGCCAGCTATGCCTATGCCTTCAACCAGTATCAGGACAGCATGCATTTTATCAGCAAACAGTTTTTGTATACGGTGCCGGGTATATTTCTGATGGTGCTGTTTTCGGCGATTTCTCCCGAAAAATTCAAGGGAAAGTCGGCCTATCTGCTGTGGATCTTTTCCCTGTTTCTGCTCGTGCTTGTCTTTTTCATGGAGAAGAAGAACGGTGTCAACCGTTGGATCTTTATCGGCCCCATCAACTTCCAGCCCTCTGAATTTGCCAAATTTACCGCGATACTGGTGTGCGCCACCTATATTTCCTGCCATTACAAAGAGATCAACATGGTTACCTACAAGAGTCAGAAAGCCAAGCGGTTTGCGGCAAAGAACGGCTTCTTGAAATGGGTCTACTGCCTCTACAGAAGTTTCCAGACCGCCGTCTGGCCGTTTCTCTGGAGAATTCTTCCCATTCTGGCGCTTCTGATCAAGGAGCCTCACCTTTCCTGCACCATTATCATTCTCCTTATCGTCGGCACGATGATGTTTCTGGGGGGAACACGCTGGGAATTTTTCTTCATGCTGTTCTTTGTTGCCGTACTGGCGGTCTTCCTTATTGTCGTCTGGGGCGTGGTTCCCTATGGCAGAACACGCTTTGAGATATGGATGGATCCCTTTGCCGACGCGAAGGGCGACGGCTGGCAGAATGTGCAGTCGCTCTACGCCATCAGTTCGGGCGGCATATTCGGCGCGGGATTCGGCAATTCCAGACAAAAATATATGTATATTTCCGAGCCGCAGAACGACTTCATTTTCGCCGTTATCTGCGAAGAACTGGGACTAGTCGGCGCGATTGTGATTATTCTGATTTTTGTCGCCTTTATCTGGAGAGGATTTGCGCTCAGCCTTGCCAATCCCAACCGCTTCCAGAAATTCGTCGGAATCGGCATTACTTCTCAGATCGGATATCAGATGATTCTGAATGTGGCGGTGGTCACCAATCTGGTGCCCAATACAGGCATCAGCCTTCCTTTTTTCAGCTCCGGCGGCACTTCGATACTGATGCTGCTGGCTGAAATGGGCGTGCTGCTGGCGATTTCACGGTCATCTCCGAATAAGGTTATATGAAGGGAGCAGATTTACAAATGAAAGTACTCATGTCCGGAGGCGGCACGGCGGGGCATATCAATCCGGCTCTCGCCATTGCCGATACGATCAAGAAAAATTTCCCTCTCGCCGAAATTCTCTTTGTGGGCACCCCGACGGGAATGGAATCCAAGCTGGTGCCGCAGGCGGGATTTGACTATGTTTCCATGCCGGTTTCCGGCTTTCAGCGAAAAATGACGCTCGAAAATGTGGGGCGCAATCTTGAAGCGGCTCGTCATCTGCTTCTTTCCGGAGTGCGCTCAGCAAAAATTATCCGGGACTTCAAGCCGGACATTGCCATCGGAACGGGCGGTTACGTCTGCGGCCCCGTCCTGCGGAAGGCGGCTCAGATGGGCGTTCCCGTTCTGGTGCATGAAGCGAATGCCTTCCCCGGCATGACGGTCAAGATGCTTGCCCGCTACTGCGACTGCGTGATGCTCGCGGTGGAGGACGCCAAGGAACGTATTTCCGCCGATACCGAGTTCGTCGTGACAGGAAATCCCGTCCGCGCCGAAGTGCTGGAGTATGACAAGGCGCGCGCCCGCAGGGAGCTGGAACTGGACGAACGTCCGCTGATTGTTTCTTTCGGCGGTTCGCTCGGCGCGAGAACCATCAATGAATCCATGCTCGATCTTCTCGCACGCAGTGCGAAAGACGGCCGATATCAGCACATTCACGGCTACGGGAAGTACGGCGGCTTCGTGCTTGACGAACTGAAAAAAAGAGGCGTCAGGCTGAAAAAATGCCCGAACCTCGACGTCAGGGAATATATCAGCGACATGCCGCGCGTCATGGCAGCCGCCGATCTCGTGATCTGCCGTTCCGGTGCAATGGCGCTTACGGAAATTCAGGCGCTGGGCAAGGCCGCGATCCTGATTCCTTCTCCTAATGTCGCGGAGAATCATCAGTATTACAATGCCATGTCGATGGTAGACCGCGGCGCGGCGGAAATCATTGTGGAGAAGGAAATCACTCCGCAGCTGCTCATGGAGAAAACCGACATGCTGGCCGGCGACAGAGCGAAATTGGAAGAAATGTCAAAGAATGCAAAGAATATGGCGATTCTTGATTCACGGGAGAGAATCTTCAATGTGGTGTGCAGCACATTGAAAAAGCACGGAAAGTTGTAACAGTATAGGAGTTGTAAAATATTGGACGGTAAAAAGAAAAAGGGTACAAGGGTGACCATCGGCGACCGCTCCGAAGCCGCGCGGCAGCCGCAGTCCGATATGTCGAAGTATGCCAAGGCCGTAAGCAACAAGTCCAAGAGAAATTACGCGGAGCTGAAGCTCACGCTGCGTGAAGCGCCTGAAACGGGAAAAACGGCCGTCAAGCCCGAGGAAAAGAAAAAGTCCCCTGCCATGAAGGCCGGAAAAAAGGCGGAAAAGAAGACTGTCGGCGGCAAAAAAAGCGCTGACGGCATAAAATCCGCCGGAAAGACGGCGGCGAAGAAAACGGATAAAAGTTCCGTCAGCACGGCCGAGGAAAGATACAGCAATGCGCTGGGCAGCGGAGATCATTACAGCTCTGCGATTGAGAAATACTACCTGAAATACCCGGATAAAAAAAGAACCGGCAAGAAGACTGCTTCGGAAAGAAAACAGCCCCCGAAGAAAAAAAGAAGGGGCAGGACTTCCTCCGGTGATTCCGCGGAGAAGCAGACCAAGCTGTCGATGGCGGAAATTGCGGTGAGAAACAAGCAGTCATCATCGGTAAAACGCCACGCAAGAGCGGTGAGAAACGCCAGGGCAAGAGGCGTTATTTCCACAAAGGTGGCCAACAGAAGCGTATACAGGCGGAAAAAAAGACGCTCCGGCGCCCTGAACGTACTTATGGTGACACTGCTTCTTGTATTCCTGATTTCAGTGGGCGTGCTCGTGTTTTTCGATATCAAACAGGTTCAGGTGGAGGGCGACAGCCCATACAGCGCCGCTCAGATCAAGAACATATGCGCGTTTACCAAAGGCAGCAACATACTTTTTATCGACTCGGACAGCGCGAAGAAAAGGGTTGTGCGGGAGCTTCCGTATATTGAGGAATGCACGGTTGACCGCAGACTTCCCTCAACCGTTGTCATCAGGGTTAAGAAAGCCGATGTTTTAGGAGTGGCGCAGGGCAGCGGCAGCCAGTGGGCTGTTCTGAGTACAGAAGGTAAAATACTGGAAACCTCCGGCGAAAAACCCGCTGCCGTAGGCAAACCTTCCGCCGTCAATGAAGCGGGCAGCGGAGCGGAAAACGGCGGTTCATCGGCAGATACCGCCCTTGCAGCAGGCAGCGCTGGAGAAATAGCAGGGCTGAGAATGATTCCTCTGCTGACGGGAATTGATTTGAAAAATGAGGACAGTGAAGGATTCCTCACCGGTGATTCACTGGAGCAGGTGAAGAATCTTGTACTTATCAGAGATGCATTCAACAGGAAAGAAATGAGGCTGACTTCCACAGGAGTCGGCGACAGCGGATATGAGGCTGTGTATGATGACCGTATTCTGATTGTCTTCGGAAAAGCGATAGACGCAAAGACGGTGAATCACCGGATGGACGAAATATATCATATCCTCTTTGTCCGGAAGTCCATTTCCGATAATGACAAGGGAACCTTCCGGTTTGTCAATAACAGGGTGTATTTCCGATATAAATACGACGTTTCCGAGGGAGAACTTGATCAGATCATCGAAGAACGGCACAGAAGAAACCAGCAGAAGCTCTACAGCATGGCTGAGATTTTCATGTCTGCCGGGAAAGACTGGCTTTACGGCAAATTAAAGACAGAATAATGTCGAAACAGCCGATATGCTGGGTGCAGCTTGATGATTGCTACAAAGATAAATTGCATTTGTTGTTATTTTGCATATTTTTATTCGCAAAGTCTGATAAAAAATTTATCCCGGCAATGAGTTTTTTATAAATTTACTCTTGAAATTTTTATTGGAATAAGGTATAGTATTACCTAGACACTGAAAAAATGAAGGAATGTGAGTGGAAGGGACGATTTCAGTCCGTATTTGCTCGTAAAATCCGATGCAGGAGGAAAAATTAAAATGGCTTTTGAATTTGATCAGGATTTCGAGAACAATGTTGTGCAAATCAAGGTAATCGGCGCGGGCGGCGGCGGCGGAAACGCTGTCAACCGCATGATTCAGATGGGCGTCAACAGCGTTGAATTCATCTCCATAAATACAGATGTGCAGGCTCTGCACCGTTCACAGGCGACACACAAGATTCAGATCGGTGAGAAGATCACCAAGGGCAAGGGCGCAGGCGCCGATCCCGCCAGAGGACAGCGCGCCGCCGAGGAGAGCAAAGAGGATATCGAGGCGGCTCTCAGAGGCACCGACATGGTGTTCATCACCGCCGGTATGGGCGGCGGCACCGGTACAGGCGCGGCTCCCGTTATCGCTGAGATCGCCAAGGAAATGGGCATTCTCACGGTCGGTATCGTCACCAAGCCTTTCGCTTTTGAAGGCAGAAAGCGCATGGAGCAGGCCGAGGCAGGCATTGCCGCTCTCCGCGAGCATGTCGACTCTCTTGTCGTTATCCCCAACGAAAGACTCAAGCTGGTTTCCGACCAGAAGATTACACTTGCCAACGCTTTCACCATCGCTGACGACGTGCTCCGTCAGGGCGTTCAGAGCATTTCCGACCTGATCAACAGCCCCGGACTTGTCAACCTTGACTTCGCTGACGTTACCGCTGTCATGAAGGACGCAGGCTACGCTCATATGGGCGTCGGTTCCGCGCAGGGCAAGGAGAAGGCATCCATGGCCGCTCATGCGGCTATTTCCAGCCCGCTGCTGGAGACTTCCATCAACGGCGCGAGAGGTGTTATTATCAATATCACTTCTTCCAACGACATCAACCTCGAGGAAGTTGACGTTGCTTCCACCATGATTACCAAGGCGGCTCATCCCGACGCGACCATCATCTGGGGTGCTGCTTTCGACGAGAACATGGATGATGAGATGAGAGTCACCGTGATCGCCACCGGCTTCTCCCTCGATCCCGAGAAGAAGGAGCAGACCGCCAGCGCGGCCCCCAAGGCCCCCGTGAGAAAGGCACCTCAGGGCGGTACCACCAATCCCAAGGCGCCCGCCGGTACAGGTTCCAACATCAATGAGAAGAACGACGAGGATTACTTTGACATAATGACCATCTTCGGCAGAAAGTAATCGCCTCCTTTATATTCTTACATTTTCACACCGACGCAGATTTTTGAAATTTGCGCCGGTGTTTTTGTTTTTCTGTCACAAACAGAAGGCATGAATCGAATATAATAACGAGCAGTCAAAACGGAGCTTCGGAAAACTGCTGAAAGCGATGTGAATTATTTGACGGATTATGAATTGATAGCGGAAATCGAAAGAAATCCCTCCGCTGCCGTGTGTTTATTTATATAAAAAATATTTATTTTTTTCGGGCGGTGTGTTATAATGGATGTGCCAATGTGTCATCTCATGAATAGGAAAGAGGCTGCATCAAAAAATGAATGAAGAAATCATGTACCATATCGGTCTTCCGACAAGCGTGAAAGCTAAATACGCGATTCTTCCGGGCGATCCCGGCCGGGTGCCGAAGATCGCCGCCTATCTCGATGAACCCCGCGAGCTGGGCTTCAACCGGGAATTCCGCACTTGGTCTGGCAAGCTCGGCGGCGAGACGGTGCTGGTTACATCCACCGGCATAGGCGGCCCGTCTGCTTCGATTGCCATGGAAGAGCTGATCCGGCTGGGAGTGGATACCTTTGTCCGCGTTGGTACCTGCGGCGGCATGAATGAAAAGGTCTGCGCGGGAGATGTGGTGATTGCCACCGGCGCCATCCGCATGGAGGGCACCAGCCGGGAATATCTTCCGATTGAATTCCCCGCTGTTGCCGATTTCGGTCTTACGAGGGACTTGGTGGAAGGCGCGAAGACATTGGAACTGCCTTATCACACAGGGGTTGTGCAGAGCAAGGATTCCTTTTACGGTCAGCATTCCCCGCAGAGTATGCCCAACGGCGCGGAGCTGCTCCGGAAGTGGGACGCGTGGATCGCCGGAGGCTGTCTGGCTTCCGAAATGGAATCAGCCGCAATCTTCTCTGTGGCGGCGGCAAGAAATGTACGGGCCGCTGCGATTTTCCATGTGGTCTGGAATCAGACCCGGCGAGACAAATTCGGGGATCATTCCGAATCCCACGATACCGACCGCGCGATCAGAGTTGCCATTGAGGGATTAAAGCGCACCATCGCTGAGGATGAAAGGCAGTAACAGGCGCTAAGTCGGATGTTTATTTGACGCTGGCTATTGACCAATTATTTTAGATATGCTACAATTAATTCATCATTAACCATGTCATTGGAGTGTTATCAATTGTTTCTGAATTTCAGTTTTATCTACATTGACCCGGGAACAGGAAGTATGCTTTTCACCATACTGATAGGCGTCCTGAGCGCGGCCGCCTACTTCCTCCGCAATTCTCTTATGAAGCTCAGGTTCATTTTCAGTCTGGGAAAGCAGCAGAAGGTGGAAAGCGATACGATTCCCTTTGTCATTTTTACCGACAGCAAACGGTACTGGAACATGTTTCAACCGATCTGCGATGAATTTGAAAAGAGAAAGCAGCAGGTTGTCTATATGACGGCATCCCCCGACGACCCGGCGCTCAATGAGAAGTATGAGCATGTGTCGGCTGAATTTATCGGTTCGGGAAACATTGCCTTTGCCAGAATGAATATGCTCAAAGCCGACGTCGTTCTTTCCACCACCCCCGGAGTGGACGTGTATCAATGGAAACGCTCCACAAATGTAAAGTGGTATGCGCACATCCTTCATGCCGCCAATGATGTGATCGCTTACAGAATGTTCGGAATAGATTACTATGATGCGGTTATGGTGTCGGGTGAATACCAGAAAAAGCAGGTCAGGCTAATGGAAGAAATGCGGCATCTGCCGGCAAAGGAACTTCCTCTCATCGGGCTGCCGCACATGGATATGCTCAGGAAGCGGCTGCTTGAAAGCAAGGATTCTGCCGACCATCCGGTGACAGTGCTTCTGGCCCCGTCATGGGGGGCGAGCAGCATTCTCAACCGGTTCGGGGAGAAGATGATTGACGCGCTGCTGAAAACGGGGTATCATATCATCATCCGCCCGCACCCTCAGTCCTATGAATCCGAAAAAGCCATGCTTGACGGGCTGATGGACAAATACCCCGCCGGAGACAAACTGGAATGGGACAGCAGCAACGATAATTTTGAAGTGCTGCAACGCTCGGACATACTGATATCTGATTATTCCGGGGTCATATTCGATTTTTCGCTTGTCTTTGACAAGCCGGTCATATATGCCGACACATCATTTGATAAAGGCCCCTATGACGCGTGGTGGCTGGAAGATGAAATGTGGACTTTCTCAACACTGCCCAAAATAGGCAGACAGCTCACGCAGGATAATTTTGAAAAAATCGGTGAACTGATCGCGTCTTCCCTCAGCGATTCCGAACTTGCAAAGGCCCGTGACAATGCCCGTGAGGAAACATGGGCGAATATAGGAAGGGCTGCGGAATTTGCTGTCGATTATCTAATAGAGAAAAGACAGAGTCTGTTGGAAGAACAGGATGCAGAGAAAGAATCCGCATGATAGATAATTACTATGTATGAAAGAGGAAGGACTAATGAGTTTTTTTTCGTTTTTGTATAATCTGGTTCTGGGGCCGCTGATTCTGCTGTTTGATGTGGTTTATGCGATTATGCTTCGTATGACAAAGAAAGAAGGACTTGCCATTATCGCCCTGAGCCTTGCCATCAACTTTCTCATTCTTCCGCTTTACAGGCGTGCCGACGCCATGCAGGAGGAAGAGCGGGTAAGAACGGAAAAGCTCAGCCGGGGGGTTGCTCATATCAAAAAGACGTTTAAGGGCGACGAGCGGTTTATGATGCTTCAGACCTATTACAGGCAGAACGGATACAAGCCCTATTACGCTCTGAACGGTTCTCTCTCGCTGCTTCTGGAAATTCCGTTCTTTATAGCGGCTTACAATTTCCTGTCGGGATTGCAGATTCTCAGCGGCGCGTCCTTCGGGCCGATCAGGGATCTGGGACAGCCCGACGGACTGCTTCATTTCGGCAGTCACCCGGTCAATCTCCTTCCCGTTCTGATGACGTTCATCAACATTGTGTCGGGTTACATATACACAAAGGGAATGCCGCTCAAGAGCAAGCTGCAACTGTACGGCATGGCGCTGATTTTCCTTGTGTTCCTTTATTCTTCGCCGGCGGGACTGGTGTTTTACTGGACGCTGAATAACCTTTTTTCACTCGTGAAAAACATCTTTTACAGGATAAAGAATCCCAAGCTCGTACTCTGCGCGATATGCACCGGGCTGGCGGCTGTGTGCCTGCCCTATGTGCTGATTGCCAACCCCATCGGCACCCCGCGTATGCGGCTGTTTGTCGTGACGGCTCTGCTGATGCTGCTGCTGCCGCTTCCGGGGTATTTCTGGATAAAGAAGCATAACGTCAGAACCGTGCAAATTTCCGACGCGACAAAGACCGACAATCTGATTTTTTACGCCTGCTGTGTGTTCATGGCGCTGCTGACCGGATTGCTGATTCCCTCGGCGGTCATCGCTTCCTCTCCGGCGGAATTTGTCAATGTGTCTGCATTCCGTTCGCCGCTCCGCTATCTCGTCAGTTCGTCGGCGCTGGCGGCGGGAACCTTCCTGATCTGGTTCAATATTTTTTACAGACTTACCGTTCCCAAGGTGCGAAAAATCATCAGCCTCTGCATGGTGGTGCTGTCGGGTTCGTCGGCGCTGAATTATATGCTCTTTGGAAAGAATTACGGCAATATGTCGTCTCTGCTACAGTATGACAATATTATCGACAGCGCAAAATCGGATTATCTGGTAAACACATTGGCGCTTGCGGGACTCGCCGCGGCGTTGGTTGCCGTCTGGAAGCTGCGAAGAATCATCATTCAGTCGGTTTCAATAGCCCTCTGCGCGGCGGTCGCGATCATGTCCTGCATGAATGTCTTCTCCATTCAATCCACTATCAGCGAATTGAGTCAATCGCTGACCGGCGTATCGTCCGATCAGGGAATCAGCTTTTCTTTGGACAAAAAGGGAAAGAATGTCATCGTGATCATGATGGACAGGGCGATAGGAGAATTCTTCCCCTATCTGTTGCAGGAAAAGCCGGAGCTTCAGGAGCAGTTTGCGGGATTCACCTACTATCCGAATACCATTACATACGGCAACTGCACGATGGTTGGATTTGCCGGACTGTACGGTGGATATGAATATATTCCCGATGAGATGAACAGCCGTGACGACCTGACAATTCCCCAGAAGCAGGACGAAGCGCTTAAAATTATGCCAGGGCTTTTCTGGGAGAACGGTTATGAAGTGACGGTGTGTGATCCAACCTTTGCGGGCTTTCACTGGATGCCGATACTGGGCATATACGATGATTACCCGGGAATGAAGAGATACATTACCAAGGGACGCTTTCTTGACGCAATCAATGCCGGAGCGACCGATGCGCTGCTTAACAGGAATCTGTTTGCCTACAGCGTATTTCGCACATCGCCTGTCATGCTTCATTTGTCCTTCTACAACAAGGGACTTTACAATCATTCCGACAAATCAAGCGGCATTCAGGTGATCAACAGTCTTTACACCGCAAGCGGCGGTTTTGACGGTACGGATTCAAAATTTGTCGGCGCCTACGGAGTGCTGAAAAACCTTCCGGTCATCACCGAAATTACCGACAGCGGAAAGAATACATTTATGATGATGAGCAACGATACGGCTCATGATATCGTAATGCTGCAAGAACCGGCATTTGAGCCGGCGGATGCGGTGGATAACACCCAATATGAATCGGAACATAAGGTGCGCACTTCGGTGGACGGCAGTGAGATCTCCTTTAAAAACGCAAAGCAGCTTTCACACTACCAGTGCAACATGGCGGCCATGATCCAGCTGGGCAGATGGATGGACTACCTGCGCGAAAACGGCGTTTACGACAACACCAGAATCATCATTGTATCTGACCACGGAAGGAATCTGGATTATCTGTACGATAAACGCATAGAAAACGGCAAAGGAAATACCACGCCTTCGGTCAATGACGCGCTGATCTTTGATTCGCTCTTGCTGGTGAAGGATTTCGGAAGCGAGGAGCTGACATTTGACAAGACATTTATGACCAATGCCGACACACCGACCCTTGCTTTTTCGGGTCTGATAGAGAATCCCGTCAATCCTTTCACCGGCAATCAGATCAATTCTGAGGGCAAGAATGTTTCCGAGCATCACATAGCGACCACAAAAGTCTGGTCGATCGACGATTACACCGGAAATGAAAAGACGTATAAGGATATTGTTTGGGTAGGCTTTAAAGGTACCGATACATCAGACATGAATTCATGGCGCGTGATCGGCGAAAAGCTCTCCCGAAAGACCGCCAAAGCCGAGAAGTGATTATTTGTTACGCAAAAGCCATAACATGTAAAAAGAAAACCGGATGACATTCCCCGCATTTAAGACGTGAAATGCCATCCGGTTTTTGCATGGTGTGGGATATCATACGATTTTGTTTATGTCAGTTTATTCTTAATTCTGATAGGATACCAAACAGATACACTGTTTTTTATCATTTCATTAACCTTTTCATAATCAGATTTATTCTTCAAATAATCTTTCCTGATCACATTACAGGTTTTGAGTTTCCCGTTATTGTAAGTATACGCATAGTTTATCCCTCTAATCAACAACAAAAAGTCTGATTCTGGTTTAAGCAATTGATTCAGAATACTAGTGTTATCATAAAAGTACATATTCAAAATTATGAAAAAAAACTGGAAAAATTAAAAAATAAAATCAAGCAGTCGGCATGTCGAAAGTATTGCCGATTGCTTGATTATGTATGCCGTTTACATGGAATTATTAACCCTACAGCACGTCAATGAACCGCAGGAAGGCCGCCTTTCCGCTGTCGTCGCGTTGGAAGACCCCCGCGTCCTCCAGCACATGGGTGAATACCCGTCCGACTTCTTCCTCCAGCACGGTGCGCACAAGCTCGCGGGAACGCCCCTTGAGCAGCGGAGCGAAATCCGCAGCCCATTCGGCGTGCTTGGCAATCTGTTCATTGGAAGCGATATCCCTGCCCTCGATGATGTAATCCTCCAGTACAGCCAGTTCTTTCTGTAAGCGGGACGGCAGCACGGCCAGTCCCATGACCTCGATCAGACCGATGTTTTCCTTCTTGATGTGGTGCCACTGGGAATGGGGGTGATAAAGCCCCATCGGGTGCTCGTCGGTGGTGAGGTTGTTGCGCAGGCAGAGGTCGATTTCGTAATCCTCCCCTCTGCGGCGGGCAATGGGGGTAATCGTGTTGTGCGGAAATCCTTCCGTTTCGGCGAGAATCATCGCCTCGCGGTCGGTGTAGGTTCTCCACTTGGCGAGAATGCGGGCGGAAAGTCCGATCAGCCGTTCCGGGTCGGCGCTTCTCAGCCGGATGACAGACAGCGGCCATTTCACAATTCCCGCCGTCACATCGGGATAACCGGGAATTTCAAAGGGCGTTTCGATGTCCGCTTTTTCCATCGCGAAGGTGTAGCGCCCCCCCTGAAAATGGTCGTGGCTGAGAATGGAACCGCCCACGATCGGCAGATCGGCATTGGAACCGACAAAGTAATGGGGGAACTGCCGCACGAAATCCAGCAGCCGCGCAAACGCCCTTTCGTCGATCTTCATGGGAATATGCCGGCTGTTGAAGACAATGCAGTGTTCGTTGTAGTAGACATAGGGCGAATACTGGAAGAACCAATCCTCCCCGCCGAGCGCAATCGGAATAATGCGGTGGTTCGACCGGCCGGGATGCCCGATTCTTCCGGCGTAGCCCTCATTTTCAAGGCAGAGCTGGCAAAGGGGATAGGAGGTGGATTGGCTCTTTCCGGCGGCGGCAATGTCGCGCGGGTCTTTCTCCGGCTTGGAGAGGTTAACGGTAATGTCCAGCTCGCCGTATTCGCTTTGAAATTTCCACTTGCGGTCGCGGGCAATGCGGTCGCGGCGGATGTAATTGGAGTCACAGCTGAATGTATAGAAACGGTCGGTCGCTTCCTCCGGTGATTGGCCGTAATGCTCCCGGAATTCCGTGATCACCTGTGAAGGCCGGGGCATGACGCAGTTCATCAGCTTGGCGTCGAAGATATCCCGGTTTTCGGTGGAGTCGGAGATAATTCCCCTTTGAGTCGCAATGTCGCACAGCTCGCACAGAATGTCGCAGAGTGCGCGTTTCCCGCCGGGCTGAGTCGATTCATAGCTGTCCTCGCCCATCAGGGCAAGCAGCATATTCCGGGAATATATTTCTTCCTCCGGTTCAATGAGTTTTTTCTCCAACGCGTTTTGGATCAATTGGTCTATGGATTCATACAGCATTTTCTGACCTCCCGTTCAGTGAATGGATAATCCGAGTTGGTAGGCTTTTTGCAGGTCATGTTCCGTGACGGAGCCCTTCTCCCTTGCGCCCCGCACCAGAACCGTTCCCGCGTCCTCCAGTGAGAAGAAATTCATTATCAGGCGGTACTGCGTGAGGATGGAGTCAAATAATTCCGGCAGCTCCGCCGCGCCGACCAGAATCAGTCCCAGCTTTTTGATGGGGAATCGGTTTCTCATCGGCGTGTGAAGCCGGTCGACAACGGCTTTCAATTGGGCGCTGATGCCGTAAAAGTACACAGGGGAGGCGATAATCACGATATCCGCCTTGCTGAGCCTGTCGTAAATCAGCGTCATGTCGCCATTCTGAAAGCACCTGTTTCCTTCCCTCTCAAAGCATGTGTTGCACCCGACGCAGGGATGGATGGTGTGATCGCAGACCGAAATAATTTCCACCTCGTTGTCTTGCTTCTGTTTCGCCCCCTTGACGAAGGCAGACGCCAGCCGCTCCGTGTTTCCGTCCCTGCGCGGACTACCCGATAAAACCAAGATTCTGCTCAATTTGTTCATCTCCCGAATTAACCTTGTGTCATCGTAAAATTTTTGCCCCGTCGGACGGAGCCACGCGGTATACCGCGCATTCCCGGCCGAAATTCTCTTTGTATGCCGCCTCCATGCGGTCGGTGAATTCGCCTTCGCTCCCGCTTTTCACCAGATTCACGGTGCAGCCGCCGAAGCCGCCGCCGGTCATTCTCGCACCGTAGACAAAGGGCATTTCCCAAGCCTTGGCCGCGAGGAAGTCCAGCTCGTCGCAGGACACTTCGTAATCAAACCTGAGAGAGCGGTGCGATTCGTTCATCAGCTGCCCGAATTGCTCCAGATCGCCCTGTCGGAGACATTCCGCCGCCGCAACCGTGCGGGCATTCTCGCTCACCGCGTGGCGGGCGCGTCTGCGGCAGGTTTCGTCGGCGATGCATTTTTCCGTTTCGGCGAATTCTTCTTTGCTCAGTGAGCAGAGGGAAGGGATTTTTTGGCGCTCGCAGATATTCGCCAGCGCGGTTTCGCATTCCCTGCGGCGGGTGTTGTAGGCGGAGGAAGCCAGCGAATGCTTGACTCCTGTATTGACAATCACCACCGAAGCGCGGCTCCGGTTGATGGGGGCATATTCCAGACCAAGGGTGAATGTGTCGAGCAGCAGCGCGTGCCCCTGCTTCCCCATGGCGCTGGCGAACTGATCCATAATCCCGCAATTCACCCCGATGAAGCGATTCTCCGCGAACTGACCGAATACTGCGTTCTGCTGGGGGGTGACCGGCCAATTCCAAAGCCCGCAGAGCGCTGTTCCGGTGAGCACCTCCAGCGCCGCAGAGGAAGAAAGCCCCGCGCCGTCGGGCAGATTGCCTTTGAAGAGGAAATCCGCGCCGGACTCCGGAATGTATCCGAACCGGCTGAATGTGCGGATGACGGCCATGGGATAATCCGACCAGCCGCCGCTTCGTACAGGCTCGTCAACCGAACGCTCCGAAATCCCGGCAGCGGGAAAATTGGTGGAATAAAAGCCGAACCGTCCGTCGTTTCGAGGAGCCGCCATGCATTCAATGCCCAGATCAATGGCGCAGGGGAAGACCCTGCCGCCGTTGTAGTCCGTGTGGTCGCCGATCAGGTTCACCCTTCCCGGCGCAAAACAATGCAGCGCAGGCTTTCTGCCGAAGACCGCCAGAAAATCACCGTCCGATAAAATATGCACTTCAATCCCTCCCGATTCGGCTGTTATCAGTTGATTCATCTATATTTTATCAAATTTCCGAGGAAATTTCAACTGATTTGCAGTATAAATCTGTATTTTTAGTGAAAGCATTGTCTCTGTCTCAGCACCCATTTGAAAAAAATGCATATGATGTAATACATAGAATTTCAAATCAAAGGAGTGTTCAAAGAATCTTATGAGAAGACGGTATAATCATTATGCAGGTTTCTCACATTATCCCGCGAGAGAGCAGGTAGTATATTCCGTCGACAGCGATAAGAATGACGAAGGCGAACAGACTGTCATGCAAAAAAGCTGCGGCTGCTGCCCGCGTCCTCCTTACCCTGTTCCGGGACCTCCCGGCCCTCCCGGTCCGATGGGTCCAAGAGGACCGATAGGTCCGCGCGGTCCTCAGGGACCGTTTGGCCCTCAGGGTCCTCAGGGCGAGCAAGGTCCGGAAGGCCCCCAAGGCCCCGTTGGTCCCACAGGCCCCGAAGGCCCGGCAGGTCCTCAAGGTCCGGAAGGCCCACAAGGCCCCGTTGGTTCCACAGGTCCCGAAGGCCCGCAAGGTCCGGCAGGTCCTCAAGGTCCACAGGGTGAGCAGGGTCCGGAAGGTCCCCAGGGTCCGCAGGGCGAGCAGGGTCCGGAAGGTCCCCAGGGTCCGCAGGGCGAGCAGGGTCCGGAAGGTCCCCAGGGTCCGCAGGGCGAGCAGGGTCCGGAAGG
>JAFRXY010000015.1 GCA_017441385.1 Clostridia bacterium | reverse complement strand
TTTGTTGTATAATCCTTTTGTAAATAGTTGTGTTTGACCATACTTCTATTTTACACTAACAGTCAGGGATTGTACAGTCCTTGGCTGTTTTTTTGTATCAAAATGAGGCTGCCTCACTTTTCTTAGTGCGACAGCCCCTTTTTTGTTCCCATTGATGAGGAATTGTGTGCAGAATATGTGAATATGATATTTTTCTCAAACCCACTTGACAGATATAAGATGTCATGTTATAATTGCCTATAATTCATATATATTTAGTATGCTATTGTAAGGGAGGATCGAGCGTTATGTGCGAATTATTCGGATTTTACGCAAGTAAGGAAAAGCGATTGCAGCCGTACTTGAGGGAATTCTTCCGTCACAGTGTCAGACATCCGAACGGTTGGGGACTGGCTACCTTTGAAAACGGCGAGCCAAATGTGCGCACGGAGATGATATCCGCTGAGAAAAGCAGGATACTGCCGGAACTCGTCCATTCGCTTCCCGACAGTAAATTGCTGCTTGCCCATATACGGAGAGCTACTATCGGAGGCGTCAAGCCGGAAAACTGCCACCCTTTTGTACGCACTGACGTCAGCGGACGCACATGGACGCTGATGCACAACGGCACGATATTCAGCGGAAACGAATTGAACAGATATAGGGAAATGCAGAACGGCGATACGGACAGCGAAAGGATTCTTCTCTATCTGATGGACAGGATTAATCAGAAGACCGACCGTACCGGGCTGGCGCTTTCGCTTGAAAAACGTATAGAAACGGTGGAAGAAGCAATCCGGGAACTCTCCTACCGAAACAAGCTCAACCTGCTGATGTATGACGGAAGCGTGCTGTATGCCCATGTAAATATGCTGCATACGCTGTTTGTCAGACAGGAGGACGGCGGGGTTATGATTTCCACCACACCGCTTGAAGCAAGCGGCTGGGAACCGCTGCCGCTCAATTCGCTGCTGGTGTACAATAACGGTACTCTGGTCTATCAGGGCGAGAATCACCGCAACGAATACATTGACGTGATGGGACGCATTACGCTGGAATACAATCTGTAAAGAAGAAAGCAAAGGAGCGGTTTTCTTGAAACATGATAATAAAGCTGCATCGGAGAAACTCGATGAAGCCATTTATGAAAAATACATCAGACCGACACAGCGAAAACGCAAGCCCTGTGTCGGCACGGAATTTGAATTGCCCATCGTCAATCTCAGCGGAAAAGCGGTGGATTTTGAAGTGGTTCATGCTGTCACAGACGAATTTGTGCGTCATTTTTCGTTTGACCGACTGAGTCGTGACGAGGACGGCTGTATCTATGCCGCTCAGTCATCACAAAATGACGATATCCTCTCTTACGATTGCAGCTACAATACGCTGGAGCTTTCCTTTGGCGCGAAAGATGACATTCATGAGGTGGACAGACTTTTCCGCCGGTATTATACCTTTCTTCAGTCTCGCTTTGCCGGATACGGACATACGCTGACAGGAATGGGCGTCAACCCCCATTACGCGGTAAACCGAGGCGAACCCATTCATAACGGTCGGTACAGAATGCTGCTGCATCATCTGAAATCCTATGAAAAATACGGCGACGCGATTCCGTTCCATGACAATCCTGATTTCGGTCTGTTTTCTTGCGCGGCACAGGTGCAGCTCGATGTGGAGGAATCGACCTTGCCGGAGGTTTTCAATACCTTTACCAAGCTGGAGCCGCTGAAATCCGTCCTTTTTGCCAATTCTCTCTGGGGCAGCAATCATGAATTGCTCTGCGGACGCGACCGCTTCTGGAAAAACAGCCTTCACGGTCTGAACCGCCATAACGTGGATATGTATGACGTGTCGTTTTCTTCCTCCGACGATATACTGTCCTACATTAAATCCATGAGCATCTACTGTGTGGAAAGAGGGGAAAAGTACATCAATTTCCATCCGACGCTACTGGATGATTATTTTTCGGCTGACAGCGTCGAGGGCGAATACTTTGCGGAAGGCGGATACCGTCCCATTCGGTTTGAACCGTCCATAGAGGATTTGAAATATCTGCGTTCCTTCAAGTTTGAAGACCTGACCTATCGCGGAACGGTGGAATTCCGCAGCGTATGTACGCAGCCTGTGCGCGATCTGATGTCGGTCGCCGCGTTCCACACGGGACTGATGGAAAACCTTCCGGCTCTCTCCGGATTGCTGGATTCCGACACGGTTCTATATCACAAGGGCTACAACCCGACAGAGCTTCGTGAGTGTCTTAACCGCCGTTCATTCCCTTCCTTCCTGAAGAAATCGGAAATCACATCGCTGCTCACCGATGTGCTGGACATTGCGTCGGAAGGGCTTCACAGGAGAAGTCTCGGTGAGGAAAGCTACCTTTTGCCGTTGTATGAACGGGCAAAAACGCTGCTTTCTCCCGCGAGGAAAATGGCGGAGGGACTGGAAAACGGAAAAACCACAGAGTTTTTCATAAGAGATTACGCAGAACTATGATGAATTGCGGAAAGGATTTTAGCATGACATTCAATTTTTCCAATCCCCTGCTAAGGGAATTTCTTTACAGCGGCAGTTTTGGTCTGGAACGGGAAACGCTTCGCGTTGACAGGGAAGGGAGGCTTTCACAGATTGCTCATCCCTTTGGCGAAGACGCGCACATTTCAAGGGATTTTTGCGAGAATCAGGTGGAAATCATCACACCTCCGACCGACAGCCCCCATAACGCGGTGGAGTCGCTTCATGCGCTTCACAGAAAGGCTGCCGCAAAGCTCCTTTCGCTTCCCACGGGACGCGAAGTTCTGTGGCCTTTTTCCAATCCCCCTTTTATCACCGGAGAGGACGAGATTCCCATTGCCGATTTCAGGGGAGGGCAATCCGAAAAAACGGTCTACCGCGAATACCTCGCCCGAAAATACGGCAAGAAGAAAATGCTTTTCTGCGGCATACACTGCAATTTTTCTTTTCACGAATCGCTGCTGCAAGCCGGATTTGAGGAAAGCGGTATGAAAACCTTCCGCGCATACAAGGACGCCGTTTATCTGACGCTGGCGCAAAGACTGCTGGAATACGGCTGGCTGATCGTCTGGCTGACGGCGGCAAGTCCGGTGAGCGATCCCTCTCTCTTTGAAAAGGGCATCGACGGCAGCCGCTACGCTTCTCCCCGCTGCGGTGACGTCGGATACTGGAACGACTTTGTTCCTGTTCTGGACTACGACAGCATTGAGCAATATACGGAAAGCATCTGGCGGTACATCAAAGAAGGCGCCATCGTTTCTCCCTCAGAACTGTATTATCCCATACGTCTGAAGCCCAAGGGAGAAAACCGCCTTGACCATCTTCGTCTGAACGGCGTTAACCACATCGAACTCCGTATGCTCGACGTGAATCCTTTAACGTCTGTCGGCATTTTTGAAGAAGATATCGCGTTCATTCAACTGCTGATTCTCTGGCTGATGTCGCTTGAAGAAAGTGAATTGGATGAAGAATCGCAGAAAAATGCGGTCAACAACATTAAAAATGCCGCTTTGTACGACGAGGAGCGTATTTTCATTGAGAATAACGGCGAAAGAAGGGAAATTCGTGAAGCCGCGACGGAGGTTTTGCGCCATATGCGCGACCTTTTCCTCTCCGTGGACGCGCCGGAAGAAGTTTTTGCTCTGCTGGATTATCAGCAGAAAAAAATTGTAGATGCCCACAACCGCTATGCCGTAAAAATCCGTGAGCAGTATGGGGAAAATTATACCGCCAAAGGTCTTGCGCTTGCGAAAAAATACGCGGAATCAGACTGATTTTTTTGGGGAAGGCGGAATGACATTTGAGCAAAAGAGTGATTGTCGGAATGTCGGGCGGTGTGGACAGCGCGGTTGCCGCGCTGCTGCTGAAAGAAGCCGGCTATGAGGTGATCGGTGTGACGCTCCGCACATGGGAGAGCAGCGAAGATGGAGAAAAAAGCCGGTGCTGTGAGATAGACGACGCGCGCGATACGGCGCGGCAGCTTGGCATTGCGTACCACGTCTTCAACTGTCTGTCGGATTTCCGCCGCCATGTGGTTTCTCCCTTTGTGAACGCCTATCTTCACGGATTAACCCCCAATCCCTGCGTCAACTGCAATCGGTTTGTCAAATGGGAGCGGATGATGTATTACGCGAATATCCTGGGAGCCGATAGCATCGCAACGGGACATTACGCCTCCGTTGTCAGGCTGGGCAACGGACGGTATACGCTGCAAAAAGCCGATTACGTGCAAAAGGATCAGACCTATATGCTGTGGCGGCTGACGCAGGAGCAGCTTTCCCGCACCCTCATGCCGCTCGGCAGGCTGACGAAGCAGGAGGTCAGAAGCCTCGCGGAACAGGCGGGTCTTCCGGTGGCGGATAAGCCGGATTCTCAGGAAATCTGCTTTGTGCCGGACGGCAGCTACGCGGACTTTATCGCGGCGCACGCGGAGCATAACAAACCCCATGAAGGAAATTTTGTCGACGAACAGGGAAAGTTCCTCGGCAGACACAAGGGCGTAATCCATTACACAGTCGGTCAGCGGAAGGGTTTGGGAATCGCGCTGGGTGAACCGGTCTATGTCAGCGAAATCCGGGCGGATTCCAATGAAGTGGTGCTGGGAAAAGCGGATTCTCTGCTCAAGGACGAAATCTTTTGCAGAAAGCTGAATTTTATGCGTATCGCCGATCTTCCCTTGGGAAAATCCATTCGGGCGAATATAAAAATCCGCTATCACGACGGCGGCTGCAATGGCACGATCACAAGAACAGGTGTGGATACCGTCAGCATATCCTTTGACGGCAAGGTACGCGCGCCCGCGCCCGGACAGTCGGCGGTGTTTTACGATGCGTCCGGCTGTATTCTCGGCGGCGGAGAGATTTTTTAATTATTTTTATCAGAACACGCAGCGACCGATTTTCGGTTTGCAGCGTGTTTTTTGTGTTTTCAGATAGATGCAACCTTTTTCTATGCCTGTTATTTTGTCTATTTTCTGTTCACAAATCAGCAACCGATTATTCAAAAAGCGGAAGTTGCCTTAATTCCTACTTTGCCTATTGACAAAATAGGTTTTATAGGTTAAGATATTGACACAAAGCAAAAGCCAACGCGGACGACGCTTTCACTTTTGCTGAATATTGAAAGGCGTGATGCTTATGAAGCAAACCTTTGAGAAGCTGTTAAGAGCCAATTTCCGATTTGGTCGAATGTGTCGGTACTGTTGTCGCTGATTATTTCATTCACTCAACCATATCAAGATTCAAAAACACATTCGACTCAAAAAGGAGAAAAAACATTATGAAAAAGAAAATACTTGCACTTGCATTGACGGCGGCACTCGCCTTTGGTTCGGTCTTTTCCCTGACTGCCTGCAGAGATGATTCTTCCGCCGGCGGCAACGCTGACAACAAATCCTCGTCCATCACGATAGCCATTCCCAATGACGCGACCAACGGCGGCAGAGCGCTGCTTCTGCTGGAAAGCCTCGGCTACATCAAGGTGAAGGACAGCGCGGGCATTACGGCTACCGTGCTTGACATCGAGGATAACCCCAAGAACATCGAATTCAAAGAGGTCGAAGCCGCCCAGATTCCCAACGTCCTTCCCGATGTGGATTACGCGGTGATCAACACCAATTACGC
>JAFRXY010000014.1 GCA_017441385.1 Clostridia bacterium | reverse complement strand
TTGATAATCTCGTCGATGGCTTCCTGACCGGTGCAGACCACCCACACCTTGCCCTCGCATTCGCTGCCGATTTTCTCGACCAGCGATTGCAGATTGATGAGCAGGTCGGTATCGCCGCCGACATACTGCCCGACTTCGTCGATCATAAACAGCAGTCGGAAGTCATCGGGTTGTGCATCGACATATTCCTTGATTTCCAGAACAAGCTGCGCGATGGAGGTTTCGACCGTTTCGGTACCGTTGAACCAGTTCTGCGCCGCGCTTTCGCTCATGCCGAGAACCTGCTGCAGCGTTGCCACAATATCGTCTTCAAAGAAGGCAAACGCGTCGCGGGATTCCAGCCACGTTCCGCCGTTGATTTCCTCGAACACACGGCGGAATTCCTCGGTCTTGCCCTTTCTGGCGATAAACTGCTCCAGCTTGGCAACCTTCAGATTTTCGCCGTAAAAGCCGAGATAATTGTAGAACATCTTGGCAAACACCCGCAGCACGGCGGTCTTGTCCTTGTTGATGGAGCCTTCGATGTCGATATTGAACAGAATGGTGTCGGTTCTGCCTTTGGCGGCATCTTCTATCAGCGTAAAGGTCGCGGGATCGTCAGCGAATTTACGGCGGAATATCTCGACCGTTCGTTTCCCCTGCACTTTTTTGTTTTCCAGCAGGTAGGACAGCATTTTCAGAAAGTGCGATTTACCGCTGCCGAAGAAGCCGGAAATCCACACGCCGATATCCGCCGTCTTTTCGCGGAAGGAGTCGCCGTAATTGGTGAAGAAGGTAATGAAATGCTTTTTCAGTTCCCTTGTGATAACGTACTCTTTCAATTCCTGCACGAGAACATCGCTGGCGTCCTGATCTACCTTGACGACGCCGTTGATTTTCCGGTCGATGTCCTCCTGAAACATATTCTGTATTCTCATGTTTTTCTTTCCTTCCGTGAGTTATACAACATTAAAAGCCCTGTAATAGGGGTTGGGATTCAGGATGTCGAACAGCCTGACATAATGCCCGTCAAAGGTGCCGGGGTACATGACCACCACCGGCACGTCCGAAAAATGCGGCTGCATCGCGTCGAGCAGCGAGTGAACGCGGATAAATGGGAACGCTGCGCCCACGCCCGTAATGAGAATCACGTCGCCCGACTCATGCGATTCGTATTGCATTTTTTTGATGAAAGCCACGTTGTTTGCCATGCGCGTCATCTGGTCTACAATGAACCGCGAACCCTTCTTTTCCTCCTGCGCGGGGATTCTGTCGGTAATCCGCTTCTCGTCGCAGATGGAAAGGAAGATTTCGTACAGATTGTATTCCACAATTCTGCATTTCAATGCTCCATCGGCTGTCAATTTTTCCGTAAAATGCCGGACAGCCATTTCGTCCTTTGGGTCATAACAGAAAATGCGGATATTGACCTCATTGGACAATCCCTTGCCTTCCAGAAACTCCCGGCTTTGTATCAAATCCCGAAGCGAATCGAGGCGCTCTGTAATGTCGCTCATTTTGTTCATTCCTTTGTTGTAATGGTTAGATCAGTGAGGAGTGGGAAGTGAGGAGTGAGAAGTTTTTGGCATAAACTCTTCCCACTTCCCACTACCCACTTCTCACTCAGAAAAAGCAATTAAACGCCGGAAGCACAATCTCCTGTCCGTCGCCGCGTATCGCGCTTTCCAGAAGCGGA
>JAFRXY010000013.1 GCA_017441385.1 Clostridia bacterium | reverse complement strand
TAACATTCCCGCGATAATCAAAGTGACAGAGCCTGACATAGTTCTTCCTCGCTTTCTTCGGATTCCGATTCAAGCTGTACTGCCGCACAGCCGGACGTTAAATCTTCATTCCAGTCTTTCATTGTCGGAACAAGTATTTCATATTCCACGCCTCTTTCCTCTAACTTGGCGGCAATACGGCTGTTGGCGGACTTCCCCGCGCTGTCGTTATCCATGCAAAGAAACACCTTATCAATGTTCCCGATGTCCTTCATGCACTGGAAAAGCACAAGGTCAGAGACCGAACAGGCCGCCGCATAGCTGTGCTGCTGCCAGTTATTCTTGTGCATGGAAATAAAAGACAGCATATCTATCGGCGCTTCAAACAAAAAAATCTTTCCGCTTGTGCCGTCCCAATGGAAGCTGAAAGCGGGATCGCTGCTGTCCACGTTGCCTTTGAACCGGCTGAAGCTGTACGAGCCGCGCTGATGAGCGTGACGGGCGGTGCGGTTCTTATCGTACCCGATGAACACCACATTGTAATGGTCTGCGGATTCATAGACCATGTTTTTCCGGACGAAGGTCAGCAGGACGTCACGGTCAATGCCGCGGTGACCGCAGAGATAGCCGAACAGCCTTCGCATATCAGCAGCCTTGCGGGGCAGTGCAAAGGGCTTTTTCTCTTTCTCTGCCGGTGAAGAACGGAGCAGCTGCGCGCTGCTCCCGCCGTTGAGAAAGACAACCGCTTCGGGAAAGGTCTTTCCGAAGAAGCGTTTTGCGAAGTCAATCGCGTCACCGCCGGTCATGTCGTACTGATGATACCAGAGATTCCCTCGCAGCGTGACCTTTCTCCCGCCGTCGAGCCACTCGTATTCCGAACCGGAACGACGGACGGTTTCGCCCATGCCCTGCAGCATCATGGCGAGATCGGTGTGCTTGGCGCGGTCGATTTCTTCCTGAGACAGACTGACATAATTTGAATTTGACATTGTATTGCCCTCCTACGATTTCAATCCCTGTGCGCGTTTTTTCTCGTTGATCTCCGCCATGAGCTTGCTGTCCACCATTTCATGAAGCTCATCCTGATCCTCATAATACCTGTCGCGCATGATCTGGGATAAATATTTCAGCAGACGGAGTGCGGAGACGTCGGCGTAACCGCTTCTGGTCTTGGAGCGAAGCCTTGCGTTACACATGGCAAACAGGCTGACTGCTTCTTTTATCACCGCGTTTTTGATAGGGCGGAAGTCCTCGTTCTCCGACAGCGGCACTCTTTCGGGCGGCTCGTCGGTATAGATGGCGGCGATTTTTTCTTTCTGGTCGTACCACAAATCATAGAGCTTGGCGATCCGCTCGTCCTTTGCAAGCTCATCAACGATTCCGTCCACCAGATTTTTCAGTTCGGGAGGAAGAAACGCATAGATTTTTTTGCCTTCCGTGTGCGATAATTCTTCCGCCAGCCTGAGAAGCAATTCGTTCAGCTTGGGGTTATCACACCCGCCGGACTGAACCTGACGGACAAGATTGTCAATCAATTCCCGCGCATTGCCGCGAAGCTCGTCACGGTAATCGGTCTGCTCACGGATTATCGAGAGCATATCCTCTCGGAAAATCTCCCGCGCCAGCGTTGATTTGATCTGCTCGATGCCTGTCTGCGTCAGATAACCCTCTCTCGGATTGACAGAATAGGCGACCATGTGGACGTGCGGATGCCCTTTCTCCTTATGGAATGCCGCATACCATCGGAAATTTTCCGGCGCAATTTTCATGCTTCGGGCGATAGAATTGCGCTGCAAACGCAGTAAATTGATCCACGCCTCCGCGCTGTCGTAGCCGAGACGCTCCGCGTCCTCCGGTCGCAGAGAGACGATATGCGTCCAGATATTTCCCTGATGGGATGCGACTTCCTGCATCACATGGCTCATGACAATGGGAACCCCGTTGTCAGTAAACAGGCCGTGCGAATGTTTTTCGTCCACCGTTTCCACGTTGGGACGCTGCGCAATGTAACTGACATAGTCCTCACGGCTGCCAAGAAGCTCCGCGTGTTCGTCCGCAAAATGCAGAAGAAGTCTGTCCGCGTTTTCCCTCGTCGGCTTATTCCCATAGGCAACCGCACAGGGATTCTGCGCTTCATCGGGACAGGCTTTCAGCAGACGGCTGATAATCTGCTTCTGTTTTTCTGTGGCAGGAAGGTATTTTTTTGATTCGTCTATCTTTTCCACGCCCTCACGGGTAGCGATGTAGCGGACATAATTGCCCACGTTCCGTCTGGCGTTTGGCTTGAGATAGCTTGATTTCACAATGATTTTTGCCATAGTTCACCCCTCGGATTAACTTTTTTGGTATTTGACAGCGTCCTCAAAAGGCAATATCCCGTGCGTTTTTTTGATCTCATCAATACAGACTTTTCTCAGTTCGCTTATCGTATTTGGACTGTAGTGCTGGCTTGCCGCGATGACGTGCTGAAGCAAACCAAGCTCCACTGAGATATTGAAGAGAACCTTTCCGATATTTTTTTCCGTCGCTTTTATCCTTGCGTCTATCACCGATTCCAGCGCGGGAGTCAGCACTTTGCTGTAGTCCTCCGTGTCGAGCCATGCCAGATAGAACGTCAACGCGTCAGCAATCAACTCACTGCGGGAACCGGCATTGGCTTTTGGAAGCGCCGCGTCGCATCTGTCAACCAGATCCCTATCCAGATAGACGCCGAGTCTGACGGAATGGGTTTCATCAGCCATATTTCTGCTCTAAAATTTCCTTTCTTTGGAGTAACACATTCCGTAACACCTCAAAACCGCTGAAACACGGCGTTTTCGGGCAGTATGGAATACAATCAGTAACACAGTAACACCTTTTCAAAACCCCGAACGGCTCTGCCGGTCGGCGTTCAGGGGATGTGAACTGCCCCGAAGTAACACATCCTTTTTCCTGCTTGCAAAAATAACTTGCCAACTG
>JAFRXY010000110.1 GCA_017441385.1 Clostridia bacterium | reverse complement strand
TTCGCGGCTTTCGTCCGTCTGGAACAGGTCATCGTAGGCGGTCAGCTCGATTTTTCTCTCTTTGCCTTTTGCCAATCTCATCGACCTCCCTCGCAAACTTCGCGTATGCCTGCGCCACCTTGCTGCTCTTGCTGTACACCACGACGCTGCTGCCGGCGGCAGTCGCTTCCACAGCGCGGACGGACATGGGAATGCTCGTGTCGAATACCCTGATGCGCGGCGCATAGGTGGATTTGACAATGCTGTCGATTTCCCTGCCGATGACCGTGTTCGGGCGCACCATCGTCATCAGAATCCCGTCGATTTGCAGACTCGGATTGATGGTCTTGCGCACTCTTGACACCGTTTGCAGCAGCAGTTCCAGTCCTTTGGCTGAGAGATAATGCTGCTGGGTGGGAATGATGACGCTGTCCGCCGCCGCCAGCGCGTTGAGCGTCAGCACACCGAGCGACGGGGTGCAGTCGATCAGCACATAGTCATAGTCGCGCTTCACCGTGTCAAGGTACTGCGACAGCAGCCTCTCGCGGCTCATGGCGTTCACCATGCGGACTTCCGTGCCGGACAGCAGAATATTCGACGGCAGCAGGTCAAAGCCCTCCGAGTGGTGAATGATGCCCTCGCGCGGGTCAAAGGGCGTGTCGTCCATGATGTTCTGGATGATGTTGCCCACTGTGACCGGCAGATCATCCGGCTGGCTCACACCGAGAGATACTGTCAGGCTCGCCTGTGAATCCGCGTCTACCAGCAGTACCCTCCGCCCGAGCTGCGTCAGTCCCGCGCCGAGGTTCGCCGCCGTGGTCGTCTTGCCCACGCCGCCCTTCTGGTTGGCGATGGCAATGACTTTGGTTTGGTTCATGTGATTTGCTCCTTCCTCTGAAAAAATTTAGCCGACTGTTTCCAGACGGCTATGTACAAGTTTTTTGGCAACAAAAAAAGCCGTCCGTTTATGTGGAAAATACATAAACAAACGGCTTACGGAATTGTGCCTTATCTCGCAGGAACACTCCTGACCTTTTTCACCTTCGCGCTGGCGATTTTGTAGATCAGCTCATCCACGCAATCGGTGTATCTGCCTTGCCGGATCAGATCATTCTTGAGTTCCACAAGGCTATGTAACAGCAGGCGTTTTTCTTCGTTCGTCAGATTGACGCGGGTCTTCTTTTCAAACGTTTTTATCGGCTTCTTTCGCTTTCTATTATATATTGGAAAAGATATGTAATGCAAATGTATAATGTAAGAGTATGGATTTTATGAAAATAAAAAACCAAGGCTACCGTTTTTCAGAAGGCAGTCTTGGTCTGGTAATACAAAGTGATCGGATGCAAAGCCAAATCCACAACGAAAATTGAATGGGAGTAGCAAATCGCCTTTCATTTTTTCAAATTATGATCTATGCTTTGCAATTCGGTTGATGTTCATTATTTTGCTCATCGGATGTGAAAATGCCGAAAATTTTATGGGAAAAGATAGTTTGAAATCGCTAAATCAGGGGCTTTTAGCGCAAATTACCCCAATGTGAAGAATTTCATGGATTTTTCAAATCCTGTCATCTCGACCAATTATATCCTGCCCCAAAATGTCCGATTTTCGGCGTTTTGGGGTGTTCTCTTTTTGGCAGAGGGTTCTTGTGCATTGCGTTTTTTGTAAATAATAATCGCGGCGTGGCTGATATTTCTTTGCTTTTTCTTTATTTTGTTTGGAATTAAGTCAATTTCATAACGCGTTTTCCGTTTTTTCCGAATAAAAAAGAGGACATGCCGCTTTTTTAGCACATCCTCTTGATCGATTGAAAATTGCACGGATTGAGGAATATTACGGTCTTTTCCGGGGCATCATAAATATGAACCAACCCAAACGTGCAGTTACACCAAACCGTTATCCTTGCAGTACTGAATGTTCTTCTTATGCTGTTCGTAGGTGTCCGCGTAGTAGTGCTTACCGTTCTTGTCATTGAAGAAGAAATATGCGGTGCACTCCCTGTCGGGGTAGACGGCCGCCATGATCGAGCTGGCCGAAGGGCTGCATATCGGGCCTTTGGGAAGACCGACGATGTTGTACGTGTCGTATTCGCTGCGAAATCCCTCCGGGCGCTCGTCGCTCACCACATAGGGATAGTAGTGTGTCGCGTCGGATTGCAGCTTGCCGCCCGTGCCGCTTTCGTTCGGGCGCTCCATACGGTTCCAGAATACGGCGGCAATCTTGTCGCGCTCGGAATTGTCCGGGGATTCGCGCTCAACAATGGAAGCCAGAATGACCGCTTTGTCAAAGCTCATGTCTACTTTTTTAAATCCTTCGCCGTTGGAATCGGCATAGTTAACGGCTTCTTCCGTGAGCTTGACCTTGAAATTATTCAGAAAGCGCTTGATGACCGACTTCGGATTTTCATCGACATAGAAGGTATAGGTGTCGGGATAAAGATAACCTTCCAGCGGGTATTCCCTCTGTTGCAGAATATCATTCGACGGCAGGAAGGAATATTCTTCGGTAAAGTCGGTGACCCTCATCTCATTGTAGAAGGCCTCCGCCGTGCAGACCTCATGACTTTCCAGCAGAACGCCATACTGCCGCACCGTGCGTCCTTCCGGAAAAGTGACGTTTACGGTGGCGGGGCCGGAAACCGTACCGGTTTCGGGCCGGGAAGGCCTGTCCCGGGTTGCCTTCACTGTGTAAATAAATCCGCATAGCAGCAGAGTAACAATCAGCATGATTCCCAAGAACCTGAATCCTGAATAATCGTTCTTCGCAGTCTTTTGAGGCTGCTTTTCTTTATGGCCGGACGCTTTGCGCCCCTGCTCTGTCTGGCGCGGAACCGCTCTTTGATCCGTTCCGCGTCTTGCCGAGGAATTCTGTCCGGCAGCCCTTCTCTGGACCGTTCTTTGCGTTTGTCTTTCTCTTTCGTTCAAATCTATCGCCCCATATTATCATTCTTGTACCATTATACAGAATCCGTAATGATATGTCAAATAAAAAATATTCTCCTCCGCCATCTTACGACAAATATAATTGCAGCGGTCAGGTACAATATTGATTGCGAATCAGAAACAAAAGTGATTTGGAGCATTTTTTTCGGTCACAGCTCAACAAATTCACAATTCAAAATTTAACCGAAATGGCATTCGAA
This sequence comes from Clostridia bacterium, assembly GCA_017441385.1. GTDB lineage: Bacteria > Bacillota > Clostridia > Oscillospirales > Acutalibacteraceae > RUG762. Next base: position 5,608 of record JAFRXY010000110.1, on the reverse strand, counting down.
GGAGGATTATTCCGAGATGAACGTACAGGAAACAGCCGCAGGCTACAGCGGCGAATCAGGTGAACGCATTCTGCCCGCTCTGAAAAAATACATTCCCGGACTGATGGCGGCGGCGGTTTCCGCGCTGATGAACCGCGCCATGCTTCCCGGCGGATATATCCCGCTGGGGGCGGCGTTTATGGCGGCGGTTCCCCAGCAATATGCGGCCGCAGCAGCGGCGGGCGGCGTTCTGAGCTGCCTGACCGGCGGCGGCACGCTCACCTCCATGGAAGGCCTTCGCCGTGTTGCCTCGCTGCTGGCCGTCTGCGGCATACGCTGGGCGCTGGGCGAACTGAGAGCGGTCAACCGGGCTAAATACTATCCCTTTTTCGCCGCGCTGGCTGGCGTGCTGATGACCAACACCGTTATCAACGGCACGACCGGCTCGGTCATTTCCTATTCCACACTGTATTTTCTGACGGAAGGCGCAATGGCGGGATTGGCGGCCATGTTCTTCTCGGGGGCATGCCGTGCCGCCGAACGCTTCGGAAGCGGAGAAAGGCTGAGCCGTACAGCCTCTGTTTCGTTGCTTATCACCCTATGCGCCGCGGCTATTCCCCTCTGCCGGCTGAGAATTCTCGGGTTCTCGCCGGGAATGATGCTGCTTCACGCGGCGGTACTGCTCGTGGCGTCTTCGCGGTCGGAAACCGGCGGCGCGATCTCCGGCATTGCCGTAGGGTGGGTCGCTTCGCTCTCAAGGTACAGCATTGCGCAGGGGGCTGTAATTCCCGCTGCGGCGGTTCTGGCGGGTTACGCGGCGTTCTACGGCAGAGTGTTTGCGGCGGCGGCTTACATTGCCTGCTGCTTCATGGGAAGTCTGACCGCGGGAAGTTTTGACTACAGGCTTGTCGCCGAAGCGGCTGCCGGCGGCATCATCAGCTGCCTTGTGCCTGCCATGTACGCCGAAAAAGCGCTTGCGGCAGCTGGATTCGGAAAGGTTTTCAGTCACGCAGACACATATGAAGCTCCTGTATCCGAAAGGCTGCACGGCGCGGCCCGGTCGCTTTCCGACATCTGTTCCCTCTTGGGAAAGGTGTCGGACGGCCTTGACAAGCGCGACCTTCCGGCTGAAGAAACCAACAGAAGCCGGTATGCCGGCATTCGTTCGGCGATGAAAGGCGAGCTGGAAGGGGTCGGAATGCTGCTGCGCAAACTGGGCGAGGAACTGAGCGAGGGCAGGGAGGACGAATATTTATCGCGGGAAATCGCGGAACACCTGACGCTTCGCGGGTACGGTGTGATAAGCTGTTCCTGTTCCGTCAACCCGCGCGGCAGAAGAATCCTGCAACTGACAGTCAGGCGCCGCGGCCAACCGGAGGCCGAAAAACTCGCGGAATGCGCAGGAGAATGTCTTGACTGCGGCTTTGAAGTGGCTGCCGCCGAAACGGACAGGGACACGATGGACGTTGCGCTTGAACAGACCGAAAAATACGCCCTCGTCTGCGCAGGGGCGCAGCATTCCTGCGGCGGGCAGAAGCTGTGCGGCGATTCCTATCTGAGTTTCCGTGACGGATGGGGAGGCGGCTATCTGCTGCTCAGCGACGGCATGGGCAGCGGAGGACGTGCGGCTGTGGAAGGTGCGCTGACCTGCGAACTCTTTCGCCGGCTGCTGGAAGGGGGCTTTGACTTTGACAGCGCGGTGAAGATCGTCAATTCCGCGCTGATGGTTAAATCGGACGATGAAACCCTTTCCACGGCGGACTGCCTGCATGTCAATCTTTTTAACGGTCGCGCGGTGATCAGCAAGGCGGGGGCGGCTCAAAGCTATCACGTCCGGGACGGAGTGGTAACGCGCATTGATCTGCCGTCGCTGCCTTTGGGGATACTCAGCGAAACCGATACGGCAAGGCACTCGTTTACCGCCGAATCAGGTGATTTGATCGTCATGATTTCCGACGGCGTACCGACAGACGAAAGCCTGTGGTTTGAGGATATGCTGAAAAACAGTGACGTCCGGGACATCGGAACATTCGCGCAGCTTCTTCTGGAAGCCGCCGTCTCACGCAGACCCGAAGGGGAGGATGATGACATTACGGTGACCGTCGGGAAGATCGTATGACTTTATTCTTTTTTAAAAAAAATAAAATAAAATGCCGCTGCCCGGTTGACTTTTGCCGTGGGGATTGCTACAATAAACATATACCTTATTGAAAAGGACGTATGGATATGAAAAAAAGCGATTTCATTTCGATCGGCATACTGGCGGTATTCTGTGTGGTATTCTGGAATTTACTTGACTTTATTTACACGGTGCTGATCAACGGCGGTTCCTACAGCTTTTCTGTGTTCAGCGATATCTGCCTTCCGGTCGTGATCGGCATGACAGTAGGATATATCACCGCGCTCAGAAGGAAAAATGCGGGACGATAACGCAGAATTGGCAAAACATCGGGGCAAACGAAAAAACTCACTCAATGGCAGGGTGAGTTTTTTTTACATTGCGGGTTATTATTCCTCAAAATCATTTATATTATTTTAAGTATCTTTAAGTTAGACAGGATATAATCATGTCAGAAAGCAAACAGGAGGGATTTTTGAATGGGAACCATAGAGAAAATATTTGTTGCTTTAGGCACAGTCAATTGCATGACCGCTCACTTTGACGAATCGAAGCGTGAATCCGCGCGGATGGCTTTGGACAGAGCCGAGGAATATATCAACAATATGGATGACCGCCTTTCGGTCTTCAAACCGGACAGCGAGATATCCCAGATCAACGCGAATGCCGGCGTGCGGGACACGCTGGTCGGAAGGGACACCTTCGAGCTGCTCAGGCTTTGCGTGAAATTCGGCGAGGTGACCGGCGGCGTGTTTGACATTACCACCAAGCCGCTGACCGACAGTGAAAATGCCGGCGCAAGAGTGGATTACCACGATCTCCGGCTTAACGAAAAGATACTCTCGGCACGCCTTCGCAGCGTCGGTCAGGCGATTCACCTCGGCGGCATTGCCAAGGGCTACGCAGTGGACAGGGCAGCCAGAATTCTGGAACAGCACGGAGTGAAGCACGCGGTCATCAATCTGGGCGGTACGGTGCGCAATATCGGGAAAAAAGCGGCGGTGGGCATCCGCAACCCCTTCGACCCTGACAGGATCGCCGCTTCCATTGAGAGCGCGGACGAAGCGGTGGTGACTTCGGGGCTTTACGAACGGGGGAATCACATCTTCGACCCGGTTTCGGGCAAGCCTGCCGTGAGCGACCTTGCATCGGTCACGGTGGTGGGAAAGGACGGCGCCGCAGCCGACGCGGCCGCTACCGCCTGCATGGTGTTCGGTTCGAAACGAGGCACCATGCTGCTTGACCTGCTCGGGCTGGAAGGCATCTTCATTCTCCGTGACGGAGGCATATTCTCCACAGGACAGATCAGAGAGCGCGTCAGATCGGCGTGAAATAAAAAAACAGAAGGAGTGTTTATTCATGGAAACAAGACAGATGGCGGTTTACAATAAATACAAGAAAAAAGAGAGGACATTATTCAAAAGTCTCACCGTGACGCAGACGGTAAGGCACGCATTTCAGATCGCAGGATTCCTGCTCATGCCGGGACTCTTCATTCTGGGGCTGGGCGCTTTCAAGGGACTGTGGCAGGCGATTCTCGGCGGTCAGTTCACATGGGCGGCCATGGGGGCGCCGCTGCTGATTCTGCTCGCGCTCATTCCGATCACGGCGCTGTGGGGCAGATTTTTCTGCGGCTATCTCTGCGCCTTCGGAGGAATGCAGGAGCTGGCCGCCTTCATCGGCAAAAAGCTGGGGCTTCCCAAACTGAAAATCACATCCGAAGCCGACCGCATCCTCAGAAAGGTGAAATACGGCGTTCTGGCGGTACTGTTCGTGCTGTGGACATTCAGCATTTCCTATGACTTCATCAGCCCATGGAACACATTCGGACAGTATTCCAGCTACAAGGGCTGGAGCGATCTCTCCGGCTGGGTGAGTGTCGGCGGTCAGTTCCTGATCGCGACTATCATCTTCTCGCTCTTTGTAGAGCGCGGCTTCTGCCGCTACTTCTGCCCGCTGGGGGGCGTGTTCAGCCTGATCTCCCGCGGCAGGCTCTTCAAGGTCAAGAGCAGCGGCAGGTGCATGAGCTGCGGCAAATGCGACGCGGAATGTCCGATGGGCGTGTCTGTGTCCTCGGAAGCCGGCGGTTCCATTCCCGGCGGCAGCGTCACTTCCTCCGAATGCATCGACTGTTTCCGCTGCGTCGACAAATGCGGCGCGAAGGCATTGTATACCTCCCCGCGCGAGGCCATCGCGGGCAGCGCGGCGGCCATTGCCATTACCGGCATCTATCAGATCGGCTCTATCGCTGTCAATTCCCCTTTGGGCAGCGTATCGGGCATGACGGCGGTTTCTCAGGGGCAGTATATTGACGGCACCTATGAAGGCTCCGCACAGGGCTATCGCGGCGAGGTCAAGGTAAAAGTGACGGTTTCGGGCGGCAAAATCGCCTCCATTGACGTGGAAAGCTACAGCGACGACGACCAGTTCTTCAACCGCGCCAAGAATACCGTCATCAGCGAGATCATTTCGGAGCAGACGACCGATGTTCAGACGGTGAGCGGCGCGACATTCAGCAGCCGGGGCATTATGCAGGCGGTTGCGAACGCTTTGGGCGTGACCGTGCAGCAGTCGGAAGACTATCCTGCTCTTCCCAATGAAAACGGCAGGGGACAACACGGCTTCGGCGGTGAAGGGCAGAACGGCACAAACGGCGGGGGGAGAAGAAGACCCGGCAGCAGCGACAACGGCGGCACGGAGAACGGCGGACAAAAAAGAAGAACCCGCCCCGGCAGCAGCGACGACGGAAATTCCGATTCCGACAGGAGCAGAAGCAGGGACAGGAATGCCGACAAAGGCACCGATAAAAGCACCAATGACAACACCGACCAAAACAACACACATCAGAACGCAAATCTCGACTTCGGCAACCTCAAGGACGGCACCTACAGCGGCACCGGTCAGGGACGCAACGGCAGCATAGAAGTCACTGTCAAGGTAAAGAACAGCAAAGTCACTTCGGTTACGGTCGAAAGCTCCCGCGAAGATTCGCAGTATATGAACCGGGCAAAGGATACCGTGATCGGCGAGATCATCGAGGCACAGTCGCTCAATGTCAAGACGGTCAGCGGCGCGACCATGAGCAGCAACGGCATTCTGGAAGCGGTTGCCAACGCTCTTGGCATGGAATATACCAACATGAACAGCCAGCTCGGCGGCAGAGGCTCCCACAGAGGCCACTGAACGACGCGCGGCAGGTGATATGAAAAATAACGCACAGAAAGAACGGCGTATCGGCAAGTACATTAGTACATTGCGGGTACGCCGTTCTTCTGCCGTTCCGTGAATCCTCGGGCAGAAAGCACTCATAGGTCATCATAGGTGAGCTTCAAGGAAGAATTCCCTGTGCCCGGATCACAGATTTGCCTGAGAGCCTGTTCAGAATCTCTCCACGCACGTCTGGCTTGCATCTTTTCCGCCATATTTTGCCAGAAATCCCAGCGAAACATTCGTTTCGCTAGTTAATACACAAAGTATTGCCTGCGGTTTTGGCGTCATCTGGCGAAAATA
>JAFRXY010000109.1 GCA_017441385.1 Clostridia bacterium | reverse complement strand
TCATGTATCCGGTGACCGTATAGATCAGTTCACTGACAATCTGCGCCATGGCTTCCGACAGAAAGGGCGCGGCTTCCTCTCCGCGTTCCCGCATGGCGAGAATCTGCCCGATCTTGTGGTTGTAAAGACCGCCCGCGTTATGGGCTTTCCACAGCTCGATGGCTTTGTCGGTTTCGTCCAGCCCCAGATAGATATTTGCCATTTTTCCGTAAAGCGTCTGCTCATTGATCTCCGGGTCGGTATTCTGCCCGAGCAACGGAAGGCTCTGCTTCGTCAGCTCCAGCGCCCGGAGAAGGTATTCCCGGTTCCCGCTCTCAAGCCCGAAACCGCTGTACAGAGCGGCACATTCACGCACGATCTTAAAGGAATGAGGGTATTTTTTCAGCGCCTTTTCCGCTTCGGCAAGCTCTTCCGGGTCCTTGCTCCGGCGGTACTCCCGCAGACGCTGTACGGTTGCTTCCATCCGGTTGTCCTTGAGTTCATAGCCCAGCAGCACGTCCACAGACGTGTCGAAGAAGTCCGCCATTTCCACGATGAGTTCCAGATCGGGAATAGACAGCCTTGCCTCCCATTTGTGCACCGCGCCGGTCGTCACGCCCAGCACCTCGGCGAGCTGCTCCTGTGTCAGTCCCCTTTCCTTCCGGAAAACGCGGATATTCTCCGCGAGCTTCATTTCCATTTTTTTCACCGCCCTTGCCTTTATGGTACTATTATACCATATCCGGCGGAAAAGGGAAGACACCGGTCATACTGATTGTAGATTATTTTATATACCGTCAGTATAAAACGGACATGAACCGCATTTTGCAGCTCATATCCGTTTGAATTGTTTTTATTTTGCCTTTTCCACCAGACGTGCCTTTTCGCGCTGCGCGTCCTTGAGGGCGGTTTCTTCCGTCATGCCCCATTCGTCGCGGAGGAGCGCGATGATTCGGTCGTAGGTGGCAGCCGCCTGCTGATAATCGCCCATGATTTCAAATATTTCGGCGATTCCGTGCAGCTCGTCCTGAAAGCGCGGTCTGCGTTTTTCGTTCTCGAAGGAACGCTCGTACAGTTCAATGGCTTTCGGATAGTCGCATTTCATGGCGTGGTACTGCGCCGCCTCGAACAGGCAGACGCTGTCATCGGGATATTCTTCAATCAACCCCCGGATGATTGCATCGGCGGCAGGTTCATCGAAGCGGGCAAGGGCGATGTAGGCGCGGTAGACCCGCGTGGTGACGGGATTGGCGCCTTCCAGCCCGCACAGCTTGTCGAGATAACGCTCCGCTTCATCGGCGCGGTGGTCGGCGATGAGATTATCCAGCAGGTAGGCGTAGGGCAGCCTGCTTTGGGGATTTTCTTCGACAATGCCGCGGTAGAATGCAATTGCTTTGGCGTGATTGGAAAGATTCCAGTCCCAGATGTAGTGATTCTCCGCCATGTTCAGCATCCACTGGCAGCCCTTCTCGGCGGGAGACATCCGTATCGCGTCCTTGGCGTAACGGCGCACCTTCTGGGCGGCGGCGTTCATGCGGTGCCAGTAGAGATAGGCGATGAGTTCCGTGGCGCGTTTTTTGTGCTGCTCGCTCGTTAGCTGCGATTGCAGATAATCCTCGTATTCCCCGAAGACGTCGGGCGGCAGTTCGTCCTCCATGTCCATGCGGTTTTCAATGCGGTTGAGCCGCTGTTCGGCCGAGAGATCAAAGAGGTCGTCGATGCTCACCCCGAAAACCTCCGCGAGAAGCGGAAGGGAGGAAATGTCCGGCATGGACACAGCGTTTTCCCACTTGGAGACCGACTGCGCGCCGACCCCCATTCTTTCCGCGAGCTGTTCCTGCGTCAGTCCCGCCTTGAAGCGGAGCTGTCTTATTTTCTTTCCTAATTCCATATTTTTTGCTTCCTCCTGTATTTGTTTTCGGTTTATCGCTTGCAATTTGATTGTAGCATTGGAAGGATGGAATTGCAATAACGCAAACGGCAAGCCGGCTTGCGTGTCGGGAAAGTTTTCGGATGAAAAAACAGAATGTGGCCAACCGCCTGCTGTCAAGCGGTTGACCACATAGTTTACTACTGTATTGATACGATTGTCCTTACACCTTCGCCGCTATGCTGAGCGCCTGGTTAACGCTTTCCACATCATAGGATTTGAGCAGACCGGGCGTTTTCTGAGGCAGTTTGTCCAGCTCATCCCACGGAACAAGGCAGATATGGCGTTTTTCAAAAGCGTGTTTGGTTCTGTAATTCGCCTTTTCCTCAGCGGTCAGCTCACTGACGGACATCGGCATCCAGCCGTGGGCAAAGCTGAACGCCATCCAGCGGTTATGTTCATACCGGGCAAGAAATTCAATGGTCTGCGACTGTGACGCTCTGGACATAGCAAAGAGCTTCTTCTTGACCGGCACATCCAACGCCTGCGCACGGTTGGACGCCTCCAGAAATGTCCCCAGATTATTCCATACGGTGCCTTTGTTGCTGAGCTGATTGTAATTCCGGTTGGCTTCCTGGGCGGAGAGGTCAATGCTTCTGTCAATCAGCGTTTTGTAATTGTGCAACTGATTTTTGACGTCCACGACTTTGATATTTGGATATTTATTCAGCAGATTTTCCGCTCCCGCATAGCTGTGATGGAAAACAACCGTGATCTGCGGCCTTTTGTCGAACAGGCCGAGATTGTCATAGGTGCGGCAGAGTTTGATAGCAATGTCGACGTTCGCCTTGGTGTCGTCGGTGGCGACCACGATCTGGTTCCATTCAGCCGCGTGCTGTCTGATAGTGTCGTAATACCTGTCGGAATGGTACGCCGCGTCGACGAACTCGATGACGCTTCCTTCGGCAAAATAGGGAGCCTCTGTGAGGAATGCGGCTTTCTTTGCGTCCAGATCACTGTCAAGAACCAGCGCCGCAAAGGGGCTGGCGTTGTTTTTGGTCGGGAAGGCGGTGTTTTCGTAGGTGAGCAGGAGGAATTCCTGACCGATGGTGCTGAATCCTATGACGCACATTCTGAACGGATCTTTGAGGTAGGGCAGCCCGTCCTTTTCAAAGGCGTTTGCATCGGCCAGCAGATTAATGGGGGGACATTTCTCCAAATAGCTTCTGACGGCGATTTCTTCCTTTGAAATAACGCATGTATCCAGATGATCGGCTTTAAAGTTGCGGAATCTTTCTAAATCATTGTCCAGAAACACGGAAACTCTTATCTTGCCCACATTTTTCTTATTTTGTTCAGCCCATTGGTTGAGGGAGTGTACTCTTTCAAGATTGACGTATTCCTTGTCTGGCAGCAGCACCACGGTGTAATTCTTGCGGGGTTTGAGATGATCCAGAAAGGATTTGTCCTCAATGCGGCAGATTTGGTAAAGCGCACAGTCGTCCGGCATTTCATCGGTGGGAATAAAGACAATGCGCGGCTTGAGGATGCTTTTTTTCATGGTGTCATCCACAAGCAACTTCGCGTCTTCCACCTTTCCGACAATGACGGTCTGGTTCTTCGCGATTAAAACCTTCATTCTGAGTCTTGCCTGCGCGAATGTGCGGTAAAAGATGGTCAGCAGCAAATACTGCACGTTGAGAATTGCGGCGGAGAAGACAACCAGCCACGCCTGTGCTTCCATCCAGATGTCGTTTTTGACATTCGCCCATTCTCCCACATCCCCGTCGAAGGTGAGATTCTGGACAGTGTTGTAGAGACTGTGACCGACGAAGGGGATAAAGGATTCACCCGTCAGCCCCTGCGTCATCGTGCGGATATAGAAATGTGCGCCAAACACAAACAGGAAGTTGTACGCCAGTATCAGGTAAGTCCTGTGCTTTGGTTTCCATTTGACCGAAATCAGAAAAACCAGTGCCAGCAGAAGAAAATACGCCAAAAGTAACATAGTTTTGCCTCCTTGAATGGAAAATATTTTGTATAAACTGTATTAATTATATCGCTGAAACGATATCAAGTCAAGTATTATTTTTCTTTTTGCAATAATCAGGTGTTGTAATAAAGTAATAAAGTGATAAAGTGATAAAGGAATAAAGTAAAAATACAATCAGAAAAAAAATCTCTCCTGCCGGAAATGACAGAAGAGATTTTTGCTGCATTCGTGAGTGTGAATTAATTAACCGGCCGCATACCGCGATAGGCCGCCATGATGCCTGCCACAGCCTCCTCCGCGCCGGATAGAATGACGCGGGCGCTGCCGTTGTTCCAGTCAAAGGTAAAAATGGGTGGAAAACCCCGTCATCATAGCGATTTCATTCAGATTGTAATTTCTGTCCATACTGCCATCTCCTGCTGTTTTGAATGTAGGAATTCTTCCTGTCTATAGGATAGCAGTCTGACAGCGGAAATGCAATTTGAAAAGCGGCGACTTTTTCATACCCTCATAAGGGCAGAATCATCTTTTCTTATAGAGAACCAGTTCCGGATTGGCGCCTTCCGTCTCGTAGGTGCAGACAAGAATAAAATCCATGTTGGCCAGCACGCCGAAGCAGCGGTCTCCGCCGAATTCCGATTCCAATTGATTGCCGAGATAGGTGGCGCCGTCGTCAAGGAATTTTACCTTCTGCCCGCCGGGGAGCCGGTATTCCAGATTGACAAAGCTGCCCACCAGTGCGTTCAGGCTTTTTAATTCCGGCATTCCTTCGATGGAAAGGGCGTTGATTTCGCCGATGAGCTGTTGCTTGAAGGCTTCAAATTCCCCGTTGTCGCCCAGTTCCTCATACCGTTTCCAGTAATCGAGCTGAGGGAGCTTCTGCTTCATGTAGGCGCGCGCCTGTTCTTCGGTGAAATTCTCATTCACCATGTGTTTGACACATACGTCGATCAGCTCGTCCATATCACTGTAGGTGTAAGTGCCGTCGGCGTAGCACCATTTGCAATACTGCTCGTTGAGCGAGCCGTCCTGATTCCTGCCGATGATTTCGTCCTCCAGCGGCATGCCGCAGCACTGGCAGATCAGCTTTTGGGGCGAACCGAGCAGCGTGTTGATGGAAACATTGAAAAGATCGGAGAGCCGTTTTAGGGTTTCGGTATTCGGCACCGTTTCGCCGTTTTCCCAGCGCGACACCGCCTGACGGGTGACGAAGACCTTCTCCGCCAGCTCGTCCTGCGACATCCCCGCCTTGGTTCTGAGTTCATAGATAACGTCCTTTGTGTTCATGCAAAACACCTCCTGATACTATTGTAACCCGGAGCGGAAAGATTGGCAAGCAACCCGCTGTTGCGTTGAGGGATTCATCATTCGTTGATTACAGGGTATAGCGCAGGATATAATACACCACATAAATCCAGCCCAGCAGACCGTGAATGATCGCCCAGAGAATGGATTTCCACGCGGTGTAGCTGATGACCATCGCCAGTGCGCTGCCGAAGGAAACGCCGGACTTGACGGTTTTCTCGACAATAACTTTTTTGCCTGATTTCTTTTCTTCCATGATGTTTGACCTCCGTCTTACTCAATCCCCGTCAGGTCGAAGTTGTTCAGCCACTCGGTCGCCGCCTCGCACACGCCCTTCAGACATTCCTCATCGAAAGGCGTAACCAGTCCTGCGCTCGTGAGCAGCTCGGTGAAGGTGCGGCTGCCGCCCTGCACGGTGTAATCCATGTAATGCTGCCACGCGTCCTTGAAATCCTTCTGCATCATCGCCCAGAATTCCAGCGCCACCGTCTGCGCAAGGCAGTAGTCGATGTAATAGAAGGGCATCTGATAGATGTGAATCTGACGCTGCCAGCCTTCGCCGTCCGAGTAGAAGGGAATCTCGCCGTCCAGCCTGATCCAAGGCATATAAACGCCGAGCAGCTTTTTCCATTCCGCGTGACGCTGTGCGGGGGTCAGTTCCGGATGCTCATAGACGATGTGCTGGAAGTGATCCACCATCGTGCCGTAGGGAATGAAGGTGATCGCGCCGGCTAAATGGCTGTAGAGGAATTTCCTTGCGTCCCCGCCGAAGAATCCTTCCGCGTTCCTCCAGCCGAAGAATTCCATGCTCATGGAATGCACCTCGCAGCCCTCCAGCGAAGGCCATGAACATTCGATCGGAATGCGCTTGCGGTTCATCCAGTAGGCGAAGGCGTGACCCGCTTCATGGGTGACGACTTCCACGTCGTGCTGTGTGCCGTTGAAGTTGGCGAAGATGAATGGCACTTCGTACAGCGGGAAGCTGTTACAGTAGCCGCCGCTCTGCTTGCCCTCGGTGGAAAGCACGTCGAGCAGCCCGTTTTCCGTCATGGTGCGGAAGAATTCGCTGGTTTCGGGGGAAAGCGCGTCGTAGAATTTCTGCCCCTGCGCGAGAATGTCGTCGGGCGTGCCTACCGGACGCGGGTTGCCGCTTCGGAATTCCAGCGCGGAATCGGCGAAGGAAAGCGGGTATTCCTTGCCGAGGCGTTTTGCCTGCTGACGCTTGATGGCGTCGGCGACGGGAACGAGGTACTTCTGCACGGCGGCGCGGAATCCGGCAACGTCTTCGGCGGTGTAGCAGTTGCGCTGCATACGGTAATAGCCGAGCCGCGTGAAGCCGCCGTAGCCTAGCTTCCTGCCCATTGTATCGCGAAGACGTACAAGCTCGTCATAGATTCCGTCCAGCCGTTCCTGATGTTCCTTGTGCCACCTGCCGTCGGCTTTCCACGCCGCCAGACGGCGCGCGTCGTCCGGGTCGGTCTTGAAGGGCGCGAGCTGTGCCAGCGTGTAAACGCCGCCTTCAAAGGGAATCTGCGCCGAGGCAAGCAGCTTGTCGTATTCCTGAATCAGATCGTTTTCCCGCTGCATTTCTGGAATAATGTCGGGCGAGAATGTCTTTTTTTGGATTTCTGCGTTGACAAACAGAATGTCGCCGTACTCGGCCGCGAAGTCCGCGCGGAAGGGAGAAGCCAGCATGGCTTCCAGCCATGCCTGCTTGTATTCCTCCAGCTCCGGTTGGAAGCTGTTCCAGAATGCCTGCTCGCCGTCGTAGAATTCGTCGCGGGTGTCGATGGTATGGCGCACCTGCGAAAGGGTGGCCAGCGTGTAGATTTCCTTTTCCTTTTCTTCCTTTTCCAGGAAGACCGCGCGGGCTTCTTCGTAGCTCCGGGCGGCTTTTAATTTTTCAGTCAGCGTTGCAAGGTCGGATTTGATCTTTTCGGCATCCGGCCGGGTATAGGGCATTTCTTGGAATTTCATTTTTTTATATAATCTCCTTTGTGTTGAAATTTATCAGGTGTTTGTAAAGCGTAAGAATTGCGTAAATCGTTTTTTTCTCCGGTCGGGGAAAGAAATACAGAATCATACACTGTATCTGTATTCGCCGGAGCTTTTTATTTGTCCGGGCTGGTCTTGCTCGGTCGACTTCGTCTCCCTCGTGGGGCTCTGCCCCACCGCCCCGCAAGGGCGCTGCCCTTGACCCGCCAGGAGGAACAAGTTCCCCCTGGACTCCCACGCTCGCAAGCTCGCTTGTTCGGCGCTGCGCGCTTTCTTTTTTCTACGACAGCTTTTTGACCGTCTCGCCGTCGCAGGTCATGCAGCCGTCCGAAAAGGCGATTTCCACGTCGTATTCCTTGATGCCGAAAGTGTTGTCTTCCAGCGGATAGAGCTTTGTTTCATAGCGGTATCCGGTTTCCGTCACAACCTTGGCATACAGCTCCCCGTCCTTCATAAAGACCTCGTCGATGTAATTGTCGTCCGGGTATGGCTCGTATTTGCCGCAGTAGGATTCCCAGCGGCTTCTGTCGGGATCGCTGACGGCGATGTCCTCGATGCAGGTGAGAGGCTTCGGTTCTTCCCCCCTGCCGATGGCGGACATCGCAGGGAAGAAAGCGTCGCCCCCTCTGCCGTCCACCGCGTCGCGGCAGCACAGAAGAATCATGACCCGGTTCGCGTCGAGGTAGCGTCCGTACCAGGTGGAAACGCCCGCCCATCCGCCGCTGTGGGACAGCACCCGTCCCAGCTCCGGCCCGTTGAAGATCACCCAGCCGAAGCCGTAGCCGACGTCTTCCTCCCCGTAGTCCGGAATTTTAACCGAGGGAGTGTACATGATCTCCTGCTCCTCCGGGGTGAGAAGGGTTCCGGCTCTCAGCACCTTGTCCCATGTGAGCAGGTCGAAGATGTTGGAATAGACATAGCCGTCGCCCGCTTCGCCGTCCAGCGGAACGGCATAGGCGTCTTTTTGGGAGTCTTCGGGAAGGAGATACCTGCCGTTCTCGTACACCGTCGCCCGCGCCCAGTTTTCGATGACGGTGCCGTCCTTTCTGGGGTGATAGACGCGGGTCGCGTGCATTCCCGCCGGTTCAAAGAGATTGTCCCGCATGAAGTCCTCGAACTTAACGCCCGAAACCTTCTCGATAATAGCGGCAAGCACGCAGTAGCCGGTGTTGCAGTAGGAATACTTTTCCCCCGGCTGGAACAGCGGTTCCTTGCCGCTTTCCGTCAGAAAGCGGATGACGGCGCTGTTGTCGGGAATCGTGTTTTCCTTCTCGGCAAGCTGACAGACCCAATTCATATAATCGGGCAGTCCGCTTGTGTGAGTGAGCAGATGGCGTATCGTAACGCCCTTGTACGGCAGCTCCGGGAAGAATTTCGTGATTTCGTCATCCAGACCGAGCAGTCCCTTTCTTCTCAGGAGCATGACTGCCGCCGCCGTGAATTGCTTGCTGACCGAAGCCAGATCAAACACGCTGTCCTCCAGCACGGGAAGGGTATTCTCCGGGTCTTTCCAGCCCACCGCGCCTTTTGAGATGATTTCACCGTTCTCGGCAAACAGCCATGTTCCGGTGAAAAGACCTTTTTCGTTCGCTTCACGGGCGAGGTTTTGCAGTAACGTGTGTTTATCCATAGTTGCCTCCCATAGTTGTTATTGAAGATATTATACCACGCGCAATCGGCATTTGCAATAAAAAAACCTCTCTTGTCCGTGCTTTTTTGTGCATTGAACAAAAGAGGTTTTATCGGTTGTCGATCAATAGGTACTTTGAAAATTTACTTGATTTCAGTCATCCAAAGACCGTGCAGGTTGCAGTAGGCGTACACGGCGACCGGCTTGTCCTCGCCAACGCAGAAGGTTGCCTCGGGACTTTCTCCGGGCTTGAGAATCCTGCGCTGACCGCCGTTTTCGGTCTCCAGATAGATCCACTCGATGAAGTGTTCCTCGAGCATGGGATGGTTGACCGCGCCGACATTGACATGAACCGCGCCGTCTTCCACCGTTACGACGGGAAGGTGCTTTTCACCGGCGGCTTCGGTGGTGTTGGGGACAAGCGCCTCCATTTTTTCTCCGCAGCACATCATGGGAACATTGGACTTATGGAGAATGCCGATCAGATTGCCGCAGCGGCGGCAGATGTAAAACTTCTCTTTCATGATGATCACCTCAATTATTTATAGGAGCTTAGTAATTTTCTTTTCTCACTTCAAAGTAAGACTGCGGATGGTTGCAGACGGGGCAAACTTCCGGGGCGGCCACGCCGACCACGATGTGTCCGCAGTTGCGGCATTCCCAGACGGTAACGCCCGCCTTTTCGAATACGGTTTTGCTCTCGATGTTTTTCAGAAGGGCGCGGTATCTTTCCTCGTGCGCCTTTTCAATGGCGGCCACGCCCCGGAACTGCGCCGCAAGCGCCGTGAATCCTTCTTCCTCCGCCTCGCGCGCCATTCTTTCGTACATGTCCGTCCACTCGGCGTTTTCTCCCTCGGCGGCGTGAAGCAGGTTTTCGGCGGTGTCGCTCAGTCCTCCCAGTGCCTTGAACCACAGCTTGGCGTGTTCCTTCTCGTTCTCGGCGGTCTGGAGGAAAATGGCGGCGATCTGCTCATAGCCCGCCTTCTTCGCTACGCTGGCAAAGTAGGTGTACTTGTTTCTCGCCTGCGATTCCCCCGCGAATGCCTCAAGCAGATTCCGTTCCGTCTTGGTGCCCGCGTAGGGATTTTTGGAATTTTGGGAATTTTCATCCACTTTGATGAACTGATCCGCCGGTACGCCGCAGAGAGGACAGCTTTCGGGCGCTTCGTCGCCCTCGTGAATATAACCGCATACAGTGCATTTCCATTTTGCCATAATGATGACCTCCTTTATATGTATTATACCGTATTTTTACAGAAAATCAAGCATATAAAGCAAAACTTTTACCTATTTCACATATTTCTCATACTTTTCCTACATCTCAGAGCGGCTTCGCCTGGATCTTCTTTTCCGGGTAGGCGGTGACGCGGACTTCCTTGAAGCCGAGGGAATCGTACAGCTTCCGCGCCTTTTTGTTGCCGACTACGCACCAAAGAACCGGCTCTTTGATACCGCTGTCGATCATGAGGTTGATCATGTACTTGAGGAAATTGCGCCCGAATCCTTTACCCTGATGGGAAATTCTGATGCAAATAATATCCAGCTCGTCGCCGTCGAGCTTCGCGTAGCCGATGATGTTGCCGTCCAGCTCATAGACATACCGTTCCTCCGCCGTTTCGGCGAAACGCTGTCTGTATTTGTCATTCGGCGGCGTGGTGGTGGATTCGGGGAAGCAGCCCGTTTCCAGACGCATTTTGTGGAAGGCTTCCTCCGCCAGGTTGAATGCCTCCAGAAAATCCCCGTCCCGGTACTGTCGCACAGGCACTTCCGGAATCTCAAATTTCTCCCCCTGATAAATCAGCTTGGCGGAGGAGAATTTATCCCTGAATCCGCACTTTTCCGCGAATTTTTTCGCGAGGGCGTTTTTGCTGTCATAAGCCGTTATGACGGTGAACGGCGGCGCGGTCTGCAACATCTTCTCGGCAGCACAGGCGGCGGCGTAGCCGTATCCCTTACGCCGGTATTCCGGGAAGATATAGACGTAATAAAATCCCTCGTCGTCGTCTTCGATGTAGGCGAAACCTATGACTTTTTCCTCAGCTTCTTCGTTTTCTTTCAGCCCGATGGCAAAAATCTCATCGCTGTCTTCCTCGACCTCTTTGATCAATTCCTCCGCTTCTTCCGGGTCGATCAGGGGAATATACTCCGCCATATCGTCCGCTTTGAAGATGCGGATATTGTCTGAAATAAGCGATTGTTCCATAAAAGAATCCCTCCTGTTCAGTCTGGTTCATTCCGCGCTGTGCCGATATCCGTCCGGAATCCGGATATACGCCCGGATATGCCCGTCGATGGGGCGCTGGATGAGACCGGACCGGTTGTCGATGTTTCCTTCTGCGGCAAGAATGGTGTGCCCCCGGTTTTCGAGAATGATTCCTATGTGGTCGTGCACCCTGTTCTCAAACACCCTGTCGTAGATTACTATATCTCCCGCTTCCGGAATGAAATCCTCTGCCGCCTTACGGTATTCGATCCGCCGGACGCCGAGGGCAAATTCCTCCCAGCCGAGACAGCCGGCGAGGTGACAGGTTTTACATTCCTTGGGTCTGTACGGAATCCCGAATCCCGCTTCTTTGCAGCAATAATAGACAAACGCCGCGCACCATACTCCTTCCGCTTCCCGCAGGCTCCACGTGGGAAAGGAATGAACAATCGGCGCGAGATTGGACTCCATACCGTCAACCGCTCCGTGAAAGGGAAGCAGAGCCGCTTCCTTCGCAATCTTGGCAAGAAATTCTCTCGTCGCTTTTTTCATTTTATTATAGAAACTCCTCACGGTATTCCGATCAGTACGGTGTTGGCGGAAAAACCATTTTACACTGATTATACCTGATTCCGGAAGAAAAATCAACAACAAAAAACCTCTCCTGCCGAGTCTGGCAAAAGAGGTTGCTTGGATGGCTGCGGAACTAGGATTCGAACCCAGACAAACAGAGTCAGAGTCTGTCGTGCTACCCTTACACAATTCCGCAATATTTTTTTATTTCCGTCCATTATCTCCGGGCGACTTATATAATTATATACGGATTTTTCGTTTTGTCAATAGGTTTTTGTCATTTTTTTTGAAGAAAGAAAAAATTATAAAAAACATCAAAATCTTATTTGAAAAACTGAAAATATATATAAATTTAACAATATCCATGTTGAACATAATAAAAAATGCCTGTATAATACATGATAATCCAATATTATAATAAAATCGGAGGATAAGAAAATGTTTGACATATTTGACAAGGGCGTAGAGGAAGCCAAGCGCGAGGTCTATTCCTCACAGGAAGAGCTGGAAGTGCGGCTCGGCGAATTGCAGCGCGAAATGCAGGCGGCGGGCATTCCCACCGTCGTGGTGTTCGAGGGCTGGAGCGCGTCCGGCAAGGGCACCATGATCGGCCGGCTCATCCGTTCGCTCGACCCCAGAGGCTTCAAGGTCTATTCCATGACCAAGCCCACCGACGAGGAACGGCGATTCCCGCCCATGCACCGTTACTGGCAGAACATACCGGTGAACGGCAATATTTCCGTCTTTGACCGCAGCTGGTACCGCTGCATCGACTTCAAGGAGGGCAAGAAGCTCAAGGAAGAGGACGATGAAAAAATCTACCGCATTCTCGACTTTGAATCCCAGCTGACAGCCGAGGGCTATCTGGTCATCAAATTCTTCCTGCACATTTCCAGCGAGGAGCAGAAGAAGCGCTTCAACAAGCTGAAATCCGTCAAGTCCACCGCGTGGAGGGTCAAGAAGTCGGATTTAAAACAAAATGAGAATTACGTCAAGGTCTACCGCATGCTCTGCGAACTGTTCGACCGCACCAATACCGCCGCCGCGCCGTGGCACGTCATCAACACATCCGACAGGGACACCGCTTCCATCACCATGTACTCCGTTATGATCAAAGCGATGGAACGCGCTCTCGAGCAGAAGAGCCGGGGACTTCACGTCAACCCCGAGCGGATAGAGATTTCCTCACCCACCCGGCCGCAGGTTTCCGTTGCCTTAAGCGACGTCGATCTGTCCTTGAAGGTGTCGGACAATGACTACAAGAAGCGCCTGAAAACGCTGCAAGACAGATTGTTCGTGCTGCAAAACGAGCTTTACCGCCGCAGGATTCCGCTTGTGATTGCCTATGAAGGATGGGACGCGGCCGGCAAGGGGGGCAATATCCGCCGCATCACGCAGGCGCTTGACCCGCGCGGCTATGAAGTGCTGCCCATCGGCTCCCCGTCGCCGGACGAGAAGCAGCGTCACTTCCTCTGGCGTTTCTGGACGCGGCTGCCCAAGGACGGACACACCGCGATTTTCGACCGCACATGGTACGGCCGGGTGCTGGTGGAACGCATCGAGGGCTTCTGCACCGAGGAGGAATGGAAGCAGGCTTACGACGAAATCAACCGCTTTGAATACAGCCTGACCAGCTTCGGGGCGATCGTCGTGAAATTCTGGCTGCAAATCGACAGCGACGAGCAGTTGATGCGCTTCACCGCCCGCCAGAACACCCCCTCAAAGCAGTGGAAGATCACCGACGAGGACTGGCGCAACCGCGCGAAATGGGGAGAATACGAGGTCGCGGTCAACGAGATGATTGAAAAGACCAATACCCCCAGCGCACCTTGGATTATTGTGGAATCCAACGACAAGAAATACGCCCGCCTGCGCACGCTGGAAGAGGTTATCGCCCTCATCGAAAAGCGTCTCGCGGTCAAGGACTGATTTTTTCATATCCTGTGTTACCATTTACATGGCATAGTTGCTCCTGTGGTCGGTTGTGATTTCATCATTTCAGATTTACCACATTGCGGGGGACTATGCCATTTTTCCTGTTATAAGGGAATTTGAATGAAGGTGCTATTCCATGTGGCAGAAATGCAAAATGAATCGACAATTTTTAAAGATCAAAAGAAAGAATCTTAACTCATTTCAGGTTATTATATTGAGTTTCTTTTCACTGATCCTTCTGGGAACGCTGCTTCTGATGCTGCCGATTTCCTCGCGTGAGAGATGTTTCACGTCCTTTCCCGACGCCATGTTCACGGCTGTTTCCGCCACCTGTGTAACCGGTCTGGTGGTGAGGGATACGGCGACCTACTGGTCGCTGTTCGGGCAGACCGTCATTCTGATTCTCATTCAGATCGGCGGCATGGGTGTTATCACTATCGGACTCGCGATTATGATGGCGTCCGGAAAAAAAATAGGCCTGTGGCAGCGAAGCACCATGCAGGAATCCATTTCCGCGCCGCAGGTGGGGGGCATCGTCAAACTGACGGGCTTTATTCTGAAAATTTCCGCCGTTATTGAACTGATCGGAGCCGCTCTGCTCGCTCCGGCGTTCTGTAAGGATTTCGGATTCTTCAAGGGACTTTGGTATTCGCTTTTTCACAGTATTTCCGCATTCTGTAACGCCGGCTTTGACCTGTTCGGCATACGGGCGCCCTTTTCGTCATTGACGTCCTACGACACGAATGTCTATGTGAACCTCATCGTTATGCTCCTGATTGTGACAGGCGGTATCGGATTCCTTGTCTGGAGCGATGTGGGCAACAATCAGCATCACTTAAAAAAATATTCGCTGCAAAGCAAAGTGGTGTTGCTGACCTCGGCCATTCTGATTGTTCTGCCGGCATTGTATTTCTTTTTCTATGAATATCAGGACGTCGCGTTCCGTGACAGAGTGATCTGCTCCGTTTTTCAGTCCGTTACGACGAGAACGGCGGGATTCAATACCACCGATCTGGCCGCAATGGACGAATCGGGCACAGCGATTATGATCATACTGATGCTCATCGGCGGCTCTCCCGGTTCTACGGCGGGAGGAATGAAAACAGCCACCGTCGCGGTGCTGTTTCTGTCCGCGATTACGGTGTTCAGCCGCCGGAACGATGTCCAGTGCTTTAAAAGAAGAATATCGGATGAGGCCGTTCGCAGCGCGGGGGCCATCTTCTTCATGTACCTTGTATTGTTTTTTACAAGCGGCGTCATCATCAGCCGGACGGAAGACCTGCCTTTGTTGACCTGCCTGTTTGAAACAGGCTCCGCTATTGGAACGGTGGGACTGACACTGGGCATTACCGGCAAGCTGTCTGCGCTGTCCCGTGTGATTTTGATGATCCTGATGTTCTTTGGCAGGGTCGGGGGACTGACCATGATTTACGCGGCGCTGCCGTCGTCAGACAGTAAATATTCACGCCTGCCGCTTGAAAAAATATCCGTCGGATAAGGAGGAAAACCGTATGAAAACAGTATTGATTATCGGCGTAGGACAATTCGGAAGCCATATTGCCAAACGAATGGCGGAACTCCGGTGCGAGGTCATGGCGGTCGATATCAACGAGGAGCGTATCAATGAAATACTGCCCTATGTGACCAACGCAAGAATCGGGGACAGCACCAACGAAGAATTCCTGCGTTCCCTCGGCGTAGACAATTACGATGTGTGCATTGTAGCGCTGGGCGGTCTGTTCCAGTCCTCATTGGAAACCACCTCGCTGCTGAGTGAGCTGGGCGCCAAAAAAGTGATCTCCCGCGCCACGAATGACGTGCAGATGAAATTCCTGCTCAGAAACGGCGCGGATGAAGTGGTCTATCCGGAAAAGCAAATGGCAATGCGAATCGCCACCAAGTACGCTTCGGACAGCATTCTAGACTTTGTTCAGCTGGATAACCATTATTCCATCTACGAAATGAAAGTGCCGAAGGACTGGTACGGCAAGACCCTTTCACAAATCGACGTCCGAAAAAAATACAAGGTGAATATCCTGACTGTCAAACGAAGAAAGGAAGTCTTTATTCCGTCCTTCGATACCGTCATACAGACGGATGACATCGTGTTTGTTATCGGAGAAAGCCGTGATATACAAAAGTGTTTCAGGATTTAAAAACAGCAGTCATTTTCAATATTTTCAATATTTTCAATTTTATCAATATCTGACTGTTTCAAAATAACAAAACCTCCGGCTGGAAGGAAGTATGCTTTCCGCCGGAGGTTTTTTTGGCGGGCTGCATTCGCAAAAAGAGCCGCAGCCCGTCTGCCTGTCGCAGTACGAGCCGTCGGCTCTTTGGGGAATTATGGGAGCTGAAAAGGCTGCGGATTATACCGACTGCATTTTCAGCTCGAATTCGGGAACAGTCATGTTGACCCTTTCAGCGGCTTGGGAAATGGTGAGCAGTCCGTCCCTGACAAGCCCGGCCAAAGTTTTGAGGGTGCCTTCCGCTCTGCCTTCCGCTCTGCCTTCTTCTCTACCTAATTCTCTGCCTTCCTCTTTTTGTTCCGCAAAGGTTCTTGCTTCGTCGTATTCGGTGATGAACATACTCTTTACCTCCGCTCTGTTTGTCATTAAAAATGGTTTGATAATGGAATCTTCCGACATCTCCGCAATAGCCATATCTATTGCATCTTCAAGATTGCGTGATCTTTTCAAATTATCCCTCACGCTATATACGAAGAGTGAATAATCGCTCAGCGGCTTACAGGCTTTGAGCAACTCCCCGTTGTGACCGTAATTGATATTGATCATCGTCACCCTGACCTCGATATCCGGGTCAGAACCAGGCGCAAACGCATCCGATAACTTTAATATGATTCTGTCCTCGGTTTCCGTCGTTCCGTTGTAGAAGCAGACGCATTTCGGCGTGGGGGCGTGCTGCTGAAGGGAACTGAACCGGTGATAGTACGCGTGTGTTTCAATATAGCTGTCGTAGATCATGCCGGCGTAAATCAGCAGTCTCATGGGCATATTCGGGTTGAAGGTGGACTGATGCTCGTAGAAATTGAAGGTATCGGCAATGAGGAACGACACGTCGTTCTTCATGCTCATATACACCGCGTCTTCGATGGTATTGAAGGTCAGGTCATCGGGGTTGGTGTAATGGGAGCCGTTCATGGCGTTGTAAAGGCTGAGCGTCCACTCCTTCTTCTCCGGATTGCCGAAGATGAATCTGAAAAGCCGGTCTTTGTATTCACGGTTGATTTTGCTGTCTGACATGGGGTTCATTCCTCCTTGCAATTAAATTATATCACAAAAAAGGAAAAAGGTCAAGCAAAAGCGGAATGGGGTTGAAAGAAACCGTTTGAAATCATGGTATGTATCGTTTCTTATCCGACCCGTGAATTAAACTCTTCTATCAGCTTTTGGTTGTTTTTCGATTCCTTTTCCACATCATAATATTTCGGATTATAACCTTTGAATATGGTTACATTTATTTTATGTGCCAAATAGCTGTCAAGAATTTCTTTTTCAGAGCCGTCCTCCAACACTTCATAATAATACTCTTCGACAAAATTATAGCCTTCGTTTTTCAGTGCTTCCATTACCTGACGGTCTTTTGTTCTTAGCCAATCTGTTTTTTCTTCAAAAATAATGCATGCGGAGGATATTTCCATCTTATCAGGTTTAACTATTAACAGAAAATCCCTTAATTGATCTATTGCCTCTCCAAGTTCAGGATGACTATCAAGATCTATCAGATCAGCGTACTTTGGTGCGCACCATGTAATATAACATTTATCTAGTCGGTCCTCATATACTTCTTCATCATCCGTATAGACAAGCTCGTCTGTTGAGCAATTATATATAGCTTTAAAACATAACTCTCCTTTTTTTAAAAACGCAAACTCTACAGATGATGAGGACGAAATATCACATTCATACCTTTCGGGATAGTAAATGACTCCTTTTTTTTCAATGGCTTTTTCAGAATAACAAGATTGTGGTCTGCCTTTTATCTTGCAGCATAATTCTGAGTCAGTAAATCCGTTGGGGTAATCATCGGAAGTAAACTTGGTAAGCAGTATTTTATTTACATGAATGCATAGCTTTTCTGTGGTGTGATTATTTTTTGAATTGGATAAATACTGATTTATGTTACAATCAAAATGCGCATTTAAGTTTATTTCCTTTTGATAGCGATCACGAGTATATGGCTCTTTTGCCTTAATCAGTTTGAAATCCGAAATATCAAAGTCAATCATTTCAGAGCTTATTTGCTGTGTAGTGAGTCTGGCGTTTTTTGAAGTCACTCCTCCCTGCTCACTATAGGGAAATTCAGAATATCCGTCAAGAGCTCTATAAAACGGATTAATCCAGCCGTGTCCGTCAATCCACTCGATGATTCCGTTCCACGCGTTCTCCGCCGCGCTTACAACATAACCTCGGATGGGTGTAACGACAATAATCAGCGTAATGATCGCTGCTATCACCGCCGCACGAACTAACGTATTTTTGCGGACTGCTTTCTTTTCCTGCTTTTCCGTTGCCTTTTCCGCATTCTCCTGCTCCCTCTGCGCCATTGCCGCCAGCGTGCGGGCTTTCAGGTCGTCCGATACCGTGCTGCCGCGTGTGACGAAGGGCGTTTTTTCTCTCGATTTTGTGAAAAGTGTCAGTTTCTCGTTCATGCTCTGCCCTCTCCTTTCGTTACCAGTTCCACAAACTGCTGCTTTGCTCTTGCGGTCAGTCCCTTGACCGACGCTTCGCTTTTCCCCAATATTCTTGCCGTTTCCCTGACGGTGTAGCCGCAGTCGTATTGCAGCATCAGCACCGCCTTGTAATCCGGCTTCATCTGCGCCATGACGTCACCAAAGTCGATGTCGCTGTCCATCAGCTCGGCAAACCGCTCGTCCAGCACCCTTTCCCCCGTGAGCGTCCGCGCCGACTGCTCCCAGTCCACCGCCCCGTCCTCGATGTCGGTGCGCTTGGCATATTCGTGTTTGCGGTACATACTGCGGATGAGATTCATCGTCACCTTGATGAACCATGCCTGCGCGTGATCTTCATCGCGGAATGCAGGCTTTTTGTCTATGTATCGGAGAAAGACCTCCTGAAATACGTCCTCCGCGTCCGATGGCAATGTCACGTTGGCATTGGCCAGCGTCATGACCAGCTCGGCGTATCTTTCGATTACTTCTTCATTTGTCATTTTGCTTTCAAAAACCTCCTTCAACATTCTGATGAATGCTCCATCACTCTATACACGCTTGACGTACCCGATTCGGACCGTTTTTTTGAAATTTTATTTTAAAAAATTTTCAAAAAAATTATGCGCCGACCGATGCAGGCCGCCGTCATAGCGTTCATAAAATTTCAATATTTTCCCGGCCGCCATATGCTATACTTTACTTGAAATGATTCCCATTCGAGAGAAGGATTGAATGATGAAAAAAGAAAAGACCCAAAAGGCCAAAAAATCCAAGCTCGGCAAAATACTGCTGATTGTCTTCGCGAGTATTCTCACCCTGCTCATCGCCGGCTGGTGGGCGCTGTCCGTCATGCTGTATGACCAGAATATCAATCAGCGCTTCGACAGCTATGAGCCGCTTCTGCTGCGGCTGGAGGATTTTGAAGGGCTGAACCGCACCTCCTACACCTTCACCTCCGACAAGGGGCAGAAGCTGCAAGGCTATCTCTACAGCGCGGGGGAAAACCAGCGCGGTATTATCGTGATCGCTCACGGATTCGGCGGCGGCGGGCACAATTCCTACATGGACTGCGCCGATTTCTTCGCCAAGAACGGATATTACGTCTTTGCCTACGACGCGACGGGATGCGACGAGAGCGAGGGCGAGGGAGTAGGCGGATTCCCGCAGGGCGCGGTCGATCTCGACCACGCGATCACCTTCGTGGAGGAAAGCGGGAACTTCCCGGACCTGCCCATCGGTCTGTTCGGCCATAGCTGGGGCGGCTACAGCGTGTGCAGCGTGCTGACCTATCACCCGGAAGTCAAGGCGGTCATCGAATGCTCCGGCTGCAATGCCTCCGCCGATCTCTTTGAAGCGGGCGGCAAGCATGAAGCGGGCGACGGCATCTACACCATGATGCCCTTTGTCAAGCTGCACGAGTGGGTGAAATACGGCCAATACGCCACGAATAACGCCATGCAGGGATTTGCCGCCAGCGACGCGAAGGTCATGATCGTGCACAGCGCAGATGACGATGTAGTTCCCATCGAATACGGCTACGATGCGTTTTATCAAAAATACAAGGACGACACGCGATTTACCTTCCTGCGCTTTGAGGACAAAGGGCACAACTATATAAATGACAGGACATATATCAACGAATTCAACGCGGAATTTGACAAATGGAAGGAAACGCTGGATTACGATGATCAGGCGGCGGAGAACAAGGATCGCTTTGCCAAGGACAAGGCGGATTACATTCATCAGCATCTCGACCGGGGCAGATGGAGTCATTCTCTGGATGAAAGTCTGTTCGCGAAATTCCTCGCCTTCTACGACAGCAACGTGAAGTGACATTTTTCCATAATTTTTCCGATTTTCAACAGGAAATCATGCGTTAAAATAATAAAACCGGAAACAGCTCTTGCATGGGAGGTCTGTTTCCGGTTCTTTTTTCATTCTACGCTTTCGGCTCGCTCAGCCATTCGTCAAAGCGGATCGCGAGGAATTTGTCTACCTCTTTGCGGTAACTTTCGCTGAATTGGGTGACGCGTCCGATTTCCTTTACATATGGGTCAAGGTAACGCCGCTTGGCGTTGACCTTCACGCAGAATGTATCGGGAATCGGCCGTGAAGTGCGCTGTACGGCCTTAATTTTAGTGTAGGTATACCATATATTGTTGTTAATGCCGTTTTTCTTGAGCTTTCGGATCACTCTTTCCTCGGTGGTGTAAAGGTCGTCCACGGTCAGTCCGCTCGGTTCCTGTATGGCTCTCTTCAGCACTTCCGCAAGATACTCCATCGTAAACCTGTCAGAATCGGATATATACACATAGGAGCATTGCATGGAGAACAGTGAAAATTCCTCCGCGATTCCGGGTGTATTGAAAATAATTTCCGGCTGACCGTGCTCGTTGATTCCGGCGGAAAGATCGCCGTAGAACCGCGCAATTTCGTCCGAGCCGCACACGCCGTACTGAATGAAATTGCCGAAGGTGTATTCCAGCCGGTCGGCGGAAAGCCGCGGGGAAGGATTGTCGGCGATAGGGAAGAGGTGGTAGTCGCAGACGTCGGCGGTGGTGAGGTTCAATTCATTGAGAATCGCCTGAATTTCGGGGGAATTCTCTATCATCCCTGCGGTGCGGCTCTCGGTGGATTCCTGCGTGAGGTGGTCGCCGTTCAGGAAATCCACCACATGCGCGAAGGCGGGGGTGGAAATGTCGTGGAAGAGTCCGGCGATCGCCTGCCTTGCATCGTGCGTGAAGTACCACACAATCAGCGCAACGCCCACACTGTGCTCAAATCGGGTGTATCTCCGGCACATGTCATTAGCGTGAAGTGCAACATATTCACAGCCGCAGTTCATGCCGATTTGTTTTAGGCGCTGCATGGGCGGCGTTTCCGACAGCCGGGCAAGGAAGTCCGGCATTTCGGCGGAGTAAAGCCGCCAGAGCGATTCATAGCGGAAATCCGTCAGTTCATTGTGATTCATTTTTGCTCCCTGTTCTTCTTGGCCTTGCATTCGTATAAAAAATAATCAAAGATAAAAAACGCGGCGAAATAGATCAGAAACTGCACCAGCACGGAGCCAATGGAGTCCAGCCAGTTGCCCAGCCGCGTCAGACTGCCGCCCCGGTAGGCCTGCCAGATATCGGATATGCCGATGAAGAGGGCGATCACGGCGGCAAAGGATACACTGTCAAAAATGTAGGCTCTGAGCCGTCCGGTCAGAGCTTTTCTGGTGTTGTCGGGACGAACGGCCAGCCCCGCGATGGCCGCGGGAAATGAAATTTTGTCTCGACTCCGTGCGAATAAGAAGACAAGCAGCGGGACGGCAATGATGAAAAGCAGCTCAAACAGGCACCCCGTGACACTGCGGTAGGTAATCAGCTTTGTGAGGCCTATGATAAAAATGACAATGTAAACGATAGCCAGCGCCTTTGCCATAGCCGATGTGATAATTTCCTTCTGTGTTTCGTTCATATTTCAGATAAACCTCCGTTATTGCGGCATTCTGTAAAAAATATCCTACCATACGGACAGAAAAATATCAAGTACCTAATAAGAAGAAAAAGAAAAAATCCGCGCACACCGTCTTTCTTCGACAGCGGGCGCGGATTGAATTTTTATAAATTGACGTAAATTGTCCGGGAATCAAACCGATTTCCGAAGGTAAATGCTTATTACGGTCTTCCGTCGGTTATTATTCATGGAATTACGTTGTTTTTCTTGCGGGGTCGAAACCGGGCAAGAGGGGAGAGCAATAGGAAAGAATTACTCGTTGACAGCGGTAACAACGCCTGAACCGACGGTACGGCCGCCTTCACGGATAGCGAAGCGGAGACCGGGCTCGATAGCGATTTCCTTGAGCAGCTCAACGTCCATCTCGACGTTGTCGCCGGGCATGCACATCTCGGTGCCTTCGGGCAGAGCGATGACGCCGGTAACGTCAGTGGTTCTGAAATAGAACTGAGGACGATAGTTGTTGAAGAAAGGAGTATGACGGCCGCCTTCGTCCTTGGTCAGAACGTAAACCTGGCCATGGAACTTGGTGTGCGGATGAATGGAACCGGGCTTTGCCAGAACCTGACCTCTTTCGATGTCGGTTCTCTGGATACCGCGGAGCAGAGCGCCGATGTTGTCGCCGGCCTCAGCATAGTCGAGGAGCTTGCGGAACATTTCGATACCGGTAACAACGGTCTTTCTCTTCTCATCGGACAGACCGACGATTTCGACTTCCTCGTTGAGGTTCAGACGGCCTCTCTCCACTCTACCGGTAGCAACAGTGCCGCGGCCGGTGATGGTGAAGACGTCTTCGATAGGCATAAGGAAGGGCTGGTCAGCCTTTCTCTCAGGAGTGGGAATATACTCGTCAACAGCATCCATGAGGTCAAGAATGCACTTGTACTCGGGAGCGTTGATATCGGTGCTGGTGGACTCGAGAACAGCCAGAGCGGAACCGGTGATGATCGGAACATCGTCGCCCGGGAATTCGTACTCGCTGAGCAGCTCGCGGATTTCCATCTCGACAAGCTCGAGCAGCTCGGGATCGTCAACCTGATCAGCCTTGTTCATGAAAACAACGATGTAGGGAACGCCGACCTGACGGGAAAGAAGGATGTGCTCTCTGGTCTGGGGCATGGGGCCGTCAGCAGCAGAAACAACGAGGATAGCGCCGTCCATCTGAGCAGCACCGGGGATCATGTTCTTAACGTAGTCAGCATGTCCGGGGCAGTCAACGTGAGCATAGTGACGGTTGTCAGTCTCGTACTCAACGTGAGCGGTGTTGATTGT
>JAFRXY010000108.1 GCA_017441385.1 Clostridia bacterium | reverse complement strand
GTGCGGATGGCGCCGTCAGATTTTTCGCCAGATGACGCCAAAACCGCAGGCAATACTTTGTGTATTAACGAGGATTTTGGCAAAATATGGCGGAAAAGATGCCAGCCAGACGTGCGTGGAGAGATTCTGAACAGGCTCTAACAGCAGACATTTGAATTTCCGGCGGCAGGTATGCTTCTTCGGCGCACCTGCCGCCTTGGTTTTTTTGCGGATAAATATTCATTAATATTGAATATAATGAATATTTATTCATTCAAAAGGTGAATCCAAGCAGAATTCCACCCGATTCATCTCCCGGAGCAAACCGCAGAAAGATTGAATTTTCCGCAAATACACGGAAAATTACCCATAAATTCCGGCATACGGAGTGGAAATCTCCCCAATTGCACGAAAATTGCAAAAACTGAATAAATATGCATTTTTGTACTTGATTTATGCAGCGTCCCGCCGTATAATTAATTTTGTCATTGCAAATGCCGCACAGATGTGATAGAATATTTCCGTTAGGCACTGAGCGGTATGCATATTCAAAACAGTAACGGAGGAACAACACATGTCTGAGATCAAAAAGGTAGTACTCGCCTATTCCGGCGGACTGGACACATCCATCATCATTCCGTGGCTCAAGGAGAATTACGACGGCTGCGAGGTCATCGCCGTTTCGGGCGACGTGGGACAGGGCACCGAGCTGGACGGCCTGGAGGAAAAGGCCATCGCCACCGGCGCCAGCAAGCTCTATATCGCCGACCTCAAGAAGGAATTCGTGGACGATTATGTCTATCCCACGCTGAAAGCCGGCGCGGTTTATGAGAACAAGTACCTCCTCGGCACCAGCTTCGCCCGCCCCATCATCGCCAAGAGAATCGTCGAGATCGCTCTGGCGGAAGGCGCGGACGCCATCTGCCACGGCTGCACCGGCAAGGGCAACGATCAGGTGCGCTTCGAGCTGGCCATCAAGCGCTTCGCTCCCCAGATGAAGATCATCGCCCCCTGGAGAACATGGGAATTCAAGAGCCGCGAGCAGGAGATCGAGTACGCCGAGCAGCACAACATTCCTCTTAAGATAAACAGAGAAACCAACTATTCCAAGGACAAGAACCTCTGGCACCTTTCGCATGAAGGCCTCGACCTGGAAAATCCGTGGAACGAGCCGATGTACGACAAGATCCTTGAAATGGGCGTTTCCCCCGAGAAAGCTCCCGACGAGGCGACTTACATCACCCTCAGCTTTGAGAAGGGCATTCCGGTGGCGCTCAACGGCGAAAAGCTGGACGGCCCCGCGATGGTCGCGGCGCTCAACGAGCTGGGCGGCAAGAACGGCATCGGCATTGCCGACATGGTGGAGAACCGTCTGGTCGGCATGAAGAGCCGCGGCGTTTACGAAACCCCCGGCGGCACCATTCTCTATCACGCCCACAACAAGCTGGAGGAAATCTGCCTTGACCGCGACACCTACCACTACAAGCAGCAGGTTGCCATCCGCTTTGCGGAACTGGTCTATTTCGGCCAGTGGTACACTCCCCTTCGCGAAGCGCTTTCGGCTTTTGTGGACAGCACGCAGGAGAAGGTCACGGGCGACGTGAGACTCAAGCTCTACAAGGGCAACATCATCGACGCGGGCGTGAAATCTCCCTATTCCCTCTATGACGAGGACATCGCCACCTTCGACGAGGACGAGGTTTACGACCAGAACGATTCGGCAGGCTTCATCAACCTTTTCGGACTGCCCATTAAGGTTCAGGCTATGAAGGAACAGGCTGCCGCCAGACAGGATCAATAATTTTCCGACCGCTATCCGGTCATTCATCGCGCAGGGCAGGGAAAACAGGCTTTTTTCCGCCCTGCCGTTTTATTTTGGCAGGGGGCGGAAGGACACAAATTCATTCCGGAGCGGAGGAAATTGCATTGAAAAGAGGCCGCAGCTGGTTGTTGATAGCCGCCATGATCGTCAGTTTCCTGACGCTGCCGGGAATCACCGTGTCGGCGGAAGGGGAAAAGGCGGAGAAGATTGCGCTTTCCGTCACCTGTTCCGACCGGGAGCAGGACTGCCGGCTGGTGCTCGACAACAAGGAAAAAACAAAGATCAGGGTCAAAAAAAGAACAAACTTCACAGTGAAATCAAAGCAGCCCTTCCGGAATCTCTATATCAAATTTGAAAAGGAATCGGAATGGGTCATTACGCTGCCCGACGGCACCAAAATCAGGCCGGGGCAGGAAAATTACGCGCATAAATTCATCCGGCTGGAACAGGACGTCGCTTCCTTCGTGCTTACCATGCCCGCCTACAGCGGACTGACCGACCTGTACGCCTTTTCCGAGGGGGCGCTTCCCGACTGGGTGCAGCTCTGGCAGCCGCCATGTGAAAGAGCCGATCTGATGGTCATGCCGGCGCACGCGGACGACGAATTCCTCTGGTTCGGCGGCGCTATGCCCTATTACGCCGGTGAATTGGGGTACGATGTGCAGGTGGTCTATCTCACCAATCACAACAACGCCACCATCCGCAACCACGAGCGGCTCAATGCCCTTTGGCTGGTGGGCATACGGCATTACCCGGTGATTTCCCCCTTTCTGGACGTCAACGACAGCCGCTACAGCGCCGATGACGCCGCGAGGGAATTCGGCGGATACAGGAAGGTGATGGCCTTTCAGGTGGAACAGGTCAGGCGATTCAGGCCGAAGGTCATTCTGGCTCACGACATCAAGGGCGAATACGGCCACGGCGCACACATGCTGGACGCAAAGACCGTTCTCGAAGCGGCAAAGATCAGCGGCGACCCTTCGGAATATTCCGCCAGCGCCAAGCAGTACGGAACCTATCAGGTACAGAAGGTATATCTGCATCTCTGGAAGGAAAATCAGATCGTCGTGAACTGGAGCGACAAGGTTCTTTCCCGGTTCGGGGGAAAAACCGCCCTCGATATGGCAAAGGAGGGCTTCGACTGCAACAAGAGCCAGATTATCTCGGTCAAGGTGGAGGAAAGCGGACGCTACGACTGCCGCAAATTCGGGCTTGCCTACACCACCGTCGGCAACGACACCCCGGGCGTGAATGATTTCTTTGAACACATCGACATGTCCGACAAGCCGGATCCGGCCGGCACGGAAGCAGCGTCTTCCCCGCCTTCTTCCCAAGAAGGGGACGACAGTTCCCTTTCCTCCGCCGGTCATGACGCGCCCCCTTCCGTCTCCCCGGCCGACGCAGGCCGGCACGCGCCTCGCAGGACAAACCACACCGCGGACATGGTACTGTCAGGTGCGGCCATTATGATCATGGCGCTGGTGTGTGTGTTCCGGCGTTCACGAAAACGCGCTTAACCACTATTTTTTTCATTTTATCATTTATTTTGAAAGGACGAATTTATCATGCCGGTTATTATCAACGAAAAGAAGACCTTTGACATTCCCAAGAAGGCCATTGCGCTGGTCGTGACGGTGCTTGTCGTGCTCATTGTGCTGTTCAACAGCATCACCATTGTGGACGCGGGTCACACAGGCGTCATCAACACGCTGGGAAATGTCAGCGAGAACGTATTGCAGGAGGGCATTCACCTCAAAATTCCCTTCATTCAGACCATCATCAAGATGGACAACCGCATTGTCAAGCTGGAGGTCGAAACCGAGGCGTTCTCCAAGGATTTGCAGACGGTGGAAACCAGACTCGCCATCAATTACCGCGTTTCCAAGGACAAATCCTACGCCATTTACAAGAACGTGGGCAGCGATTATGAAACCATTCTGGTGAGTCCTGCGGTGAATGAAGTTTTGAAGGCCATCACCGCGAAGTACACCGCGGAGGAGAGCGTCGCCAACCGTTCGCTCATTTCGCAGGGCTTGATCGAGGAACTGAACAACAAGCTCAACAAGAACGGCATTTTCGTTGAGGACGTCAATATCATCAATTTTGAATTCTCCGAGGCGTATATTGCCGCCATCGAGGAAAAGCAGGTAGCCGAGCAGCGGCTTCTGAAGGCCAGGACCGAGAAGGAAGAGGCCATTGTCAAGGCGGAGGCCGAAGCCGAGACACTCCGCATTCAGTCGGAGGCGCAGGCGAAGGCGAACAACATTCTGAGCAAGTCGCTGAATGAGAATCTGATCCGCTACGAGATGATGAAGAAATGGAACGGCGAGCTGCCGATGGTGACGGACGGCAGCACGATCATTGATTTCTCGGAGTTCACCAAGAAGAAGTAAGTAAATAAAGTAAATAAACAAAGGAGACTATACAAAAAATGCAGCTTTGGCAGGGACGCTTTTCTAAGGCGATCGACAAAAAGACAAACGACTTCAATTCCTCCATTTCCTTCGACAGCCGGATGTTCCGCGAGGACATCGAGGGCAGTATGGCGCACGCCGATATGCTCGGCACCTGCGGCATCATCGACCGCTCGGAGGCCGATAAAATCATCGAGGGCTTAAAGGGCATACTCGCCGACATCGAAAGCGGCGCGCTTGCCATTGACATGGAAGCCGAGGACATTCACACCTTCGTGGAAGGCGAACTGACTTCCCGCCTCGGCAGCACCGGCAAGCGCCTGCACACCTCCCGCAGCCGGAATGATCAGGTGGCGCTGGATATCCGGCTGAACCTCCGGCAGCAGGCGGACGGCATTCTCGCCGACCTCCAAGAGCTTGTGAAGGTCATCTGCGACAGGGCGGAGGAAAACGCCGAGACCGTCATGCCGGGTTACACCCACTTGCAACGCGCCCAGCCCATCACCTTCGGGCATCACCTGCTCGCCTATGCCGAAATGCTCCTGCGCGACATCGACCGCATTCGGGACGCCAAGAAGCGCATGAACGTCAATCCCCTCGGGAGCTGCGCCCTTGCCGGCACAACTTACGGAATTGACCGCGCTCTTACCACCGCCGCTCTCGGCATGGACGATTATTCCCGCAACAGCCTTGACGGCGTTTCCGACCGGGATTTCTGCCTTGAATTGGCCTCCGCGCTGGCCATCGTCATGGTGCATCTCTCCCGCTTCGCCGAGGAAATCATCCTCTGGTGCTCGTGGGAATTCAAATTCATCGAGCTGGACGACGCCTTTTCCACCGGCTCTTCCATCATGCCGCAGAAGAAAAATCCCGACATCGCCGAACTTGTGCGCGGCAAATCGGGAAGGGTCTTCGGCGACCTCATGACATTGCTCACCGTCATGAAGGGCATTCCGCTGGCCTACAACAAGGATATGCAGGAGGACAAGGAGGCGATCTTCGATTCCTTCGACACGGTCAAGATGTGCATTACCACCTTCATTCCCATGCTGGACACCATGACGGTGCTGAAAGACAACATGCGTGCCGCCGCCGCAAGGGGCTTTATCAACGCCACCGACTGCGCGGATTATCTGGTCAGGAAGGGCCTTCCCTTCCGCGACGCTTACAAGGCGACAGGCACCCTTGTCGCAAAGTGCATTGAGAAGGGCGAAACGCTGGAAACCCTTCCCCTTGAAGAATACAAGGCGATCTGCGACGCCTTCGACGAGGGCGTGTACGAGGCCATCAATCTCGATCTCTGCGTCAGCCAGCGCAAGAGCGCCGGCGGCCCCGCCAAGGAGAATACCCTTGCCAATGTCGCGAGAATCAGGGAATTGATAGGCTGAATAATAAGTGATTAGTGGACAGTGAGTGGGAAGTGAGAAGCAGTTCATCTGACCACTAGCCACTGTCCACTTTCTCCCCACTTTTCACTTCTCACTCCCCGCTAAATTCCATTTTTCTGACCAAAGGAGAAATTGAAACATGACCATCCGCAGGGCTACACCAAATGACATTCCGGCGCTCAGCGAATTGCTGCGGCAGGTCTGCCATGTGCATCACGAGGGCAGACCCGACCTTTTCAAGCCGGACGGAACGAAATACACCCCGGAGCAGCTCGCGGAATTGATTCCGGACGACAGCCGCCCGATTTTCGTCGCCGATACGGAGGACGGCGTGAAGGGATACGCCTTCTGCCTTTTCAAGCACCATCCGGACGATACCTGCGTGACGGACATCAAAACGCTCTACATCGACGATCTCTGTGTGGACGGGCATTGCCGGGGGCAGCACATCGGGCGGGCGCTCTATGAATTCGTCCTGCAATTTGCCAGAGATTCCGGCTGCTACAACGTCACGCTGAATGTCTGGTGCTGCAATCCTTCCGCCATCCGATTCTACGAGAGCCTAGGACTTGTCCCGCAGAAAATCGGGATGGAATTTATACTTTGAAGCCCACAAAAAAGCAGCCTGAATCAATCGGGCTGCTGCATGATTTTACAAAATATTTTAGTTTTCATTATGGACATATTCAGAAATTTTTATAAAAAAACCGCGTCGCTGATCCTCTGCTTTTTCAGCGTGATCGGTCTTGCCACCGGCGTCAGAAATCTCACCGGCAAAGGGCAGAAGCGGCTGGGAATTATCGGCGGCTCCGACGGGCCGACCGCTGTCTTCATTTCGGACGACGACAATCCGGTCAAGACTTTCCTGAAATTCGTCGCCACATGGTCAACCATCATTGCGGCCATTTCCACCCTGCTGCTCGCCCTTATCAAAAAATACGTGGAGGATTGACTTCTTATGAAATCAAGAAAAGAATATTTTCATTCCCGCAAGCTGTTTTCGTTTCTCGCATTCGTCCTTTACTGTGCCGTGTTTTTTCTTCTTCAATTAATGATTTTTGTAAGGATAGGATATTTCTCAGCGCTCTTCGCGCTGCTCTCTCTCGCATTGGTGTTTGCGGTCATTTGCAGCATTCTGAGCGGCAGAAACAAGGACTTTCTGTTCTGCCCGAAATGCGGTTCGAAAAAAATTGTAAAGACAACGCTTTTCGGAATTCCTGACATCCTCTATGACGAATGCCCCGACTGTCATGAGAAACTCGACAATGACAAGCCGGTCAACCAAGATTAAAGGATTAACTGTATGTCTAAATTTCTTCTCAGATTATCCCATTCCCGCGTCATTCCGGGCGGAATCGCCGCGCCGCTCGGCTTTCAGGCGGCCGGAATGCACAGCGGCATGCGCCGGAACAGGAACAAGCGCGATCTCGCCATGGTGCGGTGCGACGTGCGGTGTTCCGCCGCCGGCGCGTACACCCAGAATCTTGTCAAGGGCGCTTCCATTGCCGTGACTAGGGAGAATATTTCGGACGGCTGGGCGCAGGGCATTCTCTGCAACAGCGGCAACGCCAACACCTGCAACGCCGACGGGGAGGAAAAAGCCCGCGAGATGTGCCGCATTGCCGGCGAAGCAATGGGCATTGCGCCGGAGGACGTGATCGTCGCTTCCACCGGCGTGATCGGGCAGCCGCTCAATCTCGACCCCATACGGAATGCCGCCGGAGAGCTGGCTTCACGCCTCAGTCGGGACGGCGGAAGCGAAGCTGCCGATGCGATTCTCACCACCGACCGCTACCGCAAGGAGATTTCCTTTGAATACGACCTCTGCGGAACCACCGTCCGCTTCGGCGCAATGGCGAAAGGCTCCGGCATGGTGCATCCCAACATGGCGACCATTCTCTGCTTCATCACCACCGACGCGGCCATCACCCCCGCAATGCTGCGGAAATCCCTTGCCAAAGTCGTTCCGCAGACCTTCAATATGGTGTCGGTGGACGGCGACACCTCCACCAACGACACGGCGGCGGTGCTGGCTTCGGGGCTGGCGGGGAATCCCGTCATCGACAGCGAAGGCTACGCCTTCGACCGCTTCACCCACGCGCTGAAGGCCGTCTGCATTACGATCTGCCGGGAGCTTGCGAGGGACGGGGAAGGTTCCACCCGGCTGCTGACCTGCACGGTACACGGCGCCTGCGACACGGCAAACGCACGCATTATCGCGAAATCCGTCATCTGCTCCAGCCTTGTGAAGGCGGCGATCTTCGGCTCGGACGCGAACTGGGGGCGTGTGCTCTGCGCGATCGGTTATTCCGGGGCGAAATGCGATATTTCGCAGGTGGAAGTGGCGTTCGTGTCGGAGCGCGGGCGGATTATTGTCTGTGAGAAGGGCGCGGGCGTTGCCTTTGACGAAGGGCGGGCGAAGGAAATCCTGCTGGCCGACGAAATCATCATTGACATCAGCCTTGGCAGCGGCGACGGACGGGCGGAAGCCTACGGCTGCGACCTGACCTACGATTATGTGAGGATCAGCGGCGATTACCGCGCGGAACAATTAAGGGATATTTTGAAGAAGTAAAAAAGCAGAAAAAAGCAAGCGCGCAGCGCATAATTAGCGAGCGAATGCGAGCGCGGGGTCCAGGGGGCATTGCTCCCTGGCGGGTCAAGGGCAGCGCCCTTGCGGGAGATCGAGGGCAGCGCCCTCGAGAGCGAGGCGAAGCCGAGCGAGCAAGACGCACCCGGACACGCAACAATCCCGGGCGAATACCAAAAAGCTCCGACCAAAAGCAAGGTCAGGCGGATTAAGAGAAGGGATAAAGCGGAAAACTATGAAATTCAAATCCAATGCCTTCGCCTATAGAACACCCACAGAAAGGGCTTGACAACTGCCTGAATGAACTTGGTAAAACGCGTTCTGTTTTGTATAGGCAGATCAGCGCGTGAGTTGTATTATATTTTCGCATCGGAAGGAGAATGAACTGTGAATTCAGAAAAAATCAGAAATCTATCCGGCTATCTGCTTGGGCTGGTTCTGTTTATCATTTTGATTCCTGCGATGATGTGGCTGGCTTCGGGCTGTGCGATACCCGGCGCGCCGTGGTTCATCAGCCTTGCGGTTGCGGCTCCGGTAGGAATCGGGCTGAGCGTCTGGTCGATCGTGCATATGAAGCTGGTCGGCAAAGGGAATCCCATGGACGCTTTCAACCACGAAATCGCGCCGCGCACAAGAATTCTCATGACAGACGGTCCATATAAAATCTGCCGCAATCCGATGCTTCTCGGAATAATCATCTATTACTGCGGCATCGTGATATGGCTCCATTCATGGCAGGGGGCTGCAATTTTCGCCGCTTTTTTCCTGATTATGGCGGTACAGGTACACAAAGAAGAAAAGCGGCTGGAGCAGGACTTCGGCGACGCTTACAGGAATTATAAAAAGAGTACAAAAAAACTGATTCCGTTCGTCTGGTAATTTTTTATGAAGGAGTCTGAAACATCTTGCAGGATACAAAAAAGCTTCTGATATTCAACATGGACGAAAATAAAACCGCGCTCATTCGCACCCTATGTCATAATCTGAACGTGCGTATTATAAAAATCTACCGCCCTCAGTACGGTGAAACCATTGGCGCGCTGGCGGGCATTCCGATCTTCCGGCTTTCCAACCAGCCCTACCGGGGAGAGGATTTTAATTTTTTTTCCATGGAAATGATGGTGATGTGCGGGTTTTCTTCCGACGAGCTGGACGCCTTCCTGAAAGCCTACCGCGACGCGGGTATTCCTCCGGTCTGGCTCAAGGCGACGGTCACGCCGCACAATATGAATTGGACCGCCGCACAGCTTTACAGGGAGCTTGCCGAGGAACACAGGCAGCTTCACGGGTAATTTTTTCCTATTAACATGAAAAAAACGGCTGCCCAGAAGCAGCCGATTCCATACAATGATTCTTAACTGAGGGAGTTTTGTCAAAATGAATATCACCGATATTACCGAAATCGCCGAAAAAATCGAGCAGGCGGAAAACGCCGGCGCGGAAAAATTTGAACACGCCGAAAAAACAAAATCCTCCATTTCCACCGAGGACAGGGCGAATGTGCTGATTCAGGCGCTGCCCTATATCCAGAAATGGGCAGGCAAGACCATTGTCGTCAAGTACGGCGGCAACGCCATGCTCAGCGAGGAACTCAAACAGGCGGTCATGAGCGACATCGTGCTGCTGCAATTGGTGGGCATCAACACGGTTCTTGTCCACGGCGGCGGCCCTGAAATCAACGCCATGCTCGACAAAATCGGCAAGGAGAGCAAATTCATCGGCGGCATGCGTTACACCGACGAGGAAACCATGGATATCGTGCAGATGGTGCTCGCCGGCAAGGTCAACAAGAGCCTGGTGCAGCACCTCATGCAGCACAGCGGCAAGGCGCTTGGCCTTTGCGGTCTGGACGGGCGCATGCTTATGGCGGAAAAGCTGATGAAGAAGGACGACCTCGGCTTTGTGGGCGAGATCGTGGAGGTCAACACGGGCGTGATTCAGGACGCCATCGACAAGGGCTACACGCCGGTTGTCAGCACCGTCGCGGGAGGTTACGGCGGCGAGGTCTACAATATCAACGCCGACACCGCAGCCGCGCAGATTGCCGCCAAGCTGAAAGCCAGCAAGCTCATTCTCATGACGGACATCGCCGGCCTTCTCGCCGACAAGAACGACGAGAGCACCCTCATTCCGGTGGTGAATGTCAGCGAGGTGCCGCTGCTCAAGAAGCAGGGCATTATTTCCGGCGGCATGATTCCCAAAATCGACTGCTGCGTGGAGGCGGTGCGTCAGGGCGTCGGCCGCGCCCACATCATTGACGGCAGAATTCCGCACTCGATTCTCATTGAAATGTTCACCGATCAGGGCATCGGCACGATGTTCTATTGATGTGGGAAACAACTCCCTTTATGAAAATCTTCATCAGCGACGTGCTCTACAATTGGGACTGCGGTTGATTTTTTCCGTCATTGACAACCGGACAATTATGTGATATAATTAGCCTTGCAGACAGAGTTGTCCGGACTCATTTGTAAAAAACGAATAGACAAAAAGGCGGCGCTCCGGTTTTTCCCTTTCCTTCTGGAAAATACGGAAGATCGGAGGCGAATTTTCTTTTTGATTTTCATACTCCGGTCTTTCC
>JAFRXY010000107.1 GCA_017441385.1 Clostridia bacterium | reverse complement strand
GTGCGGATGGCGCCGTCAGATTTTTCGCCAGATGACGCCAAAACCGCAGGCAATA
Organism: Clostridia bacterium; assembly: GCA_017441385.1. GTDB lineage: Bacteria > Bacillota > Clostridia > Oscillospirales > Acutalibacteraceae > RUG762. The sequence continues at coordinate 81,326 of JAFRXY010000107.1, read as the reverse complement.
CTTTGTGTATTAACGAGGATTTTGGCAAAATATGGCGGAAAAGATGCCAGCCAGACGTGCGTGGAGAGATTCTGAACAGGCTCTTACAGTAAATCCGGTGCAAGCCCCTATAAACAGAAAGGAGCCGCAAGTGACATTGAATCATTTGTGTGTCAGTAAAAAAATGAAATTTTCCCTTACTATGATAGCTGTTATTTTGGCTGCGGTTTTTGTTTCCGCGGCTGTATCTTCCTGCGGTTCGGATAACGAAAAGCTGAACACTCTTCCATCGGAACCATTCGGGGAATCGTCAACCGCCGGGGAATTGTCCGACTCGGATCTTTTGAATGCATCCACTGAGAGTGTAAACGCCGTTTCCGAATCCAGCTTGCAGACTTCCGCACAGCCTTCCACACAGACAACCGCAAAAAAAAGCACAGATTACGTCGCTTGGGGCTATATACATACGGCCAGCGGAGGAAACGCAAATGTCCGAGCCAAATCCAGCGCCGATTCGGAAATCATCGGAAGTACGAAAAGCGAGCGGTTAGTGAGGATTTACGGAAGAAGCAGCGACAAAAAATGGTACAAGATTAAAGTCAACAAGAAATACGGATTTGTTTCCGCCGTTAACGTAATGGTGGCAGATTATGCCATTGCCGTTTACAAGGGCAACCAGAGGGTAGCGGTATATAAAAACGGCGATCTGTCCGAAGTGAAAATCTTCCAATGTTCCACAGGCAGAGCAGGACATGAAACCCCGACAAAAGATTTTTATATCACCACCACCATCAAGGGAAGAGTAAAGAATTACACTTGGCGCGATCTGAAGGGCAATGTTTTCGGACAGTACGGGACGACCATCAGCCCGTATTATCTCTTCCATTCCCTGCCTTATAAAACCAAAGGGAAAAACGCCTCGATGGACAAGAGCGGATATCAGGCGCTCCTCGATGGAAAGGCTGATTCCGACGGATGCATCCGCCTGTGTGTCAGAGACGCCAAGTGGATTTTTGAGAATTGCGATAAGTATACGACTGTCAGAATCGTCGATGAGAAATGTGACAAAGAGCCGACAGAGAATTATCCCGCATTGAAGAAGGGAAAAAACGCGGACGGTGTCAGTTACAGCGGATGGGATCCGACTGATCCCGACGAGAATAACCCTTACAACGCGGAATGAACAGGGAGTTTTAAATGAATATTACCGGATTGCTGTTTTTGTTTTGTTTTTTGCCTTTTTCGTTAGTGATATACTATATTGCCGATAAAAAAGCAAAAGAATATGTTCTGCTGGCGATCAGCCTTTGCTTCTATTCGCTCTGCTCATTGCGTTATCTTGTTCTGTTTATTCTTACGATGATCGTCAACATCGTTATCGGCAGGAGCATCAGCCTTGCGGACAGGAACTATCTCAAGCGTTTGCTGCTGATCATCGGCATAGCGATCAACGCGGGAATCCTGATCAATTATAAGTACACCAATTTTATCATTGGTACGTTCCATTCGTTGTCCGGCGAAAATATACCTTTATATGATACGCTTTTGCCGATGGGAATATCTTTTTTTACATTTAAAGCCATTTCCTACATAGCGGATATTTACTGCGGCAGGGCGAAACTGAGTGCCAATCCCGTTCATGACGCGCTTTATCTTTCAATCTTTACCCAGATTCAGTCCGGCCCTCTGTCCAGATATAACGATCTGGTTTTTCCCGGGGAGTACACCGGAGTAAGGAATGCCCGATTTGCGTTGTTTTCAGACGGAGTCTTCCGATTTTTGATTGGGTTTAACAAAAAGATTCTCATAGCGGATATTCTTTCCAAAATCACTACCGAGGTTTTTACAACGCCGGTTGAAAATTACTCTATGGTTTACGCATGGTTTGGCTCCATCTGCTATTCCCTGCAATTGTTCTTTGATTTCGCAGGATATTCGGACATGGCGATCGGACTTTCCGAAATGTTCGGATACAAATGCAATGAAAATTTCAATTTCCCCTATATGACCGAATCGGTTTCCAAATTCTGGCGAAGATGGCATATTTCGCTCAGCGAATGGTTCAGGGATTATGTTTACATACCGTTAGGCGGTTCCAGAAACAAAAACAGGCTCCTTGTTTACAGAAACCTCTTTGTGGTGTGGCTTCTGACCGGAATTTGGCACGGCGCTTCGTGGAATTTTGTTTTCTGGGGAATGGGATATTTTGTTATGATCTGCTTTGAACGCATTACAAAGTATCCGGAAAAGTTCAAGCACAAAATCAGTAAGATACTCTACCGGGTTTTCAGCCTGATCTTCATAAATTGCCAATGGATCATGTTCCGATCAGATTCGTTTGTCGACGGATGCAGATTTATTAAAAAGCTGTTTGTGATGGACAACATCGGCATTTCAATCGCTGATTACAGAGCGTGGTTCTTGTTTAAGGATAATCTGGTATTTATCCTTGCGGCTGTTCTGCTGAGTTTTCCGGTTGTAAAAGCCATCGGGAAGAAGCTGGAGGGGCATCCACTGCTCTCAGGAATGTATGAAGTCCTGATAAATGTGATTGTCCTTGCGCTGTTCATCTGCGCCCTGACATTTGTGGTAGCCGAAAAGAACAATCCCTTTACCTACGCGAATTTTTAGGAGATTGATGTATGGAAAAAAAAGCTGACATCAAAATGATAACGGCCTCCCTGTTTTTGGCGATTCTGCTTGTAGGGGTTATCAATACCAATTCCCTGGCCGGGTTGGGCGGACTGACGGAATTTCTCAGGGAGTCCGGTCAGGACGGGATTTCTGAATACGAAGCGGAATTTGCGGATCATTTCTGGATAAAGAATGACCTGATCAATTTAAACGGCACCATTACCAAGACGCTGAATATGCATATTCTGTACAGCAATATGGGAATCTATGTCACCAAAGATAATTACATCGTCTCGGCATATCCTTCCACCAGTACGGATTATGAATACGAACAGACAGTGGCGCTGAATGCATTCCTGAGTAAACACAATGTCAATCTGCTGTACGTCAATCAGCCGGTTAAATATATTGACGACAGCCTTATGGAGAGAGAATTCAGCCTGAAAAGCTACGGCAATCAAAATGCCGATACATTCCTGTCCAGAATCCGCGAAGCAGGTGTGCAAGCGGTTGATCTGAGAGAGAACATCGTTTCCGAAAACCTTAATTCGTTTGCACTTTTTTACAGGACGGATCATCACTGGACGGTTCCCACGGGACTTTGGGCTTCCGGAATCATTGCCGGTTCGATGAATCAGCGGTTCGGCTATCATATTGACATGGAATTATTGAACCCCGCAAAGTTTACCGCAAGAGAGTGGAAGGACAGCTGGCTGGGGGAGCAGGGCAGAAAGATCGCCCAGACCTACGTCGGCCTTGACAGCTTTGTGGAATTAAAACCCTCCTATCCCACTGACTATACATTCAAAGAGTCAGACGGCAGCACAAAAAAGGGGACTTTTGATGCCTTCATCAACGAAGCCGTCTATAATACCTCCCGAAATGTATATGAAAACGGTATCTGGCATTATTCCTACTCGGCTCTGGACTGTATAAACAACAATGTGAAAAAGGGTAAAGTCCTTCTTCTGGGTGATTCATATGCAATGGTGACGGAACCGTTTTTATCGCTGGGCGTTCGTGAAATTGATTTTCTGGATATCAGATACGTAAGTGACGACTTTTCACTGTGCGACTATATCATTGACCGGAATTACGACACGGTATTGATTTGCTATGCGCAGTTTATGATAGGCGCACACGATGACCCGAATTCTGCAAATTTCCGAATGTTTGATTTTGTATGATTTGTATGTTACAAGAGGTGGAAGATCAGTTGATATTTTTTAAGTGGAAGGACATTTTCAGCAGGACAGCAGCGCTCGCACTGCTGGTTTCAATTGTGCTTTTGATGTTTGATTTCACGGTGTTCGCGGATAGTGAAATCACGGCAAAGATCAGCGCGTCAGACAAAATCGTTCACAGCGGGGCAGAATTCACACTGAGCGTCGAGCTTTCTTCCGCACCGAACAGCGATGTTGCCGCGGAAATAGAAACAGGAAAAAAGACGCTGCAAGTGACAATTCCCGCAGGCGAAACAAAAGGCAGTATAAAAATAAAAGCCGGCAAACACAGCAGGACTTCTCTTGAAACCTACTCGGTCAAATCAAATGCCGCATTTGTGACAGAGGGGAGGGGACAGGTGGAAGTCAAGGTGCTTCCCAAGCCTGAAATCAGCTTCAATGCGAGCTTCATCATGGCGGTAGTGGACAAGAAGGTTTATGTCTATTTTAAATGCAAAAACGCTTCGGAAATGTCGGTTCCTTTGCCGATATCTCTGAGAACAAATGAAGGAAAAATACTTAAGAAATTCACAGTCGACAGCAACAATTCTTCCTTTCAATATGCGCTTACCGTGGAAAAGGATTGGGTGCTGCCCTATGCGCTGAAGGTGTATAATGAGATCACCGGATCGGTTTGCGTCAGCATTCCGGTAATGGTGACCGATCTGAACAGAAGCGGCATTCGCAAGGTGGAAACGACCGAGAAGAAAATTGCGCTTGGCTTTGACTGCGGATACAACAATGTATATACGGATTATATACTGGACATGCTGGATGAATACGATGCCAAAGCGACTTTTTTTGTCACAGGCTTTTTCTGCAAGGGATTTCCTGAGCAGCTCAAGAAGATTCATGAACGGGGGCATGAGATAGGCAACCACACAATGAATCACCTGAGAATGAATACGCTGTCTTTGGAAGAAGTGTACGAGGAAATTAAGGGCGTAAACGATATGGTGTACGAAAACATCGGAATCTACCCGGTCATTATGCGTCCTCCCTACGGCAACGCCAATACGAATGTAGTGGCTATTTCACGTATGGCGGGCTGTGAGACCGTTTTCTGGACGATGGATTCATATGACTGGGATCCGGAAAAATCGGCTGATTTCATCATTAAGCGTGCTACCGAGGGCATGGGGGAGGGCTGCATACTGCTTTTTCACAACAGCGCTCCCAAGACCAAGAAGACGCTGAAAACCATTCTTGAGGATTATAAGGCAAAGGGTCTGAAAATTGTTTCGATTTCTGAACTGCTCTACGACGGGCATTATCTGATCGATGAGAAGGGGACGCAAAAGCTCGATCCGGATTATCAGCAGGTGAAGGGCGACGAGCTTCTTTCAGCCGGCAACTACACTGTTACCGTGTCGGGAAATGAAACCCAAAGCAAGATTGCCGTTAAGCCTGTCTTTAACGATGAATCTGTTTCTGTTAAAAAGAAAGATATCGAAAAGATTCAAAAAGACAGTTCGTTGATAGAGGTCAGGTATGATTTCGGCGACACGGTGAGCGCTCCCGTGAAGTACGGCGATCATCTCGGTCAGGCGACTTTTTCGTATAACAACGAAGTCTGGTTCACGGCGGATATGATTGCCCAGTCGGATGTTGCAATAACCGGTAGGATTCCGGAAGATGCTCCGGAAGTAGTACGGGAAGATATCAGCCTGTCAGAAATAACTGATGATTCGGATTTCTTGGGAATTCCGTTTACCCTTGCGATTAATATAGGAATACTTCTTCTTGCTTTTTTGATAATGATTCCCGCATTTATGCAAAATAAGCAACACAATCCGAACAAAACCAAAGAGAGCTAAACATAACGGGCTTTCGTCAAGGGAATTGTCATTCCGATTCCCTGAGCGAAAGCCCGATTGATTTATTAATTATCTCACCAGTGACGGCGCGAGGGTGTTCAGGTAAAGAATTCCCGCGCAGAGGCCAGCGATGAAGAGAAAAGCGAAAAAGTCGCGGAAGCGGTATTTCAGCACGTTCAGACGTGTACGGCCTTTTCCGCCGGTGTAACAGCGGCAGTCCATGGCGGTCGCCAGCTCAAACGCCCTGCGGAAGGAGGAAATAAAGAGCGGAATGAGTATCGGAATCAGCGCCTTGGCTCTTTTGATGACGCCGCCGCTCTCCAGATCAGCGCCGCGTGCCTTCTGGGCGTTCATGATCTTCTCGGTTTCCTCCAGCAGTGTGGGAATGAAGCGCAGCGCGATGGTCATCATCATGGCAAGCTCGTGCACCGGCACACGAATCAGCTTCAGCGGAGCGAGCAGCCGTTCAATGGCAGCGGTGAGGTCGGTCGGGGAGGTGGTGTAGGTCAGCATGGAGCTGATAATGACGATCATTACCAGCCTTATGGCGATGAATCCGCTCTGCCAGAGCGCCTCCTCATAGACAGTGAGCATCTTGTACTGAAATACGACATGCTCCCCCTTGATGTAAAGCACATTCAGCGCAGCGGTGAAGAAGACAAGGAACCAGATGGCTTTCAGCCCCTTGAAATACATGCGTATCGGAATGCGGGAAAGCAGCATGGCGAGCGCCACAAATCCCGCCATAGCCCCCAGCGACGGAAGATTCTTCACGAGGAAGACAAAGATGATGACAGCCGTCATGAGAATGATCTTCATGCGCGGGTCGAGCTTGTGAATGAAGGATTTTCCCGGCATGAACTGTCCTAATGTGATATCGGAAATCATTCAACCCCGCCTCCTTCGCTCATCGCTTCCGCCGGAATGTCCTGCGGCGCTTCACCGGGTTTCTCCGGCGTTGCGTTTTCTTCCGTTTCCGGCTTGCTGTTGCTGAGAAAATCCAGCGCCACGCCCTTGGCAAATTCCATGGTGTAAACGTCGGTGCGCACATCGGCGCCCAGTCGCTTTAATTCAAGAAATACCTGCGTCACCTGCGGTACTCGCAGGCCGATCTCGGCGAGATGTTCGCCGTTTTTGAAAATATTTTTGGTTTCGTCGAACATTTCCACCTTGCCCCGGTTCATGACCAGCACACGGTCGGCAACGCGGGCAATGTCTTCCATCGAATGCGAAACCAGCAGCACGGTGCTTCCCGTCTTTTCTCGGTAGGCGCGGATTCTGTCGAGAATCCTGTCCCGGCCTCGCGGGTCAAGTCCCGCGGTGGGTTCGTCGAGAATCAGCACCTTCGGCTCCATGGCAATCACGCCAGCAATGGCGGCTCTGCGCTTCTCGCCGCCCGAAAGGTCAAAGGGGGATTTTTCCAGCAGCGATTCCTTGAGTCCGGCAAATTCGGCGGAGGTGCGGATAATTCTGTCCAGTTCCTCCTTGTCCTTGATGCCCTTGTTGGTGGGGCCGAAGGCGATGTCCTTGTAGACTGTTTCCTCAAAGAGCTGGTATTCGGGGTACTGGAACACCAGACCTACCTGAAATCTGACGTTCCTGATCTTCTTCGGCTTAGCCCAGATGTCGTTGCCGTCCAGCAGAATGCTGCCCGATTCGGGGCGCAGAAGTCCGTTGAGCAGCTGGACAAGCGTGGATTTGCCCGAACCGGTATGTCCGATAACGCCGATGAATTCTCCCTGTTCGATGGAAATGCTAACGCCGTCCAGCGCGACCTTCTCAAAGGGAGTGCCCTTTCCGTAAACAAAGCGCAAATCGTGTGTTTCTATGATTCCCATGGACAAACAAACTCCTTTACTTTCTGTCCGCCGCCTTCAGTATGGCTCTTGCGCATTCCTCGGGGGTGAGAACGTCGTCGGGAATGTCGTAGCCCTGCGAGCGGAGGTACTGCGCGAGCTCGGTCGCCTGCGGCACGTCGAGGTGGTGTTCGCGGAGCATGTCGATATGGCTGAATACTTCCTTGGGACGGCCTTCCATAAGCAGTTTGCCGTCATTGATGATAATAACGCGGTCGGCCCTGGCTGCTTCGTCCATGTAATGCGTGATCAGCACTACCGTGATTCCCAGTTTATTGACAAGATTGTCGATGGCGTCCATGACCTCCTGACGGCCTCTGGGATCGAGCATGGCGGTCGGCTCGTCAAACACAATGCACTCGGGACGCATGGCGATGATGCCCGCAATGGCGACCCGCTGCTTCTGGCCGCCCGACAGCTTGTGGGGAGCGTGGCGGCGGTATTCGTACATGCCCACCGCTTTGAGCGCGTCGTCCACCAGCTGACGCATTTCGGCCGATGGAACGCCGAGATTCTCCGGGCCGAAGGCAACGTCCTCCTCCACGATGGTGGCAACCAGCTGGTTGTCGGGGTTCTGGAATACCATTCCCACTGTGCGCCGGATGTCGGTGAGCAGCGCTTCGTCGGTTGTGTCCATGCCGTCGACATATACCTTCCCGCCGCTCGGCAGGAGAATGGCGTTCATGTGCTTGGCAATGGTGGACTTGCCGGAGCCGTTGTGCCCCAGCAGCGCAACGAATTCCCCCCTTCGGATGTCAAGCGTGATGCCGTGAAGCACTTCCTTCGGCGGGGTTTCGTCCATGCTTTCATATTCAAAATAAACGTCTTGCACCGAAATCTGCACTTCAGCGCCCACTTCGGGCGAGCTGTGACCGATAATGATCGCTTGTTCCATAGATCAGACACCTTTCTGGAAGGTAGGAGGTAGGAGGAGCCTGTATTCCAAGGCGCACCGCGCCTTCCTTCATTATTCGTTATTCATTATTCTCTATTCTCTTAGCGAGCGAATGCGAGCGCCAAGACGCGGTGGCGCCGCAGGGAAGTATCAGTCCCGTTTCGGTGACGGGAAGGCCGATTTCGTCGGCGGTGATGGTGCCGCCGAATTTCGGTCGGAGAATGGCGCCGTTCAGGTAATTCATCACCGAAGGGCTGAGTCCGGTGGTGTAGCTGTTGATGTTGAAGAAAAGAGGATCGTCGGTAAGTACCTGCGCGCACAATTCCACAAGGGAATAGACCTGTTCCTCCAGCTTCCAGACCTCGCCGCCGGGGCCTCTGCCGTAGCTGGGCGGATCCATGATCACCGCGTCGTACCGGTTCCCGCGGCGAATCTCACGCTGGACGAATTTGATGCAGTCGTCTACGATCCAGCGCTGGGGCAGCTTGTCAAGCCCGGAAGATGCCGCGTTTTCCCTCGCCCACTGGGTCATACCCTTGGAGGCGTCCACATGGCAGACGTTTGCGCCGGCTGAAAGACAGGCCAGCGTCGCACCGCCTGTGTAGGCGAAAAGATTCAGCACCTTTACCGGGCGGCCGGCGGAGCGGATCAATTCCGCCATATCGTCCCAGTTGACTGCCTGCTCCGGGAAGAGTCCCGTGTGCTTGAAGCCCATGGGCTTGATGTTGAAGGTGAGGGACTTGTAGCGCACCTGCCACACGTCGGGGATTTTCTTCATGACCTCCCACTGACCGCCGCCCGACGAAGAACGGTGATACCGCGCGTGCGCTTTGCGCCAGAGGGGATTATTTTTGGGCGTATTCCAGATGATCTGGGGGTCAGGACGGATGAGGATGATCTCGCCCCAGCGTTCCAGCCTTTCGCCGGAAGAAGCGTCAATCAGTTCATAATCCTTCCAGTCAGTTGTATATCTCATGAATTCTTACTCTCCTGCGGCGGGTTGCTCGGCGGGAGCGGGTTCCTTGTCGGCGGGGGGAGTGGGACGGCGGAAAACGGTTGCGCCGTCGGGAATGCGGAGATTCTTGCGCACCAGCGCTTCGACTTCCTCAATGACGCGATTGACCTGCTGCGCCTTGATGCCTTCCACAATAATCTCCACCTTGTTGGCTTCCGGACGGGTCATCAGGACGCGCCCGTCGCCCGACAGGTAGGAGCGCTTCACGCGGATTTCTTCCTCCAGATCGGTGGTGCGGAGCACCGGAATGAAAGCCCCGGAGGGAATGATGACGGTGGAGACGCTGCGGATCAGCTTGGGGACCTCAGAGGAAAGCTCTCCGATGGTCATGCCCATATGGTTCATGCAGCTGAGCAGCATGATGGCGGTCATCAGACCGTCCGGAACAAAGGAGCGCCGGGGGAAGACAATTCCGCTCATGCGGTCGACCGCCATAATGACCGATTTGTCGGCGGCATATTCCTCCGCGAGATAGCTGTAGTCGCCGGTGACGGTCTTGGCCTCCGCGCCCATGGATTTGATGTAAGGAGCCAGCGCGACATGGCAGTTGTCGCTCACCATAATGACGGGGGTGACCTCCTCGGTGCTGTAGCCCTTGCCGTAGACCCTGCCGAACACCTCGGCCAGCCGTTCGGAATCGAGGAACCGGCCGTCGGGAAGGGCCACCTTGCAGATTTCGCCGTCCGCGCTGAAAGCAAATCCGATGTTGCTCTCGGTGTCGCGCACGTAATTGATGAGGGCGGAGGGATTCTCGTAGGAAGTAACTCCGGGTTTGTCGCTGTCAAGGGCGTTGTCCATGACGGTAACGTCAGCCCCCAGTTTATTCAGCACATATTTGACGAAGGGCGCACAGGCACTTCCGGCGCAGTCCACCGCAATCTTGATTCTCTCAAAGACGGTGTTGCCGGCGGCTTCGATCAGATTGCGCAGATACATGGAAACGATGTCGGAACCGGCGGGAGAAATCGAGCCGAGTTTCTTCGCGCCGCTGACGGAAGATTGCTCGGTTGCGTCGTGAATGGACTGCAACATTTCGCCTGTGACCTGGTTGCCGTCACGGTTATAGAATTTCAGACCGCTCACATCGCCGTCAAAGCTGCTGCCTGTGATCATGACGCCCATCACAGCGTCGCAGACGCCGGTGAGAAAGGAAACCGCCCCGGAAGGTACCTGACCGAGAGTAATTACATTGGCGCCGGCGGCACAAATGGCAGCGCAGACGGCGGAGGTCATCATGTCGGCGGCGGGACCTGCATCGTGACCCACTACCACCTTGCAGCGTTCACGGGTAGCGGAGGAATATCCCCCCAGCTTGGTGAATGCGGCCGACACGGCGTGTTCCGCCTGATAAATGTCAATGGTTTCTCCGATTTTGCCGTAAAAGGCCGATCTGTCATTGTTGATTTTCATTGGTTTTATAACATTCCCTTCCAAATATGAAAGCATTCAATTCGTTTATACAATAATATGTGTTAAGTTCAGTCAAAAAGCGACTGCTGTTCGGGGACTCCCGCCGGTTCCGGGGGTTGCAATCCCAGATGGAGATAGGCTGCGCGGGTGGCGCAGCGTCCCCTTGGCGTGCGTGCGAGAAAGCCGATCTGCATTAAATAAGGCTCGTACACGTCTTCAATCGTAATGGCTTCTTCACCGATGGCGGCCGCGATGGTTTCCAACCCGACAGGGCCGCCGCCGTAGAATTTGATGATGCCGGAGAGCAGCAGGCGGTCAATCTTGTCCAGCCCCAGCTCGTCGATCTCCTGCCGGTCGAGCGCCATTCGGGCGATGTCGCAGGTGATCACACCGTTGCCCACCACCTGCGCGAAATCGCGCACCCTTCTCAGCAGCCGGTTGGCGATACGCGGCGTTCCCCGCGAACGGGAGGCAAGTTCCAGCGCCCCTTCGCGGTCAATGGCGATACCGAGAATGCCGGCGGAGCGTTCCACAATGTCGGCAAGCTGCTCAGTGGAATACAATTCCAGCCGCAGCACCACGCCGAAGCGGTCGCGCAGGGGTGCGGAAAGCTGCCCCGCGCGGGTGGTTGCCCCCACAAGGGTGAATTTCGGCAGCGGCAGGTGGTAGCTCATCGCTCCCTGTCCCTTGCCGGTGATGATGTCGATGGCGAAATCCTCCATCGCGGGGTAAAGAATTTCCTCCACCGTGCGGGAAAGACGGTGAATTTCGTCGATAAACAGCACGTCGCCGGGATTGAGCGAGCTGAGAAGCGCGGCGAGGTCGCCGGGGCGTTCAATGGCGGGGCCGGAGGTAATGCGCAGGCCGACCCCCATCTCGTGGGCAATAATGCCGGCGAGAGTGGTCTTTCCCAGACCGGGAGGGCCGTAGAGCAGACAGTGGTCAAGGCTCTCATGGCGGGCGAGCGCCGCGCTGATGTAGACCGAGAGATTTTGCTTGACGGTGTCCTGACCGATGTAAGAATCCAGCGTCTGGGGACGGAGGGGGTTCTCCGTGTCCGCGTCTTCGGGATTGTATTCCGGCGCGACAATGCGGTTTTCAAAATCCGTGTCGTCGGAATCGGTATATTCCATTTCCATATCCTCAAACGATACGGATTTGATTTCGCTGTCGGTTTTTTTATTGCTGTTTTTTTTCATTTTATTATTCATTCTTAATTCTTAAGTCTTCAGTCTTCAGTTAGCGCAGCCTCGCTGCGCGCTTATATTCCTTTTGCCATTTCGATGAGAGCCAGCCTGATGATCTCTTCGGTGGGAAGAGTCGCGTCCAGCTTCGCCACCAGCTTGGCGGCTTCGGAGGACTGGCAGCCCAGCACCATCAGGGCGTTGATAGCGGCGGCGGCGTTGCCGGGGGAAGATACACTTCCGCCCGAAGCGCCTTTGGGAAGGTCGGCGGGTGCGCCCATGCTCTTGAACTTGTCCTTCAATTCCAGCACGACGCGCTGAGCGATCTTGGGGCCGACGCCGTTGGCGCGTGTGATCGCCTTGTAATCCCCGGAACCCACCGCGAGCGCGACGTCCTCCGGTGAGAGGGTGGAAAGAATGGAAATGGCCGCCTTGGGGCCGATACCCGACACGGAGATGAGCATTTTGAAGCAGCTGAGTTCTGTTTTTTGGGAGAAGCCGTAAAGGGTGATGGCGTTCTCGGTGACGCTCATGTAAGTATACAGGGTCACGGTGGAACCCTGCTGGGGCAGCCGGGTGACGGTGGACAGGGAGGTAAAGCACTGAAAGCCCACGCCTCCGCAGTCAATCACGACAAAATTCGGCTCCGCGGCAACGTACTTGCCTGTCAGACTGTAAATCATGCGGTAAAACCTCAGTTCTTCTGGTAGTAGTATTTTTTGGGCAGACGGCGGGTCACGGTGCAGTTCTGCCCGTGACAGATGGCAATGGCCAGCGCGTCGGCGGTGTCGTCCGGCTTGGGGATTTCCTTCAGGCAGAGCAGACGGCGGGTCATTTCCTGCATTTGCGGCTTCAAAGCCTGTCCGTAGCCGGTGACCGCCTGTTTGACCTGCAGGGGGGTATATTCAAAAATCGGAACGCCCTTGAGCTGTGCCGCCAGAAGAATCACTCCACGCGCTTCCGCCACGCCGATGACAGTTTTTGCGTTGTTGGTATAATACAGCCGCTCAATGGCGATTGCTTCCGGCTTGCGCTTGTCAATCAGCTCAAGCGTGCGCGTGAAGATGGTTTCCAGTCTGCGCTCGAAGGGCACGTCGGACTTGGTGGTGATGGAACCGTATTCCACCGGAACAAAGTGGGGGGGAACATATCTGACAATGCCGAAGCCGACCAGCGCATATCCGGGGTCAATTCCCATAATGATCATGTGTTGCACCCTCTTTTGCAATATGAATTCTGTAATTCATATTATTATAACACAGACAAGGAGGGGAATTCAATATTTTTTTCAAATTAATATCGAAATATCTTGTAATTTAGCGCGGATGCTCGGTGCGCTTTTCGGCAATCTCCCGCACAGCGGCGAGGAAGGCGTCTATCTCATCGGAGGAAGTGAAGACCGAGGGGCATATGCGGATTGTGCCGGTTGATTGGGTGCCTTTGGCGCGGTGGGCTTCCCCGGCGCAGTGAAGTCCCGCGCGGACGGCTATATCGCGTTCTCCCAGCATCCCTGCGGCGTCGTCGGAGGGAATGCCCTTTATATTGAAGGAAAGCAGCGGGACGTGGGTCTCGCTCCGGGGTCGCTGAGTGTAAAGTTCACATTCCGGAAGGGAGGAAAGAGCGTCATAGGCGCGGCAGATCAGGCTCATCTCATGAGCTTCCAGTCTTTCACGGGACACAGATGAGATGAAATTCATTCCCACTTCCAGCGCGGCAATGGCGGGAACGTTCAGGGTGCCGCTTTCCAGACGGTCGGGAAGGAATTCCGGCTGGACATTCACTCCGGAAAGGCTGCCGGTGCCGCCTTCGATAACGGTAGCGAGCTTTGTGTCGCAATTGACGATCAGCAAGCCCAGTCCCATCATTCCGTAAAGGCCCTTGTGCGCCGGCATGCAGAGAAAGTCGGCGGGCAGTTGGGCGAGGTCCAGCGGGGCGGTTCCGGCGCTCTGGGCGCAGTCCACACCGAAGAGAATTCCGTTGCGGTGTGCAAGCTGCCCTATCTTCGCAATCGGCAGTTTGATGCCGAATACGTTGGAGGCGTGCGTGCAGAAGATGAGCTTGGTATTGACCCGCATGGCTCTGCGGAAGGCGGCGACAGTGGCCTCCGCGTCCCCTTCCTCCACATGGGCCACGCTGAATTGCACGCCTTTCTTGGCCAGCGCCATCACCGGACGGCTGACGGCGTTGTGCTCCATGTCGGAAATAATGACGTGATCTCCCGCCGACAGCAAGCCTTTCAGGACATAATTGATGGAATGGGTGCAGGAAGGGGTGAAGATTACACGCTCCGGCGCCTTTGCACCGAAGAATTCCGCCGCGCGGCAGCGGCAGCGGTAGACAAGCTCGGAGGACAGCTCCGCCATGCGGTAGCTTCCACGCCCCGGGTTCGCCCCCCGAGAGGAAAGCACTTCCGCTACTGCCGCTCCCGTTCCCCGGGGCTTTGGCCATGTCGTAGCGGCATTATCCAGATAAATCAAATTCATTTCTTTTATTCATGCTCCTTTTTAAGGTAGTATCATGATGCCGGCGTTGCGGAGAATTTTTTCCGCTGTCCATTGGCGGGCGCTGTCAACCAGAACGGAATAGAGGCAGCCGTACTTGCCGTCGGAATCGGAACTCTTGCGCAGGGTGCAGGAAATACCGTTCTGCCTGAGCAGTTCGCAGGCGCGCATGGCAAGGGTGTAGGAGCCTATTCTGATGGAGGAATTTAATGAATTCAATGCGGTTCACATCCTTTGTATTAGTAAGAATAACAAAAAGCCGGTCGGCTATTATGCTCTTTCACATAATATGCCATGACCGGCTGTGTGTTGCATGTTGAATGTTTGCATTTACATCAGAAGGGCGACGGCGTGGGCCGCCATTCCTTCTCCGCTGCCTGTGAAGCCGAGTTTCTCCTCGGTAGTCGCCTTGACGCTGACCTGTGAAACGTCTATCCCGCACGCCTTGGCGATATTTCCACGCATGGCGGCGATGTGCGGAGCCAGCTTGGGCGCCTGCGCCAGCACGGTGGAGTCGATGTTGGCAATTTCATAGCCCGCTTCTCTCACAACGCGGCAGACTTCCGCAAGCAGAATCATGCTGTCCGCGCCCAGAAAGCGATCGTCATTGTCGGGGAAGAGATGCCCGATGTCGCCCAGCGCGGCCGCCCCCAACAGCGCGTCAGAAATGGCGTGAGCCAGCACATCCGCGTCGGAATGCCCCAGCAATCCCTTCTCATAGGGAATGTCCACACCGCCCAGAATGAGCTTCCTGCCCTCCGTAAGCCTGTGAACGTCGTATCCGTGTCCTATTCTCGGGGTTTTCATCATGGCTGATCCTCCGGTTCAAAGCCGATGTTTTCCACATAATCCCGCACCATATGGCGGTATCTGTGATAGATGGCTTCACCAACCTGAATCAGGTCGTCGCTTTCCTCATCGCCGCAGAGCATGGCAAAGGCCTGTGCGACGCGGCGCTTGGGGTCGCCGTCACGGCGGTAGGCGAGGTAGTAGAAGGTCAGGGAGCCGGTGGCGCTCATGTCGTCATAGAGCTTGGGGTCTTCCTTCTTGAGGGTATCGTAAAAGACATTGAGGGCGGTGCCTTCCAGCGCCTTGCCGGGGATATATTGCTCCATCCCGATGATGATGGAGAAAACCATCAGCATACTGCGGTTGAGCAGCATGGGGTCGTAATCATCCGAAAGCGAGAACATGCCGTTATTCAGGTCGGGCATGCTGCGGTCGATTTCCATGACCAGCGAAGCGCCCAACTGCATGGCGCGGCGAATATTCCGGCTGCCTTTTTTCTCATTGATCAGCTTGACATACTCGCTGTCCTCCGGAGGCTGGTTCGCGTCGCTGTCTCCGCTGAATATCTTTACATCTCTGTCGTCATTGTATTCGGTTGTCATTGTGTTTCCTCCTCGTTATTTTAATTTCGAACTGAGTTCGTCGAATCTGGCCAGCATTTCGTCGGTGGCGGTGAAGGAACCCAGCGGATGACGCTGAATTTCCTCCGAAAAATAGCCGTGGAAGTCGGTACCGCCGGTCAGGAGAAGACCGTTGTCAGCAGCAGCCTGACGGATGACCGCCATGTGCTCCTGCGTGTTGCGCGGGTGATACAGTTCAATGCCGTGAATGCCGGCCCGAATGAGATCGCCCAGAGTGGTGATGCTGTTATAGACCGACGGGTGCGCCATAACGATCACGCCGCCTGACTCTCTCAGATAGCTCATGGCTTCCAGAGAATCCACCTGTCTGACGGGGACAAAGCAGCTCCCCGTCCTCCGGTTGAATAGCTTGCGGTAAAGCTCACCGTACATTTCATTGGTGTAGCCTGCCTTCATCAGCGCGAGAACGATATGCTGCTTGCCCATATATCCGGAATCGCTGACGCCCTCCCTTACCATTTCCTCGGTGATGGGATAGAGCCTTGACGCCTTTTCCAGCATGGCAAGCGTCGCTTCGGCGCGGTTTCTGGTGATGCGGTCAAGCAATTCCCTCACCGCGTCGGGATGCTTGATGTTGTAGCACAGGATATGCACCTTGTGCCCGCGCTGGTTATCAAAGGTGGAACATTCCACCCCGTTGATGACCCGCATACCGAGACTTCTGCCCAGTCCTTCGGCGTCGTAATCGCCGGCGTAGGAGTCGTGATCGGTAATGGCAAGCGCCGATAGCCCCATCTGCTTGGCAAGTCGTATCACAAATTCCGGAGAATCGGAGCCGTCGGAACGGTTGGTGTGACAATGCATTTCTGCCGGCAAAATAACCACTTCCACATGAAATAATCAGATAATCGAAAAAAGATAAGCGCCGCATGGCAGAATACCATCGACGCTTATCATTATACACTATATAGACAGCAAAAACAAGAACAAAATGAAAAAATATATCAAAAATCACAATAATTTTATTGAAAAGCGATTAATGATTCACTTACCATTCTTTCTCTTTGTTTTGTATCTGCTTTTTGGGCAAAGCAAAGCGGAACACTACTCCGTCGTCGGTATTTTGCGCCGAACAGCTTCCTCCGTGCAGATTGACAATTGAGCTGACAATCTTCAGACCCAGCCCGGAACCGCCGTATTTGCGGGTTCTCGCCTTGTCCACCTTATAGAAGCTCTCCCATATCCGGTCGAGGCTTTCATCAGGAATGCGGCTGCCGGAATTGAATACCGTGCAGCTGACAGATTCCCCTTCGTCCTGCACGGTGACGGAAATTCCCCCGCCATCTGGGGTGTGGTGCTGGGCGTTGGTGAGCAGGTTGTTGATGACTTCCTCGATTCTGCCGTTGTCGGCAATGACGGTGCAGTCCCCTTCCGCGTGGAATGTGGTGGTAATGCCTCGCTCCGAGAATATGTAGGACATGGTATGCAGCCGTTCCTCCGCCAGCTCGGACAGGCTGAATTCACTGAATTCCAGATTGGCTCCCGATTCCAGTTCGGCGAGGTCAAGCAGACGAGCGGCAAGGTTGTTCAGCTTGACGGCCTCGTCGGAAATGACGCTGCAATAATAATCCTTTTCGTCGTCGTTGTTGATATTGAGCTGCAAGCCCTCGCTGTAGCCCATGATAATGGCAAGAGGGGTCTTGAATTCATGCGAAACATTGGAAATCAGTTCCTGCCGCATAAGGTCGATGCGCTCTTTCTCCTCTATATCCTTTTTGAGCTGAATGTTGGCGACCCGGAGCTGATTGATCTTGGTCTCCAGCTCGGAGGAGAGAAAATTTATGCTTTCCGCCAGCTGCCCCAGCTCATCTTTGGAATGCACTTCCAGCTTGACGCTGAAATCCATCTCCGCCATCCGCTTGGTCACGTCGTTCATCCGGAGAATCGGCTTGGCAAAAGCGGAACACAGCATCAGCGATACCAATAAACTGATGATCATAGCGAAGATTCCCAGCGCAAGGGCAAAATCGTTGAAAGCGTCTACCGCCTCCTCCATCGCCGAGAGCGACGTATTGAGCAGAACGTAATGGTAGCAGACCTCGCCGTTCACCTGCGCGGGAATGACCGCGAAGAGACTCAGATAGGTCGTATCGGTCTTGGGGTTGCGACGAACGCAAATGGCGGGGGAAGCAAGAGTTCCCTCGCCCCGGATATCGTCCCCGGAGATTTCAAACAGGGCGTTGAATATCTGCTTGGCACCCTCGTAGCGGTCGATAGGGCTGATGCCTTCCCAGCTGTCCATCGCGTTGTAAAAGAAATTCAGTTTGTCGTTGAGGATAATGACATAGATGCCGTTGTTTTCCTCCATGGATTTGAGCTGAGTGCCGAGTGTGTAGGAGGCCTTGCCGGACTCATCGGTGTCGGAAAAATCCAGCGCCGCGATTTTATGGAGCGTGGTGACCAGCTCTTTTTCCTTGGTGTAATTGTAGTAGGTGGGCAGCAGCAGGGCGTTGGTGAGAAAGATAATGCCCAGAAACAGCAAGACCACGCTGAAGTTAATGATAAAAAGGCGCACCCGAACAGGAAATATGCCGGTGCGCCGGTTGTATTCTATCACTTTGTCCCGAAGGGAAACGAGAAAGCGCAATTACTTCACCTCAAGTCTGTAACCAACGCCGCGTACCGTCACGATCATGTTGCCCGATTCGCCCAGCTTGGAACGCAGTTGCTTGACGTGGGTGTCAACGGTGCGCAGGTCGCCGAAGTAATCGTAATTCCACACGCCGTTGAGGATTTTTTCCCGTGAAAGGGCAATGCCTTTGTTCTCCAGAAAATAGAGCAGCAGGTTGTATTCCTTGGGAGTCAGGTCGATAGCCTGATTCCCCACATAGGCCACATGCGCCATGTCGTCAACGCTTACGTCGCCGCAGACCCTCCGGCTTTCGGCGATCTTGCCGCCGCGACGCAGAAGCGCTTCCACCCTTGCCACGAGCAGACTGGGGGAGAAAGGCTTGGTGATGTAATCGTCCGCGCCCAGACGGAAACCGCCCAGCTGGTCGCTTTCGGTGCTTTTTGCCGTGAGAAGGATGACCGGCACGTTGCTTCTGTTTCTTATTTGGGAAAGAACCGTCCACCCGTCGAGCACCGGCATCATGACATCGAGAATGACAAGGTCGGGGACAGGCTCCTGATTACAAATATTCAACGCTTCGCCGCCGTCGGCTGCTTCGATAATCTGATATCCTTTACGGCTTAAAAAATCTCCGACAAGCTTGCGTATTCTGTCTTCATCGTCGGCAACAAGAATCCTGATCGGTACGCTCGTCGAATTGGAAAAACTCATAGAATAACACCTCATATGTATGTACAATAATCTTTTTCCACAATAATCTTTTGAAATTGATAAGGAATATGTCTTGAGGCTGAAAAGGCTGAATCAGCCAATATGCCACTTATACACTTTCATTATACATCAAATTAATGTGTTAAAGTTATTAGAATGGTGAAATTTTGTTAAGAATTATGTGATGAAAACGTGATATCGTCTGCCGCTTTCCGGAATTTTTCCGCTTCCGATCTTATTTCCGGTGCGACAGTGTCAATCAGTGCGGGAAGGTCATCCGCTCCGTCGGTGCCGCTGAGCACAACCCTGCCGGTCAGTTCGCAGTTGGTCACGGTGAAGATCTGTTCCAGCTGACGCGCGGCGATATCGCCCTTCTCGTCGGGCGAACCGGCCGAAAGAAGCAGCGTTACGGGTCTGCGCTTTGCGACAGGCGGCCGCTTGTCAAGGAAGAAGCGTGCGCTGTAATACCGCTGCATCCGGTCGAGAATGGCCTTCATCGGCGCGGGGAAGGACATATTGTAGACCGGAGAAGCGAGAATGATGCCGTCGCAGGCTTCAAAATCCGCAAAAAAGCCGTCCATGTCGTCATTGCAGCAGCCTTCGGCATCCCGGCAATAACGGCAGTCGGTGCAGGGAGCGTAATTCCGTTCGTAAGCGTCATATCCGACAAATTCCGCTTGGAATTCACGTGTAAATCTTCTCAGCATTTCGGCGGAAAAACCGTCCCTGCGGGGACCGCCGAAGACCGTCATGATGACAGGATTCATACGCTCACTTCGCATGATGTTCGCAGTAGGCGCAGATCTTGCCCTTCGGGGTGTCGATGGAGATCTGTGGCAAATAATGCTCGATATGGGTAATGCATTTCGGATTATGGCACACAAATTCCGGATCCGTTACCGGCTTTTCAGGCTGCATGCTGCCGTGTTCGGAAGTCAGACGGATAATGAGCGCCATTCTGCCGTACATGCCGTAGAGCGTCTGCTTGAAGTAGTAAGCACGCGGGTCGTCGTCCACTTCATAGGAAATTTCATCGACGCGGGGGAGCGGGTGAAGCACACAGAGATCGGGCTTGCCGAGCGCCATCTTTCTGCCGTCAAGCACATACACGCCTTTCTGCGCCTCGTATTCTTCCGGTTTGGCAAAGCGTTCGCGCTGGATGCGGGTCATATACAGTACATCGAGATAGGGAATGGCTTCTTCAATGGTGCGGACTTCGGAATATTGGCAGCCGTAGGCGGTGACAAAATCCTTGATGTACTGCGGCATGGCAAGCTCTTTTGTGGAGATGAAGACAAAGGAATTCCCGCCGAAGCGAGCCATGCATTTGCAGAGGGAATGTACCGTTCTTCCGTTGGCGAGATCGCCGCACATGCCGACCACGAGACGGTCGGTTCTGCCCGCGACGTTGCGGAGGGTAACCACATCGGTGAGTGTCTGGGTCGGGTGAAGATGTCCGCCGTCGCCCGCGTTGATCACAGGCACGCTGGAATAGAGCGACGCGGCCATCGCGGCGCCTTCGACGGGGTGACGGATCGTGAGAATATCGGTGTAGCCGCTCAGCACGGTAACGGTATCCTTGAGACTTTCTCCTTTGGCGACGGAAGTTGCGCCGGGGTTGTCAAAGCCGATGATCTTGCCGCCGACCCGCAGCATCGCGGACTGAAAGGACATCTGGGTGCGGGTGGAAGGCTCGTAGAACAGCGTGGCCATGAGCTTGTCCCGGCAGGCGCTGCTGTAATGGGAAGGATGCCGGCTGATGCGGCATGCCATATCCGTAATATCGTCCAGTTCTTCCGGTGTAAGCTGGTTTAAGTCAATCAGGTTTCTTACTGACATTGTTTCCATAACCCCCAATAATGCTGACATATTACAAAACCATTATACCATCATCCTTCACCAAAGGCAATATTTTTTTACTTGGCATTTTTACGATTACTTTGAAAAATCCGCAAAAAAATATGTTGCATTTTTATGTAGGATATGCGAAAATATTTTTATAGCGGAAAACCAACCGTATTCCTCTTTCGGAGGTTAACTATACAGGCGGGAAGTGATGAAAATGTCCGGGGGAATGCTTGACGGACAGGCGGCCGATCGATTGATTCTGAAAATAGCGGCAGGGGATATGATTGCTCTGGAAGAGCTTTACAAAGCGATGTATAGCGAAATACTTGGCTATCTCTGCTCCGTGCTGGGCGGCGACAGGCAGACCGCGGAAGATCTGGCGCAGGATACCTTCGTAAGGGTGTACAGATACGCGCCGAAGTTTGCCGCGCAGGGAAAGGGAAGAGCGTGGGTCTACCGCATCGCCGGCAGGCTGGCAATGGGTCACTTCGAGAAGAACCGCACCGTAACACAGGAGCTGGACGGGCAGATTCCCGACAGCCGGAATGTGGAAGACAGCGCGGTGAATTCCGCCGCGCTGTCGCAGGCGATGGCCGCCATTACACCTGAGGAAAGACAGGTTGTGTCGCTTCACGCGGTTTCGGGGCTGACACTGAGGGAAATCGCCGACATACTCGGGCAGCCGCTTGGCACCGTCAAATGGCGCCACGCCGAAGCCGTCAAAAAGCTGAAAAAGCTGATGAGCGAATAAAAAGGGGGAGCGGAAGCATGCAGGACAGAGATGATTGGTATGATGCGGAAAAACGAATAGGTGATTCGGTCAGAGAACTTACCGCGAAGTTACCGCCGCTGCCCTTTTCGGATATCGCGGGTAGAATTGCGTCAGGCGAACCCGCTGAGAGCTTTGAGGAATTTTTTGCGGGAGACATTCAGGCTCATCAGGCGGGAAGTACCGGCCCAAGGAAGATCAATGTGAAATGGATTGCCTGTTTGTCGGCTGCCGCGCTGGTGATCTTTATCGCCGGAGGGGCGGTGCTGGGGGCGGTATTCAGCAGCGGCCTGACCGACGCAAAGTCCTCCGCAGAAGCTGCTGATTGCGCGGCTTATGAAGAAGACCGGTATTCCGAAAACGGAACAAAAGGCGTTTGTGAAGAAGCCTGTGAAGAAAGGGTGTCGGATTCTGATCTGAACGATTCCGA
This sequence comes from Clostridia bacterium, assembly GCA_017441385.1. GTDB lineage: Bacteria > Bacillota > Clostridia > Oscillospirales > Acutalibacteraceae > RUG762. The sequence continues at coordinate 59,052 of JAFRXY010000107.1, read as the reverse complement.
TGAGCCGGACAGTTCGGGTGTTTCCGGTTCATAACGAAAAAGCAAAAAACGGAGGTTTTGAAAAAAATATGAAACTTATGATAGCGTCCGATATTCACGGGTCGGCGTATTATTGCGACCTTATGCTGAATATTTTTGAGGAGGAAAAAGCCGACAGGCTGCTTCTTCTGGGGGACATTCTCTATCACGGCCCCAGAAACGCCCTGCCAAAAGAGTATGACCCCAAAAAGGTGGTTGCGTTGCTGGAAAAGGTGAAGGACAGGGTGTTCTGTGTGAGGGGCAACTGCGACGCCGATGTCGATCTGATGGTGCTGCCATTTCCGGTAATGGCGGAATACGCCGTCATTCCGGTGGGCAATAAGCTCATCTATGCCACCCACGGACACAATCTGAATGCCGCCAGCCTTCCTGCGTTCCCTGAGGGAGACATTCTGCTTTTCGGACACACGCATCTTCCCGAGCTGAAGGACGTGAACGGCTGCATGTATATCAATCCCGGCTCGGTTTCCCTTCCGAAAGGGGGCAGCAAGCACAGCTGTATTCTGCTGAACGAAGGCATTTTCGGCTGGAAGGATATAGAAACCGGCAATTACTACCGCCACTACGATTCCCTTGCCGACGACAAGCCTATGTAATGTCGCTTGGAGGCATAAAATACCATCCCCCTCCATATTGTATAGTGTGCACAGAGAAGATAATGGAAGGGGACTTTGCCATGAAGGGAATTATTGAAGTGCGTGCGCGGCATTGGTTTCTGGCGTTTACAGGCCTTTTGCTCGTGGGAACGATTGCCATCAACCGGGAAATTGCGCCGGCATCGGCTGCGGATTCTTTTACTGTCGCGGAGAACGGCGCCAGAGTGATTATCATCGATCCCGGACACGGGGGATTTGACGGCGGCGCGGTGGGCGTAAACGGCACGATTGAAAAGGACGTGAATCTTGCCGTGTCGCTTAAACTGCGGGATATGCTGAACGACGCGGGCTTTTCGGTGGTGATGACACGGGATTCCGACCGCGCTCTTAACGACAGCGAGGATACCAGCGTCAGGCGAAAGAAGATCAGCGATATGCGTAACCGCCTGAATCTGACAAGGCTCTATCCCGGTTCGGTGCTGATCAGCATTCATCAGAACAAGCTGGCAGGCAGCAGCTCAGTGCGCGGGGCGCAGATATTCTATTCCCCAAACGAAGCCGGAAGCAAGGAACTCGCGCAATTTATCCAGACCGAATGCAACGCAAAGCTACAGCCTGAAAAGCCGCGTGAAATCGTGAAGACCGGAAAAAACCTCTATCTTTTTTATCACGCGCAGAATACCGCCGTGCTGTGTGAATGCGGATTTCTTTCCAACCAAGAGGAAGAAGCGCTTCTCTCCACCGACGAATATCAGTACAAGGTGGCTTACTGTATTTTCAGCGGACTTTTGCGGTGGAATGAAAGCAAATCCACGGAATGATCAAAAGAAAAATAGAAAAAACAAAGGATTGATAAAATTGACTGCTGATTTTCTGTTTGTATCCGATGACAATTACGTAAAAAATCTCGGCATATGCACCTATTCTGTCATGCACAATATGTGCCCCGAAGTCGATAAAGTCAGGCTTTTTGTGATGGACTGCGGAATTACCGAGCCGAACAGAGAAAGACTCCGGAAACAGGCGGCGCGATTTAAAAATGCCGAGATGATTTTTTACGATATTGACAGTAAGCTGAACACGGTAGTGCCGAAGGTCAAAACCCGCTGGCACAGGGCGATATACGGAAGGCTCTTTCTGAATGAATTGCCCGGAATTTACAGCGATATGGACAGGCTGATCTATCTGGACTGCGACCTTCTGATGGACAGACCCGTGACGGAGCTGTTTACCATTGAACTCGGCGGCAAGTGTCTGGCCGCCGTCACAGACGCGGATAATTCCCCGCGCAAGCAGGCGCTGGAAATGGATCCGGATTGCAACTACATCAATTCCGGCGTGCTGGTGATTGACACGGCACGCTGGATCGGGCTTGACGCTTCACGCCGGATTATCGAATATATCAACAGCTTTCCGGAAGATCTTCTTTACCCTGATCAGGATGCCATCAATTATGTGCTGGGGCACGAGATGGTGATTCTGCCTCCGGAATTCAATATGATGTGGATGATCTGCAAAAGGGATATTCCCAAAATGGTCAGCAGAATCCCCGATTTCTATTACACTGCCGAAGAGATGGAATTTGCCCTTAACAACCCCTGCATCGTGCATTTCGCGGGGCATAATATGTGGTCGTTTGACGGAATCACCCCTGTGGCGGCGGGCGTTTTCAAAAAGTACCGCAGGCTTTCCGACTGGCGGGACTGCAAAAGGCAATTCAGCTCTTTCGGTCAATTTGCCATATGGGTAATTATTTCGGTCAAACGTGCGCTCTACGGCGATTATAAAAAGGCAAATTCCAATTAGCAAGCCGTCAGCAACCGTGTGAATCAGATTTCGGACAGGCTTCAGAGGATTCTTCGATACATATCTGACAGCGCTTCACGGCCCAGAGGAACAGGGCAATTGCCCAGCCGCTCGGGATTGACCGAATCGGAAAGCTTATTGAGGATTTTCTCATCGGAGCATGCAACCTCTCTGAGTTGCAGTTCGGAAAGAATATCCCTGTACCTTTCGATGGATTGTTCCACCGTGTCGCAGCCGAAGCAGCCCGACAGTCGGTCGATGACCCCGGCCAGATGGCCTTTCCCTCTTGGGTCAATGCAGCTGTCTGTGTGCTCCGCGATGTAATGCCACACTTCGGGCAGGCAGAGCGCCGCCGCGTGCCCGTGAGCAATGCCGAATACCGAAGTCATCTTGTAACACATGGCGTGAGCCGCCGTGGTCTGTGAAATATTGATCGCGCGGCCGGCGAGATTGGACGCGGAAAGAATTTCGCCGGCTGCGGCTTCATCGCCGTTCAGATAGGCCCGGTAATTGGCCAGAATTTTTAGGAGCGCGGATGCGGAGTATTCCGCGCTTTCTTCGTCTGCATTGACCGACCACATCGATTCCACGGCGTGACAAAGCGCGTCCAGCATAGCGGATTTTTTGTGATATTCCGGAAGTCCCTTCAGCAGGGAAGCGTCGGAAATATAGGCGTCGGGAAGAATGCCGTCGTCGGTAATCGATTGCTTGACCCCGTTGTAATAGATCACGGAATATCGGGTGGATTCACTTCCCGTTCCGGCGGTAGTCGGTATGGCAATGTGCTTGGTGGCGTTAAATCGGTGCGGCTGGTCGATGTACGGCTTGCTGCTGTCCATGACGGAATACAGCTTGATGCATTTGGCAACGTCGATGGCGCTTCCTCCTCCGAAGGATACAATGCAGTCGCATTCGCTGCTGAGGAATTTTTCGACGCCGCTGCACACTTCCTCATATCGCGGGTTGGGAGTGAATTGGTCAAACACCTCGTGCGGGAAGTCAAATTCAGCAAGCATTGCCTTCGGAACGCCGCACACGACAAACGCTTTTTTCAAGCCGTACCGCTTCATGATTTCACCGAGGCTGCCGATTCCGCTGTACATTTCCTGCTGGGCAAAATCGAAGCGGCGAATCTCGGAAGAAACTCTCGCCAGATCTTCGGCGGTGTCCACCTCGTCCACGTAATACCCGCTGTAGTCGAATTCCCTGACCGAAAGCTGAGGGAATATTTCGTTCATGGCGTTCTCGGCGTAGCATTGATCCTTGCCTTCCGCAATGAATTTCTCCACCTGTCCGACCCACGCGGCCGCGTCAGAAGCGCTGAGTTTGTAGAACGGCTGGAAGGCAAAGCAATTGTTATCGAAAATACTCACCGAAACTTCCCTGATGCAGCCTCCCTCTATTCTCGCCTTGAAGTCCTTCTCCGGAAGGGCTTTTTTGCGGTTGACGCAGCCCAGAGAGGGAAGAGGGGAGTTGATAATCGCCCTGACCAGCGCCTTGTCAAACACCAGATCTCCGTGCATGAACAGCAGGTCGCCGGTGATGTGCTCTTTGGCGAGGAACATGGAATAGATGTAATTGGTTCTGTCATAGATCGGATTTTCCACAAATGTGAACTGACAGCCAGCAAGGTGGGGGGCTTTGCTTGCTTGGAGAAGCTGCTCCTTGAACGGCCCGACCGTGACGACAAATTCATCAATGCCGCATTCGTGCAGAAGCCTGAGCTGCCGCTCAAAAATCGACTCGCCGTTTTGCAGCCGCACCATTGACTTGTGGTTGTGTTCGGTCAGTCCGCCCATCCGCTTTCCAAGACCTGAATTGAATATTACTGCCTTCATTCGTGATTGTCATTTCCTTTCACATTGCAAAGAAATCTTTCCATCATGGCTATTTTATTCTCGGCGGGAGAAACAGTCGGTCTTCCGAGGTCGTCCCGCGAGCCCTGATGGGTGTAAATAATCAGGGCGCCCAGTCTGACCTTTGCCAGCTGTTCCATAGCCGCTGTAATTTCCTCCGGTGTTTCCGCCGTGTAAATATGCTGGAAGCCGACGGCTTTCAGAATGGCGGGAACGTCGATTTTAAAGCCCACAGTGGGCTGACCGCCTACCGATTCATGCGCGCCGTTGTTGTTGAGGATATATTTGAAGTTTGCCCCGGCTTTGTCGGCATTGATCGCAAAAGAACCCATGTGCATGATGAAAGAGCCGTCCCCGTCAATGCAGTAGACATTTCTCTTTGTACCGAGCGACATTCCAAGGGCGATGGAGGAAGTGTGTCCCATGCCTCCGACCGTCAGGAAGTCCCCGGAATGACCCTGCCCCCGCGCTTCCCTGATTTCGAATATCTCGCGCGAGGTCTTGCCGGTGGTGGAAACGATGAAGTCCTCCTCCGGAATGCAGTCCAGCACGAATTTAAGCGCGTCCTCGCGTGAAAGGGGATAATCCGACCTTGCCGCTTCACTCTTATAGGGAGAGAATGTTCCCTTGCGCACAACAATCGCAAAGGGCTTGCTGCAAGCCTGCATGTATTTCACCGCGCGGTCTATCTGCGGAATGTAGTTGTCGTCAAGAATCTCATATTCAATGTCCATTGCTTCCAGCAGAGCCAGCGTAACCTTGCCCTGTTTCTTGTGCTGCGGTTCGTCCTTGGTGCCGGGTTCGCCCCGCCAGCCGATCATCAGCAGCAGCGGAATGGAATACACTTCCTCGTCGGCGATGGAGAGCAGCGGGTTGACGGCGTTGCCTTCGCCGCTGTTCTGCATGTAGACCACACCGTAACGGCCGGTGGCAATGTGGTAGCCGCAGGCGATTCCAACGGCATTGCCCTCGTTGGCCGCGATAATGTTGCGGCTGTCAGGCGCGTTCTGTTTGACACAGGCGCAGAAATTCGCCAGCAGCGAATCGGGAACGCCCGTGAAGAAGTCCATGTTTTTTTCGATGAGATGGTCGTAGAATTCTTTGGTATCAATCATGTAATAGTAAGCCCTTTCAGTTTTTATTCGGGATCAGCGAAAGCACTTCCTTGATGGAAAGGCATACGTCGTCAACCTCTTTGCTGCGGGAGCATTCGAGTATTTTTCTGGCGGTGTTGGCCATGGCGGGATAAGCGCTTCTCAGCAGGTGGTTTGCGTAGATAATGATGTTCGCGCCCGCAATGTGAAGTTCTTCCTCGGTAAATTGATTATAGGAAGTAGGAACAAGAATGACCGGCACTTCCGGATAGTCTTCTCTGAACAGGCGGAGGAATTCAAATATCTCCTTGCCGTCCTTCTGACGGCTGTGAATCATAATGCCGTCCGCGCCGCCTTCTTCGAGGTAGATATGTGCGCGGCTCAGCGCGTCGTCGATGCCCATTCCGGCGATCAGGCTTTCAAGGCGGGCGAAAATCATAAAATCGCGGGTCTGCTGCGCCTGTTTGCCGGCGTGTATTTTGGCGGCAAATTCATGCGGATCGTCGAGAATCTGCTTTGCGTCGGTGCCGAAGAGAGAATTCTGTTTCAGCCCGGTCTTGTCCTCGATAATGATGGCGGAAACGCCCAGACGCTCCAGTGTGCGGACGTTGAAATAGAAGTGTTCCGGTTTGCCGCCGGTGTCGCCGTCGAGAATAATGGGTTTGGTGGTCACTTCCATAATCTCGTTGATGGTATTGATGCGGCTGGTCAGGTCAACCAGTTCGATATCCGGCTTTCCCTTGAAGGTGGAATCACACAGGCTGCTGATCCACATAGCGTCGTATTCCTTCACCGTGGAAGTGGCTTCGTCCTCAAAGCGGGTGTTTTCCACAATCAGCCCTGAAAGTCCGTTGGACGCTTCCATTACACGAAGCCACGGCTTAATGTTAAGAAGTCGGCGCAGTTTGGCGCGCCGGATGTCGGGTGTGTTGTAAATGGAATTAATGCTCTGTTCAAGCTGATAGGTGCTTACTTCTTTGGTGTAGGGCACTTCCACCAGCTTGCCGCCGTATTCGTTCAGCAGCTCGATAACCTCGTGACGGATGTTGCTCTGTATTCCGTTTACCCAATCGTCTCCGTGCACCACATAATCGGGACGCAGACGGCGGATATTGTCGGCGTAGGAAAGGGAGTCCTGTTTGACTGTGGCAATAACCCCCTTGAAGCTGCCGAGAATAGAAGTCCTTGCTTCGTAATCCAGCAGGGGGAGCCGCTTATAGGTGGCCACCGCTTCATCGGTAAGCACGCCGATGATGACATCGCCGAGTTTTGCTCCCTCGTTGATGATATTGATATGTCCGCTATGAATGATATCGGCGGACATTGCGATGTAAACTGTCTTTCTGTTTTCCATGTTTCCATCTCCGTATCTTTTGCAAAAATTAGAATGGTTGATTACATTATAGCATAGCTCCTGTAAAAAAGCTATAAATATAAAAATAAAAAAAACAAAATCAGCCGCTGAAAAAACAAAAGCCTGTTATCGCACCGCCATTCCGGACACGTTAACAGGCAATGATATACTGCTTCAAAAGATTATTACTGATTGCTTGCAAAGAATTCATCGGCGGTCATTCCCGCAACCAGAACTTCCACCTTTTTGATTTCAATGATTGTACGGCCGTATTCATCGGTTTTGAGTCCGGTTGTAGATGTCATCTTCACCTTTGAACCGATGGTAATGTCAAGCGCTTCACAGGGGTTGCCGTCAACATCGTAGAACTCGCATCCGTTGGGCAGGAATTTGATATAGAGCTTGTCGGGATCACCGGTATATGCGCCGTCATTTCTATCGAAGTTTTCCAACTTGGCGGTATATGAATCAATAAAAGTGACTTCACCGATAATGTACTGCTCGGGTTTCCACCGTCTGAAAGCAATCACCCCGACTATTATCAGCGCAATAATACCCAATATGACAAATGCCTGCATTCTTCCGGTTAAGTGTTTCTTTAAATCGTTAAAAATAACAATCGCTTCCTTTCGGCGTATTTAGCTAATAAAAAATTTTCTTAGCTTTATTTTATTATATCATAAATTTTTAAAAAATCAACACAAAAAATAAAGTTTTTCATTTTATTTTTTATAAATCAAACATTTTCCTGCAAAAGAGCTTTCCGGTTTCAGTGACAAAAATTCTATTGTAAGCTGTCTGAATTTCATCGTGTGAAGCACCTTCCTCGTAAAGATTGACGAGACAATCCGATTCAATCAGTATCTGATGATCCCAGCCGTCGATATCCCGATAGGTGTGGTGATGCCCTACCAGCCAGCATACGCGCATAATGACCTTCTCATCAAACCCAAGTGCCGTGAGCATGTCCCTTGCAAGGGAAGGCCCTTCCTGCTCCTGTAGCTTCTCGTCACATTTGCCGTACGTAAGCTCGCAAATGCGGATGCCTATATCGTGTACCGCCGCAGCAGCTTCCAGGACAAAAAGCGTGTCCTTGTCCAGCCCTTCCAGAACACCGATTGTTCGCGCAAGGTCGTGTACCTTGATAAAATGATGTATCCTGCGGGTGTCGCCTTTGTAATATGTTATCATTGCTCCCAGCAGCTGGGAAATTTCGGACATTTTGAAGATTCCCTTTCTTTTTTCGGTATAATTCAAATAAATAATACCATCATTCCGCGCGGAATTATACAGTGATTTTGTTAAGAGTGTTTGTTTTTTTGATTGAGTTGGTCAACGGCTATCCTTCTGTATTTTTCCCGGGTGGCATTGCCTCCCCTGATATGGCGCTCCGATTTGTTGAGTTCCAGAATATCCCTTACCTTCAGATACAGGCCGTGATCAGTTTCGCGCAGCCGCTGCGTGACTTCCTTGTGAACCGTTGATTTGGAGATTCCCGTTGCCGCTGCCGCGGCTCTGACGGTTGCTCTGTGCTGCACAATGTATTCGCCCAGTGCCACCGCTCTCAGTTCACTGGCCATTAAATTGAAATTCATGATCTTTCCCTCCGGAATAATACATACTAATAGATAGTATTCATGCCGTCGGGAAATTATGAAGGCAATCCACACAAAAAAAACGGCTTCATCGTTTCCGTGAAGCCGGCAAAGAAGATTTATGGTTTTTCGTAAATTTCGCAGAAGTTGTTCAGGCGTTTGAATACCCGTTCGTTGCGTTCAACGCTGCAACCGGAAATGATGAATATCAGTCCCAGAGAGGTCTGGACGCTCAGAATAGGAACGTCGGTAACGCCGTGAATAAGGGTAGCAAGACCGGCCACCATGATCAGACTGCGGATCTGGCTGTAGATCACGCAGAATTGCGGCTTGTTCAGTACCTTGACGATTCTTCCTATCATTGCACTGAAATACGCCAGACCGACGACGCCGAAGTCGAGCATGGTATTGAGAATCATATTGTGGGAATGCCAGCGGAGCTTGAAATGTGAATCAATGCAGATCTTGTAGTAGGCATTCATTCCGTAGCCGAAAACAGGCTGATGTCGGATCCAATGGATCGCGTCGCCCCAGATTTTGGAGCGTTTGTCCACATCGTAATTGATGATGTTGGAGGCGAGCCTTCCCGAAAACATCGGCACAAGCAGTATGATGATCACCACAATAACGGTAAGAAGCATCGTAACGATCACCCATTTGACATTGTGTTTGTAATGCACGACATAAAAGAGAAGCGCTGCGCCCAAAGCAGCCCATGCCGTACGGCAGTCGCAAAGAAGAATGCCGCCGAGATTGGCAAAAAGAATTACCAGATACCAAGGCGAATGACGTTTTTCAAACCTGTAGAGAGCAATAATCACAAAAAGTTCTATCATGTACCCGTAATAGTTCGGATTCCAGAAAACCGACGCGGTACGGGTTGAATCAAGCAATAGGTTGCCTGTCAACGCGCTCCCGGATGGAACAGAATAAAGGAGCTTACCGTTCGGGTCAAAAAGAAAATGGAAAAAAGCGATGCCGAAACAGTTGAAAATCCATTTGCTGACAAGCGCTACCAATACCGCAAAAACGCTGAGGATCAGCATGAGGTCGATAATGTTATTGTAGAAACGCACCCTCATGACAGTAAAAAGGTAGAGCATAAATACCAGTATCAGCCATAGCACCAAACCCCCGAACAATCCGAACCAGTTCCTGAAAACCAGAGCGGGAAATAAAAATATCGGCAGAGCCGCGTAAATATATCCCGATGAAGACACGGCCGTCATTCTGTGTCTGATTGCAGGAGTCAATAACGCGCGAAATACCGCGAAAAGTCCCGGCACGGCTATCAGAAAATAGGGAAGAAAGAGGCATATAACACATACTGTAATTATTTTTTCGTCAGCACTGAACTCCGACCATCGCTGCAATGCTCTAGTATATTTTAATTTGATTTTTGCAGTCAAGCCGAGATCGACTCCTTTAAGTTATAATAAACTGAGAGTTGATGATTAGCCTCTTCTATTATAACATACATTTTTGCTGCTATCAACTATATTTTTTTGCAAATCGGCTTTTTCACAGATTTTTTTACTGCTATTTTGTCAATCAGCAATAAAACGGTCAGCCGTACCGTGACAATACAGCTGACCGTTTTAAAATTTGATTGACCGATGATTATCAGCCCACAGGAGCCTGAGTAGACTCTGTCGCTTTTGACGTCGTTTTTTCTGTTTTCTTGCTGCTCTGGGTGGAATTGGTTGCCGTGGTTCCCTGCGTGGCCGTTGTTGTGGTGCGGTAGAAGGAACTGGAATCCGCCATCAAAGCCGTAAATGCCTTTGTCATGGTGCCTCCGCCGTGTATCGGACAAATCGGCATGGCGGAATTGCGGGAATAGTATCCGGTGGCCGTGGAACCGCAGTTGCCGCTTGCAAGACCGCCTGTCACTGTGCAGTATGATTTTGCCACGACATTCTTGCTGAGATTGAACCGTTTGGAGGGAAGCCCCTTGTGCGCGGCCTTCATGACATATGTCCATGCCTGAGCCGCCCAGTTTGTTCCGACATATTCCAGCCGCTTGTTGTCGGCGTATCCGAACCAGCAGGCGCCGATATAATAAGGCGTGCCTCCGCAGAAGTAACGGTCTTTGCTGTCGCTGGTAGTACCTGTTTTTCCGAAGGTGTCAAATCCGCTGATTTTGCTTCTGCGTGCTGTACCGTTGGAACCGTTGACAGGGGCCAGCAGCATCCGGTTCATGATGGTGGAAGCTTCCTCGCTCATAACTCTCACACCGCGTGCTGTGGTGTTTTCCAGCACGGTATTGCCCTGCTGGTCAGTGACGAGAGAGTAAGTCGCCGGTGAATAGTAGATGCCTCCGCTGCCGAACATAACATACGCAGATGCCATCTCCAGTACGGTAACGCCGTCGGTAAGAGCGCCGACCGACATAGGCGCGAGGTTATTGTCCTTTTCATTCAGCTTGATGCTGAGTCGTTCCGTGAGGAATTTATAGCTCTGCTGCGGGGTAATATAACGCACGATTCGTGCGGCGACGCAGTTGGCGGAAATTTCCAGACCCTTGACGACAGGAATATTGCCTCTGTAGCGGCGGTTGTCGTTTCTCGGCCATTTCCTTGTCACGCCGTTGTCCCGGATGGTCATCTGTTCGTCGGTTACCGGAGTGGAGAATTCAATTACCCCAAGCTCCACGGCAAGGCCGTATGCGCTGAGCGGCTTGATGGCGGAACCGGGCTGACGGCGGGACTGTGAGGCGTGATTCTGAATACGGTTGGCGTTTTTCTCACCGCGCGCACCGACGATCGCCTTGACCTCACCGCTATAGTTAAGTATGGCAATAGCGCATTGCGGCTGAACAGAGCGGGGGAATTTCTTCCAGTACTCGGTGTTATTGCCTGTCTTGTTCTTGAAGATGGCTTCCGCCTTGTTCTGGAGATCGATATCCACATTGGCGTAGATATTGAAACCGCCGTTGTACATCTGGAAACGGGCTTCGCTCTCGGTCAGTCCGTTGCGCTTTTGCAGATCCTTTACCACGTCGGTGAAAATCTGCTCGGTGTACCAGCTCCAGTATTTGGTGGTGGCATTCTGATTCTTGGCGGCGACATTCAGGCGTGAGATGTAATCGTCCTTTTTGGCTTCATCGTATTCCTCTTTGGTGATGAAGCCGTTTTCGTACATTTTCTTCAGCACGTAACGCTGACGCTTCTGATTTTCATCTGGATGGTAAAAAGGATTATATTTGGAAGGATATTTTGTAATGCCCACAATCGCGGCGGATTCGGAAAGGGTGAGATCCTTTGCGTTTTTGCCGAAATAGGTCTGCGCGGCGGTCTGAATACCGTTGCAGCCGTTGCCAAGGGCAATGACGTTGAGATAAGCCTCCAGAATCTGAGGCTTGGTGTATTTTTTCTCCAGCTCCAGTGCCTTGAAAATCTCCTTGAGCTTTCGGTTGACGCTGTGGGCGTCCTCCTGCGTGACGTTCTTGATCAGCTGCTGGGTAATGGTGGAGCCGCCGCGGTCGCTCTTGGTGAGTCCGAGGAACATATTGGCGAAAGCGAAGGTAGTGCTTTTCCAGTCAACTCCGTGATGCTTCCAGAATCTTTCGTCTTCAACGGCGACAACGGCATCCTTGGTATACTGTGTCATGTCGTCGTAATCGACCCATTCGCGGTTTTCCGTACCGTGCATGGTTTCGTACTTTACCATATTCTGGTCGCTGTCGTATGCGTAAATAGTGGTAGTATAATTCAGTTTCAGCTGCGTGAGGTCGATGTCACTGACGCTCTTGTCCAGAAACGCCAGAACGTAAACCATTGCGGTCGCGCCGACAATACAGGTGGTTATCACCATGATCAGCAGCAGAGTGGCTAAAGTCTTGGCCAGATAGCCTCCGGCGCGAAGCAGAATGTCGAGCCATGCGGGTTTGCCTGTATTCTTCCCGGATTTGATATAACCCGATGAAGCCGCGACTGTACGACCAGGTTTTCCGTTTGCGTAATTCCGGTTTCCTCCGCGTGACAAAGACGTCCGGCCGGCAGTCGGGCTGGTTTTGATGTTATCTATGCCGTCCTTGACCTTTCTCGAAAAATTGTCAAACGAGTCCTTAAATCCCATTGAAAATATCGCCTCCAGAATTTTCGGATTAGATGATCTTTAATCTTTATGATTATAACACAAAAATCCAGCAGTTGCACTACTTTAATAAATATTTAATAATTTTTTAACTATATTATTTTGTTCGTTACGAAAGCGGAGAGTAATATCCCGAAAGACATTACCCTCCGCAGTGTGATAGCGTGATATAAAAATTTTAAAAACAGTTACTTAACGCTGTTTTCATAGGACTCGATCATCTTTTTCACCATCTGACCGCCGATGCTGCCGGCCTCGCGAGAAGTGAGGTGGCCGTTGTAGCCCTGCTTGAGATTGACGCCCACTTCGTTAGCGGCTTCCATCTTGAATCTGTCAAGCGCTTCTCTTGCTTCGGGAACAACGATTCTGTTACTCGATTTGTTTGCCATGATACTATTCTCCTTTAACATATCCTTTTTGATCTCCGTGCGCCGCAGTAATATTGTGCGCATGAAAATCATATTATATGATTGGAAAATACTGTGCCGGCATCCGAATCCATCAGAATTTTGCAGATGTGTAGAGCTTGGGGTATTCCCAGACAATCAGCTGTATCAGAAGCAGTCCGCCGACCGAATACCATTCCACCGCATTCAGCGGGATAAAACCCATCAGAACGGAAACCTGCGGCACCACTGCCATCAGCACAACCGCCGCGGCCGTCAGTATCACGCTCAGCAGCATTTTTATGTTGCGGAAGAGTCCCGCCGAGAGGAGAATCTTCTCAGAGCGGGTGCAGAATGCACGGAGTGTCAGGCTCAGCGCCATTGTCACAAAAGCCATTGTCACGCCTGCGTTGCCGCCGGAGGGATTGATCCGGAAGGATCCGGCGCCGATCATGTACGCAACCACCGAATTGAACACTATGTAAGCCGCCGCAATGCTAGCGCGGTAATTTCCGAATGTTCCTGTAAGTTTGCCGTCGTTTGCATCGGGCATTTTCGCCATGGCGTTTTTGTCAGCCGGTTCATCGGCAAAACAGGGCTGTACCAGCAGGAAGAGAAGCAGATTGAGTATCATCAGCGGAAGCAGACGGAGCAGTCTGACGCCGAAGAATATTCCTCCCGCCGCCAGCAGCAGCGTCTGGGCAATGGAGCATGTAATGCTGAATTCGGTCAGATTTCCGAGATTCTTTCTGATGCGTCTGCCCTGCCTGATCATGTATCCGATATTGGCGAAGCTGCTGTCCGACAGGGTGATGTCGGCGGCGTCGACCGCAACGTCGGTTGCTTTACCCTCAACGGAGCAGCTTATGTCCGCCTTGTGAAGTGCCGGGGCGTCGTTCATTCCGCCTGCCGTCATCAGCACGCACGCGCCTTTCGACTGCCAGTTTCTGATAATCCGCACCTTGTCTTCCGGAGTGATACGCGCGAAAACGGAATAGCTGTCAATGCAGGCCTTCAACTCCCTGTCCGGCATGGCGGCCAGCCGATCGCCCGTCATGACAAGTTCGCCTTCACCCAGAATATTGAGTTTCCGAGCGAGAGCCGCTGCGGTTTGGGGATGGTCTCCTGTGATCATGACGGTTCTGATGCCGGCCTTGGTGCAGACTTCTATGGCTTTTCCCACTTCCTCGCGGCAGGGGTCGTCCAGCCCGATCAATCCGATGAATGTCAGATCGTGCTCGACGGAATCAGGCGTGATGTTTTCGGGCAGCTGATTGGTGCTTTGTACCGCCACGGCGAGAACTTTCAGACCTTCGTCAAACATGGCCCGCGCCTGTCTGTTGATCTCGTCGTAATCCACATTGTTGCATTTCGGTAGCAGGGAATCGGGAGCGCCTTTGGTAACGGTCATGTAAACTCCGTCCACGTCATAAATGACGGTCATAAGCCTGCGGGTAGCGTCGAACGGTATTTCCCCGCTGCGGGGGTATTTGTCCAGAAGTTCGTTGATGTCCCCGCCGTTGCTGACATAAGCCTTGATAATGGCCGCCTCGGTCTGATCTCCCACAAAGGACTCCGCTTCACTGTCGGAATTGTACATCAGCTTTCTGTCGCAGCATAATGTGCAGCAGCGCATGAGATATTTCATGTCGTCCGACCAGAATCCCTCGTCCACATTGGCGGCGGTGTCCCCTGCGGGCCAAGCCCTGCGGACGCTGAGCCGGTCGTAGGTGAGCGTACCGGACTTGTCGGTGCATATCACAGAAGTGCTTCCTATGATTTCGGTCTTTTTGAAGCGGTGAAGCATGACCCCGCTTCGGCCGAGTGAAGAAATTCCCTTAGAGATGGAGCGCATGACATTCTGCGGCAGCCCGAGCGGAATGGCGCAAATTGCAAGAGTCAGGAAAAACAGCATTCCGTCAAAGAGCCTGTCGGCGGCGGCGTGTCCCTGCATTTCCTTCAAATAATCGGGAATTGCATCAAAATTCAATGTGATGAAATAGCGTATTTCTCGGTAGCCTATCGAAAGGGAGTTCACATCCAGCCCAAGGGCATAAAACACCAGTGCCGAAATAACGGTACACATAACCAGCCAGACGCCGAAGGAGCGGATGCTGATGGAATGGCGCACCAGTTTCGTCCGGTTGCTGATCAGAGGGGGGCGCTTGCCATGCTTGAGAGCCAATTGGGTTCGTTTGCCGGTTTCGGTGACAAGCATGACGGCGCGTCCGGTGACGGCAACCGTGCCGCAGTAAGCCATATTGCTCCGCTGCCCCAGCGGCGTTTCCTCCGGGAGGACGGTATTGCAATCCTTCAGCGCAGGCGTGTCGTCGCCGGTCAGGACGCGTTCGTCGCACATGAAGGAGCGTGTGATCAGCAGCCTTCCGTCGGCGGGAATGATATCGCCCACTTCGATCTGAATAATATCCCCGGGGACAAGCTCCTCGGTGAGTATTTCCTTGATAAGCCCGTTCCGCCTGACACGGACATAGGTGAGGGCGCTGCGCTTGATGTCGGCAATGGTGCTGTTGGCGGAAAGTTCCCTTGCGGCGCGTACCACATCGGAGATCAGCGCGGTCAGCAGCAGCGTTCCGGCGTAGGAGATGTTAATGATGAAGTCCTGTGTACCTGTCGCGCCGGCCTTATAATTCAGTATGTTGACGGCCGCTGACAGACCCGACAGCAGAATCAACAGCAGGCTCAGCGGAGAAAGCAGCTTGCTCATAAATACCGTAAAGCCGGATCTTTTGCGTGGAGTTATTCTGGTGTTGGTGCCGAAAGCAGCCCTTCTTACACCCGCATTCAGGTCGGTAAGACCTTTTTTGGGCTGTGAATCAAGCTCCTTGGCCACCTGTTCCTTGCTGGCATTGTGCCAAATCATGATAAGAGATTCCTCCTGAGTACTGTAATGCAAGATGACCCGAAATTGAGTCATGATATTTAATTATATGGAAAACAATAATCTATATTCTATCAAATACTATGGGAAATTGCAAGTATAATATACAATTCATTTGTATAAATTTTCTTCCAATTCTGTTGTCCGGTTGACTGTCAAATTGACGTAAAATTTAATTATTTGTTGTGCAGTATTATTGTAACATTTGTTTGACATAATGATTACAATTATGTTATAATTACTCTGTCGTCTGTAATAATTCGTAATGATTGGGAGGAAGTACAAATGAAAAAAAGAATGACATCCCTCGCGCTTGTTTTGGCCGTGATGATCTGCGTCGTTCAGTGGGGCAGCTTCATGAATGTCGGGGCCGCCGCCATGAGCAGTGCGGAAGCGCTGACACCTTTTGTCTATCAGACCGGCGAATACACCGCTCTTCGCAAGCTGGTCATCTATACCTCGGGCGAAGGGTCCCAGTCAACCGGCAAGAGTCTGCCGAAAGATACCAAGGTCAATGTTTCGGCCGTGGCGGGTGAATTCGGAAAGATTACCTACAGCGGCACGACCGGCTGGATCAATCTCAGTTACGCGCTGAATCCCAGAAATAAAGCCGACATTCCGGCAAGGCTCGCTATGCTTCGCAGGAAATTCCCTGCCGGCATGTACTGGAACGAGGAGGAATCGGGCGTTCCCATTCCCGACGGCTACACGGATCAGCCCTGTCAGAGCGGACACGCGGACAAGCGCTGCAATTACTTCGACGGCACCTGCCAGTGCCACGGCTTTGCGCTCAAACTGGGCTATGACCTTTTCGGAATGCACGCGAGCTGCTGGGAAAGACATTACGATATCGACAGAATCATGGTGGGCGATCTGGTGCGCTACCGTTCCAGACATACCGTGATGATCACCGGCGTGTATGATACCTACTTCACCGTGGCCGATTGCAACTGGAATTATTGCTGCAATATCGAATGGGATCGCAAAATGAAGAAGAGCTATATCTCTTTCTATGAAGATAATGTTTACGACGGCGTTTATCACTGCCTCACCAACGGCGGAAGTATGTTGCCATACACCACAACCCAAGCGACCACCACGACGACTAAGCCGACCACAACGACCACCAAGGCAGCCACCACAACCACCAAGGCATCCACCACAACCACCAAGGCATCCACCACGACGACCAAGCCGACCACAACGACCACCAAGGCAGCCACTACGACCACCAAGGCAGCCACTACGACCACCAAGGCAGCCACCACAACGACCACCAAGGCAACCGCCACAACCGCGGCGGCAAGGAACATTCAGATTCCGACCGTCACGAAACCTGTGCTGAAAATCACATCACAGCCAAAGGCGGTAACGGTCAAGGAAGCGTCAAAGGCAACCTTTACCGTCAGAGCCAGCGGAAGCGGTCTGAAATACCAGTGGTATTACCAGAAGAAGGGCAAAACCGGCTGGACGCTCTGGAAGGGAAAGACGTCCCGCACCCTGACCGCCGTCACGATAGCAAGCTGGAATGAAATGAAAGTGCGTTGCAAAGTCACCGACAGCACCGGCGCTTCACTCCATTGCTCGGCTGCGAAACTGACGGTTATCCCCAAGCTGAAAATCACTTCTCAGCCCCAAAGCATCACCGTTAAAAAGGGCGCGAAAGTGACATTCAGCATCAAGGCCAGCGGCAAAGGGCTGCAATACCAGTGGTATTACAGAAAGAAGGGCAAGACGGCATGGGTACGCTGGAAGGGCAAGACCTCCAGCTCATTCACCGTCACTTCGTATGCAAGCTGGAAGGGCATGCAGGTGCGCTGCAAGGTTACCGACAGCACCGGGGACAAGCTGACCTCCGCTATCGCTACGGTAAAGATGAAATAGAGCACTCACGGAAAGGGGATTTTCACACAAATGGAATGGAGAGACCGCAACGGGAATCACGTTAGCGACGGTGACGAAGAGGACGCCTCCCTTCGCTTTCTGTACGAAACCGGGTTCGGACGGCTGTTATTGCAATTACTTGTCAGAAAGCCGGTGTCGGATTTTGTGGGCTGGTTCATGGAGCGGAGGATTTCCGCCCTCTGGATTAAGGGATTCCTGAAAAGAAGCAATATCGACATGAGCGCATACGAGAGCAGGAAATTCCGCTCCTTCAACGACTTTTTCACACGGAAGATCCTCCCGGAGCGGCGGCCGGTCGACCGTGAACCGGGGCATTTCATCTCGCCCTGCGACTGCAAGCTGACGGTTTTCAAAATTCAACCCGATTCTGTGTTCACCGTCAAGGGCGGCCGCTACACTGTCGGGCAGCTTCTCCGCAACGATGAACTTGCCGGGACATTCGCGGGCGGAACGCTGCTGATCTTCCGGCTTACGGTGGACGATTATCACCGATATTGCTATCCCGACAGTGGCGTGAAGGAAGACAACATCCACATTCAGGGCATCTACCACACCGTCAACCCCATCGCCTACAAGAGATATGCCGTGCTGAAAGAGAACACAAGAGAATACACCCTGCTTCACAGCGACAATTTTGACGACGTCATCCTCATGGAAGTCGGCGCGACGCTTGTCGGAAGGATATCCAATCTCCACGGGGCCTGCCGCGTCGAAAAAGGGCAGGAGAAGGGACACTTCGATTTCGGCGGCAGCACGATAGTTGTCATTCTGAAGGCGGGCGTGCTGAAAGTGGACGACGATATCCTTCGCAACAACGCCGAAGGCTGTGAAACCGTCGTGAAATACGGTGAACGCATCGGGGTCAGGGTGTAGGATAATTGTTGTTGAGATAAAAAGAAGGCATAGTTCATTCCCTTTCCAGCGCGTTGACAGCGTCGCGCACGGTTCTCACGCCGTAGAGTCTGATGCCGTATTCCTGCGGCGGCAGGGTGAGCGATTGCAGATTGTGATAGGGAAGAATACACCGCTTGAAGCCAAGCCGCGCGGCCTCCCGGATGCGGGCTTCGGCGTGGTTGACAGCGCGAAGCTCGCCCGCCAGCCCGATTTCACCGAAGGCGATAATATCTTCGCTCACACAGAGGTCTTTCAGGCTGCTGACAAGCGCGATGGCCACCGCCAGATCGGCTGCGGGTTCGTAGAGCTTCAATCCCCCCACCACGTTGATATAGGTGTCCATATTGGCGAAAAAATAACCCGAGCGCTTTTCCAGCACGGCGATGATCAGATTCATCCGGCTCAGGTCGAAGCCTGTCGCCATTCTTCTGGGATTGCCGAAGCCGGAGGAAGCGGCAAGTCCCTGCACTTCGGCAAGAATGGGGCGTGTGCCTTCTATGGTGCAGGCGACGCAGGTGCCGGATACATTGACCGGCCGGCCGGAAAGCAGCATCATCGAGGGATTTTCCACTTCATGCAGTCCGTTGTCCTGCATGTCGAATACGCCGATCTCGTTGGTGGAACCGTACCGGTTCTTGACGGCGCGGAGAATTCTGTAGGAAAGATGCCGGTCGCCTTCGAGATAAAGCACCGCGTCCACCACATGTTCCAGCACCTTCGGTCCTGCGATGGCGCCGTCCTTGTTGACATGTCCCACAAGGATGGTCGGAATTTCCAGCGCCTTGATGCAGCGCATGATTGCGCCGGTGCATTCCCGCACCTGTACGATGCTGCCAGGGGAGGAACTCAGGTCGCTGAGCGCCATGGTCTGTATCGAGTCGATCATCACGATGTCGGGCTTCATGACCCGGATGTTTTCAATGACCCGTTCCGCGTCGGTTTCGGCCAGCACATAGAGATTTTCCGTGTTGACTCCCAGCCGCATCGCTCTGAGTTTGAGCTGTCGGCGCGATTCCTCGCCCGAAACATACAGTATCTTCATGGAACGTCCCATGTATTCACAAATTTGCAGCAGAATGGTGGACTTGCCTATGCCCGGATCGCCGCCCAGCAGCGATAGGGAGCCCTTCACAATTCCGCCGCCCAGAACGCGGTCAAGCTCGCCCATTCCGGTGCGGTAGCGCGGTTCGTCGGCGGTGCTGATTGCGCGGATAGGGGTGGGAAGGTCGGAGGCCGCCAGCGTGACTCTCTGCGCCGTGCCTTTGGAAGCCCGCATGGAAGAAGCGGCTGCCGGCGCTTCCCGCACCTGTTCTTCCAGTGTATTCCACTCACCGCAGGAAGGGCATTTGCCGTACCAGCGTGCCGACTCGTAGCCGCATTCGCCGCAAACATAAACGCTTTTGGATTTAGCCATGTTTGTTTCACCTTTCGTAAAGAACGGCAGACATGAATTTCTCAAAAATCCGTCTGCCGTGATATCAAAATCTTTATTTATAAATAATATTGTCCCATGTCGGATATTCCTTGACGTTCCGCCAGTTCTTAAAAGCCTCGCGGATTTTGGTATTTCTGACATTTGCCGTGGTTCGCCAGCCGCTGAATACACAGTTGGGGGCGGTGTAATTAAATTCACAGTCGGAAGGAATACCGTTTCGGAGCTGCGCGATCTCATTTGCGTCAAGGCTGCAATAGGAGATGTAGAGGCGTTTCAGCTTGGCGCAGCCCGTCAGTACGGTGGGATTCTGCATTCTGCCGTTGTAGCAGAGATTGAGATCCTCAAGATTGGGCAGTTCCAGAAGCGGGGAAACATCCTGAATCCTGTTCTGGAAAAGCTCGACATACACCAGATCCTTCAATTCTGTGAGAGGTGTGATATCCGAAATGTAGTTGTCAGCGAGAATAAGCGTGTGAAGTTTTTTTAAGTTTCTTATCTCGCTGATGTCGTCGATCGCCATATGTCCCAGATCAAGCGCCCTCAGTTCCGTGCAGTACCTGAAAATGGGCAGGAATGTTTCCGTGTTGCCGGGTTTGCTGAAATTATTCGCCAATGTGGAAAAAACCTGAGCGTCGGTTCTGATCTTGTTATTTAACACATAGATTGTCCATACGAATGTAATCTCGGGATATTCCTCTCTAAGACCCTGCATGATTTGATTGCTCAGTCCGCAGTCGCACATTTCAATGGTCTTTATATTGGGAAAAAGCTCAATTGCCAGACAGAGCTGATCAGGCGATGGAACGGGAACAGCATTGAGATCGAGCAATTGCATTGTATTGTCAATGGACACGCCGTAGATCTTCGCGGAACAGTTCAACTGGATGTCCGGGTTGTGTTCCGAAACGGCAGTGAGGAAGTTTGCCAGATTTTCATCTATTTCCGTGTCGGTTACAGAGAGCGTTGTCAATCCGGAGAAATATTCAATATTGTGAGCGTCCTCCTCAGAAATCGCCCCTGCAACAGACAGTTCAAGGGCATTGCTGGGCACCGTTCTTCCGTTCATGGGGACAGACCAGATTACTGTCACATTGCTGTCAAGCTGAGAATGAATTCTTTCATAATCCTCCGGCGAAAGGCTGAGTGCGGTTACGTCAAGCGATTTGAGATGTTTCAGCCTGGAAAAGGGCGAAAAATCGTCCGAGTCGTACTCCGAAAGCACGACGTTTTCGGTGTCATAAGGATAACTTACACCGGAGATCGTGACCGGCGGATTCAAAAAATCAGAACACCCGGAGACGGTCAGCGTCAATACAATGACAGCCGAACAAAGCAGAAGTCTTGATAAAAGTGAGAAAACGCGATACGACATGAAATATCCCCCTTTGTTCAATAAGTTGATTATAACATAATAATGACAGAAAATCAATTGTTCTTATTCCATTTACACATGAAAAAACACATGAAAAAAATTTATCAAATAGGTTATTGACAATTTTTCTGATTAATAATATAATCATACTAAACAAACTGAATGGAGGCTAATAAAATGGAGATAACCAAAAATTCGATAATCGGCGATATTCTCGACACTGACCCCTCTACCGCGCCCTTCTTCCTTGAGATGGGAATGCACTGTCTTGGCTGTCCCGCTTCCAGAGGCGAGACCATCGAACAGGCTTGCATGGTGCACGGCGTTGACCCCGATGCTCTTGTGAACAAGCTCAATCAGCATATTCAGAGCAAATAATCCGGTAAAAATCAAGGTCTGTCGCTGCATGGAGTGCCGTGGCCGGCCTTGTTTTTATTTATGAACAGAGAGATGACAGCATTGGAACAAAGCGTGGAAAGACAACTGGAATTGGGGGAAAGGCTGGCGACCTGTGCTGAATTTGTAAGGGAAGGTAAAATTTCCGCCGACATTGGCACCGACCATGCCTATTTGCCGGTATATCTGGTGCAGAAGGGGATTGTGCCCGCGGCCTATGCCTCCGACATCAACGAAGAACCCGTCAAGTCCGCCAGAAAGAGCATTGCAAGGTACGGGTTAGATGAAAAGATAATCGCCTTTACAGGGGATGGTCTGGAAAAAATACCGCCCGATGAGGTGGACGATATCATCATTGCCGGCATGGGCGGGGACAACATTGCGGCGATTCTGGGCGAGGCGGAATGGCTGAAAAATCCCCGCTACAGGCTGATTTTGCAGCCTATGTCGAGGGCGTCTCGGCTGAGGGAATTCCTTTTCAGGGAAGGATTTGCCATTCTTTCCGAGAAAGCCATCTGTGAAGCTGATAGGATTTACACAGTGATTTGCGCCGAATATTCGGAAATTTCCGTAGAATATGCGGAATATGATATTTACGCCGGACGACTGGACGCGGCAGACCCGAACGCGGCGGCGCTGCTGAGAAAGCAGGCGGGGATTCTCCGTTCGATGGCGGAAGGCTGCGCGGCGAGGGGAGATACGGCGGGGCAAGAGAAATACCGGCGTCTGGCGGAAAGACTGATTATGCAAACCAAAGGAGAGCGATATGAATGACGGCTGTCAATGAAGTATACAGCCTTCTCAATGAAGCCTACCCCTATGCCCTGCAGGAGGACTACGACAACAGCGGTCTGATGGCTGACTGCGGGAGAAGTATCGATAAAATTGTCGTTTCTCTCGATATCACCCTCGCTGTGGTGGAATATGCCCAGTCCGTCGGGGCGCAGCTCATTGTGTCCCATCATCCGATTATCTTTAAGCCCGTTCGGAGCATTGCCTTCCATAGCCCCTTGAATGCGCTCATGCAGGCGGGGATTTCGGCGATTTCGGCGCACACCAATTTCGATATTGCCTCCGGAGGGGTCAACGACATGCTGGCAAGCAAACTGAATTTACAGAACGTCACGCCGGTATTTCAGGTGTCCGAGAAGCCGGTCGGCGGCCTTATGCGGAAGAATTACATCGGGCGGGCGGGCTATCTGCTCCGCGAGATGTCGCCCGCCGAATTCGCGGCGTATGTGGGAATGAAGCTCAGGGGCAGGAAGGCCGTGGAATATGTCAACGGCGGCAGACCTGTCAAGAAGGTCGCGGTGGGCGGCGGCGCCTGTGGGGAATTCATTTTTGAATGTCAGGCGCAGGGGATTGACGCCTTTGTCACCGGTGAATGCAAGCACCATGAACTGATTTATGCCAAGGACAACGGCATTACCATGATTGCGGCGGGACATTACGCGACGGAAAGCGTCGCGCTGGAAGCGCTGGCCGCCACCCTTCAATCCGGCCTGCCGGGGGTGGAAGTGACGGTCACACGGCTGGATGACCCCGTGAGCTTTACGGAATAATTAACAGAAAAAGAACGGAACGGAGATGATGTCCGATGGCTCTGGACGGTGCGATGCTGCATCTAATCAGAAAAGAACTGGAGCAGGGTATTCTTGGGGCGAAGGTGGACAGGGTGTTTCAGCCGTCGCGGGAAATGCTGATCCTCGCCATGCGAGGAAAAAATAGGAACCGCAAGCTGCTGATTTCCGCTTCGGCCAATTCCGCGAGAATTCATTTCACGGAACATTCCGTGGAGAATCCCGCGCAGCCCCCCATGCTTTGTATGCTGCTGCGCAAGCGGCTTTGCGGCGCAAGACTTTCCGCTATTGAACAGCCGGGGCTGGAACGGGTGCTGCTGCTGAAATTTGACGCGCACAACGAATTGGGGGATGAAATAACCCTCACGCTGGCGGTGGAAATCATGGGCAGACATTCCAATATTATATTGATTGACGAGCGCGGTCTGGTGATCGACGCGGTGAAGCGCATTGACAGCGAGATGAGCTCGCTGCGATACATTCTCCCCGGTATTCAATATGAACTTCCGCCCGCGCAGGAGAAGCGGAATCTGATGGAATGCGACGCGGATGACGTGGCAAGGCAGGTGGTTGAATGTAAAGCGCAAAAACTTGACAAGGCTCTCATGGGCGTCATTCAGGGCATTTCACCCGTGGTTGCGCGGGAAATCGCCTACCGTTCCACAGGATTTACCGATACCGTCGTGGCGGAACTGAATGAATCGCAGGCGGAGAAGCTGCGCTATCATCTGAGCCGATTGAAGGAAACGCTTAGTGGCTGCGGGGAGCCGAATCTCATTACCGTTGGTGGCAAGCCTACTGACTTCACATTTATCTACCCCCAGCAATACGTCATTGCCGCTGTTTCAACGGCCTACCGCGATTATTCCTCCCTGCTGGATGATTTCTACTACCGCCGTGACCTCGGCGAACGCATGAAGGCAAAATCGCAGGATATTCTCAAGCTGCTGGCCAATTCCTCTGCGCGTATCGCCAAGAAACTGGAATTGCAGACGGCGGAGCTGAAACAGTGCGCCGACAGGGAGCAGTACCGCATCAACGGCGATTTGATCAATGCCAATCTTCACATGCTGCAAAAAGGGGATATCATTGCCGAAGTGGTGAATTACTATTCCGAGGACTGTTCCACCGTAAGGATCAGTCTGGATCCGCTTCTCACTCCCGCGCAGAACGCCCAGAAATATTACAGGGAATACCGCAAGCTGCAAGCTGCTGAACAGCACCTGACCGGGCTGATCGAGCAGGGCAAGGCGGAGCTGCAATATATTGATTCGGTGCTCGATCTGCTTTCACGCGCTGAAACCGAGCGGGAGCTTGCCGAAATCAGGGAGGAACTGACCGAAGAGGGGATAATCAGACAGCGCAAGTCGGCGCCCGCCAAACAGCCGCCCAAACTTCCTCCGCTGAAATTCATTTCGGACGACGGATTCACTATTCTCGTGGGGCGCAACAACCAGCAGAATGACCGCCTGACCCTGCGGGACAGCCGGAATTACGATATCTGGCTCCACACGCTGCAAGTGCCCGGTTCGCACACCGTCATTCAGTGCGAAGGGCAGAAGCCGCCGGAGAGAACCATCGAGCAGGCGGCACAGCTGGCCGCCTATCACAGCGGAGCACGGCAGTCGGGACTGGTGGCGGTGGACTACACCCTCATCAAATATGTCAGCAAGCCGCGCGGTGCAAAGCCGGGAATGGTGATTTATACTCACCAAAGCACGCTCTATGTTCATCCGGATGAAGCGCTGGCCGAAAGACTGGCCGCGAAATGATGTAACGCCAAACAGCTTTACAGAATAAACAACATGACAAAAATGCCCTGTTTCCCAGCGGAACAAGGGCGTTTTTGTTATCTTTTCAAAAAAATTCATCGTAGCGAAGCATTACATCCGAATTTTGCCTGAGTAAAAATCCTTCAGGAAGGGAATGTCCTTGATCTCAAAGCTCCTGCCGTTCAGATATTGCAGTTCCTCCGCGTCGGTGACGAAGTCAAAGCTCAGTTTGTAAGAGCAGAGCGCCTGTCTGAAATACCCCGTGGCGCGGTTGACCCGGTTGGTTCCGTATTTCCCG
This sequence comes from Clostridia bacterium, assembly GCA_017441385.1. GTDB lineage: Bacteria > Bacillota > Clostridia > Oscillospirales > Acutalibacteraceae > RUG762. The sequence continues at coordinate 33,680 of JAFRXY010000107.1, read as the reverse complement.
TCCCCAAGCAGCGGATGACCGATAGAAGCCATATGCGCGCGTATTTGATGTGTCCGTCCGGTAAGCAGATCAACTTCCACCAGACTGAAATCATTGATAGTATCCAGTACCTTGTAGTGTGTCCGGATGGTCTTGCCGCTTTCCGAGCGCTTTTTTTCTATATAGACGCGATTCTGCTGCTCGTTTTTTTCCAAAAATCCATCAAGCGTGGCTTCCGAGGGGCTGGGGCGTCCGCAGACAAGGCAAAGGTACTTCTTGTGAATCTCCCTTGACTTCATCTTGGCGTTGAGAATGCGAAGAGAAGCAGCATTTTTGGCCGCAATGACCAGACCGACCGTGTTGCGGTCAATCCGGTTGACTAAAGCAGGTGTAAATGAGTTCTCCTTGTCAGGCTCGTATTCGCCCTTTTGGTAGAGATACTTCTGTATGCGGAAGATCAGCGTGTCCGGTTCGTAATTTTCATCGGGATGCACGATAAGTCCTTGCGGCTTGTTAGCAATCAGAATATTTTCGTCCTCGTATACGACATCCAGCGCGTCGGATGCGTTGGTGAATTCGTATTTGTGAGGAGGCTGCTCAAAGAATTCATCCTTGAGCCATATGTCAAGTATATCACCTTCACAGAGTTTTTGATCGGGTGTGCAGCGTTTGCGGTTGATTTTAATGTTTTTCGTGCGTATGCTTTTGTACATCAGCGAGGAAGGAATGGCCGGAAAGCTCTTTTCAATGAATTTATTCAGCCGCTGTCCCGCGTCGTTCCGGTTAATGATGATGTGTTTCAAAGAAATTACCTCTTTTTTTCGTATTCTATTATAATTTATACTATCATAGATTTATGAACATAGTGTTACATCAGCAGATGTGAAATTATTATGAAGTTATTATGCTGAAAAGTTTCAAACAGAAATTGTTTCATGTGGAACAAATTGAACAGATTGCCGGACTATTTTATGGAAAATCCGTCATATTACGGATGAGAATTGAATATACATCTGGCATGAGAGGAAGTGAAATATCCATGAATTCAGAGAGAAACTGCGAGATCGTTATCAGATATCTTCCGGATTATCTGAAAGGAAGCGTCCGCGATCTGTTCGGAAAGTATGGGAATTATGTCAATGAAATTCGGCTCAGAGTTGGCAGACCGGCTGTGGCTATGTTATCCGATGGACATTGCTTGATTGAAGGGGAGAAATGCCTTACTTCTGACGATCTACGCGGTTGCTTTGAAACAATTTGTGACTATTCCGTCTATAGCCATCAGGAGGAACTATCGAGCGGTTTTATCACATTGCCCGGTGGAAACAGGGTGGGAATCTGTGGGACAGCTTGTGTGGACAAATCCGGTAATCGCACCGTCAGGTATATTTCCTCTCTCAATATCAGAATTGCCGGTGAATTTCCCGGTTGCTCCGATGGGATATTTGAGAAGCTCTTCGAGGATACTATCACCGGAATTCTCATTGCCGGTCCTCCGTGCAGTGGAAAAACCACACTTATAAAAGATATCGCATTGAAACTCTCATCCGCTCCGTATTACCAAAAAACCGTGCTGGTGGATGAGCGCTTGGAATTGGCCGCCATGTCACGCGGACAGCCTTGCAACACTGTAGGAACCTTTTGCGACGTACTCAGTGGTTATCCGAAAGGGGAAGGAATTCTCAATGCGGTCAGGACGCTTTCACCCGATGTCATTATCTGTGACGAAATAGGCGGAGGTAATGAAGCAAAGGCCGTCGGCGAAGTGATCAACGCCGGAATTGTGATAATTGCCAGTGCACACGCCTGTAATGTTATTGAGCTTTACAGAAGAACGCCCGTTAAGAATCTCCTGAAATCGGGCGCTTTTAAAAAAATAGCTCTGCTTCGGGGCGGTAGTGCCCGCTGTGAGTTGGAAGGCGTCTATGAGGTCGATGTCAATGGTAGTTAGGTTTCTCTGCGGCGTATGTATCGTCCTGTCGGCCTTTCTGTTTGGGGTTGAAAAGCGATCCCGTATGGCCGGAAGGGTCAAGGGACTGGAACTCATCAGGAATTATTTCAGGAGTGTGAAACAGTATATTTCCCATGTCGGAATGAGTCTTGACGACATTGCCTGTGAAATCGACCATGGTGCGGACACCAGTCAATTCAGCCGGATTTTACGGGAAAAAACACGTTATTCTGACTTTGCCACCTCCTTTTCGGATACGCTTGGTTCCATGATGGATTCGCTTTGCCTGACAGAGGAAGACGCTGCGATGCTTTGTTCCGTTGCCGGAAGAATCGGCGGCATGGATACGGAGGGGGCTGTGGAAACTCTTGCGCTGGCGGACGAGCAGCTGGCGTTCCTGATAGATTCCGCGAAGGCAAAGTGCGAAACCGAGGGAAGGCTTGCTGTTGCGCTCTGGCTTTCCTTTGGGACTGTGGCAGCGCTTATATTGATCTGATGGCCGGAAGGGGCATGAAAAAAATGACTGACGTTGATTTTATCTTTAAAATTGCCGCGATAGGTATCATTGTTGCGGTGCTCAATCAAGTGCTGATTCGCGCAGGCAGGGAGGAACAGGCGATGATGACCACATTGGCGGGGATCATAGTGGTTCTCATGATGATGATTTCCCGCATCAGCACCCTCTTTGAAACTGTCAAGACTACCTTTGGACTATGAATATCTTTGCTTTTGTGGGAACCGCACTTGTTATGTGCGTTCTGATCATCACTGTCAACCAGCTGAAGCCTGAGCTTTCGCTGCTGCTTTTGATTGCCTGCGGTGTGGTACTGACGCTTTTCCTGTTGCAATTTGTCCTTCCGCTGATCGAGGAATTTTCTTCTTTCGCCCAAGCGGGCGGCGTTGATTCGGAATTGTTTGGTGTGGTGCTGAAATCATTTGGCATTTGCGTCACTGTGCAGACCGCCGCCGATCTGTGCCGCGATGCGGGTCAGTCCGCACTTGCGGGTAAAATCGAGCTGGGAGGCAGGCTGGCGCTGCTGATCGTCGCCCTTCCGCTTTTCAGGAGGATGCTGGCCCTTGTGCTGGAGATAATGGGAAAATGAGATTGATTCATAATTCGATGTGGAAGAAATGTTTTGCTCTGCCGGTCTGTCTGTGCCTTGCGCTGTTTGCCGGGGGGACAAGGGTATTGGGTGCGGAGGAATTCGACGTGCAGGCGCAGTATGAAGCGGGTGAATTCCGGCGGACGTTTGACGGACTGCCGGAGGATGCCGCCGACAGTCTGAAGCAGGCGGGCGTTGACTTCGGTGATATTTCCTCCGTGTCCTCGCTGAATGCCGGAGGGGTGCTTGACTCGGTTCTGACAATGGCGAATGAGGAAATGAAGGCGCCTCTGGCCGCGCTGGGGGCAATGCTCGCCCTGCTGCTTTTCGCTTCGGTGCTGAAAGGCGGCGAGTTTGTCGCGGAATCCTCCCTGTCGCCTTCTCTGAACGCAGTCACCTCGCTGGCGGTGGGGATGACGGTTGTCCTTCCTGTTGCGGGACTGGTGGATGAGGCGGGAAAGGCGACCGAAACCGCATTGCGCTTCAATGAGAGTTTCGGAGCGGTCTTTGCGGGACTGTTGATCTCCAACGGACAGACCGCTTCCGCCGCAGGATACAGCGCCTTCCTCACAGGCGCGGTGGGGGCGGCTTCACTCTGCGCGGATGAAATCGTCATGCCGATGCTGCGGATATTTCTGGCGCTGTCCTGCGTTTCGGCGGTGTCGGAAGGGGCGAGAGTGGACGCGGTGATCCGTTTTTTCGAGAAGTACGCCAAGTGGATTCTCGGCTTTACGGCGGTGCTCATTTCCGCCGTGCTGGGCATCAGCGGAATCATCTCCGCTTCGGCGGACAGCGTCGGCACGCGGGCGGCCAAATTCGTCATCTCCGGTTCGGTGCCGGTGGTGGGCGGCGCTGTGAGCGAGGCCTATCTTTCCATAAGGAGCGGAATGCATTACCTGCGCAATTCCGTGGGCGCGTTCGGGATTATCGCAACGGCCTATGTTTTTCTGCCGGTGCTGGTGAGGACGCTGCTGTGGAGCTTCGTGGCGGGAATAGGGGAGGCGGTGTGCGATACCATGCAGCTCGACGGGCTGCAAAAGCTGATGAAATCCCTGTCCGCTACCCTTTCGCTGCTCATGGGAACGCTGGTATTTTCTCTTTTCCTGCTGACGCTCGGCGCAATGGTGGTGATCATGCAGCGCGTTACGTGAAGATGCAGGGGGGGAAAAAATTATTTTGGAAAATGTCAGGGAATGGGCGGGCGCGGTCTGCTGCGCCTGCCTTCTGAGCGCCATGCTGTCGATGGTATTTCCCGGCGGCAGCAGCCGGAGAATCTTAGGAATGCTTGTGTCGCTGATGCTTCTGTGTGTGCTGCTGCGCCCCTTCATGGCGGTCAGGAATTTCACGCTGGGAATAAAGCATCATTCATTTGAAGCGGAGCAGTATGAAAACGCCGGGCTGGAAGAAGAATTGGAGAGCAGCGCCAAGGGAATTTACGCCTCCTATCTGGAGCGGAATCTGGAAAGAGTTCTGGACGGCGCGGGAATATCATACAAAAGTGTGTCCGTGACCATGGATAATTCCGGGGACGGCTGCATATCTATTGGACAGGTGGAGGTGATCCTGAAAAATGAGGACGTAAACAGGGAGAAGGTAAAAGAGCTGCTGCGCCCTTACATCGGCTTTGAACCGGAGGTAAGGACGGGCAAATGAAAGGAAGTGAGCTATCTGGAGAGCATTAGGAAAGCGCTGCACAGCGGCAGACTGGGAGAGTTTCTGTTTTCGCCCGAAAAATCGGAGCAGCGGGTCAGAATTCTTCTTGCGGTGGGCTTGGGAGCCATCGCCATCCTCTTTATTTCGGATTTTTTCGGGGGCGATGCTACGAAAACTTCCACAGAACCCGCGACATACCTTGCCGCAGGCGAAGATCAGGACGAATACACCGCAAGGCTGGAAAGCCGACTGACCGAGCTGATTTCATCCATTGACGGCGCCGGCCGGACAAAGGTAATGGTCACGCTGGAATGCGGCAGGGAATATGTCTACGCCAGCCAGCAGAAAACGACTTCGGCGCTGTCGGAGGATTCCGCACCCGACGGGCGTGTCAGCCGGGACGAAAAGCGAAGCGGCGAGGAAAGTCTGATACTGATCGACGGGGGCAGGGGAGAGGAACCCCTGATCCTCAAGGAGATCACTCCGACTGTCGCCGGCGTTGTGGTGCTTTGCAGCGGAGCGGACGACATTCACGTTCGTCAGCAGATCGTAAATGTGGTGACGACCGCTCTGGGTACAAGCTCCAACAGGGTGTGCGTCACCCGAATGAAATAATCAATTGCATAAAATACGGAGGTAATTCTTATGAAAAACGGTAAAAGGCATGTGATTCTTGCGGGACTCGTACTGGCGCTCGGCGCGGCGGTATATCTCAACTGGCAGTTTGCGCCGACCGAGCGTTTTATTGCACCGGCACGTACGGATGTGTCGGAATCCGACTTCGGCAAGGCGGAATTTGTTTCGGCTCAGCTGAATGCCGGTTCAGCGGCGAAGGAGAACGGAGCGCTCGCTGAAAGCCGTCTGGAACGTCAGACAGCCCGCGACAAGGTGCTGGACGAACTGGAAAAGCAGCTAAGGGACACTACGTCTGATTCGGCGACAAGAGCGCAGGCATTGGAAGCGCGAACCGCTCACGTCAAAAACATTCAGCTGGAAAACACCGCTGAAACGCTGATCAGGGCGAAGGGTTTCAGCGACTGCATGGTGCTGATCAACGGCGACAAAGTTTCGGTGCTGATTCCGGAATCGGACGGACTGACAAGCGAAAAGGTTTCCGTCATCACGGAAATCATCATTTCACAGACCGGTGCAGATATTTCCAATATCATTGTCACGCCGGTAAAATAACGGTTATCAAGCTTCTTCTTTCAGTGTTCAGCAATGTAAGAAGAAGCTTTTTGTGGCAAATCCCCCTTTGTTTTTTGAAATTTAATACAATAATGATTGCATTTCGGAAATACTTCTGTTATAATGAATTTCAAAGTTTTTGGAGTCTGCATTTTTAGTTGAATTATCGGGTGATTTGTTAATGAGAAGCACTGGGATGGCTGACAGAATCAAGACAATTGTGTATTATCTTTTTGGCGTACTTTTTCTTTTTCTGGTTATAGGAGTATTATCCATCAGTTATGTGATTATCGACGGAAAAAAATATGATAAAAGCGTAGAATATCTTGTCATATCCGATTCTGATTTTTCGGAGTATAATGATTACTCCTTTCTGAATGAATTTACTCATCTGAAAACCCTTGATTTGAGTGCATTGGATCTTTCTCTGCCGACAGTTCAAAAAATTTCATCTGAGCTTAACGGCAATGTGACTGTTATTTGGAATGTCAGAATCGGTGACAGCATCTACAGCAGTCATGCAGAGCATCTGACCGTTCCTGCTGAAATGATTGCGGATGCCGAAATTTTCTCTGCTTTTGACAATCTGAAGCAGTTTGAAATTGAAGGAACTGCGCCTATAACTCAGTTGCACGATGTCATTCAGATAATCAGGCAGAACAATCCCGATGTGAATTGCGTTTATCAATCGAGCCTTTACGGCGTTCCGATTGACGGGAACATGGAAAGCATCTGTCTGGATAATAAAAAGATCAAAAAACTGGATTACATACGATACGCAATTGAATTATTTCCCAATATACAGCAATTCGATATGTGCGACTGCGGTGTCACCGATGAAGAAATGGGCAGACTGCGGGATGAATATCCTGATAAAAAATTCAAGTGGATGCTGCATATTCTGATTTATGACATTCCCACGGATGTACAGGTCTTCTCCACACTTGTTGCTGAATGGGTAGCCTACGCGGATGAAAAAACATTTTCTCCTATATTTAAATATTGCACGGATTTAAGACTGCTGGATCTGGGACATTGGGATCATATTTCCGACATCAGCGAGATGAGAAATCTGAAAGATCTGGAAATACTGATTATTTCAGATAACAGCATTTCGGATTTGTCCCCTCTGGCGGATTTACCGCATTTGAAATACATGGATTTGCGATTCAACAAAATCACCGACGTCACGCCGCTTACCAAACTTCAGGAGTTACAGTTCCTTGAAATCGGCGGAAATAAATTAAAAAACGCGGAAAAACTGTGTGAATGCCGTTCGCTTAAATACCTGTATATCGAAGATGCTGTACTGCCTGCCAAAACGATCAAGCAGCTAGAAAAAGGATTGCCCGAAGGCTGCGAGTTTGCTATGAAGGACACCAGAGGACATCCTTGGTATTATAGGATCAAACATGCCTTTACAAACTGGAAGAAAGTCAAAGCTTACCATGATTGGGAGCATATAGAATTATATGATTAATCCCCCTTCGGCAATAATCATTTCATAAAAACGGAACCCGCCCGGAAGGTACTCAGCACAGAGTACGTTCCGGGCGGGCTTTTGTTTATTTCCTGCCGTCACTGGAGGCGATTGTCGCCTGCGTTGCAAAGGTTGCTCGGGTCGTGGTGGGCGCGATGTCGGGATTGTCGTAATATCGGACGATGTAATCGCTGAAATCTTCCGTGCTGTTGGCGGAGAAGAATACTTCCGCGGGTATCATCTCATAGGCCACGTCGTCGGTTTCGTCAGTCGCGCTGGTGGCAAAGTCGAAATAATCGATCCGGTAGCCCAGCGCGCGGAGTTCATCCGCGATTTCCTTTGTGCGTTGGAACGCCTGCTCCCGGTCGCCGTGGAGATTGACGTAAATTTTGGTGGGCAGCGGCATGTTTTTCGGGTCAAAGGGCATGTCGAGCCAGAGCCTGTCCCTGATATACGCATCCTCCGATTCCGCGTCATAATAGAAGTCGTCCAGCAGACAGGTGGCATAGCCGAATTCCCCGGAGATAAAGGTCCCTTCTTCCACCCTTTCCTTGGTTTGCAGATGCCTGTCAAGGATGGGGTCGACCTCCCCGCGGAATCCCCGCTCCAGCCTCTCCGCGGTGTTGGTGAGATGGATGACTCTGTCGTAGGTGTCGATCACGCCGCCTTCATACCGGCTGTAGCAGGCCGTAAAGCAGCCGTCCTCGCTGGCCGGGTCGGTGATATCGAACCAGTAGCTGCCGTCCTTGAAATTGTATTGGTACCCCGATACCTCATACCCCTTGCCGGGGTAAGTTTCGTTGATGTAGGTGACGACCTTGTTTCTGTAATACGTCCCGCTGATGAAATTGCCGCAGAAGGCGTTGTAAAAGAAGAGTACCACGGCCACAATCAGCAGTCCGCCGACCGCCGCGAGGATTCTCAGGGCGAGACGGGAATTCTTTCCGCCGCCGGTGTCGGCGGCGGTATGTTGGATGTTGGAATTCGTCATGAATGAAAGCCTCCTTTGGTTTCATTTTTGCGGAATGCAAAGGCAAACAGCAGCGCCGCCGTAAATCCCAGCAACACAAGGAATGCGTAGATCATTCCGAGGGGAATGTAGGAGACGGCTTCGTCAAACGGAGAATCGCCGCCTGACGTAAAGAAGCTCACAAAGCCCCGGAGCACGCTCAGTCCGAATACAACGGCGGCCATCATCGCCCCCCTGTATTTCAGGCAGATATACGACAGCGCTCCCACCGCCGGCATCAGCAGGAAATTGCGGAACATGAATTCGCTCGCGGTGAAATTCACTCCGATGATCGCGCCGATGCACATGATCGCCGCGATGAAGACGAGAAACCTTCGGCGGATGAGGGTGAAAAATCTTTTGTCGTTGGTCGGCGCGGGGGAATTGGAATTTCCCTCCGTCATGTCGCGGTAGACCTTCCCGCATTCCGGGCAGCCGGCGATATGCTCCTTCACCAGTGCAAGGCTGTCTTCCGAAGCCACTCCGTCGGCGGCAAGGGGCATGAGGTCGCGTATCACGTTGCAGGTCACGGAATTTGAATTATTTGAAGATATGTTTTTTTCAGTCATGGCCGTAGCCCTCCTTTCTCAGTTCCTTTTGCAGATAGCTCCGCGTTCTGTATTCCAGCACGCGGGCGGAATTTTCCGAGATACCCACCATCCCGCCGATCTCCCGGAAGGAATATCCCTCCAGCCGCAGCCGGAAGACCCGGCGGCTGCGCTCGTCCTTCTTGGCCAGAAGCTGCCCGACCAGCTCTGACAGCTCGAAGGAAGCGCTCTCGTCGGGCTGAATCATGCCCGACTGCACGCACATCAGCGCCAGCGTTTCGTCCTCGGTGGGAATGGCGCGCGGGTTCCTTCTGAGGTATTCGCGGAAGACGTTGCGCGAGATGGAGAAGAGCCACGTCCGGACGCTTGACTCTCCCCGGAAGGAACAAAGACCGGTGAACGCCCTGAAAAATGTTTCGGCAAGCAATTCCTCCGCTGCTTCATAACTTCCCGTCAGGCTGAATAAGTAGCGGAAAACGTCTTGCTTGTATTCGGCGTAAATACTTTCAAAATCCACGGCGTTCATCTCCTTTCATTTCCTTCCGTATTATCAGTGATTTTCAGATGGCATTTGTTACAAGGGGGAAAGATATTTTTACTTTTTTTCATAAACAAAAACTGCCGAATCCATCCCAACGGCGAATATCGGCAGTTTGTCTGCAATTATGAAAAAATACGGCTTAGCCCTGGAAATGGTCGCTGAAATCTCCGTCGCTGTCGAGGATTTCGGTGCTGCGGAAGCCGCGGCGGGTCTTTTCCTTCTCGACGTTCTCAGAAAGAATGTTTCTGAATTCGCTGCAATGCTTGATGTTTCTGATTTCGAGCATGGGACAGGTCTTGTCCTGAGAATGAACTTCGATGGAACCCAGCCCGAAGAGCTTCTGACCCAAAGAGCGCTTTACGCTGATATCCTGCACTCTGTAGAGAAGAATCTCATCCTCATAGGAGTTGAGAAAACCCTTCTTGTAGATGAGCTTTTTGGTTGTGATCGCGTAAGTGGTAAAAGACCAGGGCAGAGCGAAAAACTTGCGTCTCTTGCGTTCCTTGATAAGTACCGGATCCTGCTGAACCTGTTTCTTTGCCATGTGAAATACCTCCTGAATAAGCAATATGTTTTTTATGATTTTGATACTCCGTATAAAAAATAAATACGATGCATCGAACATTGTTTTTATAATTATAACATAAGATATTAAAAATAACAACTGATTTTTGAGAGATTTTTAAAATAATGTCAGAACTGTAAATTTTCGCCTTCAAAAAACATCATTTTGCACAGCACAACACATATCCGTCACATACTTCCGCGACGGTAGCTTCAATGATACGGCCGTTCAGTGCTTCTCCCTGCACCCTCGCCGGCGTATAATTCTCTGTGTAGCCTTCGAAAACGCCCGGCTGAATTTCGCGTTCGGCGAGAATCCTGACATTTTTCCCCAGCTGTGAATGAAGAAATGCGGCGGCCGATTCCGAGGTTGCCCTGATCATTTCCTCACTGCGCCGGCTTTTGGTCTGCTCGTCCACCTGATCGGGAAACAGATCGGCGCGGGTTCCCTTGCGGCGTGAATAAGCGAAAACGTGGGAGCGCGCGAACCCGATCTCCCGGGCAAAAGTCAGCGACTTGGCGAATTCTTCGTCCGTCTCACCGGCAAAGCCCACCATGATGTCGGTCGTCACGGAAGGATTGTCAAAGGTCGCGCGAATCTTTTCGCAGACGTGGCGGAACTGCGCCGTGTCGTAATGCCGGTTCATGCGCCTGAGCGTTTCATCGCATCCGCTCTGAATCGCCAGATGGAACTGCGGGCAGAATTCGGGAATTCCGGCAAGCCCGTCGATCAACTCATCGGGGGTAAGATCCGGCTCCAGTGAGCCAAGCCGGACGCGTTCGACCCCTTCGGCGGAAGCGGCTGCCCTGACCGCTTCGAGCAGGTCGGTGCCGATGTCGCTGCCGTAGGCCGACAGGTTGATGCCCACCAGCACCACCTCGCGGTATTTCCGGCCGATGCGCTCCGATTCCTTCCGGATATCTTCCAGAGAGCGGCTGCGCACCCGTCCGCGGGCGTAGGGGATAATGCAGTAGGAACAGAAGCGGTTGCAGCCGTCCTCAATCTTGATATAGGCGCGTGTGCGTTCGTTCATGCCGGAGACGGAGCATTCGTCTCCGTAGGTGCTGCCGTGCGGTTGGATGTCGATGATGCGCTGATGACGGCGCATGAATTGCTCAATGTAATCCACCAGTCCGCTCCGGTTGGAATTGCCGATGACGATGTCGGCTTCTTCGATAGCTTCGCATTCCTCCGGGAACGCCTGCGGCATGCAGCCGGTGAGAATGATGACGGCGTCCGGGTGTTCCCGCCTTGCGCGGCGGACGGTCTGTCGCACCTTCTTGTCGCCGGTGGCGGTGACGGTGCAGCTATTGACGATGAAAACATCCGCCTGTTCGCCCTCAGAGGCCTGTTCAAAGCCGTGAGCAAGCAGCGTTTCCATCATGACCTGTGACTCGTACTGATTGACCTTGCAGCCGAGTGTAGCGATTCCTGCTTTCAATTTTCTGCTTTAACCTCGTTTCTTTCATCTAATCGTACAATTCATCGAGCAGCGCGTAAAGCCCGTCGACGGTTTCCTGCATGTCGGCCGCCTGTTTGGTCAGTTCCATGATTTTGGCGTAGTCGGAGCTGATCTCCGGCTGCGTGAGACGTTCGTTGATCTCGATGATCTGTGATTCCAGCCGCTCGATCTCCTGCTCGGCGTTCCCGATCTGCTTCTGCCGCTTGCGTTCGGCGGCGGCGGCTTCCTTGCGCTGTTTGTAATCGTTGACCCGTTTTTCTTTTTCCGCGTTGACCGGGGCAGGGGAGGGGGCGCCGGCATCCTGCGGGTGCGCGGCGCGGAAGGCGGTGAAATCGTCGTAATTGCCGACGTACTCGGTCACTTGCCCGTTGTCCATGTAATAAATACGGTCGGCCAGCCGGTTTATGAAGTATCGGTCGTGTGACACCATAAAGATGGTGCCCTCGTAGCAGGTGAGCGCCATTTCCAGCGCCTCGCGGGAAATGATGTCGAGATGGTTGGTCGGCTCGTCAAGCAGCAGCAGGTTGCAGCGGCAAAGCATCAGTTTGAGTATCGCGACTCTCGCCCGTTCGCCGCCGCTGAGTGTGGAAATGCTCTTGAATACGTCGTCCCCTTTGAAGAGAAACGCCGCCAGCGAGGAACGGACTTCTGTTTCGGTCATGCGGGGGTATTCGTCCCAGACTTCATAAAGAACGGTTTTGGAATCGTGCAGCGACTCCTGCGTCTGGTCGTAGTAGCCGATATCGACATTGGAACCGAGTGAAATATAGCCCTTGGTGCCTCCCAGCCGGGAACAGAGCATTTTGAAAAGAGTGGTCTTGCCGCAGCCGTTCGGCCCCAGCAGAAAGACGCGCTCCCCTTTTTTGATGTCGATGTTCACATCATGGAATATTTCCTTCGCTCCGTAGGCAAAGCACAGATCGCTGCCCTTGAGCACGTCGTTCCCGCTTTCGTTTTTGACGGGGAAATGGAAGCTGAAATCCTCCGGCAGTCTGTCCACCGCCACCAGCGTCTTTTTCAGCCGTTCGATCTGCTTGAGTTTGCTTTCGGCTGTGCGGATATTCTTCTCTCTGTTCCAGCGCCGCTGCTGCTCCACAATGCCCTCAATGCGTTTGATTTCTCGCTGGGTATTTTCGAAGTGGCGGATGGCGATCTCGCGGTTCTCCGCCTTTTTGTCTATGTAATGGCTGTAATTGCCGTTGTAAACCGTCAGCCTGCCGTTTTCCAATTCAAAAGTGCGGTTGGTCACCCGGTCGAGAAAATATCTGTCATGGGATATGACAATATAAGCCCCCTTGAACGAACGGAGGAAATCCTCCAGCCATTCCACCGAACTGATGTCGAGATGGTTGGTCGGCTCGTCGAGAAGCAGGAGATTGGCGTTGGAGAGAAGCATTTTGCAGAGCTGCACCTTGGAGCGCTGTCCGCCGCTGAGGGTATTCACCCCCTGTGTAAGCTGCTGTTCCGTAAAGCCCAGTCCCAGAAGCGCCGACCTCGCGCGGCTGCGGTAGGTAAGACCGCCGCGGTCATTGTAGGCCTCCGTGAGCCTGTGCTGTTCCTCGATCAGGGCTTCCATATCGCCCTTGCCTTCTGAAATCAGTCCGTTCAGTTCATTCAGCCTGCGGTCGATTTCTTTCAGGTCGTCAAAGACGGTCAGCAGCTCGTCAAATACCGACCGGTTTCCTGAAACAGCGTACTGCTCGACATAGCCGATGCGGGCGAGCCTGCTTTTGCCAAAATTGCCCCCGTCGGCGGAATATTCGCCCGTCAGCACCTTGAAAAGACTTGTCTTGCCGCAGCCGTTCACCCCTACAAGCCCCACATGGTCGCGCTCGTCTATGAGAAAATTCACATCGCCGAATACCCGGCGCGTTCCGAAGGACAGCTCCAGTCCGGCGGCATTCATCAGCGTCATGGTGATCCCTTCCCTGAATTTGTTATATTGTTATATTGTTATAATACAGTTCATTATAACAAATTCAGGGAATATAATCAAGAGCATTTTTTAAGAAGGTGTGGAGAATAGCATGTGAAATATGGTTAGTCAATTCTTAATGGAATAAAAAAATGTTAAAGAAATTTATTGAAGTAGCGAAAAAATATTTCGTTTTTTTGATTACTCTATTGACTTATCCTGAGAAAAATGCTACAATTATTGCAAATGATAGCTTGCTTTTACAATAATTTTCTAAATTATAAAAAAGCAGACGGAATGAGTCTGGTGTCATGCAATGCTATTTGAGATTTTTACTTATATTCCATATTCTTCGCAAAGAAAGGACGGGTTTTATGTATTACAAGGATGGGTGCGGCGTACTGAATGTGGTAGGGCCGAAGTTGAAGAAAATGAGAAATCTCAAAAATATTTCTCAGACGGAATTCAGCAGGCTCTGCCGAGAAAAGGGAGTCAAGCGGTCGGTAGCGACCATCAGCAAGATCGAAAATCAGCTTCGTTCGGTCTATGACTATGAGGTTCAGATTTTTGCGGAAGTGCTGGGTGTACCCATTGACGAGCTTTATGCGGCAGAGCAGGCGGAGATGGAAGATAATGTGCAGGACGCGTGCTGATACTACCCAAATAATAATAAGCTGTGCGGGCTGTCTCCTGTGACAGCAACAAATCCGCAGGTACCCATGAGAAAGTACCTGCGATTTTTTTATTGATAATAGAGTAATTGATTGTCTGATGTGATGAATATTGCTTGGATTCCGGGAAATTCTTTCAGGATGCGCAGGGAGTTCTCATATCCGAGCAGCATACACACAGTGGAAAGCGCGTCGCATTGCTCAGAATGACGGGAAATGACCGTAACGGAATAAAGCCCCGTGTCACATGGCATTCCGTCGGAAGAACGAAGAATATGATGAAAGATGATTCCGTCCTTTTCAAAATATCTCTGATAGACGCCGGAAGTGACGACAGAAGCGTCGGAAGTTTCCACCACGTCTGCCTCTCCGTCGCCGAAGGGCTGCCGGATTCCCACCCGCCAGTATGAACCGTCAGGCTTGCTGCCCAGCGCATAGATATTGCCTCCGAGGTCGATAATGGCGGAGGCGACCCCTTTTTCTCTGAGATAGCCTGCGATCCGGTCTGCAATAAACCCCTTCGCGATGGCGCCCAAGTCAATACCCATTCCGTCGGGAAGTGTCACGGTTGTGCCTTCAACGGAGACCTTGGTATAATCTACCTTGGAAACGGCTTTTACAAGCGCGTCGGCATCCGGAATGTCAGAACCTTCACCGGTGAAATTCCAGAGCGCCTTTACCGGATAGATTGTGATGTCAAAGTCTCCGCCGCTCATACGGCAGTAATGCAATGCCCGTTGCAGCAGTTCCGCTGTTTCCTGAGATACTTCCACCGGGTTTCCTCTGCTGTGGTTGATATTGTAAATATCGCTGCCGCTGACGGTGGCGCTGAGCATCTTCTCATACGTTCCGCACAGACCGAATACGCCGTTCAGAATGGCATTGCCGTCACCTTTCCAGTCATATAGCGTGACGGTACAGACCGTATCCAGCATGAAACGCGTTTCGGAAAGCGGTTGCTTCTCATTGTGTGAAATGATGAAGGTGATCAGGGAAACAATGATAATGATCACAAAAGCGGAGCAAAGAATCATCTTTTTCTTTTTTTCAATGGACTGATTCAATTATATCGCCTCGGCAGTTGATTTTTATCGTCAGATAATTTACAATATAAAGTGGAAGTGGTAAAAGGAGTGAAGACCTATAGAGGGAAGAACCAAGAAAATCGCAGCCGCCGCGCTTCTTGCCGCGCTTGCCATATTGCTGGGGTATGTGGAATACCTGATTCCTGTCGTTCCGCCGATTGCGGGAATTAAGCTGGGGCTTGGGAATATTGCGGTGCTGGCCGCGATGGTGCTGCTGGATTCCGACAGTCTGGCGGCCGGCATTATGCTCACCAAGGTGACGATGACAGCCCTGCTCTTTTCCGGGTTTGGAGGATTTGCCTATTCTCTGGCGGGAGGTGTCGCCAGCCTTGCGGTCATGATGGCGGTGCGAAGGTGCGGATATTTTTCTGCCGCCGGAGTAAGCTGTGCGGGGGGAGCCGCTCATATGGCGGCGCAGGCGGCTGTGGCGGCCGGATTGACTTCCACGCCGGAGGTGCTGTATCTGCTGCCTCTGCTGACGGCAGTAGGTACCGCGACAGGAATTCTGAACGGAATTATCGTCAATCTTTCGGCAAGGCGCCTCAAAAAATACATTGCGTCACAGGGAATACGTTGATTACGGGGAAACACACTAAAAAGCGGGTGGAGTAAATGCTCCATCCGCTTTTTTGCGTGTAAACGAATGTTTCCAAAAGAACACTGAAATAATTAATTCTCAAAAGTGAACGCAGGCTCAGTCCTCGTCATCTTCAGAATACTTGCGTTTTTTGCGTCCTTCAAAAGTTTCCGGGCTGATGGAATTCAGCAGATCTTTCTGCTGGTTGGGGGAAAGAACTCTGAAATAAATAACAAGTCTTTTTTCCAGCTTGGACAGGTCGTAGATATGGAGCTTGTCTTCTTCGTCCTCCTGCGCGTCGGAATCACTGACTGAAACGGCGTTAGGATCCGGCTCGTCCATCAGTTCGTAATAGCTGATATTGAAAATCTTTAACAGCTTATTGACAGACTTGATGTCGGGAGTCGTCTTGCCTGACTCATAGTATGCATAGGTAGAACGGTCAAGACCCAATACATCTGCAACCTGCTGCTGTGTCAAACCGGACATTGAACGGAAATGCTTTAACCTTTGATTTAACAACATAAAAATTGCACCACCTGATGATTAATAGAATTTTATAAAATACAGTTGATCAGTACTCTCAAGTACTAAGGTACATTATACTTAATAATTTTACGTTTTTCCAGTGTTGACAAGTAAATTCACAGAATGTTCATTGTATTTTTACAATTGTAATAATATCTCTAAATGCTTTCATGCATGTTTTGTTAAATAATCAGAATATGCTGTAGAGCGCTCCTGCCAGAATACCGATTACCATCATTCCCGCGAGAATAATTGCCATAACTCTGACCCATGTTTTCTGCCTGTTATACATATCTTCTGTCACCTCCTGAACATGTTAAGAAACAAATCATGTCTGTGAATCTTCTTTCAGCTAAACATAATGTATGTATTATTTTATCGATGCATTTGAAATAAAAAATTTCTGTCCGCTATCTGCCGCCACGGTTCTGATCGTCGTACATATAGTCAAAAGCCGTGTTATCGGGTGAATCTTCATAGGCCCGCCTTGAAGCGCGTTCCATGGTTTCTATCAGCTGGTATTCACTGTATTCGCGGGTCTGAGGGGCGGTTTTCCTGCTTCTTTTGAATTTCTCGTAGTCTTTCTGCCTGATTTCGGGGGCAGTTTCTGTGGAAGCACGCTGACGGCGGCGTGATACCTCCGGAATGAAATATTCCCTCATTGTCACAGCCGCGGAAACCGCGAGGCGGTAATTGACAGGCAGCACGATAATGCTTTGCTTACCCGAGGTGAGAAGAATGCCTTCGGGATATCCTTTTCGTGCAGGAAAGAGCACAGAGCCGGAAAGCGACGGCAAACGGGTGTTTCTCAGTTTGTCAAAGCAATAGCGTGATCGGCTTCTGTACTTCATTTCAAGCGGAATGCCCAGAACCCTTGCAAGAATGAAAACAATGTTTTCCTCCTGATTCTGACATTCAATTCCGCCGATAATGATGACGTTTTCACTGCGGGAGAGAATACTGCTGATCAGAGGGGCGATTCTTTCCGGCCGGACGGTAACGTCATGGCTCAGAATGCTTCCGCAGTAATCGGTGAGCAAGTCATTTACCGCTTCGTTTTTTTTGCTGTCCGGCTGGGTCTTGTACCAGATGATTCCGGCTGACATGGCTTCACCGCCTTGCTTATGGCATGATGGGATTGGAAGCCATTACCGCCGAACTCACGTCAATGCTTTCTTCGTCGTCCCGAATTTTTCTGGCGGCAATCACCATGCGCCAGTTGCTTTTTTCATAGGAGCAGGTTGACAGAAGCAGTATCCGGTCGTCGGCTCTGACTTCGACAGGGGTGGAAATAAGGGAGCGCTTTTTGATATCGGAAACAAATTTCATGAATTCCTCGTCATCTTTGAAATTGGTCTGAATGTAATTAAAGGGAGTGCCGGTGGCCCATGATGTTGTCGCACGAAAATTTGAAAAAATAATCCATTTTCCGCGTTCATAAATGGTATCGAATATAAATACCGGATTTTCCCTGTAAAAATCAATCTTATTGTAGTTCTTCAGTGTGGCGAACATTGTCCCGTTCCTGCGGTGATGCCCGTATATGATGAGGCATCTGTCATCCGAATCGGTCTTAATGCTGTTTCTATAATCAAGGAAGGGACAGCCGGACCCGTTGTATTCTTTATTGATGTTATGCTTGAGATAAAAAGTATTGTCCTTTGACTGTACGACCGGATAGTCGACCATCGTGTTGGGAACATTGATCCAGCCCACAACATCTTTGTTCAGCTCGCGGATCACTTTAAATGAAGCGAGCGTTCCGTCGTCAAGCCGTTCCTCTTCCTCTTTTTTTTCTTCTTCTTTGTTTGTCCAGACTCCGTCCTCCGCCGTTGAAGGTTCCTCGCTGTCGTAATCCTTTTTGTAGGACGCAAGTTCCATCTGTTCGAGAATGGGTTCCCCGAAATATTTATATGCCAGATAGCCCCCCGAACCGAGAAAGACGATCACCGAGATAACCAGTATCACGCGGCTGACAGGATCCATTCGATTTTTGTTTTTTTTGTTCCTTGCCATAAAATCCCTCCGAAATAACGCAGTCACATATTGTTCAGCAAAGCCAGTACTTTAATAAGAACCGTTTCGGCGGCGGTATTGCGTATGGTATCCCTGTCCGTGCCCGGTCTGTCAATGAGCAGGCGGGTTACTTCCGTGCCTTTGCAGGTGGAAACCGCGGTGTAGACCAGTCCTACCGGTTTCTCCGGGGTGCCTCCGCCGGGGCCGGCGATGCCGGTGGTGGCTACGCCGATATCCGCGCCGGAAACGCGGCGTATTCCCTCCGCCATGGCGCGGGCGGTTTCTGGCGATACCGCTCCCTGCGCGGCAAGAATTTCCTCCGGTACGCCCACCATCTTTGTTTTCATCTCATTGGAATAGGTGGTGATCCCCAGATCAAAGACCTCCGAGGAACCCGGCGCGTCGGTAATGATCTTGGAGAGAAGCCCCGCCGTGCAGGATTCCACCGTGGCAATTTTCATCCCACGCTCTTTCAGCGCCGCAACCAGCGCGGCGGATAATTCAAACTGTGTCATTGGGTAGATTCTCCTCCTTTTTTCTATCGGATGACCGTGAGCCGTGTGTCCCGCACCGCCTTCTCGATCATGGCGGCGATGTTGACTTCCTCGCACTCCAGCGCCTTCTCCGCCTGTAGAATTTTATGCAGAATCGGCTTGGTCTTGGGGTGCTTGGGAGTGAATACCGTACAGCAATCTTCGAATGGCAGAATGGAAATGTCGAAAGTGTCTATCCGGCGGGCGATGGTGACGATTTCCTCTTTATCCATGCCGATCACCGGCCGGAGAATCGGCATATCCGCCGCCGCGTCGGTGCATTCCAGTGCGCGGAGCGTCTGACTCGCCACCTGACCCACGCTTTCCCCGCTGATCAGGGCAAGCGCCCCGTCCTTGCGGGCGATGATCTGGGCGATCTTGATCATGTAGCGGCGCATGATGACAGTCAGCATGTCCTCCGGGCAGTAGTCCCGGATGGCCTCCTGAATCTCGGTGAAGGGAACGATGTGCAGTCGGATTTCGCCCGACCATTCCGCCACCTTGCCGAGTAAATCCTTGACCTTTTCCTCCGCGCGGAGGCTGGTGTAGGGGGGTGAGGCGAAATTGACCGCCGAAAGCTCCAGTCCGCGCTTGGCCATCATCCACGAAGCGACGGGGGAGTCGATGCCGCCGGAAATCATCACGCACGCCCTGCCGCCGGTGCCGACCGGCAGACCGCCCGCCCCCTTGATGGGCTGCTTGTGGATATAGGCGGAAGTGTCGCGTATTTCCACCGTCACCGTCAGGTCAGGCTCATGCACGTCCACCTCCAGGTGCGGGAATTTTTCCAGAATGTACTCCCCGACCGCCGCACAGATTTCGGGGCTTTTGAGGGGGAATTTCTTATCGGCGCGTTTGGCGTTGACCTTAAAGGTGCCTGCCTCCCGCAATTCCTCCGACAGATATACGCAGACGGCAGGCAGAATTGCCTCCATATCCTTGGGAACCTCGGCGGCGCGGCTGAGCGCGGCAATGCCGAAGACCTTTGCAATGGCCGCCACCGCCTCCTCGATGTCGGTGCCCTCCAGCGGCGTGACAAACATGGTGGACTGTGAGCGCCAGACATTCACCCCGCCGAAGGGTTCCGCCGCCTTCTGGATATTCTTGGCAAGCGTTTCCTCAAAGCTCCTGCGGTTCAGGCCTTTGAGCGCCAGTTCGCCGTTTTTGATGAGTATGATTTCGTTCAAGACAATTCCTCCAGAAACAAACTAGTTGAAGTGCGCCAAATGGCCGATTCCCTCGGCGACGGCCTGTATCAGAGCGTCCGCGTCCTCTGTGGAATTCTCCCCGCAGAAGCTGACGCGGATGGCGCTGTCGGAGGCTTCGCGGGAAAGATGAAGCGCCTTGATGACGTGGCTGGGTTCCCCTTTGGCACAGGCTGAACCGCCCGAAACATAGATGCCCCGCTCGGAGAGGTAATTCAGCATGGTTTCCGCCTTGACGCAGCAGGTGCTGAAATTCAGGATGTAGGGCAGCGCATCCTCCGGGCTGTTGATTACCACTCCGCCGATTTCACACAGTCTTTGGGCGGTGTAATTCCGCAGCGCACTGACCGCGGAATAGCGTGCCGTCATGCCCGCTTTGTCGCAGGCAATTGCTGCCGCCGCGCCGAATGCAGCGATGAGCGGAGCCGCTTCGGTTCCGGGGCGGAAGGAATCCTCCTGATGTCCTCCGTGAGTCAGGGAGGGAATGTGCAGTCCCTTGCGCTTGTATAGCGCACCGACTCCCTTTGGAGCGTGAATTTTGTGGGCGGAGACCGTGATCATGTCCGCGCCCAGCTTCCTGACGCTCACCGGTATCTTGCCGAAGGCCTGCACGCAGTCGCAGTGGACGAGGGCCTTGGGGGCGTTTTTCCGGGCGGCCTTCACGGCGGCCTCCACCGGGAGAAGGCTGCCCACCTCGTTGTTGACCATCATCAGGGTGACCAGCGCGGTGTCGGCGTTGACCGCCTCCGCTACCGCTTCAGGCGAAATATGGCCGTGACGGTCAGGGGTCAGGCGAATGACCTCAAATCCCTGCTTTTCCAGCTCGGCGACGCTGTCCAGCACGGAAGAATGTTCAATGGCGGAAGTGACGATGCGCCTGCCGATACGCCGGTTCTTTGCGGCCGCGCCGAAGACCGCGATATTGTTGGCCTCGGTGCCGCCGGAAGTAAAGAACACTTCCTCCGGCGCGGCTGAAATAGCCAAAGCGACGGCTCTGCGGGCTTCCCGGAGTTTCCGGGCAGCTTCGCTCCCCTTGGCGTGGATCGAACTGGGATTGCCCCAGAAGCGGAGCATCATTTCCTCAGCCGCCGCAACCGCTTCGGGGCAGGGCTTGGTAGTGGCGCTGTTGTCCAGATATATTTCATTGATTTCCGTAATCAGAAAAAGCACCTCTTTGATAATGACAAATATACCTATATATTCTATCTTAAAACCTCTGACAATGCAATAGATATAAGTTACAGTTTTTTTATCAATTTTTAAATAATTATTATTCTAATGGGTTTATCATTGATATTCATACAATAGATATTGAAATCGTCCGGGTATAAGTGTATAATGAAATAAGAAAGAATTCACAAAGGAGCGCATGGCATTGAATTACAACGAGCTGATCGCGAAATATCCCGTATTTATCTATCACGGGTACGATATCACCGAACTGGACGAAGGAATCCGGATTGTCTATGATTTTGAAACAGTGGGACTGACGGAATTCCACCCCTGCTGGATTTTCCCTAAGAACGGCATTGACCGGAGCGACCCGGTCTTTGAGGAATTTGTCTTTTCGCTAGGCATGGTGGAGCTGGTGAGCTACTGGAAGGCCGCCTGTCCTCCGCGGGTGCGGGTGGAATGCGGCTATCTCAGCGAGGAGCAGATCGCGTGGTGGAAGAAGCTCTACTATCACGGGCTGGGCGAATTCTTCTACACCAACGGCGTGGAAACCGACATGGATTCCTTCATGACCATTGAAGCCGCCGGAACGGAAAAGAAGCGGGTCATCTCCGCCGGGAAGGAATTGTGCGGCTGCATGATTCCGGTCGGCGGCGGCAAGGACTCCATCGTGTCGCTGCATGTGCTTTCCCGCTGCGGCGGCATCGAGGATAACATGTGCTTCATGATGAACCACCGGAATTCCGCCTTCTGTTCGGCGCTGCTGGCGGGCTATCGACCCGAAAGCATCTACCGCCCCAAGCGGTACCTTGACCGCACCATCGTCGGGCTGAACAAGCAGGGATTCCTCAACGGACATACTCCCCTCTCCGCCCTGATCGCTTTTGCCGCGTCGATGTCCGCCTATCTTTGCGGGAAGAAATACGTGGTGCTTTCCAATGAATCCAGCGCCAATGAATCCTCCGTGGCGGGAAGCGACGTCAACCACCAGTATTCCAAGAGCTATGCATTCGAAAAGGATTTTGCCAGCTATCTCGAGCGCTTCATTCCCTGCGGCGTGCGCTATTTCAGCCTGCTGCGACCTCTCTCGGAGCTTCAGATCGCCGCCATCTTCGCTGGATTGAAGGAATACCACCCGGTCTTCCGGAGCTGCAACGCCGGCAACGCCGGCACGAAATTTGACACATGGTGTCTGGAATGCTCCAAGTGTCTCTTTGTTACCATGATTTTGTCTCCCTTCCTCACCGACTCCGAGCTGAGGGATATCTTCCGCGTCAACCTGCTGGATTCCAAGAGCGACCGGATGAAGCTGTACTTTGAGCAGCTGATCGGCCTGCACGAAACCAAGCCCTTTGAATGCGTCGGCAGCGTGGACGAAATCAATTTCGCCATGTGCATGGCCATCGCCAAGCGTCAGGCCAGAGGGGAGGAGCTGCCCGCCCTGCTGCAATACTACACTACCACCCCTGCCTACGGGCTGCACAGGGATTCCCCCAACATCTACGCGGATTATTTCGACGAAGTGAATCTCATTCCCGATGAGATGAAGCGGCAGGTGAGGGAATGCGCCTCCGAATGCAGGTGGTGACGCTTTGTGACCTGAATAATACACAAATGTGTTGAAAAATCTTCGGCAGTTGAGCGCTCAATCTTTTGAGCGTTGCACTTTACTTCATACACGAACTATGATAAAATTATTCATATCAGTTCTTCTGGTATTTTATTCCAAAGGTATCTTTGATTCCGCGACAATATGAAGGTGATTTCTATGAAAGAAAAAGACTATGTCATTCTGACCGATTCCACGACCGATATCTCGCAGGATATCGCCGACGAACTCGGCGTGAAGATCTGGCCGATGCAATTCGAGCTTGACGGACTGACCTACAGGAATTTCCCCGACGAGCGGGAGATGAAGTCGGAGGAATTTTACAATACGATGCGCAACGGCAAAATGCCCAAGACCTCTCAGATCAATGTCGCCGATTTCTGCGAGTATTTCAGCGAGCACCTCGACAAAGGGCTGGATATCCTGTATATCTGCTTCTCGTCCGGGCTCAGCGGCACCTACAACAATTCGCTTCTCGCCATCGAGGAGCTGAAAGAAAAATATCCCGACCGACGGATCGTATCGGTGGATTCTCTTGCCGCTTCCACCGGCGAGGGACTGCTGGTCTATCTCGCCGGCCAGCACAAGAAGCAGGGTATGGGTCTGGAGGAACTCGCCAAGTGGGTAGAGGACAATCGCCTGCATCTCTGCCACTGGTTCACCGTGGACGACCTGCACCATCTGAAGAGAGGCGGCCGCGTCTCCGCCGCCACCGCGATTGTCGGTTCCGCGCTCAATATCAAGCCGGTGCTGCATGTGGACGATGAGGGACACCTGATCAACATGTCCAAGGTCAGAGGCCGCAAGGCTTCCATCAACGCCATGGTGGATCAAATGGTCGAAACCTACACCAATCAGTACGACACCGTTATGATCGGACAGGGCGACTGCCGTGACGACGCGGAGTATCTCGCCGGTGAAGTCAAAAAGCGCGTCAAGGGCGTCAAGAAGGTCGTTATCTGCAATATCGGCCCTGTCATCGGCGCACATGCCGGCCCTGGTGTTCTCGCCCTCTTCTTCTACGGCGACCACAGATGAGTCTGATTTTTGACAGTCACGCGCATTATTATTCCCAGGTTTTTGAAGAGGACAGGGACGAATTGCTTGTGAGAATGCATGAGCAGGATGGCGTGAAGGCTATTCTCTGTCCGGCGGAGAATCTGTGTTCTTCCGCCGCCTGCGTCGGGCTTGCAGAGAAATATGATTTCATTTACGCTGCGGCGGGCGTTCATCCCAATTACGCCGACATATGGACGGACGACACGGCGGAATCCCTTTCCGCGCTGCTTGACCGCGAAAGGGTGGTCGCGGCGGGAGAGATGGGACTGGACTATTACCGTCGGGACGACAACCGTGAGACCCAGAAGCGCGTTTTTGCCGCGCAGTTGGAGCTGGCGGCTGAAAAGAAACTGCCCGCCGTGATTCACGACCGCGAGGCGCACGGGGACATGTACGACATGCTCCGGTACTACCGTCCGGAAGGGGTTATGCACTGCTTTTCCGGCAGTGTGGAGCTGGCGCGCGAGGCGCTGAATCTCGGACTGTATATCGGTCTGGGCGGTTCGGTGACCGCGTTGAACGCCGTCAAGCCCGTGGAAGTGGCCAAATACGTCCCGCTCGACCGTCTGGTGCTGGAAACCGACGCGCCCTATCTCATTCCGCGTCCTTACCGCACCGCCCCGGAAAAATACAAGCGCAGCGAGTCGTGGATGATACGTTATGTGGCGGAATTCATTGCGGAACTCCGGAATACCGACCCGGAATTGCTTCTGGATACCGCCGCCCGCAACGCCGCGAGGCTTTACAGGGTGGAATTATAATTAAGTGATGGATTGACAAATGCCGTATCCAATGCGGTATTTCACAAAAAAACACAAATAATCTATTGACTTTTAGCCGTTATTGATATATAATGCAAATGAAAAATATATGAGCGGGAGGTGAAAACTATGACCAATACACTTGACAACTACAATTCTACCGTGATGGAGTTAAACTCCGAACAGCTTCAGTCCACATCCACCGTATCTATTGTTATTTTCGTGCTCAGCATCGTGGCGATGTGGCTGATTTTCAAGAAGGCGGGTCAGGCGGGCTGGAAAGCGCTGATTCCGATTTATAACGTCTACACCTTGGTGAAGATCGTCGACGGCAACGGCTGGAAATTCCTGCTTCTGTTGATTCCGATTGTGAATATCATTTATCTCATCATGCTGGACTTCAGAATGGCGAAAGCATACGGCAAGGGAGTCGGCTTCGGCTTCGGACTGCTTTTCCTGCCGACGATTTTCCAGTTGATTCTCGCATTCGGCAAGGCACAGTATGTCGGCCCCAAGGGTCAGCCCAGATAACGGATTTTTATCCGCCCTGTCCTCCGCAAAGGAAACACAGGGCGGATATTTTTATTTTTTTTAATTAATTCGCAAAAACTGCTTGAAATATATTATGGTCGTGTGATAGAATAAAATGAAGATTCTTTCTGGACTAATCAGACTGCCTGAGCGGTGATTTTTCATGATAAATGATTTTTTTGAGATATTAAACCGGTTGATTACATATTTTTCCATATTTGACCTGCTGGATATTATTATTGTATCGTTTCTCATCTATTACCTTATTGTGTTCATTCGTGATACGCGTATTCAGCAGCTCATGAAGGGCATATTGGTGATTTTTGTCGCCTATCTTCTGGCAACGTGGCTCAAACTCAACACGCTTCTCTATATCATTGACATTATTGTGAATAACGGTATTCTGGCGGTGATCATTGTGTTCCAGCCTGAACTTCGGAGTTTTCTGGAACACATGGGACGCAGCAAGTTTTCTGTCGGAAGTCTGTTTGATGATGAGGACGACCCTCATGAAGCTCTGCTGAACGCAATCAACGGAGTGGGGGAAGCCTTCCGTACGCTGCAAAAGCAGAAAATGGGTGCGCTTGTGGTATTTGAGCGTGAGAATGTCCTTAACGACATCGCCGCCACCGGCACACAGGTGGACGCTGTGCCGAACGCGGGCGTCATCTCGAATATCTTTTTCAATAAGGCCCCGCTTCATGACGGTGCGGTGATCATCCGTGAAGGCCGTGTTCATTCCGCCGGATGTATACTTCCGCTCACCAAGAGCACCAATATCTCCATGGAACTGGGAACGCGTCACCGCGCGGCGATCGGTATGAGTGAAAATTCCGATGCGGTGGTTGTGGTGCTTTCAGAGGAAACGGGACAGCTGTCCATAGCCGCCGCCGGCAAGCTGCGAAGATTTGATACCGTAACGGAATTTACTTCCGAATTAATGCAGGTGCTTCTTCCCAGCAGAAACAATGAGGAAACCAACAACAAAATTCCGATCGTAACCAAGGTCAGGAACCGGCTCAGGCGAAGGGCTTCGTCAGAGAAATCCCGTTCCGGGTCGAACAAAGAGATCAAAAAGTAACAGCAATCGGTATTTCCCTAAAACATAGAAGGAATGATTGAAATGGGAAACAACAAAAAAGCCGGAGGAAAAAGAATACTCTCTGCGGTATACAGAAGAATACGGGGGTTTATCAATCGCCCGTGGTTTTACAATAAAAAATTTCTGGTAACCCTTTCGGTCATATGCTCGGTGATGCTCTGGGCGACTCTGGCGACAAACATCAGTCCCGTTGAAACCAAAACGGTATCGTCGGTTCCCATCACCATCAACGTCGATACCATCAAGGAGAATTTCGGGCTCGATTTTGTAGAAATCATCAGTCCGGAATCTCTGAAAGGTCTGGAGCTTGACGTCAAGGTCAGCGGACGCAAGTACCTGCTGACCCAGCTTTCCGCAGATGATTTTTCGGCGGTGGCATCGGCCAATAAGAGCATTTCCAAACCCGGTTCCTATGATTTTACTTTGCTGGTCACATGCAAGAACCCCCTGCTTGATGTGAAGATTGAGCAGAATTCCCAGCAGATATATGTCAAGTTTGACAGATTTGTGGAGAAAGAATTCACCGTTTCCAATGTCAAAGCCATAGGCGCTACGATCCCGGCCGATTCCAACCTGACAATGGGAACCCCATATACCAATGTCTCCAAAGTCAACGTCAGCGGCCCGGAAACAGAGGTTAATCAGATTGACACTGTCATTGTCAGCGCTGATATCAACAAGGAACTTACCGACGGCGAGACATTCAACGGGAATATCCTTTTTCTCAATGCAAACGGCGACCAGCTTTCGCTCAGTCACATAACCATCGGAACGGATACGACGGAATCCGTTTCCGTGACCATTCCGATACGCACGTCAAAGGAATTCAAAGTAGGCGTTTCCTTCAAGAATGCGCCTTCCAATTTTGACGCCTCCAAGCTGCCCATAGTGATTTCCCCCAGTACGCTTACGGTATCAGGCACGCCTGACGCCATTAACAACCTGAAAGAAACCTACACCGCCGGCGAGATTGATATTTCAAAGCTCAGAAAGGGAACAAACAGCTACAATTTTGCGCTTTCTCTCAGCACGGGTCTGGAAACCTCGGACAAAGTGGAGAAAATCAAGGTTGACATCGACTTGTCAAAATACAAAGTGGAATCGTTTGATGTAAATTCCGCCAACTCAAAGTTTGACATCATCAATTACACCGGTACCCGCAAAGTTTCCTTCAAGACAAAGTCAATTGACAATATCCGCATTATCGGCCCTGTCTATGTGGTGGAAAAGCTCTCGGCGAAGGATATTATCGTCGAAGCCGACATGAAGGGAATGGAAACCATCACGGGCAAATGTACCGTGAATGCGCTTGTCTCGGTCAAAAACCGTTCCAACTGCTGGGCAATAGGCAGTTATCAGGTGGACGTCAATATTGGGTGAAAATATGAATCCCCGGCTGTCAAGACACAGCCGGGGATTTTTTGGGGATTTCGGTTAAAATCTGCTTCTGTCGATGAGGGTGCTGTCGGTGAATTGTCCCAGCTGGTAGTCGGTAAAGCGAAGGGATTCGCCGGGGTGTTTTGCGACGGTGACCGACTTGGTTTCATTTGACGGAACGTCGTATACGGTTTCTTTATCACACATATATATGCCGTTTTCACCGAATAATTCTTCATTTCCGTAATATGTCGCCCCGACAGCCGTATTGATTCGGTATCTGCCTTTGCTCAGGCATACCGTGATTTTTCCTCCGTCGGTCAGAAAGAGCTTGACCACCGAAGTTTCTTCGCCGGAATCCTTGATCCTGATGACGTTGACGATCACATTTCCGTCGCCCTTGGCCCGCTTGAATTCAACCGGCCACTGACCGTCGGATTGTCCCGCAATTACCTGGGAAGTGTCCGGGGTTTTGATTTTGACCGTAGAGGAGCCTATCGTAGAGCCGTACTTTGTAATTGCGCGGATGAGATTGAAGAAGGCAAGGTTCATTTTTTCCTTTTCCGATATCACGGTTGAAAGGTCGATATCAATGCTGACTTTGAGAACCCTTTCTTCGGAATAGACTCCGGCCAGCTTGTTGAGCGCGGAGAAGGTTGGCTTTTTGGCGGAATACACCGTATTGATGATGTCCAGCGAGTCAAAGGACAGCGTATAAATCCCGCTGTTTTTTTCGCTTCTGGCCAGTGCAATATTCCTTACCGAACAGAGATAAGGGGTTACCGCGTTGGCCATGGCTTCTCTGATGTCGCTTGCAGTGCCCGACTGAACGCCGTTCTTGTATACAGTCAGACCTTCTGACGCAAACTGCTCTGCGCACTGATCCAGCCATTTTTCATATTCTGGCCGGAAGGAAGCCCCTTCGGCGTATTTTCTGCCGGAATAAGGTTCGGGAATGAGATAGTCGGTAAGTGCGTATTCAAAATTCGTGTCTGCACTTAGCGTTTCCCTTGCCCATATCCGTTCCGCCGCTTCTGCAATACTTTCGAGCGTCTGAATGTCTACCACCGGAAGATTGTCATTGCAAATACCGATAATCTCCACGTCCTCCGCTTCTGAACTGATGCAGAGTTTTTCTTTGGTTTCGGTCAGATAGGCCAAAGGGTTGTCGGAATAGGCCCCGGCGTTTGCCTGAGGGGCGTAAAGTCTTAACTTGGCCGAAAAAAGCCTGTTTCCGTCGGAATCGTTTTCATAGCGAATGGTAAGGATATCCGCGTTTTTTATGATATCCAGCTGGGTTTCGCTGAGGGAATAACCTCCGCTGCGACAGAGTACCGTGAGATTTTCACCAAGTGACGATGTAAATTGATCCCGGCTCGGTATGTACATAGCAGAGGCCGCGAAAGCCGAGAGAATCAATACGGCAATGCAGGCTATGACGGCCGCCGTCATAGCATATTTTATGACAGCATTGTTTTTTCTTTTATGCATCTGAAAAAAGTCCTTTCAAAGGGGTTCATCGGCGGCTGCTGTAAATATCGCTGACGGTTCTCTGGGTATCCGAGATCATGCCAAGTGCTTCTTTTTTGGTAAGTATGCCCTTTGACATGCAGGCGACAGCCAGCGAGCAATGCTCCCAGAAGAATACATTTTCCTGCGTCTGGGTCGTAACGACAAATTTATCCGCTTTTTCAACGGAATTGATCACACCGTTGAAAATGTTCGACTTGCCTGTCAGTTTGTCACGCGCCTTATCAGACAGGGTGGAAAGCGAAGGCGCCTGATAATGGCAGCAAAGACGGGTGGCGTTTTCCTCTTTCAAAAAGAATTCAACAAATTCAATGATATCCTCACGTTTGACCTTGTCGTAATAGGCCTTTTTGGTGATATAGAATCCCTCATCGAAGTTGACGTAAAGTCCGTTGTCGCTGGAATGCTCCTCCTGACCTGTATCCGCGTCACCGTCAGCCGGCCTTGTGCTTTCCGCCGGGTCGGGGGAATGCTTCACGGTGGTGGTTGTGGGGGGATCTGTCGGAAGGGTGTTGGCGGTGATGGGAGGGTATACTGGCCCTGACAGCGCGTGAGTGGGATAGGTATTGGACTGGGAAGTGGTGTACTCATACTCATTCTCGGAGATTGTGCCGACTTCCGGCAAGGCTATGTAATTGCTGTCGATGTCGGTGTCGATTTCACCGCAGACAGTGTTGTCAAGCAGCAGAATGGCCGCCTTTTCGCTGTTGTAAAGTTCCACCGCGGATGGCTGTGCTTTTTTTGCGGTGTGGCTGAGTTCAGTGGGGGACACCAGACTGTCAAAGGAGCTTTTGGGCATTTTCGGGAAAGCGTTCAGATTGTCCAGCGCTTCGATCGCGTCCAGCACCGTGTCCCAGTTATCGTCGGGATTGCCGTTGATGGCCGACTGAATGGATTTCATGCCTCCAAGACTCCGCACCATGTATTCGATCAGGGAACTGCTTTCGTCGAGACTGTTTGCGAATAAGGAAACCTTTTTGTTGTTCTCAAAATGGTGTGCGGCGCGGATAATGTCGTCCCATTTTTCCGGAATCTTAAGGGAGCTTCTGCGGAACATGGCGGCGTTGATGACGATGCCCCTCCATTCCCCCCGCACGGGAATGCAGTACCGCCTTCCGTCCGACGCGGCCACACTGTTGATGGCGGCTTCGGAGATATTGGCGGCGAATTTCGGATAATCCCTCCGGATTTCATCTACCGTCACAAAGAAATCGCACAGTCCGCTCATGTCTTCTATGGAGGAATAATAGATCACGTCGGGGGTATTGGCCCCCCGGTAAGTGGAAGCGAGTGAAAGCTCCATCTTGTAGCTGCCGGCCTTGGTGGTAGATGTGTCGTTGATGGTGACATGTTTGTGGGATTTGGAATATTCCGCAATGACGGCGGAATAAGCCGCCGCGTCTTCCTCCGCGCCTAGGGTGCTGAAAGAACGCAGCACAAAATGCTTTTTTTCATTCTCTCCGCAGCCGCTCAGACCGCTTATACAGCCCAGAAACAGCGCGAAGACAAGCGCACATGCCATCAGTCTTTTATCTCTGACAGACAAATTCATCACTCCGGTTATTTCAGCAGATTGACAACGCCGATAATGGGCAGCGGATTCATCTTGCCGGAGGCGACATTGAAGATGCCTATCAGAGAAAGCGCCAGAGAGGCAAGCCCTATAAAGAAGAACAGGAGAGACGGAATGATATTGAGCAGAATGATTCCGCCCAGAAAGGCGTTGACAATGGAATGCAGGGTCATTCCCGCCACTTCGCACAGAAAGAGAACCAATCCCTGATTCATGTGAAAGCGGAGGGTAGGATCGTTGCGTATGTCGCTGAAAAGCCCGATAAGAAAGAGGGGACCGACATAGGAAAGATAGCTGAATGTTTTTGCGTCGTTGTTC
Source organism: Clostridia bacterium (assembly GCA_017441385.1). Classification (GTDB taxonomy): domain Bacteria; phylum Bacillota; class Clostridia; order Oscillospirales; family Acutalibacteraceae; genus RUG762. The sequence goes on along the minus strand of JAFRXY010000107.1, from coordinate 2,638 downwards.
ATTGTAATACTTCCTTTGTGTTTAATTTGTTATCACGTCGTAAGACGGAGTGTCGTTTTTGCCTATAATAGTGACCGTGACTTTGTGGGGAGCGCATATGATGGACTGACCGCTGCGGGAGATGGAGCCGGTTTTGACGCATATCCTGTCGGGACAGTCCGCGTATGTCATGCGGACGCTGCCGCCGGAAATTTCGATGATGTTTCCATCCCCGATGGAATACCGGCAGTCCTGACCGAGCGGAAGTCTTGCCACTTCTGCTCCGTCCTTTTTTATCAGAACATATTCCGGTGCGGGGATGTTCAAAAGGAACAGTCCCCCCAGTGCGGCGGAAAGCAGGAACAGCGAGAGGGCGAGCAGCAGGTCGCCCCGCCTGATTCCGAGCTTCCGGAATGAATCTGTGAATCTATTCATTTCCGCAGTCCAGCGAGGCAATCCGGCACATTGCCCTGTAGCATATCTCAGCGTGCAGCATGAAATTTTCGAGCGGGAGATTTTCGTTAGCCATGTGCAGATTGCTGGTGGCGGCGTCGGAAAATACCGGCCCGAAGGCCACGCCTCTGCCGTGAAGGGCGCGTGCGTAGGTGCCGCCTCCCATCGACACCGGAACCATCGGCTTTCCGGTGACCTCGGTGAAGCATTCGCCGAGCGCCTGAATGAGCGGGTGGTCGGCAGGTACGTAAAGCGGCGGATTATCGCCTATCACTTCCAGCGACAGGCCGGCATCAGCCGCTTCTCCGGAAATCCGGGAGATAATGGGCTGGCTGCTGAGCGTCGCGGGATATCTGATGTCGATGCTGAGGGAAGTTTGTCCGCCCGCGGATTCGATCAGACCGACGTTGAGTGTCATCTGACCCGACATTTCGTCGGAGCAGGCGGCGCCGATTGCCTTGCCGTCGCAATCCCGGCATAGCTTTTGGGCGAAGAAGTATTCCGCGCTGCCTTCTGTGAGAACGCCGGCTTCCCCTGCGGCGGTGAGCAGGCAATTCACCGCGTTGACGCCGTTTTCAGGACACATGGCATGGGCGGATTTTCCCTTGACCGTAATTGCAAATCCCGTTTCCGCCGGCGCAACAGTGCATTCCGCGTCGCCTGCATTGACAATTGCTTCTGTCGCTTTGGCGGTATGTTCGTCGCAGTTGATCACCGCCGTGCAGCTGTCGGCAACACAGTTGATGGCGGAGCCGCCCTTGACCGAAAGAATCGCGGGATCGGTGCGCCCGGTGAGCTTCAGGTGAAGAATGCCCTTCTCACAGTTGCAGGCGGGGTAATCCGCGTCGGGTGTGAAGGCCACGGTCGGAAGGGCATGCTTCGAGAAATAATGCCCCATGTCGTCCATGCCGATTTCCTCGCCGCCTCCGAAAATGCAGCGGATGGGGCGCTTCATGGAAACGCAGTTGTCCTTCATCGCTTTCATACAATACAGGGCGACCATCGCCGCGCCCTTGTCATCGGCAACGCCTCTGCCGTACAGAATTCCGTCTTTTTCGGTGAGGGTCAGCGGGTCGGTGTCCCAGCCCTGACCGGTGGGCACCACGTCGACATGGCAGAGCACAGCGGCATAGTCTTCATCGCCGCCTTCACCCAGCTGGGCGTGACAGGCAAAATTGCCGCAGTTCCCGGTGGCAAATCCAAGGCTGCCGGCAAGGTGGGTCATGAATTCCAGCGCATCCGCCGATTGGCGGCCGAAGGGGTACCCCTCCAACTTGCACTCCGGCACCGCCACTGATTCAATGGCAACAAGTTTTTCCAGATTTTCGAGTATTTCGTCTTTGTATTTTGTCATGACAGGTTCAAACAAACAATCATCTCCGAATTTTTGATTTTTTTATATACATTATAAAGTATGTACCCCGCAAATATCAACCTCATTTATAAAAAAATTATTAAAATATCGCTAACAAACCCGCTACTTCATCATCTTTTTCTTCCGGAACAATATAATAATTATAAAGCAACAGCTCTGAATCAAAATAAAAAACAATATTCAGTATTCATTTAGCGAGCGCTTCCGGGGGGATTATTATGAATTGTCGTATCGTGGATCTGAGAAACAAAGAGGTTATCAATATCAAGGACGGTGTGCGGCTGGGCTATGTCAGCGATGTGGAAGTGGACACCTGCGACGCCAAGCTGGTAGCCATTATCATTTACGGCAGAGCGAGGTTCTTCGGACTGCTGGGAAGGGAGGACGACTGCATTATCGACTGGTGCGACATAGAGGTGATCGGGGAGGACAGCATTCTGGTCAACTGCTCGTCGCCCAGACAGGGCGGCTGCCGCCGGAAACTGCTGGAGAATATTATTTGCAGCCTGTAATTTGCTTTGTTGAACATAATTAACAAAACTTTTGAGAATACAAAAAGCGATTCCTGCTTGACAAATGCCAAAAAATGGGGTATGATATTCAATAATTAATGCGGAGTATCTGAGCAAAGGTGCGGACATTTACTTTACCAAAGAATGCCCCGTCTTTGCTCTTTTTTCTTAACACTATTTAGAGCCTGTTCAGAATCTCTCCACGCACGTCTGGCTGGCATCTTTTCCGCCATATTTTGCCAAAATCCTCGTTAATACACAAAGTATTGCCTGCGGTTTTGGCGTCATCTGGCGAAAAATCTGACGGCGCCATCCGCAC
>JAFRXY010000106.1 GCA_017441385.1 Clostridia bacterium | reverse complement strand
GTGCGGATGGCGCCGTCAGATTTTTCGCCAGATGACGCCAAAACCGCAGGCAATACTTTGTGTATTAACGAGGATTTTGGCAAAATATGGCGGAAAAGATGCCAGCCAGACGTGCGTGGAGAGATTCTGAACAGGCTCTTATGATTTGCCTTTTACAGTATGCTTCGCACAGCTAATATGTATCCAAAAAGTAAAAAAGGGATTAAGCGAATCTGACCGCTTAATCCCTTTTTTCATCCTTTTCTACTTGCTACCTGCTACGCTTACCTCCTACCTTTGTGAAGCCTCCTACCTCTGCTACCGCCTCATATTAAAGGAATCTCGTTTCAATTCGTTTGTCCGAACAGAGGGGGGAATAGACGAACCGATCCATGTGGCTTCCTTCAAAAAAATATCTGGGCGGTGACGGCGGGCAGTCGTATGGAAAAGTGTCCACAAGCACCAGCTTGATCTTCATTCTCTCCGGAATAATGCTCTTGATGTAGACGCTGGCGCCGCAGCCGGGTTCAATGCCCTCCCGCTTTTCGGCGAGTCCGGCGAGATTGGGCATTATCTCCACGAATACGCCGTATTCCTCCACCGAGCGGACAATTCCTGTGACGGTCTCGCCTATGTTGAAAAGCGAAGCGTTTTCCGTCCACGTTCCGAGTAATTCTCTGTGGCTGAGGGAAATTCTTCCGCCCTCGTTGGAACGGACAACCGCCCGGATGTCCATGCCCACCGTGAAGCGGTCGGAAGGATGGGCGATTCTCGAAACCGACATGGTGTCGATGCTCATGAGGGACGGAATGCCGCACCCAATATCCACGAAAGCCCCGAACTGTTCGAGGTGGGTCACCCTGCCGTCAATAATATCGCCGGCACGAAGTCTTTCCACATAATGTTCCATGCATTGCTGCTGAACGGCTCTGCGGGAAAGCGTCGCGTAGGGAATTCCGTGCCGGTCGGCGCAGATTTTGGTGACATAAAAGCATACCGGCTTGCCGACGCGTGAAATAATGGCAATATCGCGGGTCGTTCCCTGCGCAATTCCCAGCGCGCATTCCTCGCGTGGAATGACGCCATTCATGCAGCCGAGGTCTACGATTAAATTGTGGCTGCTGTCGCAGACGGAGGCCCGCGCTTCCAGTATCGTTCCGTTTTCCATCGCCGCGGCGAGCGCGGCGGGATGTGCCATTGCCTGTCTGTTGGAATCAGTATTCAGTTTCTTTCCTTCTGGCATAAAATCATTCATTTTCAGCTCTGCCTTCCTGAGGACAGCTTTCCATTTATCCTTCCGCTGCCGTTTTTATTCCCTGCATTTATATGCCCCGAAAAGGAGGAATATGATTGTCGGCCGCCTGACATATTCCGACGGAATTACGAATATATATGGAGGTATAATGCTTTGAGAAAACATGACGGAGGAACCGCAATTGAAATGAAACAGATCATATATGTGGACGTGCTGCTGGCGCTGAATTTCTTTATCAATTATTTTCTGCTGCTCTCCGTGGGGAAAGTTATGCGGGGGGGAATAAGCCGGACGCGGATCTGTCTTGGCGCTGCGTTCGGAGCGGCCTGTTCGCTGACGCTTTTTCTTCCGCCCTTGCATTTTCTGGCGGGCGGTTTTCTGAAGCTGGCTATTTCCTCGGTAATGGTTCTTGCCGCGTTCCGGGTGAGAAGCGTCAGGGCATTCTGTCGCTATCTCCTGACCACCTGCGCGGTGACCTTTGGATTCGGCGGCGCAATGCTTGCGCTCTGGCTGACGGTTGCCCCGAGAGGAATGTACTATCGCAACGGTACGGTATATTTCAGTCTGTCCCCCGGATTTGTCATCGCAGTCACGGTGGCCTGCTATTCCGTCATCACAATTGCCGGAAAAATCTGCCGAAGGCTGGAGCTTCGCGGAGGCGAATGCCGCGTTGTGATACGCTGCGAAGGCGCGGAGTGTTCGCTCCGGCTTCTGTGCGACAGCGGCAACCTGCTCACAGAGCCGTTTTCCGGACTTCCGGTGATTGTCGCAAGGAGGAATTCCCTCGGGAATGCGATTCCTCAGGGCTTTCCGCAAAGCGGCGGCCGTAATTTCAGGGTGATTCCCTATTCGGCGGTAGGCGGGGAAGGGCTGCTATGCGCTTTTCGCCCGGAATGCGTGGAAATCAGTATGGGCAGATTCCGACGGAATGTGGATTGTTACATTGCCGTGTCCGACGAACTGGACGCAAGCGAATACGACGGAATCATCAATCCTAAAATTTATCAATCATAACGAGAGTGAAGAAAAGATGAAATTTATAACGGAATGCAGACGGATCATAACGAAAATTTTGCGTAAGGCGGTCGCATTTCTTGCTCCACAGCAGGAAATTCACTACATAAACGGCCCAGAAACACTCCCCGCGCCGCTGGAACCGGAGGAAGAAGAAGCCATTTTCGCCCGGATCATCGCGGGGGACGAGTCGGCTCGGGAGCCGCTGATCACCCACAATCTGCGGCTGGTGGTGTATATCGCGCGGAAATTTGAATCCAGCGGCGTCGGAATGGAAGACCTGATTTCCATCGGTTCCATCGGTCTGGTCAAGGCGGTCAACACCTTCTCACCCGAGCGGAGCATCAAACTAGCCACCTATGCTTCCCGCTGTATTGAGAATGAAATCCTCATGTACCTGCGAAAGACCGGAACCGCCAAGCTGGAAATTTCCATCGACGAGCCTCTGAACGTGGACTGGGACGGCAACGAGCTGCTGCTTTCCGACGTGCTGGGGAGCGACCCTGACAGCGTGAGCGTCGGCGTGGAGGAGGAAAACGAATGTGACCTTCTGCTGCAGGCGGTCAACCGGCTGGACAGCCGTGAAAAACAGATCATGTCGCTTCGCTTCGGTCTTTTCGGGTACGAAGAACGCACGCAGAAGGAAGTCGCCGACCTGCTGGGAATCAGCCAGTCCTACATTTCAAGGCTGGAAAAGCGGATTCTCGGCAAGCTGAAGGAAGAACTCGCTCATCTGAGCTGATTCGGAAAATTTTGTGCAAATATATCAGTTTTATTCTATTTTCTACTTGACTTATTGTTTATTGAGAAGTAAAATAGGAATATAAAAATCATTTTGCAGTAAGGAATGTGTTATGATGAATGTCACAGTAGAGAAAGTGCGCGGGGCTGTTTTCGGCGCGGCAGTCGGGGATGCCGTCGGAGTGCCGTTTGAATTTACTTCACCTGAACAGATGAAGCGCAGACCCGCCGTCGATATGGTCGGGGGCGGCACGTATCATCTTCCCGCCGGAACATGGTCGGACGACACCACCATGATTCTCTGCACGCTGGACAGGCTGGACGAATCCAAGGATTACGATGCGATCATGAAGGCTTTCCTTTCGTGGGTCAACGAGGGAAAATACACTCCCTACGGAGACTGCTTTGACATCGGCAATACAACACGCTCCGCCCTGATGAATTACGCGCGGGGCAGCGAGCCTTTGCATTCCGGACTGGACGACGCCTACAGCAACGGCAACGGCTCGCTCATGCGGATCATTCCAGCCGCGCTGTATGCCGACGCCCACAGGCTTACCGCCGATGAAGCCGTTTCTCTCGCGCATGAGCTTTCGTCTTTGACCCACGCGCATTTGCGTTCCAGAATGGGCTGCGGCATTTTCACCTGTATCGCCATGTGTCTTTTGAAGTATGCGGACAAGTCCTCTGTCACGGAAGGTTTACAACTTGCCGGGGAGATTTATTCCGCAAGAGAGTATTCGCAGGAAACCAAAAAATACGCACGCCTGTTTTCTTCCTCATTCGGAAGCCTTCCGGAGGGGGAAATCAGAAGCTCTGGCTATGTGCTGGACACGCTGGAATGCGCCGTCTGGAGTCTGCTGAATACCGAAAGCTATCGCGAATGCATTCTGAAAGCGGTCAACTTCGGCAAGGATACCGATACCGCCGCCTGCGTCGCGGGAGCGCTGGCCGGTCTGCTCTACGGAACGGAGGGCATTCCGGAAAGATGGCGCGAAGCCCTTGCCGGAACGGAGTTCATCGGGAATATCGTTTCCGGGTTCTGCGAGAGGAACAATATTGTCTAAAAAAACACTTGCAATCCGGTCGTTTGTGTATTATAATGAATGTTGCGCTTTAAATCGCTAAATTACTTACAAACCGGAATCGAAAGGAACAAACGACCCATGAATTTTCTAAGAAAGCTCCCCATTCCGCAGGAAATTAAAGAGCAGTTTCCTATATCGGAGAAATGCGCCGCTATCAAAGCGGAACGAGATGAGAAGATCGCCGACGTTTTCACAGGGAAGAGCGACAAATTCCTTCTGATTATTGGCCCCTGCTCGGCTGACAACGAAGTGTCCGTTATGGATTATATCGGAAGGCTGGTGGGCTTGCAGGAGCAGGTGAAGGACAAGATCATCATCATTCCCCGCATCTACACCAACAAACCCCGCACCACGGGCGAGGGCTACAAAGGCATGGCGACCCAGCCCGACCCCACCAAGAAGCCCGACCTGCTGGAGGGACTGATCTCCATCCGCCGGCTGCACCTCCGCGCCATTGAGGAAACAGGCTTCGTCTGCGCGGACGAAATGCTCTATCCAGAAAATTACCGCTATCTCAGCGACCTGCTTTCCTATATCGCTGTAGGGGCGCGTTCGGTGGAAAATCAGCAGCACAGGCTCACTTCCAGCGGCATCCGCGTGCCGGTCGGCATGAAAAATCCTACCAGCGGCGACCTGAGCGTCATGCTGAATTCCATCAAGGCGGCGCAGCTCAGCCATACGTTCCTCTATCGCGGCTGGGAAGTGGAAACAGAGGGCAATCCCCTGACCCACGCCATTCTCCGCGGCTCGGTCAACAAGCACGGCAGAGCCATGCAGAATTACCATTACGAAGACCTCATTCTTCTTCATGATATGTATGCCCAGCGCAATCTCGAAAACCCGGCTGTGATTGTGGATGTAAACCACAGCAATTCCAACAAGCAGTACCTCGAGCAGATCCGCATCTGCAAGGAGGTCATGCATTCCCGCCGGCACAATGGCGACATTGCCCGCATGGTCAAGGGTCTGATGATCGAAAGCTACATTGAGGACGGCTGCCAGAAGGTAGACGGCGGCGTCTACGGCAAGTCCATCACCGACCCCTGTCTCGGCTGGGAAAAGAGTGAACGCCTCGTCCTCGACCTTGCGGACATGTTGTAAATCAGGTAGGGGGTAGACTACTGACCGTAAAAAATGAGAACAGGGGTGGTTATCCTGTCCTCATAATAATATATCATTTTTTCAGGGAGGTTTTCCAAATGAAAGAAAACGAATCCGTAAAGAAGTACCTTGCCGAATTCATCGGTACTTTTGTGCTGGTGCTCTTTGGCTGCGGCGTGGCATGCGCACTGGGCTGTGATACGCCCGCAGGCTATCTTGCCACCGCGCTGGCATTCGGCCTTGTTATTGTCGCGATGGCTTATTGCATCGGCAATATCTCCGGCTGCCACATCAATCCCGCCGTATCGCTCGCTATGTTCATTGGCAACAAGATGACGCTTGAGGACTTCATCGGCTATGTGATCGCCCAGTTCCTTGGCGCGACAGCAGGCGCCGGCGTGCTTGCCTATCTGATCGGCAAGTCAAGAGGCAATCTCGGCATCAACACAATTGCTACCTTCGGCTGGGGCAAGTCATTCCTCGTTGAAGTTATTCTCACATTTGTGTTTGTGCTTACCATTATCGGCGTTACCTCCAAGGAGAGTCTCAGCTCGGTAGCGGGCGTTGTTATCGGTCTTGCGCTGACACTTGTTCACCTGCTTGGCATCTACTTCACCGGCACGTCGGTCAATCCCGCCCGCAGCTTCGGCCCCTCTGTCATCATCGGCGGCGACCAGCTCAAAGGCCTGTGGGTATTTATCGTCGCTCCTCTTGTAGGCGGCGCGCTTGCGGCTTACTGCTACAAGTATCTCGCGGACAGGCAGAGCAAGTAATTCATTCCCTGTCTGCCTGAATTGAATAAAAAAATAACCCCTCACGTCTGCCGAAGGATTCAAAGTCCCCGACAGGCGTTTTGGCGTTATTTTTCTATATCATGAGAATGAAAATTCGTGCTTTTTCATACTAATCCTTGTCCCGCACGCAGAAGGCGGAGATCCCAAAGATCACAAATGTCGCGCCCATGACAATGACGCTGTAGAGCAGTCCTTTGCCTGCGGTAAGCCAGTCGGCGTATTTTCCCAGCATCGGGACGGAGAAGGAAGTTCCCTTGCCGGTGATCTTGCGGTAGGGAATTTCGGCGGTGCCGCTGCCGGATTTGACGGTAATTTTGGAAGAAGCCTCGTCGTTGGCGGAAACCTCGGAGCCGACTGCCGTGCGCCCTTTATAATATAGGGCAATATCGCCGGCGCTGAGATCGCTGGGGGAAACCTCGCTCACAAAGGCAAGGGAGCCGTCCTTGTAAATGCTGTCGGAACTGCTGCCCTGTACGGGACAGGCAGCAAAGCCGAGAAGCGGGAGAATTCCAAAGAAGGCAATCAGCACTAAGCATTGAAATATCAGCAGCAGTCCTGAAATTGCCCGGATAATTTTAGCAACCATTTTTCACAAGCTCCTTTATTTTCAGTTATTATACCTACATTATAAAGCCTGCCGCGCCGAATTGCAAGTAATATTTCAAGGAATTCCGAATTCGTTTGCAACTTGCGCAGGCAAAATTCCCTCTTGCGTAATTTGGCTTGCAATCCGGAAATGCATCTGGTATCATAGAACCGTAAGAAGCAACAGGGCGGTGACAGCTTGAAAATTACAATGCAACCGATTGACAGCGGTGAGAATGAGGTCATTATCAGATATATCGAGATAAACCGCGAGGTGGAGGACGTGATCCGCGCCGCCGGGGGAGAAACCGTCGGGGAAGAAAAAATTCTATGCGCCGACGGGGACAAAAAGTACATGCTGACGACAGGAAGCGTGCTCTACATCGAGAGCGTGGACAGGACGACATTTGTCTACACAGCCGACGGGGTGTACAAATCTTCCCTTTCCTTACAGGCGCTGGAACTCGCCTACGCCGAGAAGGGCTTCTTCCGCTGCTCCAAGTCGATGATCCTCAACATCTACCGCATTGCCGAATTAAAGAGCGAAGCCGGCGGCAGGATTGACGCCGCGATGGAGAACGGGGAGCATGTCATTATTTCCCGCAGCTACGCCAAGGCATTCCGCCGCGTGCTGAAAGGAGAGGAGTGATATTTTATGAAGGAAAAACTCAAAAATGGATTCAAAAAGGCGCTTTCCAATGAAATTGCCATTGACTTCCGCGCCTGTGTCTATTTCTTCTGCGTGGTGATGTTCTATTGCGCGGTGGCGCTTTGCAAGGGGATTTTTCAGGTGAAAATCCTGACGCTGGTCGAGATTGTTCTCACGAATTACGTCATCTGCTATGTGCAGACCTACCTGTTCCGGGATTTTGACGAAAGCCAACACTTCGGTACAAATGAGCTGGCGGGCATCCTCATGTGCACTTTCCTCTATGTCGCCGCCAGCCTGCTGTTCGGCTGGTTCGACGGCAGCGAACTGATCACGGGATTATTTGCCGCCTATATCATCCTGACCTATGTGTGCGTTATTCTCTGCTTTGCCGTCAAAAGAAAGCTCGATACCCGACAGCTCAACAAGCTGCTGAACAACTATAAACAAAATGAAGGGAGAGATCCGCATGAATGCTGAAAACAGCCTTGCTATCCAAATTGAGAATCTTACCAAAACCTACGGGAAAAACCGTGGCATTGACGACGTATCCTTTGAGGTGGAAAAGGGAGAAATTTTCGGCTTTCTCGGCCCCAACGGCGCCGGAAAGTCCACCACCATCCGTTGTCTGCTGGGCTTAATCAGGCCCACCGGCGGCAGCGCGGCCATTCTCGGCAGCGATATCGTCAAGGGACACCGCGACATCATGAAGCGCATCGGCTACATGCCTTCCGAGACCCAGTTCTATCCCTCCATGAAGGTGTCGGAGGTCATCCAATTCGCCGCCGATGTACGGGGCGTGGACTGCCGCGAAGAGTCCGCGAAGCTCTGTCAGCGTCTGAAGGTCGACACGAACAAACGCATTGAGGAGCTGTCCCTCGGCAACCGGAAGAAGGTGGGCATTGTCTGCGCCATGCAGCACAAGCCGGAGCTTTTCATTTTCGACGAGCCTACCTCCGGACTTGACCCGCTGATTCAGGCGGAATTCTTCGAACTGGTCAGGGAATACAACGAGCAGGGCGCGACCTGCTTCCTTTCCTCCCATGTGCTGTCAGAAATCCGGAAGTACTGCCGCAAGGCCGCCATTATCCGCGAAGGAAAACTCATCGCCTGCGACACCATCGAAAACCTCGCCCACACCGGCGCGAAATTCATCCGCGCGGAGGGAGTCAGCGACCTTGCGCTTGAGGGCATGAGCAAGGTGAACAAGACCGGCAGCGGCATGGAATTCGTCTACAGCGGCAGCATGAATCTTTTGCTCAAAGCCCTGTCTGAAAAGGATGTCAAAGACCTCTCTATCGAGGAACCCTCGTTGGAAGACGTCTTCATGCAATACTACGACTGAAAGCGCTCACGTTCGTTCGCTATGTGAATAGAGAATGATGAATAATGAAGAATGAATAATTCAGGAGCGCCGCAAGCGGCGCTGAAATGAAGAAATATTCGGAGGTAATCCTATGACGTTATATAAGCATGAACTGAAACTGAACCGGGGCAGTTTTGTGATCTGGCTGGTGGGTGTGCTGGCCATGTCGACGGGCTGCATCTTCCTTTTCCCGCTGATCGACGATTCCATGGCAGACATGTCGGACGCGTTTGCTTCCATGGGGGGCTTTTCCGCCGCCTTCGGCATGGACAAGCTGCCCATCACCACGCTGGAAGGCTTCTTCGGCACCGAGATCGGTACCATCTTCGCCCTCGGAAGCGGCATGTACGCGGCGCTGCTGGGCATTTCCGCCCTTTCCAAGGAGGAAAGCGGCCACACGGCGGAATTCCTGCACACGCTGACACTGGGTCGCTGCGGCATTGTCACCGGCAAGCTGCTGGCGATTCTGACCTACCTCGCGCTGTTTGATCTCGCGGCCTTCGGGGTGTTTGCCGGTTCCGCCGCCCTGATCGGCGAAACGCTGAGCATGAAGTGCCTTGTGGGGTACATTCTCGCACAATTCGCCGCACAGACCGAGCTGGCTTCCGTCTGTCTCGCGCTGTCGGCTTATTCCAAGCGGAGCAGTCTGGGGGTGGGTCTGGGCATCGCGCTGGTGCTCTATGTGCTGGATATCGTGGCACGCATTACCGAACAGGCGGAATTCCTCAAATACTTCACGCCTTTCAGCTATTCCAATGCCACCGACGTGTTTGTCAATGACGGTTCTGTGGAAACCGTTCCTCTTTGCATCGGACTTTGTGTGACCGTGATCGGTATTCTGACCGCTTATTTCATCTACAAAAAGAGAGACATTGCCGCCTGACGATAAACGAACATCTGACCGCAGTCCTCATATTATGTAATGCAGGGCAATTGCCTGCATTCTACACTAAAGGAGGACATATTCAATGGGTGAGAAAAACGCGCAATGCATGGGAGCCAATTCCCAGACCCTCGGCGACAGAGCCGCCCAGTGCGGTAGACGCGACTGCTTCAAGGAGGCGGTGTGCATCAATGCCGGAAGGGTGTACGACGCCTGCCGCGACAGGGAATGTCTGGAAGACTTGCAGGTCTTCTTTGTGGAACGGGATCAGGATATCATCAACAACGCCCTCGGCGTGCGGCTGAAATCGGCCGACGTGGTGAATGTGGTGATCGACGCGGAGCCTGTGCCCTTCAACAGGGGATATTATTCGGTGGACATTACGGTGTATTTCTGTGTGAAGCTCGATGTTTCCATGTCGCCGATCAGCCCTTCCTGCGAGGTGAGAGGTCTTTGCGTCTACAACAAGAAGGCGATTCTCTACGGCAGCGAGGGCAGCGTGAAGGTATTCAGCTCCGACTATGTGGGCGGCGACGACGACGAACAGAACATGCCGGCGGGCAATCTGCCGAGAGCCACGGTACAAATTGCCGAACCAATCGGTCTGGGTGCGAAGATCGCGCCGGTCTGCCAGTCGCATTATCCCTGCTGCTGTGTGCCGAACCGCGTGGCGAGGCTCTTCGCGGGGAGCTTTGACCACAGGCTGGCGGAGAAGGCGGTCAAAGTGACGCTGGGTATCTTCATGATCATTCAGCTGGAGAGACAGGTGCAGATGCTGGTGCCGGTGTACGATTTCTGCATGCCCGATAAGATTTGTGTGGATTCCGGAAGCGAGAGTCCCTGCGAGCTTTTCAAGAAGATCAGTTTCCCGGCGGATGAATTCTTCCCGCCGAAAGCGGGGGATCTGCATTGCAGCGAAGCGCAGATGATGCGCGGGCAGAGCGCGGGGGTCAGCACCTGCGGCTGCGGTTGCGGTAATTAAGGAAAGAGAAGGAAAAAAGGAAGAAAAAGGAAAGCGCAGCGCCAATAAGCCTTTTTCATCTCAGAGCCTGCTGACGTATCTCTCCACGCACGTCCCACTTGCATCTTTTCCGCCATATTTTGCCAAAATCCTCGTTAATACACAAAGTATTGCCTGCGGTTTTGGCTTCATATGACGAAAAATCTGACTGCGCGGTACGCACACGCGGAGATACGTCAGCAGGCTCTCAACCGAAGAATGGGCAAAGTCAGAAAAAAATCAAAAGACAGCGGACGGGAGAATCAATTCCATCGTCGGCTGTCTTTTGTATTATTTTTTTGTCAATCCATGGGAATTGTGAAAAATAAAAATTTATTATTTTCTGTTGAATTGGCCGCAATTGTATGATATAATCATACAGTATATTTTTTTCGCTTATTCAAATAATATATATTACAGATAACGCATTATATATTAGGAGAGGCGATGGATAGCAATATGTCAGATCGCGGAATTGTCGAAACGCGCCCCGATATTTCCGAGGGTGAAAATGAAATGTCGGCGGGCGAGGGCTTTACAAAAGAGGAACTGAGTCAGATCGAACAGACCGGCACCATTACTTCCGCCAAAGGAAAGCATATCATACACTGTCTGACTGTCATCGGACAGATCGAAGGACATCAGGAGCTTCCATCCCCCGCAAAGACCACGAAATACGAGCATATCATGCCCCAGCTGGTAGCTGTGGAAGAAGCGGAGGACATTGAAGGGCTGATCATTCTTCTGAATACCGTTGGGGGCGATGTGGAAGCGGGGCTTGCGCTTGCCGAGCTGATTGCAGGAATGAAAACGCCTACCGTTTCGCTGGTCCTTGGCGGGGGGCATTCCATCGGCGTGCCGCTGGCGGTTTCCGCAAAACGCTCCTTCATTGTTCCTTCTGCCACCATGACAATACACCCGGTCAGAATGAGCGGTCTGGTTCTCGGGGTTCCCCAGACTATGACATATTTTGAAAGAATGCAGGATCGCATCAGCGCCTTTGTCGAGGCGAATTCCGGTATGTCAGCCCACAGGTTCAAGGAATTGTCCCGCAGGACAGATGAACTTGTGATGGATATCGGCACAGTTCTCAGCGGAGAGCAGGCTGTCAGAGAAGGCCTTATTGATGAACTCGGCTCGCTGAGCAGCGCGATAGCCTGTCTGTACTCGATGATCGAGCGTGGCAGGGCTTAGGAACTGTGCAGCATTTTTCAATAAACCAATAGCTCCGTGGGGGTTATTGGTTTACATATTCTATTTCTGAGAAAGAGGTACATAATTTATGAACATCTGGGAAGCAATCATTCAGGGTATTGTTCAGGGACTAACCGAGTTTTTGCCTGTTTCAAGCAGCGGTCACCTGTCTCTTGTGCAGCACATTCTGCCTTCTACGTCGAGCGGAAGCAGCGACGTCGGCAATCAGACGCTTTCGCTTTTCCTGCATTTCGGCACATTGCTGGCGGTTTTTATCGTATACCGTGAGATTATCTGGAAGATGATTCTGGAATTTTTCAGCATGTGCAAAGAATTATTCACAGGCAAATTCAGCTGGAAGCTCGATAGCATGAACAAGGAGCGCAGAATGGTGATCTTTGTCGTTGTTGCGTCGGCGTTTGCCATCCTTCTGTTTCTGCCGGTTCTCGGCTGGCTTGGACTTGAAACGGGAGGAGAACCTGTCAAGAATCTCTCTGACCTTTCCGAATACTTTTCCAATGACGGCAGCATCATGGCGGAAGGCATTTTCTTTACCTTCACCGGCATCATCATTCTCCTCGCCACTGTGTTTGATTACCGTATAGGAAACGCGCCCAAGAACAAAGACGGCGTTATCACAATGAAAAATGCTTGCGCAATGGGGCTTGGACAGTGTATTGCGGCAATGCCCGGTATCAGCCGTTCGGGAACTACCACGACAATGGGTATGCTGACCGGCGCAGAAAAGAACACCGCTCTGGAGTTTTCGTTTATTATGGGTATTCCCGCCATCCTTGCCGCCAATCTTCTTGAAGTCAAGGATACAGACTGGTCTGCCGTCAGCGGTGCAACAGTCGTTTCCATTATCGTTGGCATTGTAGTTTCGGCGGTTGTGGGCGTTCTTGCCATTAAATTTCTCAAATGGATCGTTTCCAACGAAAAATTCCATTATTTCGGGTATTACTGCCTGATTCTGGGCGTTATCGTCATCATCATCGCCACAATTGAAAGCGTTACCGGCGTGACCTTTTCATTGGGAAGATAATAATCACAATTGTTTATTTCAGAGGTAAATACAAAGCATGTCAGAAAACACAGGTAATAAAAAAAGGCCCTCTTCAAAGAAACCGTCAAACGGTCAAAAAAGCGGAAGCAAGTCCAAGCGTCCCCGTCCTTCCGGTTCCTCAGGGACAAAAGGCTCGGGCGTCAATCCGCACAAGAAAAACAAACTCGCCGGCAAAACCGTGGAGATGTCGTCAGGCAGGCAGATAAGTATTGATGAAGTAGTAAACGAACCTGAAACCCCATCACACGAGGCACATCCTGAACAGAAAAAAACTCAGAATACTCCCGAACCCAAAGCCGATGATACCGAAAAAACTTCCGGCTCCGACGAAGAAGAAAGTGAAGGAGGATTTGACGGTCCGGACATCGGCGAGCAGATAAGCTGGAAAAAACAGCTCAGTTCCATTGTGATATGGATGTTCTCGGTGATCCTTCTGGCGCTGACCTTTTTTCCGGGAGAAAGCCTTTGGACCGTCATTCATGGCTTTATTCTTGGCATTCTTGGCTTCAAAGCGTTTTTATGGGCTGGACTTCTCGTATATCTGGGTTATCTCATGACCAAGCAGAGAAATGAATTCACCGTCATGAATATTATCCGTCCGACAGCGGGAATCATCGTTCTCACTGACGTACTGGGATATATTCTAGTTCAGTCAAACGGTTACAGAAATGTCTATAACGAATTGACATTCTCCATTTTGCAACTGATAGGCCAGATATTCCGCGACGGCTCCAAGATCGGCGGAACCGGACTTCTGGGTGGTTCCATCGGAGAAATACTGATCGGTATCGCAGGAAAAAACGGCGCAGCCATCATTACTTCCATTATGCTGACCGCCATGATAATGGTACTGTCTCATACAGGACCGATAGAACTGTTTGAGCAAACCAAGCGCAAGATACGTTGGTTTTTGCAACCGGAGCACGCCCTGCGCAAACCGGCTGCGGAAGATGCTGTTTACGGTCAGAAGACGGTTTTTCAGGAGGAAGATTTTTTTGACGACGGTATTGATGTCGATGTTGACGGACTTATCGAAGCTGAGTCTGCTCCCGGACAGGCGGAGACAGTCGATGTTGACATAGATAACGAGCAACCTGCTGACGAAGGGGAAAAAAGCGATCTTGAAGATATAGTGAATAAGGTTTCACTGAAAAAGAAAAAGAAGCTCACCAAAGCGGAGGAAATACAAGCGCAGAGCGAGGTAATTTCCAAGCAGGTGGAATCGGGTGAAAATAATTCCGATGCCGGCGAAAAGGAATACAAATTCCCGGTGACCCGTCTGCTGGTTTCTCCCAAAAACAGCGGAACATCGGAAGACCTGAAGCAGGAGCTTATTGAAACGGCGGATAAGCTGATCAGGACGCTGGAAGAATACGGAGTGAAGGCTTCCATTCACGATATCAGCCACGGGCCCACCGTTACGCGCTATGAAATCAAACCCGCTCCGGGCGTGAAGATCAATAAAATCAAGAATCTGTCGGCGGATATAGCCTTGCGTCTTGCCGCCCAGTCCATACGCATAGAAGCGCCTATTCCCGGCAAAGCGGCCGTAGGCATTGAGATACCCAATCAGAACAAGCAGATGGTGCGTATTCGCGAGATTATCGGTTCAAAGGAATTTGCGGAGGCAAAAGGTTCGCTTGTGGTCGCGCTTGGCAAGGACATTGAGGGAAATATCGTTCTCTGCGATCTCACCAAAATGCCGCATCTGCTCATTGCCGGCTCTACCGGATCGGGCAAATCGGTGTGCGTCAATTCCATGCTGATCAGTATGCTTTACAAGTATTCTCCTGCCGACGTCCGCATGGTACTGATTGACCCGAAGTCGGTTGAATTTGATATGTACAACGGCATTCCGCATCTTCTGGTGCCTGTCGTATGCGAGCCGAAAAAAGCCGCCGGCGCTCTGCAATGGGCCGTCAGCGAAATGCTCAAACGCTACAGCATGCTGAAAGAACGGGGCGCCAGAAACATCGACGGCTACAACCGCATTGCCGAGCAGACCCACGAGTTTGAAAAGCTCTGCCGCATCGTCATCGTCATAGACGAAATGGCGGATCTGATGATTGCCTCCCCGAAGGAAGTGGAGGACGCCATCGCACGGCTCGCCGCCATGGCGCGTGCCGCCGGCATGTATATGGTGCTGGCCACCCAGCGTCCCTCGGTTGATGTTATCACGGGCACCATCAAGAACAACATTCCCAGCCGTATTGCGCTGGCGGTTTCTTCCCAGATTGACTCCCGCACCATTCTCGACGAAGGCGGCGCGGAAAACCTCATCGGCTACGGAGATATGCTCTTTCATCCGATGGGTTCTAGCAAGCACATAAGAGTGCAGGGCTGTTTCGTTGAGGACTTTGAGGTGGAACGAGTCATTAACTTCGTCAAGCAGAACGGTCTTGCGGAATATGACGACAGCATCGCGGACGAAATTGAGCGCAATTCACTCGACAACTCCGGGGAAAGTTCCGCCGAGTTTGAAGGCAAGGACGAATTCTTTGAAAAAGCCGTGGAAGTAGTCACTGAGGCGGGACAGGCTTCCACATCGATGTTGCAGCGCCGTCTGGGCGTCGGGTACGCCCGCGCGGGACGAATCATTGACCAACTGGAGGAACACGGCATTATCGGGCCTCACGAAGGTTCAAAGCCCCGTGCGGTCCTTCTCAGCAGGACACAGTGGTTGGAAATGACCATGAGCCGCTCCCATGCGGGAAAAAATGACCCGCTGCTCCGCAACAACAGCGGATTTGCCGCGCAGACCCTCGACAGCGGTCATGAGGAAATCAGCGCACGTCAGTCGGAATTCTTCAATGCCGACAATTCCGATGAATTCGACTATGAAGATGAATTCGAGCAGGAAATTCTCAGTGTATCAAACACCGCCGAAAGCGACGGCGGGATTATTGTTCCGGAAGAAGAGGAATCCGACGGTGAGCCGGCAGCGGAATCCGGTTCGGATTCGCCGGAAACGGCAACCGACGATGCACCCGATTCTTTCAGTGTGGAACAGGAAGAAAAAGAGGACAGAACCGTCAAAGGAAGAGATATGTCGATTTTTATGGAGGATGTTTATGACGCATCCGACGACCTTTTCGACGTGGCTGATCAAAGCGAAATCGCGGAGCCTTCCTCTGTTCCGGGAACAGAGAGTGACGTCGATATTCCGCCATGGGAGGAAATTCCTGAAGAACCTGTACGCAATAAAAGCAGCGAAAACGTCTTTGTTGAGGACGATACCGACGATTTTGCGGCATTCGGCGAGCCGGAACATATTATTTCAGTTGAGGACAAAAACAAAGCCGTCATTACCGAAGACACCGATGAAGAGGAAGACGATAACGACGATGACGACTTCATTTTATTCAGCGAACCGGAAAAGGAAACACCTGCCAAATCCGGACGGAAAAGCGTCATTCTTGACAGCGAGGATGATGACGATGATCTTCACGCGTTCAGCGAGCCCGACAGGAATCCTCCGGCAAAGAAACCGCCCGTCAGAAATGACATGCTTGCCAATGGCAATGACAATGCCGACCACGATGACGACGATCTCTTTGACGATATTCTGTCATCCCCGTGGATCAAAAAACTGTAATTGCATGCGTGATATACCCATTCAATAAGTAAAGTGAGGCTGAGGCTTTGTCATTCCTACCTGTTTCTAAAAGCGATATTACTGACCTCGGCTGGGATTATGTCGATTTTGTCTATGTTTCAGGGGACGCCTATGTGGATCACCCGAGTTTCGGAGTGGCAATTATCTCCCGCGTCCTGGAAGCCAAAGGCTACCGCGTGGCGATTCTTCCCCAGCCCGATGTCAAAAGCCCCGACGAATTCCGGCAGTTCGGCAAACCTCGTCTCGGTTTTCTGGTGACGGCGGGGAATATCGACTCCATGGTTGCCCATTACACCGCTGCCAAGAAGAAGCGCAGCGAGGACGCTTTTTCTCCCGGAGGACGACCGGGAAAGCGCCCCGACCGGGCGACAGTCGTCTACAGCCGGCTCTGCCGCGAGGCTTATCCAGACGTGCCGGTTATTATCGGAGGGCTGGAAGCATCCCTTCGCCGCTTTGCCAATTACGACTACTGGGACGACGAAGTCAAGCCTTCCATTCTGATTGAATCGGGCGCGGATATTCTCTCCTTCGGCATGGGGGAATATTCCATGATGGAAATTGCCGAGCGGCTGGCGGGAGGCGAGGAAGTTTCCTCCATCACCGACGTGCGAGGTACCTGCGTCGCCATTCCCGTGGAGAATTATGTTCCCTCCTCGGTGGCGGAATGTCCCTCCTTCGAGCAGGTCTGCGCTTCCAAAAGGGAATACGCCGTATCCTGCCGCATCGAGCAGGACGAGCAGGACGCGGTGCACGGCCGGAAGGTCATTCAGCGCCACGGTGATCTCATTCTGGTGCAGAATCCCCCCATGCGACCCATCACGACCGAGGACTTCGACTGGGTGTATGAATTGCCCTACGAACGCGCCTACCACCCGATGTACGAGCCGCTGGGCGGCGTTCCGGCTATCAAAGAAGTGGAATTCTCCATCATCCACAACCGGGGCTGCTTCGGCGCCTGCGCCTTCTGTTCGCTGGCTTTCCATCAGGGACGGCAGATTTCCACACGCAGCATTGACTCGGTGGTCAGAGAAGCCGAAATGCTGACACGCAAGCCCAATTTCAAAGGCTACATACACGACGTCGGAGGCCCCACCGCCAACTTCCGCATTCACTCCTGCAAGAAGCAGGACAAGGCGGGCATGTGCCGGGGAGGAAAGCGCTGCCTTGCCCCGGAACCCTGTCCGGCTTTGCAGGTGGATCACAGCGAATTTCTCGAAATGCTGCGCCGGGTTCGTGCGCTGCCGAAAGTCAAAAAAGTGTTTGTGCGCTCCGGCATACGTTTCGATTATCTGATACTGGAAAAAGACCCGCAGGTCATGCGGGAGCTGATCGAATTCCATGTCAGCGGACAGCTTAAAGTCGCACCCGAGCATTGTTCCACTCAGGTGCTCGACCGCATGGGTAAGCCTCACTTTGAGGTCTATAAGAAGTTCGCAAAGGAATTTTACGGCATAACCGAGGAGATAGGGAAGAAGCAGTTTCTTGTGCCCTACCTGATGAGTTCGCACCCCGGCAGCACGGTGAATGACGCGATCGAGCTGTCGCTCTTCCTCAAGAAGGAACACCTTCACCCCGAACAGGTGCAGGATTTCTATCCCACTCCCGGCACCATTTCCACCTGCGTATTCTACACCGGTCTTGACCCCTATACGCTGGAAAAGGTCTACGTTCCGCGAACACCGCAGGAAAAGGCGCTGCAAAGGGCGCTTCTGCAATACTTCCGCCCGGAGAATCACGATATCGTGGAACAGGCGCTGATCAGAGCGGGACGCACCGACCTGATCGGAAATGCCCCCTCCTGCCTGATACGTCCTTCACAGAAGTACCGGCAGGAGCAGACCGCTTCAAAGGGGCATCCATCCGGCGGCACACAGCGAAAAAGCGGAGAGAAGAAAAGCCCTATCCGCAGTATAACTAAGCAAAAGCAAAGACAAAAGCAAATGAACAAAAAGAAAGGCAAGAAATGATGGCATTCCCCAACAGCAAAAAACACATTCGCATATTCACAGGCATTTTACTGTCCTTCCTCATACTGCTGTCTGCCGCGTTGTTCACCGGCTGCTCAGAGGATGAAACTACCGCGTGGCTCAACGAGATTTTCGGTGCGCTCGGTTACGAAGTCTTTGGCGACACGATCGACGGCGAGGCAATGCTCAAAATGCACGTCATAGACGTGGGACAGGGCGATTCCGTTCTTGTTCAGTGCGGAGAGTGCAACGTCCTGATCGACTGCGGTGAAAACGGGATGGGAACCACCGTGCTGGATTACCTTCACAGGGCAGGCGTCTCCCATCTTGACTGGCTTATCGGCACACACCCGCATTCCGACCACATCGGCGGAATGGACACCGTGCTAAAGAGCAAGGACATTACCGTCGATCACGTCATGATGCCGCAGACCGCCAAGAGCGTGACACCGACCACCATAACCTACACCGAAGTACTGACCGCCATCAAGAAAAAGAAACTCAAAATCACCCGTCCTGTTCCGGGTACGGAATACGATCTCGACGGTGTCACCATGCTCGTGCTGTCTCCTGAAAAGGGCGCCAATTATGAGGAACTGAACGACTACTCCATCGTGCTGAAATTCACCTATAGGGACGTTTCCATACTCACCGGGGGAGACGCTTCCAAGCTGGTGGAGCGGCAGATGATCACAAAGGATTATGATCTCAGCGCCGACATCTACAAAGTTTCGCACCACGGCGGCAGGGACTGCAATTCCGAGGCATACCTCAATGAAATCAATCCGAGGTACGCCGCGATTTCGGTGGGAGAGAACAAATACGGCCATCCAAAGTCGGAAATTCTCAAAAGGCTGAAAGCGATGAACTGCGAGGTTTATCGCACCGATCTGGACGGAGATATCATTTTTGAATCGGACGGCAGCAACATTTCGGTTGTGGTGGCAAAATAAAAAATATAAGGAGTGAATATAAAATCATGAGACATCTGACGGTGGATAGAATCGACGGCATTTATGCCATCTGCGAGGACAAGGAGCGGAAGATGTTCGCCATTCCCAAAGCGGAACTTCCCTCCGATCTCCGGGAAGGGGACAAGCTGGACATCGACAGCGAAGGCGTGATCACGGTCAACGGAAAGGCCTCGGCAGCAGCAAGGTCAAACGTCCGGCGCAAAGAGGACGAGTTGTTTGAAAACTGATAAAGTAAGAATTTTTAAAAATTTTCCACAGGGCGGCAACGCTGTATTGACGGCGCTGCCGCCTGTTTTCCACCGTCGGGAAAAGGGAAAATAAAGCAAGAAAATCAATATATAGTAAAAAAACACTTGCAATTGCATATATGTTGTGTTATAATAGGCAGGAGCCAAAAACAAAGCCCGATATGACGCGGTTTTACCATCAGCAGATTCCGCGTGTGTATAAAAATTTCAGGAGTTGATCATTTTGCCGGAAAGTCCCGAGTATATTGTCAAACGAAGCGGTCAGACCGTTAAATTCAACGCCGCCAAAATTCGCGACGCTATCAGAAAAGCCGGAAACGCCGTTTCGGACGAGGAAATCACCGAGGAAAAGGTGCTGAGTCTCACCAATCAAGTGCTGGATAAGATTCCACCCCACAGCATTCCCACTGTCGAGCAGGTACAGGATATTGTGGAAGAGGTGCTGATTGCCAACGATCTTCCAAGAACATCAAAGGCCTACATTCTCTACCGCGCCGAGCGCAGCAAGCTGCGTCAGACCGAGAAGGATCTCATGGATATCTTTAAATCCCTGACCTTTGTCGACGCGAAGGATTCCAACATCAAGCGCGAGAATGCCAACATCGACACCGACACTGCCATGGGTACCATGCTCAAATACGGCTCGGAAAGCGCCAAGTACTTTGTCGACAACAACATTCTTGACAAGGACATCGCCGACGCGCACAACGGCGGCGACATTCATATTCACGATAAGGATTTCTACCTGCTCACAGAAACCTGCTGCCAGATCGACCTGCTCAAGCTCTTCAAAGACGGTTTTTCCACCGGACACGGTCATCTGCGCGAGCCTATGAGCATCCAGAGCTATTCCGCCCTCGCCTGCATCGCCATTCAGGCCAACCAGAACGAAATGCACGGCGGTCAGTCGGTGCCAAACTTCGATTACTCCATGGCGCCCGGCGTTGCCAAGACCTTCATCAAAGAATACTTCAAGGCGCTGGGGCTTTATCTCAGATACCGCTTTGACGTATCGGAGAGCGCAGCCGAAGAAACGGTTGCCTATCTGGAAAAGGAAATGCCGCGCGATATCGTCCGCATTGCCAACAAGGACGGCATGGAGCAGCGCCTTGTCGCCATGAAAGCCGAAGGCAAGCTGCCGGAGGTGATTGCCGCTTTCTCGGAGGACGATCTCAAAAAGCTCAACGACAGCGCATTCGACACCGCCCTTACCGAAACCGACCGCTCCACCTATCAGGCGATGGAAGGTCTGATTCACAACCTCAACACCATGCATTCCCGCGCCGGTGCGCAGGTGCCTTTCAGTTCCATCAACTACGGCACCGACACATCCCCCGAGGGCAGAATGGTCATGCGCAACCTGCTGCTCGCCACTGACGCCGGCCTTGGAAACGGCGAGACGCCGATCTTCCCGGTGCAGATTTTCAAGGTCAAGGAAGGCATCAACTTCAACACGGACGATCCCAACTACGACCTGTTCCGCCTGAGCTGCAAGGTCAGCGCCAAACGGCTCTTCCCGAATTTCAGTTTCCTTGACGCGCCCTTCAACCTGCAATACTACAAACCCGGCGATTACAACACCGAGGTGGCCTACATGGGCTGCCGCACCAGGGTTATGGGCAATGTTCACGACCGCTCCCGCGAAATCACCTGCGGCAGAGGCAACCTCAGCTTCACCACCATCAACCTGCCCAGAATCGGCATCGAGGCAAAGGGCGACTGGAACCTCTTCTACAGCATGCTGGATTCCCGCATCGACCTTGTGTTCAAGCAGCTTCTCCACCGCTTCAAAATTCAGTGCTCCAAAAAAGTGAGGAATTATCCCTTCCTCATGGGACAGGGCGTATGGATCGACAGCGATGATCTCGGTATTGACGATTCCATCGCGGAAGTGCTCAAGCACGGCACACTCAGCGTCGGCTTCATCGGCCTTGCGGAAACGCTCAAGGCAATGACGGGGCAGCACCACGGCGAAAGCGAAGAAAGCTATCAGCTCGGTCTTGACATCATCAAATACATGCGGGGCAGAATGGACAAGAAATCAGCCGAAACCGGTTTGAATTTCACCCTGCTGGCCACGCCCGCCGAGGGACTGAGCGGACGATTCGTCAAGATGGACGCGAAGAAATACGGTAGCATTGAAGGCGTAACCGACCGCGAATATTACACCAATTCCTTCCATGTGCCGGTCTATCACAACATCTCAGCGTATAAGAAGCTGCGCCTTGAAGCGCCCTTCCACGCGCTTTGCAACGCCGGTCACATCAGCTATGTCGAGCTGGACGGAGATATGTGCAACAACATCGACGCTTTCGAAGCGATCATCAAGTACATGAAGGAAGTCGGCATAGGCTACGGCTCCATCAATCACCCGGTTGACCGCGACCCGGTCTGCGGCTACACCGGCGTAATCGGCAACTGCTGCCCGAGATGCGGCAGAAAGAACGGCGAAGGCGTTTCGGTTGAAAAGCTAAGAGAACTGAGAAAGAAATATCCCAATATGCCTCATTTTGTAGGCATTGATTAAAGCCATTCATTCGAAAATCAAACGGAGGTAATTCATTATGAAGGAAAAGACAACAGAAAAAAAGACAATAGGCGAGGGCATCGAATTCGAGCGCATCCGCCGCATTACAGGCTATCTGGTAGGCACGGTAGACCGTTTCAACGACGCCAAACGCGCCGAGGAAAGCGACAGAGTCAAGCACGGTCTTTCCGAAAGAGATAAATAATCACTCAAATAATCCCGCTCAGGTCCTTCTGAAGGCAGACTGACCTGAGCGGGATTTATTTCAGTGAGAAAATTTATACGCGATTCTTCCGCTGTATTGTTCCCCGGCACGAAGAACCGCGCTCGGAAATGCCGGATGGTTCGGGCTGTCGGGAAAACGCTGGGCTTCCAGCGCGAATATGTTTCCGGGGTTTCCCATCTTGTTTTGTTTTTATTTATAATATAACACATATATCGACAAAATACAACACGGAGATTGACCGGTCTGAAATTTTACTTGCTCCTGCGAACAAAAAAATTTACAATATGAGTAAAAAAAGCCTTGATTTTTTGAGAGCGATATAGTATACTATTATAGCGACTGAAAAAGTCCCGGCGATAGTATAGAAATATTGCCTATTCAGACAGAATACATTCGTGCATATCGACATGCGGATGCCGGATCCTGTGCGGCAGGGCGCTGTGAACCATGTCAGGCGGGGAACCGAGCAGCATTAAGCGGTTTGCCCTGTGCGCCGCAGTCAATCTGGTGTCCGTGTGACGATGTGCATGAGGGTTCTGTCTTTTTTACTGCCCGCAAAAAATATGAGGGTGATCAATTTCCTGTAGGAGGGTGTACAGCATGTATCAGGTGCTTTACCGCAAATGGCGTCCCAAGACCTTCGCCGATGTGGTCGGGCAGCCGCATGTGACAGAAACGCTCAAAAACGAGCTGATATCCGGCAGAATCGCGCACGCCTACCTCTTCACAGGCTCCAGAGGCACCGGAAAGACCACCTGCGCCAAGATTTTTGCCAAGGCGGTCAACTGCCTTCATCCCGTAGACGGCAATCCCTGCTGCGAATGTGAGATTTGCCGCGGGATCGAGGACGAAAGCATCATGGACGTCACCGAGATGGACGCCGCCTCCAACCGCAAGATCGAGGACATACGCGACCTTCTGGAGGAAATACGCTATACCCCGGCGCAGGCGAAATACCGCGTCTTTATCGTGGACGAGGTGCATATGCTCACCACCGAGGCGTTCAACGCCCTGCTCAAGACGCTGGAAGAGCCTCCGTCCTATGGGATATTCATTCTCGCCACCACCGAACCGCACAAGCTGCCCGCGACCATTCTTTCCCGCTGTCAGCGCTTCGACTTCCACCGAGTTACGCCGCAGGCGATCTGCGACAGGCTGCAATACATCGCCCGTGAGGAAGGCGGCGACATGGACGACGAGGCGGGACTCATGATCGCCCGATTGGCCGACGGCGGCATGCGCGATGCGCTTTCCATTCTCGATCAGGCGATGGGGAAGAGCAGGCAGGTCAACGCCCTGACGGTCTGCGAAACGGTCGGAATGGCGGGTACCGGCTATATCCATGAAATGGCGGGAGATATTGCCAAGCGTGATCCGGCCGCTCTTATGCGGCTGATTAACGAGCTATATGCCAATTCCAAGGATATGATACGCCTGTGCGACGAACTGATCGGTTATTTCCGCAGCATTATGATACTTAGCACCGTGAAGGACTCCGACGGTCTGATTGTAGCGTCGGAAGCGGAACTGGCCGAACTGAAACAGATGGCGGCCGGATTCACTCCCGCCAGAGCCATCGAGATACTCAACCTGCTGCAATCGTCCTATGAAAAAATGACACGCGGCGTCAACAAACGTGTGGAGATGGAAACGGCACTCATCAGAATCTGTTCCATTCCCGACAGCGGAACTCCCGCGTCGCAGCCTTCACCGCCTTCCAATCAAGTCCGTCAGCAGTCGGCGCCCGACCAAAGCGCGGCTATGAATTCGCTTCTTTCCCGCGTGGAAGCGCTGGAACGCATGGTGCGCTCGGGGTTGCTGCAAGGCAAGCCTGCCGTTCAGACGGTTCCCATCTACGGCAGCACCTCCGAACCGGGCAGCAAGGCTTCCGGTGAAAAAGGCGGCGCTTCGGTCAATGTGCGCGAACTCAGCGACAGCGCGAAATTATACGGCGAATGGAGCCGGGTGATTGAAGCGCTTCAAGTGACCAATCAGGCGGCCTACAGCGTGCTTGCCGATTCCAGAGCCTTTATCAACGGAAAGTACCTTCTCATCGAGACGGGGGGCTTCGGCAGGGATATGCTGAGGAATTCCCAGGTCAAGGAATCCATCAAGGGTATCGTAAGACAAATTTCCGGAATCGACTGCCGGCTGGGGCCTTACACCCCGTCGGGAGCCGTTCAATATAATTCAACAGAACAAAATTATCCGTCCGGCGACACGACCTTTGCTGCGGCTGAAAAGATCATTCAGCGGGCGCAGGAGGCAGGCGTCGAAGTAGAAGAAAATTAGCAGGAGGAATGACACATGAAATCAAGATTACCCAAGGGCTACGGTTCAGGACAGGCAACCAACATGAGCCAGATCGCAAAGCAGGCTCAGAAAATTCAGGAGGAAATGGAGAAGGTTTCCGCCGAGCTTGACCAGAAGGAATACACCGTCAGCACAGGCGGCAACGCCGTCACCGTCACCATGCTTGGCAAGCTGGAGATCACCAATCTCACCATCAGCCCCGAAGCCATCGACCCGGAGGATCCCGAAATGCTTGCCGACATGATTACCGGGGCGGTCAACGAGGTCATCCGCAGCATCAACGCCGACAAGGAAGAAAAGATGAATGCCGTGACAGGCGGTCTGTCGCTTCCGGGGATGGGATTCTGATTGGCATACCGAGTAGCACCGCTTACAAAACTGATCGAGCAGTTTGAAAAACTTCCCGGCATAGGGAAAAAGTCGGCGCAGAGATTGGCGCTGTATGTGCTGGATTTGCCGAAAGCCGAAGCCGAAGCCTTTGCCAACGCCATTCTGGAGGCGAAGGAGAAAATACGCAAGTGCAGGATATGCTGCAATCTGACCGACGAAGAGCTTTGTCCCATCTGTGCAAGCGAGCGCAGGGACAAATCCATTATCTGCGTCGTCGCCGAGCCGAAGGACGTCATGGCGCTGGAACGCACGCGTGAATTCAACGCGGTGTATCACGTGCTTCACGGCTGTATTTCGCCCATGGATGGCATCGGCCCTGAACAGCTCTGCGTCAAGGAACTGCTCAGCCGCATCCACGACGGAGGGGTCAGTGAAGTCATTATGGCAACCAATCCCACCGTGGAGGGAGAAGCCACCGCGATGTACCTTTCCCGGCTCATCAAGCCTCTGGGCGTGAAGGTCACAAGGCTTGCCTATGGCATTCCCGTCGGCGGCGATCTGGAATATGCCGACGAGGTGACGCTCAAAAGGGCGCTGGACGGACGCAGCGAATTATGAGGTGAATCATTATGCCCAAGGATAAAGATTCCAACAGAAGCATCGCGCAGAACAAAAAAGCCTATCATGAATATTTCGTGGAAGAATCGTATGAAGCGGGTATTGAGCTGACCGGCACGGAGGTCAAGTCCCTGCGCCAGGGAAAGGTCAATCTCAAAGAGGCGTGGTGTGCCATCGAGGAAGGTCAGCTTTATATCAAGGGCATGCACGTCAGTCCCTACGACCACGGCAATATTTTCAACGTCAACCCCCTTAGAGTCAGGAAGCTGCTTCTGCACCGCAAGGAAATAGCGCATCTCCACAGCAAAGTCAAGCAGGCGGGCTATTCCATAGTGCCGCTGTCGCTTTACTTCAAAGGCTCGCTGGTGAAAGTGCAGATAGGACTGTGCAAGGGCAAGAAGCTCTATGACAAGCGGGAGGACGCAGCCAAGCGCGACGCGAAACGCGCCATCGACCGCGCGTTGAAGCAGAAAAATCAATAACCATTCGGCATTCGCATGTTTTCTACATTATTGCGAGTGCCTTTTGCGTTAGTTATGAACAGTACGAACAGTACGGGCAGGACTGTAAAAAAATCCTTTGATGGAAGGGATCGAAATGAGTCATTCGCTTATCAATGCCATGAATTCCGGATATGCCGGTTTTTCAAAAGGGCAGAAGGCAATTTCGGATTATATTAGCGTAAATTACGACAAGGCGGCCTTCATGACCGCTTCCGCGCTGGGAAAGACCGTCGGAGTCAGCGAATCCACTGTCGTGCGCTTTGCCACCGAGCTGGGCTACGACGGCTATCCGGGTCTGCAAAAGGCGATTCAGGAGATGATCCGTAACCGCCTGACTTCGGTGCAGAGAATCAATGTGGCATGCAGCCGCATCAAGGACGACGAAATTCTGGAAAGCGTGCTGACATCCGACGTGGACAAGATCAGACGCACGCTGAACGAGGCTTCCAACGAACATTTCGACAAAGCGGTGGAGATGATTTGCGAGGCCGAAAAAATCTACATTCTCGGCGCGAGAAGCGCGGAAGCGCTGGCCGTCTTTCTTGGATATTACCTGAAGCTGATATTCAAAAACGTGGTGGTGATCGACCCTTCCAACGAGAGCGACACCCTTGCCCAGATGATGCATGTGGACAGCAGGGCATGCGTCATAGGCATCAGCTTTCCGCGGTACTGCAACAGCGCGATCGCCGCGCTGAAATTCGCCGACAGCAAGGACGCCAACATCATCGCGATTACCGACAGCCTTTCCTCGCCGCTGGTGCAGTATTCCGACTGCGCCCTCATTGCCAAGAGCGACATGCTTTCCATCGTGGATTCGCTGGTTGCGCCCATGAGCGTGATCAACGCCCTGATCGTCGCGGCCATCAAGCGCAATCAGCAGGAGGTTTCCGAGACCTTCCGCAGGCTGGAGGAAATCTGGGATGAATACGACATTTATCAGAAGCCGGAGGAGAACCTATGACTTCTTATGATATTGTCGTGATCGGCGGCGGTCCCGCCGGAATGATGGCAGCCGGAACCGCCGCGGAAATGGGCGCTTCCGTTGCCCTGATTGAGAAGAATTCCAGAAACGGTAAAAAGCTGCTCATCACCGGCAAGGGAAGGTGCAACGTCACCAACGACTGCACCCGCGACGGCTTTTTTGCCAATGTTCCCGTCAACCCGAAATTTCTTTTCAGTTCCTTTGCGAAATTCTCCAATACGGACGTGATGAATTTCTTCGAGACGAGGGGCGTTCCGCTCAAAGTCGAAAGGGGAAACAGGGTCTTTCCCGTGTCGGATAAGGCGGCTGATATCAACAACGCGCTGATGGAATTTGGCAGGAAGAGCGGCGTCCGTGTAATCCGCGACAAAGCCACCGGCGTGCTTTCGGAGGAAGGAAGAATCACAGGCGTCATGACGCAGGATAGGGGAGAGGTGACCTGTTCCGGATGCGTAATCGCCACAGGCGGCAAGTCCTATCCGCTGACAGGCTCCACCGGCGACGGCTATTCCTTTGCCCGGAGTCTGGGACACACGGTGGTTGCCCCCAAGCCCTCGCTGGTTCCTCTGGTCATTGAGGGCCGGGAATGCGGCGAGGCGCAGGGACTTTCGCTTAAGAATATTGCTATTAAGGTGACAGAGTCGGAGAGCGGCAAGGTGATCTATAGAGATTTCGGAGAAATGCTCTTCACCCATTTCGGCATGTCCGGCCCGGTCATTCTCAGCGCCAGCTCCCACATGCGCGATCCTAAGAAGCGATACACTATTTCCATTGATTTAAAGCCCGCGCTCAGCCTAGAACAGCTTGACAGCAGGATTCAGCGGGATTTTTCGGAAAATATTAACAAAGATTTTGTAAATTCTCTTGCAAAGCTATTGCCACAAAAGATTATTTCTGTTATAATAAAAAGAACAGGCATTCCGTATACCGCAAAGGTCAATTCCATACGCCGGGAGCAGAGAATCGCTCTGGCGGAGCTTCTCAAGAATCTTTCCTTCCACGTCACAGGATTCCGCCCCATAGAGGAAGCCATTGTTACTTCCGGCGGCGTCTGCGTGAATGAAATCGACCCGAGAACCATGGAGTCAAAGCTGGTGGAGGGATTGTATTTTGCCGGTGAAGTGATCGACGTGGACGCTCACACCGGAGGATTCAATTTGCAGATTGCTTTTTCGACCGGACGGTGCGCGGGAATTGCCGCAGCAGAAAGGATGGGGTATTACTCATATGATTAACGTAGCCATTGACGGGCCTTCCGGCGCCGGAAAAAGCTCCATTTCCCGCGAAGCCGCCAAACGGCTGGGATTTGTTTATGTGGACACGGGCGCCATGTACCGCGCCACCGCACTTTATGTCATGCAGCACAGAATTGACCCGGACGACGCGGAAAAGGTCGGTTCTATTCTGCCGATGCTTGAAATCGAACTGAAATATGAGGACGGCGAGCAGAAGGTTTATCTCTGCGGCGAAAATGTTTCCAGAGTTATCCGCACGCGCGAAGTGACCCGCTGCGCTCCGATTGTATCCGCCATTCCCAAGGTGCGCCAGTGTCTTTCGGAAATGCAGCAGGAGATAGCCCGCAAAAACAACATCATCATGGACGGTCGTGACATCGGCACCGTCGTGCTTCCTCACGCCGAGGTCAAGATATTCCTCACAGCGTCGCCGGAAGTCAGGGCGCAGCGAAGATACAAGGAGCTTCTGGAAAAGGGGATGGAAGCGGATTACGATGTGGTGCTTGCCGATATCAAGGAGCGCGATTATTTCGACACGCACAAGCCCATTTCTCCGCTCAGACCTGCAAAGGATTCCGTATTGATTGATACCTCCGAAATAGATTTTGAGCAGTCGGTTCAGCTTGTGGTGGACACCATCAAAAACAGGATCGACTCGCTCTCCTGAGGTGAAGCATGAAAAAAAGCATTACACTTGCCGAAACAGCCGGTTTCTGCTTCGGCGTCAACCGCGCCATCGAACTGGTGAATTCCCTGCTGGACGAAGGGAAAAAGGTATGCACGTTAGGTCCGATTATCCACAATGAACAGGTTGTTCAGCAGCTCGCCGACAGGGGGGTTGTGATTGCCGAAACGCCGGATGACGTGCCGGAGGATCATGTGCTGGTGATCCGTTCGCACGGCGTTCCGTTGCCGATCTACAAGGAACTTCAGCAGAAGCAGCTGGTGATTCAGGACGCGACCTGCCCGTTTGTTTCAAAAATTCATAGTATTGTCACCAATGCCTCCCAAAAGGGTGATATAATTTTAATTGCCGGCAATTCAGAGCATCCGGAGGTTCTCGGCATCAAGAGCCGGTGCAGCAACGCGGCATACACATTCCGCGACGATGCTGAATTGTCAGAATTGCTCAAAAATAATCCGGAGTTAAAAGAAAAATCTGTTTCAGTTGTGGCACAGACTACCTTCAATACAGAGATTTGGAAAAAATGTTTAGAAATTTTCAAAAAAGACTGTACAAATGCAACTTTATTTGATACAATATGTAGTGCGACACAAAGCAGGCAGCAGGAAGCCGCAGAGCTGTCTGAAAAATGTGATCTGATGATCGTCATAGGCGGACTGAGCAGTTCCAACACCGCAAAGCTGTTCCACATATGTTCCGGTCACTGCCGGAGCGTATTGATTCAGACAGCGGACGATCTGCCTGTTGACGAGGTAAAGGCGGCAACCAACATAGGTGTTACAGCGGGGGCATCGACGCCTGCTGACATAATTAAGGAGGTCCTATCTAAAATGAGCGAAATCCAGAACAACGAAAACTTTGAAGAACTTCTCGAGGAGTCCTTCAAAAATTCAAATATCAACGGAAAGGTAGTCAAGGGTACAGTTGTCGGCATCACACCGACTGAGGTATATGTAGACGTCGGAAGAAAACAGTCCGGCATTGTCGAGCTTAAAGAACTCACCGATGATCCCAACGCTAAGCCCGAAGACCTTGTCAAGGTTGGCGATGAGCTTGAACTGATCATTCTCAAGACCAACGATCAGGAAGGCTACATTTATCTTTCCAAGAAGATACTTGAATCCAGAAAGACCATGGAAAAGATGATTGCTGCATCTCCGAAAGTGACAACCAGACGCCGCCGCCGTGATGACGAGGACGAGTCTGAGGTGGAGAGCGAGACTGTGGAATCCACAGAGGAGAAGGAAACTGTCGTCTTTGAGGGCGTTGTCACACAGGTCATCAAGGGCGGTGTTCTCGTCGCCTGCGACAGCGTCAGCGTTTTCATTCCCGCATCTCAGTGCATGCTCAAGCCCAAGCAGCAGCTTGATTCCCTTCTCAGACAGAAGGTCAAATTTGTCATCATCGAAGTCATCAAGGGCGGCAGAGGCAGAGTCATCGGATCTATCAAGAAGCTCGCTGAAAAGACATTCTGGGACGAAATTGAGCCGGGCAAGACCTACACAGGTGTTGTCAAGTCCATGACCAGCTATGGCGTATTTGTCAATCTCGGACCGGTTGACGGTATGATTCACAAGTCCGAGCTTTCATGGGACAAGATTAAGGACCCCAAGGACGTTCTTTCCATCGGCGATGTCGTGGAAGTCAGAGTCAAGGATGTCAAAAAGGACAAGAAGAACATTTCCCTCGCTTATAAGAAGGCAGAGGATAATCCTTGGGAAATTCTCAAGAACAGCTATCCGATCGGTTCCGTCATTGAGGCAAAGGTTGTCGGAACACCTAGCTTTGGCGCTTTTGTCAACATTCTTCCGGGCCTTGACGGTCTGATTCACATCAGCCAGCTCAGTCTCGACAGAGTGGAGAAGCCCACAGATGTTGTTAAGGTTGGTGATGTTGTCACAGCCGCGATTACCAATATCGACTTCGAGAACAAGCATGTCAGCCTTTCCATCAAGGAAGTGCTTAAGGCACAGGCGGAAGCCGCCGCTGCCACTGAGCAGCCGGTTGAGGAAACCGCTGAGGAAGAAACCGCCGACGCTGAGTAATTCCATCTAGAACTGAATATGCATTCAAATCCCGCTGTTTTATGTTTCTGTTTTTTTCAGAAACCGGACAGCGGGATTTTTTTCATTTGAACTGACTGAATAGACTAGAAAAGCATTCCGCAAATTCTTCTGATTATCTGAGGGGGAGTCTTGACAAAAGCGCCTGCCTGACTTATAATATAATTATACTAAATGAACATTTAGTATAATTAAGGGGAGGATCAGAAGGCCTATGTGAATGGATTATATGAACGAATGTTAATAATTTTAACAGAGAGCAAAAGCAATTATGATAAACCGTTGCCTTAAAGCAAAGCAGAACAAAGCCGATAGGCACGAATTTTTACATAAAAAAGGAGCAAAAAATGAAGCCATGCGAATGGATTATATGAATCAGTGTCCGACGATCCTGAGAGAATATTTCGGATACATGGAGACGATCAAAGGCAAATCAGAAAAGACGGTTGAAGGATATTTCATAGACTTGCGTTCGTTCTTCCGATACTTGAAGTTGTCACGCGGACTTGTTTCAAATTTTTCAAGTGAAGAATTTGAAAAGATACCAATTGACGACGTAACGCTTGAAATGATTGAGTCAGTGAGTTTAACAGAAGTCTTTGAATACATGAATTATTTAAAGACGGTGCGTGGCAACAACAATAACACCAGATCACGCAAATGTTCATCACTGCGTTCCTTCTACAAATATCTCTACACGGTCACAGGCAGAATCAAGACAAATCCCGTGGAAGAGCTTGGCAATCCGAAGCTTCCGAAACGCCTGCCGAAGTATCTGGATCTGGCGCAAAGCATTGACCTTTTAGAAGCCGTTGGAGAAATAAACGGTCCGTACAAGGAGCGTGACTACTGCATACTAACATTATTCCTGAACTGTGGAATGCGTCTCTCAGAGCTTGTAGGCATCAATTACAACGACATACGCTCAGACAACACGCTTGTGATCACAGGCAAAGGCAACAAACAGCGCATGGTTTACCTGAACGAAGCCTGCATTAATGCTATTGAAGCGTATAGAAAAGTACGTCCAGTAGACGGGATCGTGTACTCTGACCGCAACGCGCTTTTCATCAGCCGCAACAAGCGGCGCATCTCCCCCAAGACCGTGCAATGGCTTGTGAAAAAATATCTGAAAGGAATCAACATGGACGAAGGATATTCGGTACACAAACTGCGCCACACCGCCGCGACACTGATGTACCAGCAAGGCGGCGTAGACACCCGCGTATTGAAGGACATATTAGGACACGAGAACTTAGGCACCACTGAAATCTATACGCATCTGTCCAATGCACAGGTAAAGTCTGCGATAGAGAGCAACCCTCTCGCCCATGTCAATTCCGAAAGGAAGAAGAAATGAGAAGGATTTTTTTGTTTTTTCGTTTTTTCTTTTTTCTTTTCTTGTAAAGAACTTTTCATATCACTGTAGAACTGTTGCAATGCTCCAAGCTAACGCTTGAAGGGAATACTTCGTATTCCACCACTATATATTTCACCTTTCACTACAAAATCCTCTCAAATCTTTTCCGAGCAAAGGAAGCAAAGTAAGTAAAAACGTAAAAAAACGAACTTATGTTTCGTATAATTAATAGAAAAAAATTGTAATATTATTGACTTAACTGGAAAGAGGATGAATAGAATGAATCAACCTTCATATTTTAACAATATAGCAGATATTGGAAGTTTATACTTAGATTATGTTTTTAATTATTTTGAAAATGAACCAATCATTTTTACATGTATTTCGGAATACGGAAAAATATATTTATGTTTATGTTCTGAGATAAGGAAAGAACAAAAATGGATAATATCCCCTTGTGATATTTTCATAATAAAAAAATTGATAGATAAAGAAATTGATATTTTTCATGCGTTGTCTAATTATAATAAGGTAATTCTCGTTGTTCTTGCTCAAGATGGAAGTGAGAGAAGTGAGTGGATTGATGTAAACGAAATAAACGAATTTGATTTACCAGAAAAAAATTGTTTTTTATAATGTGACAGTAAAGTGATTATTTCGCGGTCAGGAAAGCATCGTTTCGCCGGAAGGAAAGCAGTAGCACGTAAGGAGGAAAGCAGTAAAACGCACAAGGAAAGCGGCAACTCGCCGTGTGAAATCCCTTCGTATATAATAGGATTAGAGGCACAGCCTCAATACTAACGAAGGGAGCCATAAATATGGCGAACAAAATTAATGTGAAGCTCATCCTTGAGCTTCTCCAGACGCCGATGTCGCAGCGTGAGATCATTGAAACGCGGCACATCTCATCCAAATCGATCACTGCGGTATGCCGCCGCGCAGCTGAATTGGGTATCAGCTATGCGGATTTGGTAGACAAGAGTGACGACGAGGTTTATCTG
>JAFRXY010000105.1 GCA_017441385.1 Clostridia bacterium | reverse complement strand
CCCGCCGCGTCAAGTTCAAGGATTTGGCGGAAGAGTGGTTTTCACTGGTCATGCAGACCAAAGAACTCAACGTCAGCACCATTGAGCAGATGAAGTCCTGCAAGGAGCGCGTTTACGACGCTATCGGCAACCGCTACGTGGACGACATCACTTACAGACAGCTCCAGCAGTTTATCCTCAGTCTGTCGAGGGACGGAGCCAATCTTCAAACGGGCAAAGGCTTGTCGGGCAAGACACAGAAACACTTCATCACCTTCATCTCCGATGTGATGAATTACGCAATCAGGTGCGAAATCATCGCGGACAACCCTTGCAGAAATGTCACAGCGGTCAAAAACGAAACCAAAGAGAAGGACATCTACTCCGTCGATGAAGTCGCGGCAATCCTTGACGCGCTTGATGAAAAAGCCCCGATGCACTATCAACTGCTGTTCCATCTTCTCATTTTCTACGGACTGCGCCGCGGTGAGGTGCTGGGCTTGGAATGGAAGGACATCGACTTCGACAACCAGACCATGAGCATCAACCGTACCTCGCAGTACCGCAACAGCCGGACGGGAACCTACACCTCCACGCCCAAGACCAAGACGAGCAAGCGTATCCTGAAAATCTCACAGAGTACCGTCAGACTCATGCAGCTCTATCAGTTTGAACAGAATGAGCATCGCGTGAAACTCGGTGATCAGTGGGTAGAAACAGACCGCTTGTTCATTGGCTGGAACGGAGAGCCGCTTCATCCGAACACCCCGTACAGATGGCTGCACGAATTCTGCGACGAGCAGGAACTGGCATTCAAAGGACTTCACGCTTTCCGTCACGCCTACGCAACGACCGCAATCACGAGCAACGCAATCGACATGAAAACCGTTTCGGCGGTACTCGGTCACTCTCAGACCAGCACGACGCTGAATATTTACGCTCATGCCGTTGCAGAGGTCAACGCCAAAGCCGTTGACGTGGTAGAGGACATCTACACCAGAAAGCGCAAGGAAGCATGAGCATAAAGCAAGAAAAGGGCAGGCTCAAAACCAGAAATCGACCGATAACGCACACAAAAAAAGGCGTAACGCACACGGTAACGCACAAAGAATCCCTACTTAAAAAGAGAACACCCCAAAACGCCGAAAATCGGACATTTTGGGGCAGGATAAAATTGGTCGAGATGACAGGATTTGAACCTGCGGCTTCTGCGTCCCGAACGCAGCGCTCTACCAAACTGAGCCACATCTCGAAATAAGAATAATATTGCATCAGGAACTGCTGAATCAGAAACCCGACTCGATTATTCTATCACATTATATAAATGATGTCAAGAGAAATTTTCAAAATATTTTTCTTTTTGCCCTTCGACTTTGGTGCCGCAGAATAAAAGCCATGCAGCGCTGTTTAATTATGATTGAACAGCGCTGCATGGCTTTACGAGATATTGAGACTGTGTATGTGTTATTAAGAAACCGGTAAATTGGAGGAAAAACCGATTCCTTAATGGTAAAGTCAGAATTAATGCAAGGGAATGTCAGACAGGCTGCCTTGCTCCTGTTTCTGAACGACGCTTTTGCCTCGCCATGTTCCGTGCTTCCAGCGTATGGCCACTATTATCCCTCGAATCACCTCGTCGGCAGCCATTGCGATCCATATGCCGACAAGACCGAATCCGCAGAGGATACCGAGAATATATCCGCACACCACAGTGCAGCTCCACATGGCGATAATGCCGAGATATGTCGGAAATTTCACATCTCCGGACGCTTTCAGGCTGTTGATGATAACCAGATTGCTTGTTCTGCCGAATTCAAGGAAAATCCCCACAAACAGCACTTTGTGTCCGAGACCTATTATTTGCGAACTGATGTCGGCAATTTCAGGAGAATGTGTGAACAGACTTAGCGTGACTGGACTGATCATGAAATTGGTACAGGCAATGCAGGCCGAAACGATCAGAGCGCTGCGCATGGTTTTGTTGACCCGCCTGTAGGCGAAATCATAATTGCCGGCGCCGATGGCATGACCGACAATGATTGTGGTTGCCATGGCTACGGAAAGTGAATAAAGATAAGCGAAATTGCTCAGAATAGTTGCGTAAATCTTTGTGTTAATTGCGACAATGCCGAGGGTGTTTACAAAGCCGGTAACAAAAAGCTGAGATACATTGTAAGAAATATTTTCTCCGGCCGTGGGAATGCCTATCCGCAGCAGCGTCTTTAAAACATCTTTCGGGAAAGGTTTCAGGTATTTAACGGAGATGCGGCCGTCGATAAACAGACCAAAAAAGACAAATGCCGCGCACAGCCCCGTAATCCGGCTGAATGTTGTGGAAACGGCTACTCCGGAAACACCCAGTCCCAACGACTTCAGGGGGCCGTAGAGAAACAGATAATTCCCAAAGACGTTCAGAATATTCATTCCCAGTGAGATGATCATGCCAAAGACAGTTTTTCCGTTGCTTTGGAAAATTCTTGACATAGTGTCCAGAACCGCCTGTGTGAAGATAAATCCGCCTACAATGCGCATGTAACTGCGGGCGTTTCCGGTCATTTCAGCGGGAGTATGCAGCAGCGTCAGCAACATATTGCTTCCAAAGAACACTACTCCGCTGATGAGAAGACTCAATAGAAAATTGAAAGCAATGCACACCGTGTAGATCCGGTTGATTTTATCCTTTTGACCTGCCCCGAGATACTGAGCCACCACAATGCCGCTGGCGCTGGAAATAACCGTAAATGCGAGAGTGAGAAAGCCGAGTATCTGATTGGCGTTACCGATAGCTCCCACAGCGTTCTGATCATATCCGCTGAGCATGAGCGTGTCGGCGTATCCCAGAAGCATAGCGAGCAGAGCCTGCACAAATATCGGCCATGCCAATTTGAATACCGATGAATTTACAATGTTATCAGCGCTTGCCTTACGCTCTGAACCGTTTGAATCCGTTTGTTCGCTCATAATTCCTTTTATCCTTTTCTGAGAACCACACCGAGAAACCGATTGTCAATAACATATAAAATTTTAATAAAACGGAAATAAAATTTATCAAAAACTATTGACTTAACGCTATATTACTATTATAATTTTTTTATAGAGAAATACAAGCAGTATTTTTAACAATTCTTGCATTATCCGGTACAGCTCATTATCTTTCAATTGTCTTTTTCTGCCTGGGTTGTTTTTTGGACTGATATATATTGAAGCATTTTCTATTATTTTTTTCGGCTTGTTGAGTATTGTGCTTATTAACTTTTTGTTTTGTTGATAACAGTTGTGAGATTTAATAATACTCAGTTATTGCGTGATTGTCTTTTCCGAAAGTGAAGACATACTGAACTTGCACTATTTTGCCGTTTGTGAGGAGGTAAGGTTATGTACCCCGCCGATAAGGAGATATCAGGCTTTGTGGAAAAAAAGAAGCACGGCGACCTGCTTCTTCCCTTCGTCATTTACGGAACGATGATGCCGACGCTGTTCTCCGCATTCCCGCTGCACTGTCATGAGGAAATTGAAATGATTCTCTGTGACTGCGGCCGGTGCCGGTATACCGTGTCAGGCAATGATATTGACATGGAATTCGGAGATATTCTTGTTATTATGCCTTGGGTGCTTCATTCTTTCGGGCTGGTGAACGAGAAAGATTATTTCCTTGGCGCGACATATCTCATCTCTTTGGATATGATAACCAATCACAATGTTGACGCATGTGCTTCCAATTATTTTATGCCTATGCTGGGACGAAAATGCAATGATTACTGCGTGATCCGCCATAATTCTGAGCATTATAATGAATTCAGACCGTTGGCGGTGCAGCTCTTCGACGTCTATTTCGATCATGAGCCGTTCTTTGAACTGAAACTGAAAAGCATCATCAACGACATTCTTTTCGGGCTTTTGAAGTACGGATATATCGAGATCAAAACCGAAACGCCGGAGAGCAACGATGTGCGCGTTGTCCGTCAGGTGGTGGATTATATTTCCGAAAATTATATGGAAAACATCACTCTTTCCGGGCTTGCTGAGCTTGTCAATCTCAGCGAAACCGGCCTTTCACGTCTGTTCCGATACATAACCGGCATGTCGTGTATAGATTATGTGATAGAATACCGTCTTATCAAAGCGAAGGGGCTGCTGCGTTCCACGGACAAGCCGATCATTGATGTGGCCTATGAAACCGGGTTCAATAATATTTCCTATTTCAACCGCACTTTCAAGAAACACTGCCATCAGACTCCTTCAGAATTCCGGAAATATAAAAAGTGACAAAAAACCTCTCTGTGACAAAGACAGAGAGGTTTTTTTGGTTATCGCCTATTTGTTGGACAATGGACTTTGAGAAAGGCGGTTAGCGATAGGATTCCTGTTAGTCTTCTGCGTTTTCCGACCTTCTGTTTTCGGTTATGCAGCAGCATAGCGTCATAAGACTGTCGTTGAGATGGACATTTTCGGCGACGATATCGCTGTATTTCATGGAAAGATCGTAGTGACTGAAATTCCAGAAGCCTCGCACACCGCAATTATACAGGATATCCGCCATCTGTTCCGCGCTGTCCTTTGGCAGACAGAGGAAGGCCGCGTCGATTTTGACCTGATTGCAGTAATCGTACAGCTCGTCCGAATTCATTATGGTTAAGCCGTTTATCGTGCTGTCGATGATCTCGGGATTTTTGTCGAATACGGCTTTGAGTTCAAAGCCCCTCGAAGCAAAGTCCACGTGGTTGAGAATCGCGCGACCGAGATTGCCCGCGCCCAGCAGAATGGCGGAATAGCGGCTGTCCAGTCCGAGAATGCCGCTCAGTTCGTCGAACAGTTTGGGAACGTCGTAGCCGTAACCCTGCTGCCCGAAGCCTCCGAAGCAATTCAGATCCTGCCGGATCTGCGAGGCGGAAGCCCCCATTTTTTCGGCAAGCGCCTGTGAAGATATGCGGTAAATGCCGTTGTTTTTGAGTTCAAGCAGAAATCTGTAGTAACGGGGAAGCCTGCGCACCACCGACATTGAAATCTTCTTGTTTTTTGACATGATATTTCAACCTCCCCTGCAACAGTTTTATTGTACGTTTTCCCTTGTGTAGTCGAGCAGACCTCCGGCGAGAATAATGTTGCGCTGACGTTCCGAGATGGCGCAGGTCACCTTGAAGGAAGAGCCTTTGGTTTTGTTGACCACCGTGATCTCGGATTTGCCGAGAAGCTCTCGGATGTCCGGAATTTCCAGCTCGTCCATCTGATCGACCGTGTCGTAATCGGCTTCATTGACAAAGGTCAGCGGAACGATGCCGGCGTTGACGAGGTTGGCAAGGTGAATGCGGGCGAAGGATTTCACAATGACCGCCTTGACGCCGAGATAGAGCGGAACCAGCGCGGCATGTTCGCGGGAGGAGCCCTGTCCGTAATTGCTTCCGCCCACGATGATGCCCTTTCCTTCCGCGCGGCAGCGTTCCGGGAACTGCTCGTCGCACACCGCGAAGCAGAAATTCGAGAGGAAGGGAATATTGGAACGGTAGGGAAGAATCTTCGCGCCGGCCGGCATGATGTGGTCGGTGGTGATGTTGTCGCCGACTTTCAGCAGCGCCTTGGCGGAAATGGCTTCGGGCAGCGGCTCGCTGGTGGGGAAGGGCTTGATGTTGGGGCCGCGCAGAATTTCGACGGAATCCATTTTCTCGACCGGCGCGGGAGGAACGATCATGTTGTCGTTGATGAGGAAATGCTCCGGCATGGGAATCTCCACCGCTTCGCCGAGTTCTCTGGCGTCGGCGAAGACGCCGGCGATGGCGGAAACGGCCGCCGTTTCGGGAGAAACGAGATAGATCTGACCGTCCTTGGTGCCGGAACGGCCTTCAAAATTGCGGTTGAAGGTGCGCAGGGAAATGCCCTTGGAATTCGGGGACTGTCCCATGCCGATACAGGGGCCGCAGGCACATTCGAGAATTCTCGCGCCGGCGGCGATGATGTCGGCAAGAGCGCCGTTGGCGGCAAGCATATTGTATACCTGCTTGGAGCCGGGGGCAATGCCGAGGCTGACGTCAGGATGCACCGTCTTGCCCTTGAGGATATGCGCGACACGCATGAGGTCGAGGTAGCTGGAATTGGTGCAGGAGCCGATCAGCACCTGATCGATCTTCTGTCCTTTCAGCTCGTCGATGGTCTTCACGTTGTCGGGCATGTGGGGCGCGGCCGCCATGGGGCCAAGCTCACTGAGGTTGATTTCCAGAATCTCGTCGTAATGCGCGTCGTCGTCAGGCTTGAGTTCCGTCCAGTCGGCTTCTCTGCCCTGCGCCCTGAGGAAGGCTTTTGTCGTTTCGTCGGAAGGAAACACGGAAGTGGTCGCTCCAAGTTCCGCCCCCATATTGGTGATGGTGGCTCTCTCGGGGACAGAGAGGGTCTTTATCCCTTCGCCGCCGTACTCGATGATCTTGCCTACGCCGCCTTTGACCGACATTCTGCGCAGCACTTCGAGAATGATGTCCTTTGCGGAAACCCACGGGGAGAGCTTGCCGGTGAGATTGATGCGCACCATCTTGGGCATGGTGATGTAATAGGTGCCGCCGCCCATCGCGACAGCGACGTCCAGTCCGCCGGCGCCCATCGCCAGCATGCCGATGCCGCCGCCCGTCGGGGTATGGCTGTCGGAGCCGATGAGGGTCTTGCCGGGTATGCCGAAGCGTTCCAGATGCACCTGATGGCAGATGCCGTTGCCCGGACGGGAGAAGTAAATGCCGTGCTTCTTGGCCACGCTCTGAATGAAGCGGTGATCGTCCGCGTTCTCAAAGCCGGTCTGAAGCGTGTTGTGGTCGATGTAAGCCACCGAACGCTCGGTCTTGACGCGCGGCACACCCATTGCCTCGAATTCGAGATACGCCATGGTGCCGGTCGCGTCCTGCGTGAGGGTCTGGTCGATTCTCAGACCGATGTCGGTGCCCTGTACCATTTCGC
Organism: Clostridia bacterium; assembly: GCA_017441385.1. GTDB lineage: Bacteria > Bacillota > Clostridia > Oscillospirales > Acutalibacteraceae > RUG762. The sequence continues at coordinate 33,778 of JAFRXY010000105.1, read as the reverse complement.
CTTCCACGAGGTGAGCCTTGATGATTTTTTCTGCTATTGTATAACCCATTTGCAAAAAACTCCTTTTTCAGATTATTTACATAAGGTATTATCTATCATTTCGGAGGATTTGTCAATGTTTTAACGAAAAATTCATGCATATCCCGGACATGGTATGAATATCTATTGGACAGAAATCAAAAGAGAAGTGCCGGCCTACGGCATTTTCCGCAAAAGGAGAGAAGCTCATGGAATGTAAAGCTGTCGGCGAACCGGTGTTCGCCAAGGACGTCATTTTTGAAGGCAACTGTGAACAGACGGTGGACACCGAGCTGACGCTGCCGGATTACTGCCCCGACATCGGCAGGCTGCTCAAATGCCGCCTGATCCCCATGATCACTTCGCGGCAGGTGAATTTCGATTCGCTTGCGGTGGAAGGCAATGCGAGAATATCGGTGGTGTATCTCGACGACCGCGACAAGAAGATACGCTGCTGCGAGAGAGATTTCCCGTTCCGGGCGAGCGTGCCCTATGAAGACGGCACCGATAATGTGAGGCTGCTTGCGGAATCGCGTGTCGATTATGTCAACTGCCGGGTGCTGAGTCAGCGAAAGCTGGATATTCACGGGGCGTTTACGGTACACATGACGGCGGTCTGCCGCAGAGAGAACGAGCTTATCACGGAGGTAGAAGGGGAAGGACTGCGTATCCGCAGAGAAACCCGCCGGATCAGCGATCTTGTCTGCTGCACACATTCCGGCTTCGAACTCAGCGAGGCTATCGAACTGAGCGAAGGCAAGCCGCCGATTTCTTCCATCGTCCGCACCAAAGCGGTCATATGCGAGGAGGAAATACAGCCCATTCCCGGCAAGCTGACAGTCAAGGGAAACGCGGTCTTCACTATGGTCTACTGCACCGAGCAGGACAGTGACCCTGACCGCATGGAATATGTCATTCCGTTCAGCCAGTTCTTTGACATTCCGGGAGTGGACGAGGACTGTAAATTTGACATTTCGCTGAGCTGCGATATGCTGGAAGTTTCGCCGCGCACCGATTCCGACGGGGAATACCGCAGGGTGGACGTGGATCTCGGGATATCGGCGGATATCAGAGGCTACCGCGACAGGGAAGTTTCATGGGTAAGCGATGCCTATTCAGTAGATTATGAGGCAAACTGCGTCAGGAAGCAGGTCAGGCTGGAGAGACTCTGCGATACGGCTTCCGATACATTTGTCGTGAAGCAGACGCTTGATGCGGGAGATATCAAAATCGATAAAGTATGCGATCTGTGGGCGGATGTGACCGACAGCCGCGCCGTCTACCGAGACGGGAAGACCGCTGTGACCGGCAATATGGCGGTCGGCATGATGCTGCGCGACCCTTCCAGAGGAATTGTCTACAGCGAGAAGAGCGCACGGTTTGAATGCGCCCTTTCCCAGCCGGCGGAGGAGCAGAATGTCCGTCCGGAATGCGGGGCGGTTGTGAAATCCTGCGGATTCACTGTCGGCGGCGACAGCAAGCTGGACATTCAGGCGGAGCTTTGTGTGAGGAGCGCACTCTATGAGGATATCCCTGTACGGCAGGTGTGCTCGGTCGAACTGGACGAGAACCGCCCGAAATCCCCCGAAAACCGTCCTGCCGCCGTGCTGTATTTTGCCGAGCCGGGGGAAGAACTGTGGGATATTGCCCGCGAGTATAATTCTTCAGTGGAGTCCATCCGGCTGGATAACGGCATGGAAGGCGACTCCGTGGAGGAAAGCCGGCTGCTGATTGTCACGGCGTAAATCATCTTGAAGGAGAGCGTATGAAAAACATGGGAGACACCAAAATCTACAGAGACATCGCCGAACGAACCGGGGGCGATATCTATATCGGTGTGATCGGCCCGGTGAGAACGGGCAAATCCACCTTCATCAAGCAGTTCATGGAAACGCTGGTCATTCCCAACATGAGCAGCAAGTACAAGGTGGAAAGAGCTACCGATGAAATGCCGCAGTCGGCGGCCGGACGCACCATCATGACCACCGAGCCGAAATTCATTCCGGAAGAAGCGATCGAGATCAGCCTTGACGAAACCGCTTCCTTCCGGGTGAGAATGATCGACTGCGTGGGATACATCGTTCCTTCCTCCTTAGGCTATATCGAGAACAACGCGCCGCGCATGGTGAAGACCCCGTGGTACGACGAGGAAATTCCCTTCAATCTCGCCGCCGAGATCGGTACCCGCAAGGTGATCACCGAACATTCCACCATCGGACTTGTGGTCACCACCGACGGCAGCATCAGCGACATTCCCCGCGAGGAGTATGAGGAAGCGGAGGAACGCGTCATCAACGAGCTGAAGGAAATCAGGAAGCCCTTCGCCGTGCTGCTCAACTGCGCCGACCCGGCCAAGGAGGAAAGCCGGGAGCTTGCGGAAAGGCTGACCGGGAAGTACGGCGTGCCGGTCATGGCGGTCAACTGTCAGGAAATCACCGAGAGCGAGATTCAGGGCGTGCTTTCGGAAGTGCTGTATGAATTCCCTCTGCGCTCGGTAGCGATCGACATGCCGGGCTGGATCAATTCACTGGATCGCGACCACTGGCTGAGAACCGACGTGATGGGAACGATTCGCTCTGCGGCAAAGGGAATACGCCGCATCAGAGAGATAGACCGCCTTGTGACGGCTCTTGCCGAAAACCAGTATGTCACAAACGCCGTTACCAAAAGCATAGACCTCGGCACGGGCAAGACCCGCGTGAAGGTGGAACTGCTTCCGGAGCTTTTCTATAAGATAATAGGCGAAAAGACCGGCTTGCAGATCCGGAATGAAGCCGACCTGATGAATTCCATCGCGGAACTTGCGGCGGTCAAGAGCAAGTATGACAGACTGAGTGACGCGCTGGACGAGGTGGAACGAACCGGCTACGGCATTGTCATGCCCTCTATGGAAGAACTGACGCTGGAAGAGCCGGAACTGATGCGGCAGGGCGGAAGATACGGTGTGCGGCTGACCGCCTCCGCCCCTTCGCTTCACATTGTGAAGACCAACATCACGACCGAAGTCGCGCCGATCGTCGGCTCGGAGAAGCAGTCGGAAGATCTGGTGAAATACCTGCTGCGCGGCTTTGAGGAAGAACCTTCCTCCATCTGGCAGTCCAATATCTTCGGCAAGTCGCTGCATGAGCTGGTCAATGAGGGACTTCACAATAAACTCAGCAAGATGCCGATGGACGCTCGTGACAAAATGCGTGAAACGATTGAGCGGATCATCAACGAGGGATGCAGCGGGCTGATCTGCATTATTCTGTGAATATATTCAGCGCAAATGATAGGTCACGGCGGCGGTCGGGAAGAATTCCGACTGCCGCCGCGCGACAGTTTGTCGAGGAAGACAAACCGGTTTTATGCAGCAGCACAAAACGCCTGCATGACTGCGTGGAATGGAAGAGAAAAGTAGCCGCATTGATTCACAATTACATTGCGGATGGAGTGTTTTCGGAGCGTTTTTGTGATTAAATGAGCGGCAAACCGCGGAGTTTTGCCTGCTTTTAATCACAAAAATGACGCTGCAAAAATCGTGAATAAAGCCAGCCTATTCCCTGCGCAATTGCGAGCAATTACTGCTGAATTTCGTGCATTTTTGCTATTATATGTCATATTATTGATCCTTCATTCAATCATAGGATCGCGGTAAAAATCACTTGCCGCCAATATTTTTTGAGATAGTGTGAAAATACAAAGATTTCAAAAACTGAGAAAATCCCGTCGGATCTTATTGAAAACAGCCGCATAGTGTGGTAGCATAATTCACGGCAGGAATCGTCGACGAAATGAACCCCTACAACTCCAATAGACTTAAATTATCACTGTTTGTATTAAAAACTATTTCAAGAAATGTGGAGATGCGAATATGTATAACAACGAAAATGTGATTATGTCATATAAGAACAAGACGTTTCTTATCAATAAGCTGAACGAGAGCGAACAGTTCAGAAATTCTCCCCTGTTTGGCAAACTGGTCAACCGTATTGTATCCGTTCCGGATGACGGCGCTTCCTTTTTGGCGGAAATGCGGAAGCGCCCGGATTCCTGCGTTCTGATCGATATGAATTTCGGCGACGAGGACGCAGTGTCATTCATCAGGAGGGCCAAAAGAAATCCCGACCTGTTCCGCACGGAATTTGTCGTGATCTGTGAGTTCCTGTCATTCAGACTGGAACGTGAGCTGTACGGGGCGGGGGCGGCCTGCGTGGTGTCCAGAGAAATGTCGCCGGTCAGTATCTGGAATATGCTGTCCTTCCCGTCAGCGAACAAGCAGCCCGTTTTTGGCAGCAGTTTCAATATGAATGCCGATTTTCCGGAGGATTCGGTGGAACTTGAAATTATGGTGACGGATATTCTCCATAAGATCGGAGTGCCTGCTCATATTAAGGGCTATAAATATCTGCGCTGCGCCATCATCAAGACCGTTCTGCGGCCCGACATTATCGGTGCGGTTACCAAGGAGCTTTATCCCGGCGTCGCGGAATGCTTCGATACCACTCCTTCCCGTGTTGAACGCGCGATACGCCACGCGATCGAACTTGCGTGGGACAGAGGGGACATTGACTTCCTCGCTTCGTATTTCGGCAGCACCATCCTCATTTCGCGCGGCAAGCCTACGAACAGCGAATTCATTGCCATGGTGGCGGACAGATTGAGAATATCCCTCAGAACGGCCTGCTAAAACAACGAAAAACAAAGCCGGACTGGAACATACCGCAAGTGCGGATTGTCTCAGTCCGGCTTTTATTGGAGGAAAACTAATGTCTGTACATACGCTTGCTGCCGCCAAGTCCGCAACCCGCAAGCACAATTGCCGTGATGGAGATGACCGTGCCGACAATTCCCAAGGAAAGCGCAAAAGCTGCCATAACATTTCTTCTCATGAATCAACACCACCTTTCAATCCATCTTTATTATAACCCTAAAATTTGACTAAATTGTGTCTATAATAAGTATTTTAAGAAAATTCAATATAAAAATCTGCAATGTTTTCAAAAAAATTATTGAATTTTGTATAACAATTGGGTATAATATGCAGTAAAGGGAATGATGAAAAATAATGTTTGACATCTCCCGAAAAGTTTGTTAAAATATTAACGAAGAAGTGATTATTGCTTTTGCCTCCTTTTTGCGGATGGCGGAGGAATATTACATACTATTACCAAAGAAAGATTGGAGACATTCACTATGGCAGACTACCGTATTGTAGACAGCGTGGAAGCGCTGGAAGAAAAGCTCGCAGAGGTCAGAGCGGCTCAGAGAGTTTTTGCGACCTACACGCAGGAGCAGGTCGATAAAATTTTCCTTGCCGCAGCTACCGCCGCGAATATGGCAAGGCTTCCGCTGGCAAAAATGGCTGTGGAAGAAACCGGCATGGGCGTGGTGGAGGACAAGGTCATCAAGAACAATTACGCGGCGGAGTACATCTATAACGCTTACAAGGATACAAAGACCTGCGGCGTGATAGAGGAAGACAAGGCGTTCGGAACCCGCAGAATTGCCGAACCGATCGGTGTGGTGGCGGCGGTCATTCCCACCACCAATCCCACTTCCACGGCGATATTCAAGACGCTGATCTGCCTGAAAACCAGAAACGGCATTATCATCAGCCCTCACCCCAGAGCCAAGAAGAGCACCATTGCCGCCGCGAAGCTCGTTCTTGAAGCGGCCGTGAAAGCCGGCGCTCCCGAAGGCATTATCGGATGGATCGACGTTCCTTCCCTCGAAATGACCAACCTCGTCATGAAGGAAGCCGACATTATCCTCGCTACCGGCGGCCCCGGCATGGTGAAGGCAGCCTACAGCTCCGGCAAGCCGGCTCTCGGCGTCGGCGCGGGCAATACCCCGGCCATTATTGACAAATCGGCGGATATCCTTCTTGCCGTCAATTCCATCATTCATTCCAAGACATTCGACAACGGCATGATCTGCGCCTCCGAGCAGTCGGTCATCGTGGACAGGGAAATTTATGACGCCGTCCGCGCGGAATTCGCCGCGAGAGGCTGTTATTTCCTCAAGGACGATGAAAAGGACAAGGTGCGCAAAACCATGATCATCAACGGCGCTCTCAACGCCAAGATCGTTGGCCAGAAGCCTGTTACCATTGCCGCTCTCGCGGGTGTGGAAGTTCCCGAAGCCACCAAGGTGCTGATCGGCGAGGTGGAAAGCGTCGATATTTCCGAGGAATTCGCCCATGAAAAGCTCTCGCCTGTGCTTGCCATGTATAAGGCGGAGGACTTCGAGGACGCTGTCGCAAAGGCGGAACAGCTGATTGCCGACGGCGGTTACGGCCATACTTCCTCTCTCTACTGCAACGCGCTCACCGAAAAGGACAAGATCGCCGAATTCAGCGCCAGAATGAAGACCTGCCGCATTCTCGTCAATACGCCTTCTTCCCACGGCGGCATCGGCGATATCTACAACTTCAAGCTCGCTCCTTCGCTCACTCTGGGCTGCGGCTCGTGGGGCGGCAACTCCGTTTCGGAGAACGTGGGCGTAAAGCACCTGCTGAATATCAAGACCGTTGCCGAGAGGAGAGAGAATATGCTGTGGTTCAGAGCGCCTGAGAAGGTGTATATCAAGAAGGGCTGCCTGCCCGTCGCGCTTGACGAGCTGAAAAACGTCATGGGCAAAAAGAAGGTATTCATCGTTACCGACCAGTTCCTTTACAAGAACGGCTACACCAAGGGCATTACCGACAAGCTGGAGGAAATGGGCATTGTGCACGCCACCTTCTTCGATGTGGCTCCCGACCCGACGCTTGCCTGTGCGCTGGAAGGCGTGAAGCAGATACGCGCCTTTGAGCCTGACTGCATTATCGCGGTCGGCGGCGGTTCGGCGATGGACGCCGGTAAGATCATGTGGGTGCTCTACGAGCATCCAGAGGCTGATTTCCGCGATATGGCCATGCGCTTCATGGATATCCGCAAGAGAGTCTATACCTTCCCCAAGATGGGTGAGAAGGCTTACTTCATCGCCGTTCCGACGTCAGCCGGCACCGGCTCGGAGGTCACTCCCTTTGCCGTTATCACCGATGACGAGGGCGTCAAATATCCGCTGGCCGACTACCAGCTCATGCCCAATATGGCGATTGTCGACGCGGATATGCAGATGACCGCTCCCAAGGGTCTTACCTCCGCTTCGGGCATCGACGCGATGAGCCACGCGCTGGAAGCCTATGTTTCCGTCATGGCGACCGATTACACCGACGGTCTGGCGCTTCAGGCCATCAAGACCATCTTCGACTACCTGCCGATCTGCTATGAGGACGGTAACAACCAGCCCGACGCCAGAGAGAAGATGGCCAACGCCGCTACCATCGCGGGTATGGCTTTCGCCAACGCCTTCCTCGGCATCAATCACTCGCTGGCTCACAAGCTCGGCGCCTATCACCACATCGCGCACGGTATTGCCAATGCCCTTGTCCTCACCCACGTCATGCGCTTCAACGCCGCCGAAGTTCCCACCAAGATGGGCACCTTCTCGCAGTATGATCATCCCAAGACCCTCAGAAGATACGCCGAAATCGCCGAATACCTCGGCATTCCCGGCGCGGATGACAACGAGAAGCTGGAAGGCCTGATTGCGAAACTGGAGGAGCTGAAAGAGAAGATCGGCATCAAGAAGACCATCGCCGATTACGGCGTATCGGAAGAGGATTTCCTCGCTACCCTCGATGAGATGAGCGAGAATGCCTTTGACGACCAGTGCACCGGCGCCAACCCGAGATATCCGCTCATCAGCGAACTGAAGGACATCTACAGGAAGGCCTACTACGGAGAATAAGGCGCTCGCGTTCGCTCGCTTAGAGAATAGAGAATAATGAATCATTTCGGAGCGCTTCGCGCTGATTATAGTAAGGAGGATTTTATACAAATGGAATTTGATACAAGTAAAATGGAAGTGATTGCTACCAGACCGAACAAGGTCATTTACAGATGCGGCGACTATACGGTCAAGGTATTCAACGAGGATTTCTCCAAGGCGGATATCCTCAACGAGGCTTTGAATACCGCCAGAGTGGAAGAAACAGGCCTGCCCATCGCCAAGGTGCAGCAGGTGACCATGATCGACGGCAAGTGGGCGATTGTCTACGATTATATCGAGGGTACCACGCTGGCCGAGCTGATGGAGAAGAATCCCGATAAGCTGGATGAGTATCTCGAACTGTTTGTCAATCTCCAACTGGAGATTCAGAGCAAGAGAGCGCGTCTTCTCAACAAGCTCAAGGACAAGATGGAGAGAAAGATTTCCGAAACAGGTCTTGACGCGACGACACGCTATGAGCTGGATGTGCGTCTGGCGGGCATGAAGAAGCATGTCAAGATCTGCCACGGCGACTTCAACCCCAGCAATATCATCATCACCCCCGAAGGCAAGGCCTATGTGCTCGACTGGTCGCATGTCACCCAAGGCAACGGCGCCGCCGACGCTGCGAGAACCTACCTGCTCTTCTCACTGGAAGGCAAGAATGAACTCGCGGAAAAATACATGAAGCTCTACTGCAAGAAGAGCGACACCGCACGGCAGTATGTCCAGCAGTGGCTCCCGATTGTAGCGGCTTCCCAGTCGGTCAAGGGCAAGCCGGAAGAGAGAGAATTCCTGCTCAAGTGGGTCAACGTGGTGGAATACCAGTAACAGTCTGAAAAAATCCGGCCCAGCCGGTAGTGATAAGGTAATTAAGGAAGCATACGGCAGCGAATTTCACGCCGTATGCTTCTTTTTTCCTGTAAAAAACTGAATAAAAAAATTCAAAATAATATCATCAACAAATCAGAAACTTTTATTTGACAAAACGGCGCGGGTATGGTTTAATATATAAGATATAAAGCGTGAATCGGAAGAACAGTTTTTTGGTTAGGACATTTCAGAAGTACAATAATGATAGCATAAGGAATATAGTCACATTCAGAAGGGAAAATGAAAAAATGAGTAAGAATATAGCCATTATCTTCGCCGGAGGCAGCGGCGCGCGTATGGGTTCCGGCATGCCCAAGCAGTTTCTGGAAGTGGCGGGCAAGCCGATTATCATTCACACCCTCGACCTGTTTGAGGAACACGACATGATCGACAAGATTTACATTGCCTGCAAGGAGGAATATATCAAGTACCTGAAAAGGCTGATAGAGAAGAATCTCATCAGGAAGGTGGCCGGCATTGTACCCGGCGGCACCACAGGTCAGGATTCCATTTATAAGGCATTGAAGCTGGCCTATGATGAAAACGACGGGGACGACATCGTACTGATTCACGACGGCGTGCGTCCGCATATCACCTCGGCGGTGATCAGCGAGGACATCGAATGTGTCAGACAGCACGGTTCCGCCGTTACCTGTACGCCTCTGTTTGAAACGCCGGTCATCAGCACCGACGGCAAGACCATTGAGGAAGTGCCGTCGCGTGATAAATTCTTCACCGCGCAGGCCCCCCAGTGCTTCTATCTCAAAGATGTGATAGCGGCGCACGAGGAAATGCGGAAGGTCAACCCTGACTACAAGGGCATTATTGATACATGCACCCTGATGAAAAAACTAGGTCATGACGTCGTGATGGTGCAGGGCAACAGGGGCAACGTCAAGGTCACTACGCCGGAGGATCTCTATATCTTCCACGGACTGGTGCAGTATCACGAGGTCGAGCAGATTTTTGGCTTCGGTGAGAAGGAAGTTGTCCGCAATCTGAAAAAATAATAATTCGTTGTCTGCCGGTAAGGCAGAGCTGTATTATTTTATTATGACGTGAGGTTTTAACATGGGTAAAGACAAAGAGCTGTTTACCGAAGCATATGACGAAGAAACCCAGCAGATAACACTCATCAAACACGGCAGGAAGGCCATTCTTGTCACCGCCATAGCGGAAGGCAATTTCATGAGAAAGACGAAAAAGTCCATTCATGATAAAATCGTTCAGTTTTTCGATCCGGTCAATCAGTTCTTCATTGACCGTGACGAAGCCATCGGCGCACGCAAACGTCGCAAGCTGATGAAGGACATGAAGGTCGTCCCCAACCGCATTGTCTTCGGCACCTTTCAGAATTGCTATACCTGCAACTGCAAATATGTCGCGGACGAGATACTCAGGCGGGGACTGGATTATGAGCTGATTTTTCTCGTGAATGCCGACGTGTTCTATCATAGGGAAAAATACGGTATTCCGGCAGGCGTCAAGCTGGTGCTCAGGGGTTCGCTGGCAAGCTATTTCGCGCTGGGAACAGCGAAATTCTGGATTGATAACGCGCTCAACTGCATCTGGAAAAAGATTCCCAAAAAGCCGGAGCAGGTCTATATCGACCTGTGGCACGGTTCACTGGGTATCAAGCGGCTTGGCGGCGAGAAGCGCTGGATTAATCTGGCCAGAAAATCGGCCGGCTTCATCGATTATTTTGTCACCGACAGTGTCTTTGAAGAGGGTGTGTTCCACACCTCCTTCTGGCCGGACGTGCCCCAGCTCAAATTCGGTCATCCGAGAAATGACATTCTGTTTGACCAAGAGAAGATGAAGCAGCTGCGCGACAAGGTATATCAGTTTTACCATATCGATCCGGAAGTGAAAACGGTGCTTTACGCGCCTACTTTCCGCGATAACAAGTCCGATGTGAGCGCCATCAAGATTGACTGCATGCAGCTGAAAGACACACTGGAAAAGAAATTCGGCGGCGAGTGGAAGGTCATTGTCAAGGCGCATATGCACAACCGCCACAACAGCGAGCTGCGTCATATGTTTGCCAACCGCGATTCCATCATCGACGCCAGCGACTACATTGATATGCAGGAGCTGATTGCGGCCGCCGACGTGGGAATTACCGATTACTCCAGCTGGATTTTTGATTTCGTACTCAAAGGCGCTCCCGCCTTCATCTATGCCCGCGACATCAAGCAGTACATCAATTCCAGAGGCTTCTTCTATCCGCTCGACCAGACTCCCTTCTCCATCGCCGAGAACGACAAAACGCTCTCGCAGAATATCATGGATTTTGATGAAGCCGCCTACGCCAAGGCTGTCAGGGATTTCCTTGACGAAAAGGGCTGCTATGAGGACGGACACGCTGCGGAGCGCATAGTGGATTTCATCTGTTCGCTTGATACCGAGTCAAAATAAAGATTATAATGGAAGAGTCAACGATTATTATAAAAACCCTCCGCTGGGACAATATCTATCTCAAAGCCGGTCTTGAAGGTGACAGGGAAGGAATTCAGTTCGCGATTGCCGATAAAAATTCCCGCAGGGTCTACCCGATGGATTATTTTGACCCCGAAACCGGTGAGCTGACGGTCAACATCACCAATATCGGCGGCGCGAAGATGCTTTCCAACGGGGTGTGGTATCTGAAATTCCGCGAAGACGGGGGAGAATGGAAATTTCTTCCCATCAGCATGGACGTCGGCTACTGTCTGAACGGGATGGACAAGGTTTACCGCTATGCCGGCACCTGCTATGCCTGCGTATTCACCTTTGTTCCTGTCAGGGAGAACGGCGAACTGATCTTTGAGATGACCTTTACATATATGGTGCGCAACGACAATATCCGCAAACGCAAATTCAAGGTGGAGGCTCCGAAGCTGAAAAAACGGTTTGTCAAGAAACTGATTTATTTCCTTGAAAACGGCATCAATGTCATTTATCAGATTGTTTCGCACATCACTCCCAAGAACGGCACCCGCGTGCTGCTTATGTCGGAATCCCGCTGTCCGATGAGCGGGAATCTCAAGGCTCTCGACGACCGCATTAAGCAGCGCGGGCTTGATAAAAAGCGGCTTAAGATGTCCTATTGGTTTTTGAAAACCCTCGAGGACGACAGCAATTTCAAAATTCTCTGGGTCTGGCTGCGACTGGCGTTTATTACCGCCAGACAGGATTATATCTTTGTGGACGATTACTCCACCTTCTTCAATAACGTGAAGCTCAACCCCAAGACTACCCTTGTGCAGGTGTGGCACGCCGGCGTCGGCTTCAAGGCGGTGGGGTACGCCCGCTTCGGCAAGAAGGGCACCCCGAACCCATGGCGCTGCTGCTATCGGCAGCTGGATTACGCTATCGTGGGGGGTGAATTCCTGCGGGAAGTCTATGCGGAGGTGTTCGGCATTGACCGCGAACGCTGCCTTCCTTACGGTCTGATGCGGCTGGACAATTACCTTGACGCAAAAAAGGTGGCAGCCTTCCGCCGGGATTTCTACGACAAGAATCCCGACTGGCGGGGGAGGAAGATCATTCTCTTCGCGCCCACCTTCCGCGGGCCAAGTCAGAGAACCGCCTATTATCCCTACGAAATGCTCGACTGGGACAAAATATACGATTTCTGCGGGGACGAATACCTTTTCGTCATCAAGCAGCATCCCTTTATCATGAAACCGGTGGAAATTGCCCCGGAGTACGCGGGGCGGATCATTGATTTTTCGGCCTATCCCGACATCAATGAATTGTTTTACGTCACCGATATACTGATCACAGACTATTCGTCCAATATCTATGAATTTTCGCTCCACCGCAAGCCCATGATCTTCTTTGCTTTTGACAAGGAGGAATACGAGCTGATGCGGGGACTCCACCGCACACTCGACCGTCACGCCCCCGGCAAGGTTTGCCGCACGACGGATGAACTTCTTGAAGCCATCCGCAAGGGCGACTTCGAGACGGAGCGGCTGTATCGCTTTGTCAGGGAAAACTTCGACCAGACCGAAGGGCTTGCCGCCGACAAGGTGATCGACAATATTATTCTTTAAGACTACTCGTTTTTTTGTTTCTCCTTTTTGTGATGCGCACGGGCAGATTCCACAAGGAACTGTCCGTGCGTATATCTTTTTTTATTTTACTTTAAAGAATTAGCGTGATAATATAATAAAGCGAATTTTCCCTCTTGCATTCTTTTCATGCAGATGGTACAATAGATTCATTCCTGAATGAACAGCAAAGGGCGATGATACTATGGTGGCAATTATTGATTACGGCGCGGGCAATATTCTCAGCGTGCAGAAGGCGCTCGACCACATCGGATGCGGGAATGTCGTGACCTCCGACGCGTCGGTTATTTCGGCGGCGGACGGGGCGATCCTGCCGGGAGTCGGCTCCTTCGGGGACGCCATGGAGCATCTCGCGGCAAGCGGACTTGTCGGAGCGGTGAAGGAATTCGCGGCAAGCGGAAAGCCCTTTCTGGGTATCTGTCTCGGCCTGCAGGTGCTCTTTTCGTCCAGCGAGGAATCGCCGGAAGCGGAGGGACTTGCATTATTCCCCGGCAGCGTCAGGCGCTTTCCGGCTGACAGGGGGCTGAAAATCCCCCACATCGGTTGGAATTCCGTCTCTTATGACCGCGAGTGTCCGCTTTTCAGGGGGCTTTCGGAGCAGCCCTATGTCTATTTCGTGCACAGCTATTATCTCAGGGCGGAAGACGAAAGCATCGTGAGCGCCGTCGCGGATTACGGAATCCCCTTCCATGCGGCGGTCTGGAAGGACAACGTCTTTGCCACGCAGTTCCATCCGGAAAAGAGCGGCAGCGTCGGCTTGCAGATACTGAACAATTTCGTAGAATTGCTATAACGGGAGGACGGAAAAATGTTTGCAAAGAGAATCATTCCCTGTCTGGACGTGAAAAACGGCAGGGTGGTCAAGGGCGTGAGTTTCGTCAACCTGCGCGACGCCGGCGATCCGGTGGAATGCGCCGCCGCGTACGACAGGCAGGGCGCCGACGAGCTGGTGTTCCTCGATATTACCGCTTCGTCCGACGCAAGGAACATTGTGATCGATATGGTGCGGAGAGTTGCCGAAACGGTCTTCATTCCCTTCACCGTCGGCGGCGGCATACGGACGGTGGATGATTTCACCGCGCTGCTCCGCGCCGGAGCCGACAAGGTGTCGGTCAATTCCGCCGCCATTCTCCGGCCGGAACTGATTTCCGAAGCCGCCTATAAATTCGGCAGTCAGTGCGTGGTGGTCGCCATCGACGCCAAGCGCCGTGCCGACGGCAGCGGCTGGACGATCTACAAGAACGGCGGCAGGGTGGATATGGGCATCGACGCGGTGGAATGGGCTGCGGAAGCCGAAAGGCGGGGCGCGGGAGAAATACTGCTCACCAGCATGGACTGCGACGGACAGAAAACCGGCTATGACATAGAGCTGACCCGCACCGTCAGCGAGAATGTCGGCATTCCGGTAATTGCCTCCGGCGGGGCAGGGGAGAAGAAGCACTTCCTCGACGCTCTGAGCCTAGGGAAGGCGGACGCTGCGCTGGCCGCGTCGCTGTTCCACTTCAAGGAGCTGGAAATCCCCGACCTCAAGAATTACCTCGCCGACAACGGCGTCTCGGTGAGAAGGTAATTTTTTCGTATAAAAAGCGCTGCTTTTTTTATCAAAAAGGCGGCGCTTTTTTTGGATGGTTGTTGACTTCATCACAGAATGATGGTAGAATAAAAAGGGAGTATCATTATTTGTGGGACACTCAGATCGGAGGAACCGCCATGAAAACCAGAACACGCCTATCCGTCGCCTTTTTGCTGGCGCTCTGGCTCTGCTTCGGAGCCGTGAATGTCTTTGCCGCCGAGCAAACCGAAAACATCGGGGAAAGAATCGAGTCATATGTATCCGAGCACGCCGATACCACCGCTGGAATGGCCGTGACGGTGTTCGACAGTGAGAAGGAGCTTTACACCGGCTGCTTCGGATATACCGATAGGGAGCAGGGCGTAAAGACCGATTCACAGTCCGTCTTTGAATGGGGTTCCACCACCAAGCTGCTTGTCTGGACAAGCGTCATGCAGCTTTACGAGCAGGGGAAGATCGACCTCGACGCCGATGTGCGGCAGTATCTTCCCGAAGGCTTCCTGAAAAACCTCCGCTTTGACAAGCCGGTGACAATGACCCACCTGATGAATCACAGCGCGGGATTTCAGGAAATGCTGTGGGACGTTTTCCTTTCCACCGATGAAGAAGAAATGATGGCGCTGGGCGAGCTGCTTTCCCACCGTCAGCCGGAGCAGGTGTTTGAACCGGGCAGCGTCACGGCCTATTCCAACTGGGGTGTTGCGCTTGCCGGATATATTGTGGAATGTATCGCCGGACAGCCGTTCTATGAGTACGTCAACGCCCATATCTTCTCTCCGCTGGGAATGAAGCGCACGTCGCTCAAGCCGGACTATTCCGACAATCCCTTCGTCCGCGAGGCATGGGACAGGCTGGTGTGCTATACCACCGACTGCCAGCGGCTGGAACCTTCGCGGTATTACGTTCCGATTTACCCGGCGGGAAGCTGCGTGTCCACCATCGGCGATTACCTTATTTTCGCGCAGGCGCTGCTCAACCGGGAGAGCGTGCTCTTTGCCAAGCCGGAAACGCACGACCTGCTGTTCAGACCCACCTCCTGCTATGAAGGAACCGACATTCCGCGCAACTGCCACGGAATGTGGATGATCCCCTACGGGAAGCCGGTCTACGGTCACGGAGGAAATACCGCCGGCTGCTCGGCGTACATTCTTCTTTCGCCGGAGGAAAATATCGGCATGGCGGTCATGACCAATCAGTCGGGGGAGGAAATATACAATTGCAGGATGCCGGAGCTGCTTTTCGGGAAGTTTGACGAATCGGATTACTTCGGTGAAAAGCGCGAGCTTCCCACAGGACTTTACAAATCGGCGCGTTCAGTATTCACCGGCCCTATCAAGCTCTACAGCATTGCGCCTTTACGCTATGATGAGGAAGACAGACAGGAATTCTGGATCTGGGATAAAGAAAGCGGCGTCGTCAGAGCGCCTTACGGGGATTGTCTCAGCGTACCGACGTGGCAGGTATTCTATGAACTGGGAATTGTGGGTTTGTGGGCCATATCCGTTGTGATGGCGCCGGTCATGCTGATCGTCATGCTGATCTGCCGGCTCAGGCGGGGTGAAAGCCGACCTATGGGAAGATGGGCTGCCATCGCCATGCTGCTCAGGCTGGCGATTGTCGGAATGGCTGCCTACATTGTCTACAGCGGTCTGACCTACCGTCCGTCCGACGCCTATTTCTGGGGATTTGCCGTGATCGCGGGGCTGGCTGTGGTGCTGACGGCTTTGGCGGTTGTTGGAATTGTCGGACTGAGCAGGAACGGCGCTTCCATGAAAAAAGGAACAAAATTCGTGAGGATCATGACCCTTTGCGGAATGATCATTACCTTGGTGAATGTCCTTTACTGGAACATCTTTGTGTTCTGGGCATAGATAAAGGATTTTCGGATTACAATACAACAGGGGAGAAATGAAGTGAGGTTATGAAAAAGAAAAACGGAAGGCGTGTATCTGTTTCGATTATTGTCATTTTCGTGGTACTGGCAGCAATTGTATCTGTGGGAATATTCGCCACATCATCGGAATTGGTAAGCAGCTTTACCGTAGGAAATGGCAGGGCATATGACAGCATGTTGCCGACAGACTATGATTTTATCGAAACGGATGGGAAAAACGGCGTCAAGTATTATGTGATAACCAAAAATTCAACCTTGACTACGACCGCGGCTCCCGCTTCCGAATCAATCACAGAGGAAGAAAGTGCCACCACCGTCGCGGCAACTTCCAAAGCGGCGGATACCACAAAAGCAACCAGAAAAACGACGTCCCGAACCACGGCCGCCACAGCAACCACGACAAGAAAAACGATAACCACGACGAATAGAATCAGAAACAGCGATGAAAAGGTTGCCTATCTGACCTTCGATGACGGCCCTTCCATCAATACCGAAAAGCTGCTGGATATTCTCGATCAGTATGAAGTGAAGGCGACGTTCTTTGTCATTTATCACAAGAACATGGAGAAAAAATACAAGGCCATCGTGAACCGGGGACATACCATCGCACTGCACAGCTACACCCACAGTTACAGCAAGATTTACAGAACCGAGAAGGGGTACTATGAGGATCTCAACAAGATACACGATTATGTGGAAAAAGTTACAGGCGTGGATTCCAACATTATCCGGTTCCCGGGCGGTTCGAGCAATACCGTCAGCAGAAAGTACAACAAGACCATCATGAAAACGCTTAAGCAGTCGGTGACGGACAACGGATATATCTTCCACGACTGGAATATTGACAGCACCGACGCCAGCGGCATCAACCGCGATCCGGATTTGCTGGTGGAGAAAGTCGAGGCAGGATTAAAGAAAAAGAAGCCTGTCGTGAATATTCTGATGCACGATACCGGCAAATCCAAGACGACTACCGTTGAGGCACTTCCCAGAATTATCGAGGCTGTTCAGGCGCAAGGCTATCAAATAGAGCCGCTCACGGTTGATTCGGAAGTCATACAGCATACTTGGTGACAGCCGAAAGGGAAAAATTATTACGAATAACGGTTGCAGAATCATAGAAGCATATAGTTGAGGCTGTGTTCTGTCTGCAATCTGATTATCTTGAAAGAAGGGTTACATTTGGCAAATAAAAAACAGGATTCCGGTTTTTCATTTTACATTCCGATAGTGCTGATCGTTGCTTTTATGCTGGGGTGTCTTTCGGTATCACTGGTCAGCGTGCGGGAAAACGTGATGCAGATTACCTTCAGCGGAAGTGTTTCCGCGAGCGATGTTTCCAAAAATCAGGTGAATGTAAGAAAATCGCGGGTTGTAGAGGATTCCGGTCTGAAATACAGAATGGTCAGCGCTTCTGATCTCCACATCAGAAAGGAAGCAGAAATCAAAAAGACCGATACCGCGCTCAATGAATCCGAAGAAGCTATGACGTCATTGACCGACGGCCTTTCTTCCGCCGACCTCGAAGAAGATACCCATGACGGCGGGGATTCTTCCTCTGAACCGGTTTCTTCTGAGCCGGTTGTTTCGGAAGAACAGGAGGAGTTTCACCTTGAACTGCCCAACGACCATTATATTAATTTTACCCCTCACAAGGAAGGTTATGTGGCTTATCTGACATTTGACGACGGGCCGTCGATCTATACGAAAGATATTCTTGACGTGCTGGATTATTACAATGCAAAGGCTACGTTTTTCGTTATTTATCACAAGGAAATGGAAGATGATTACAAGGCGATCGTGGACAGAGGTCATACCATTGCGCTTCATACTTACACGCATAAATATGATAAAATATACCGCAGTGAAACCGCCTTCTTTAACGAAATAGAACGTATTCAGAATTATATCTATCGCCTGACCGGAACGCGTTCAAGGATCATCCGATTCCCGGGCGGCTCCAGCAATACCGTCAGCCGGCACTATTGCGAAGGAATTATGGATAAACTGAAAAAGAGTGTGATTGCCAGAGGGTACACTTACCATGACTGGAATGTCGACAGTTGTGACGCGGAGCACTACAACCTTGATCCGGATAAGCTGCTGGAAAATGTAAAAAAAGACCTTACCAAATACCGCAAGCCTGATATTCTGATGCACGACGCGGGTGAGTCAAAGAGAACCACGGTGGAGGCTCTGCCGATGATCATTGAATATATCTATTCTCAGGGCTACAGTATGGAAGGCTTACAGCTTGACAGCTACGCGGTTCATCACGACTGGTAATCCGATTGATAAAGCAATGCAAAAAGCGGCTCCCGCGTCTGATAGTAAGACCCGGGAGCCGCTGATTCTGTTTTACGAAGAAATAGGGATTTGACGATATAAAAGCCGCTTACTTAAGACCGAAGCGCTTCTTGAATCTGTCAACACGTCCGCCTGTATCAACCAACTTCTGCTTGCCCGTAAAGAACGGATGACATTTGGAACAAATTTCAACACGGATATCCTTTTTGGTGGAACGTGTGTGAATGACATTGCCGCAAGCGCATGTAATGGTTGTATCCTCGTATGTGGGATGCATCTTCTCCTGCATGGTTGTCACCTCTTTCAAAAATCCCGTACAGCCGCTTTGGAATAGTAAATTGACGGCTGCCGTCCAATAGATTTACCAAACTATCTTACCACACGGAAAAGCAAAAATCAAGTATTTTTCAAAATTTTCAAAATTTTTTTCAGAAAACCCTTCCGGGAGGATTACTTCACGACGGGCAGCTTGGCAAGGCTGGCGGCAAGCTCCTCATCAGTGGGAATGTAGTCGGTCATCTCGCCGTTGTGGAATTTCTCGTAGGCTACCATATCAAAATAGCCCGTGCCGGTGAGTCCGAAGAGAATGGTCTTCTCCTCGCCGGTTTCCTTGCATTTCAGCGCCTCGTCGATGGCGGCCTTGATGGCGTGAGAGCTTTCGGGAGCGGGCAGGATGCCTTCCACTCTGGCGAACTGCTCGGCGGCCTTGAATACGTCGGTCTGAATGACGGAAGTGGCCTCCATATAGCCGTCGTCATAGAGCTGGGAGAGAATGGAGCTCATGCCGTGATAGCGCAGACCGCCGGCGTGATTCGGCGCGGGAATGAAGCCGCTGCCGAGGGTGTACATCTTGGCGAGCGGGCAGACCTTGCCGGTGTCGCAGAAGTCGTAGGCGTATCTGCCCCTTGTGAAGCTGGGGCAGGAAGCGGGTTCCACGGCGATAATGCGGTAGTCGGCTTCACCCCTGAGCTTTTCGCCCATGAAGGGAGAAATCAGACCGCCGAGGTTGGAACCGCCGCCGGCGCAGCCGATGATGACGTCGGGCTTGACGCCGATCTTGTCAAAAGCGGCTTTGGCTTCCAGACCGATGATCGACTGATGGAGCAGCACCTGATTGAGCACGCTTCCGAGAACATAGCGATAGCCCTCGTGCGTGGTGGCAGCTTCCACCGCTTCGGAGATGGCGCAGCCAAGGCTGCCTGTAGTGCCGGGGAATTCAGCGAGAATCTTCTTGCCCACCTCGGTTTCCATGGAAGGCGAAGGAGTGACGGAAGCGCCGTAGGTTCTCATGACCTCGCGGCGGAAGGGCTTCTGCTCATAGGAAACCTTGACCATGTAGACCTTGCAGTCCAGTCCGAAGAAGGAGCAGGCCATGGAAAGAGCGGTGCCCCACTGACCGGCGCCGGTTTCGGTAGTGACGCCCTTGAGTCCCTGCTTCTTGGCGTAGTAGGCCTGCGCCATGGCGGAATTCAGCTTGTGGCTGCCGCTGGTGTTGTTGCCTTCAAATTTATAGTAGATCTTCGCGGGCGTGCCGAGGGCTTCTTCCAAGAAGTAGGCTCTCACCAGCGGAGAGGGACGGAACATCTTATAGCAATCCCTGATTTCCTGCGGAATCTCGATGTAAGGCGTGTCGTTGTCAAGCTCCTGCGCCACCAGCTCTTCGCAGAAAATGGGGTAGAGTTCTTCCGCCTTGAGCGGCTTGCCTGTGCCGGGATTGAGCAGGGGCGCCGGTTTGGTTTTCATGTCGGCGCGCACGTTGTACCATGCCTTCGGCAGTTCGTCCTCGGAGAGATATACTTTGTAGGGGATGTTTTTGTCTTGCTTCATAGTGATCTTCCTTTCGTTAGGGATACATAAATGGTTGGTTGTTGGTGGAAGGAAATAAAAAAACTCCTGCCCCAACTGCTTACTGCTGGGACAGGAGCGTTAATCACATTCAGACTCCTGCGGTACCACCCGGCTTGCCGGCTGCTCTGACAGAACCGACCACCTTTGCACGTACTTGCATACGCTTCGCCATGATAACGGGCGCGAAATTCCCGTCGATTGCTACTTGCGCCGAGGCGCTTTCGTTCGCCCTCATAAGCCCATTCGCCGAAGTTTGCAATGCGCCGTCACACCAACCGCCGCTCTCTGGAATTGCCGGGACTCCGGTTACTATTCTTACTCTCAGGTTTGATGTGGTGATTATAGCACCATCCCTATTCGTTGTCAAGTGCCTTTTTGTTATTTTGATAAAAAACACAATACGCACGGATAATTATTATTATTATTTTACAAATTTATTTTGCAAAATGTCCTCCAATATCCTTTACTTCATGGCTTGGATATGCTATAATAATTAAGAGCATAATACGATGCTCAAAAAAATATGAAGGAGTGAAGGCTTATGAAAGCCCGCTTGACAGGTTTATTATGCATGGTGCTGTGCGCGATGATGATTCTGTGTGTCGCAGGATGCGGAAGCAATGCAAGCAGTAAACCCGGAGGATGGAGAAATCCGCGCGATGTAAGCGATATTGACGACGACGATGATGTTGTCAGCACAAAAGAAAAGGTCAAAATCGTCAAAAGCGCAAGCAGTTCCGTCAAATATGAAAAATACGATAACGGCCTTGTGAGTCTGGATATTCCGTCCGGATGGAAGGTGGAGGTTGCCCCTGTTGATTACATTCATTATTCCTTCAAGGTTTACAACCCCAAGGACAAGGATTACTGGTTCCTGTTCGGTCTCAAGCAGGAAGGATTTTTGAAGAGCGAAAAGGCGCGCAAGACCTTTGCCAAATACTATCCCGACGCGATGTTTTCCAAGCTGGCGCCGATCAACCCGCAGAAAACCGAGGCCTTTTACAAGGTGTGGAACAAGAACGTCAAACTCAGCAACGAAACCGAACTGAAAACCGAATACTTCCCTTATCTTAACAAATTCAAGGTCATTCAGAATTTAGGCAAGTCGATGCTGGGGGGAGATATTCTCAGAGCCAGCTTCAACAATGCCAGCGGCAAGACAATGCAGGGCTTGTTCACCTCCACCGTCATGTCCTCCGGCACCTATATGCTGAATACCGATCCCTTCAATCTGAACAGCAAGAAGGTAGACGTCGCGCCGCTCAATGTGTATCATATCATTCTCATGACCGCGCCGGACGATGAATTCAACAACTGGCAGAGCGTCATGGATCACTGTATCAGCACCATCACGTTCAGTCAGGCTTTCGTCAACGGCTTCAACAGCGAGGAGCAGCAGCTCAAATCCACCATCATCGCCAATCAGAAGGTCTATGACAGTATTTCCGATATGATCATGGATTTGTGGGAAAAGAGAAACAATTCCTACGACATTACCAGCCAGAAGCAGAGCGACGCCACGTTGGGCTATGAAAGAGTGTACGATACCGAGACCGGCGACGTCTACAGAGCCTACAACGGCTTCACCGACGATTATTCCGGCAGCCGCTATCAGGCGATCACCGACGATATGTATACCAAGCCCATCGAGGGATATATTCAGAAATGATTTCTCATCCGCATAACGCGCCCAACTGACCCGAATTCCAAAGCACAATCAAAGAGCACAGCGCTTTTTCAACGTAAGATCACTGTGCTCTTTTTAATTTCATAAATAACCGTCGATAACATCCATCAGCCTGTCAAAGAATCCGTAAAGCATTCCGCCGGATGAAAGCAGCGTTTCATGGGCGCAAAGCTCCACATAGTACAGTGCCGACAGGAATACGCAAATCAATACCGTCAGAATCATGGCAAAAAAATAGGCCGAAACATCGACATGCAGCTGGGTGAGTTTTTTCAATAGATTTTACCTCCTGCCTCTTACTTCCTACTTCCTACGTTTAGATAACTCATCCGACAACGTACTTCTCAAGCACTTCCACCAGACAGTTTCCCACCAGCTGCCCGGAATATTTCGCCTCGGCCAGCGTGTTGACGTCGGTGCCGAATTCGATGAGAAGCGAGTTGGGGGTGAGATCCATATTGTAGCGGAAGGGCGCGAAGTAAAGCGGCCGCGCAAGGCCTTCATATTTGTCGGTCATTTTCTTCTGGAGCTGCACCGCCATGACGGAATTGTTGCGCCAGCCGTCGAATTCCAGTTTTCCCTCATTATCACATCCGGTGATGATCATGACCTGCGCCGCCTTTTTGCTCTTGATCTTTGAGGTGGGCTTGATTTTGGTGCCGTCTTCGCGCGTAATTGAATCGCGGTGCACGTCGATCACCATCTCGATGGAGGGATATTTTTTGAGGTAGGCTTTGATGGTTTTGCGGGCGCGGTCGTATGCACCCGGGTATTCGGGGTAATCGTGATAGGTGGTGATGTGCAGGGTGCGAATGCCTGCCGCGTTCAGCTTCTTCTCGATTTCGTCGCCGACGGCTACTACGCTTTCGGATTTGTCGGTGGTGCGGGGATTGTATTGCTTGCTGTACCAGTCTCGACTCTTCTCGGCGTAGCTTTCGGTAGTGTGTGTGTGAACGATCAGCACCTGATAGCCGGCGTTCTTTTTTATCTTGCACTTGGCGTGGGAATTCAGCAGCTTTTTGATGTCGAGATCGTAGTTGGAATTGCCGTCCTTGACATAGACGCTTCCATAATGATAGCCGGAATCGCCGATCTGCTTTTCGATTACCTGCCCCTTTCCGCTGTCTTTTTTATTGGATTTGGATTCCGAGGAAGATTCTGAGGATGATTCTGAGGAAACCGGCGTGTCATCTCTGCCTCCGCTTGCCTTTTTCCGTTCGTGTGTTTCTTCGGAGGAATCAGGCTCTTCCGGTTCGGTCAGGGAGGAATTCTCCTCCGGCTCTGACACAACCGCAGATGATATTTCTTCCGGCATCATACTGTGTGCGGAAATATTCGATACCCTGAACAGAACGGCGCCCACCGTGCCGACTCCCAGAATGGTGAGCGGAAGAGCGGCAGCCGTAATTCCCGCCCCAATGGCCGCAATGGCTTTGTGACAGCGGCATATTCCCGAATGCACTGAAAAAGACTTGTATCTGCTCATATTTTTTACCTCCGACGCGGCTGAAGACCGCTTTTTTTGTTTCAGTGCAATTAATATGCCGCAGAGGAAAAAAATATGATGATGTCCGGTTAATATTATTCCCGAATACAGAAAAGTGATGTATAGAATCAACATTTTAATTATTTAGATATAATACAATAAAATTATTTAATAATATTATTGTAAATAAACAATTATAAAAAAATATTGGATTTATACTTGACATCAGGGCAGAATTGTAATATAATTATTTAGCAATCGACACGATCAACAGATATCGCGGGATGGAGCAGTTAGGTAGCTCGTCGGGCTCATAACCCGAAGGTCGTTGGTTCAAATCCAGCTCCCGCAACCATGAAAAGTGCCTGATTTACGGGTTTTATGTAAATCGGGTGCTTTTCTTTTTTGCGTGAGTTCTAAAATAGTTCTAAAATTGACTATCAAAAAGGGGATTAGCTATTTATTCATTCTCACCAATAAGCCCTGCGGTTAATCTATCTAACATCTCAAACTTGAATGTCATATCGGGGTGTATGTAGGTTGCTTTGGTGAATGATTCAGAATAATGTCCTAACCAATCTTGTATCTGCCCTGACGTAAAGCCCATGCAATAAAGGAATGACGCGCAACTGTGCCGCAAATCGTGAAATCTGATCTTCTTTAATCCTGACTTCTTCAATAGGTCGCTGTAGTGGTGCGTCACATAATCGGGATTTATTGGTTCTCCCATCGTATTGACGCATACAAAATCAGAATTAATATAGCAGTCTCCGCACATCTGTCTGTTTGATTCCTGTTGCGCTCTGAGATTCTGCAAATACGTTTCGATCTGCTGATTTAATGGCAATAATCTATTGCTTGTCGCTGTTTTCGTGGCGTGGCGTTCAACTCTTACCCACTTACCGTCAACCTTCCCGCGCACGACTGTTTCGCATATTCTGAATTGATGCCGCTCAAAATCAATATTAGTCCACTTCAATCCGAGTATTTCTTCACGTCTCAATCCATAAAGCAAAGTCAAGAAAATAACGGATTCCAAAACATCGCCCTTTGCAGCTTCGATCAAATTTACAAGCTCGTCCGCGCTGTAGGTTTCCCGCTCTGTCTTTTCGATTTTCGGTCGTTTGACAAACTCTGCGGGATTCTCTTTGATGATTCGATTCAGCACGGCATATTTCAAACTGGTAAAAATAATCTGGTGATGGTTTACGGCTGTCTTACCTGATAGCCCTAAATTTTTAAGATGTCTGTAATATGCCTGAATGTCTGCGGGTCGTAGCTCCATAAGTGTAAAGCCTTTGTCGCTAAAATAAGGGTAGATGTATTTGTTAATCATGTGACAATAATTGTCGTATGTGGTAATGGATTTATCCTCTTTGGTTTCCTCATTCCACTTTACAATGAGGTCACAAAATTTGGTTTCTATTGCCTCGATAGACGCAATGCCGCTGTATTCAACCCTTATCTCGTCAAGTCTTTGCTTTTGCTTACGCTTGCTCTCTGTCGCCTTCATTCCCATGCTTACCCACTTGATTTTGTTTTTACCATTGGAAGTAGGCAATACAAGCACGGCGTAACAATTTCCTTTTTTAACCTGTATGCTTCCGCTAATCATTAAAAATGAATACCTCCTAACCGATTAGCAGCCAAACAAGCCGTCATTAGCTGAATTATAGTTTAGCCTGTGACGGCTCATTTGTCAATTGTTTATTTGGATTCGTTCTAATTTATTTGACTTGCAATATAGTCTATCACGCTGTTTTTCGGTATTTTTATCATTCTTCCAATTCTAAAACTTTTGATCTCTCCGCTGTGTACAAGGTCTAATGCCTGATTATGTCCGATTGCTAACATCTGCCTGAGTTGTTTCACCGTAACAATATCGGGATAGTCTGCAAATGTAGGCGGATCAATCATCTTTTGACTCTTTTCTGTTTTATTCAATAAACCATTTCCTCCTTTAGGGGGTGTCCATTTCGGCTCCCCCCCTTTTTTTGTATTTTCGGTATACCCTGAATCAGGGCGTACCTTGCTTTGAAGTTATCATTTCAATTTATGATTTTTGTGATATGTATTCATCTACTATTATTCTGATAGCGTTTTCTCTGTAGTCTCTGGGAGAGCTATAAATTCCGTAATCATTCCTGCAATTGGTGATTATGTTAATAGCCTCTCTGGGAGTTTGAGGCGTGCCGTAATTACTAAACTCAGGCATCATTAACCATTCATAATCTGTAAGCACTGGGAATAAAGCTACAATTTCATCTGCTGATAACTCTGGATATAGCCGTAATGCGTCTTGCCGCGCTCTAAATGTCAGCTTATATTTTAGTTCCATAAACCGAAACAACTCTCTCATGTCTTTTGGAAAATCACGGTTATACTCATTATTTGCTCTGAGATTCAAATAATTTTTTGATTCAAAGCATTGATAGATTGCTCTTTTTTCATTATGATTGTCGATAATTGGTTTAAAATCTTCGGACAAAATATTTCCCAAACAATACTTATCGGCTCTATCATAATCATAATTCTGCCAAATCGAAATATTGCCGTTTGCCAAAACCGATAATGTACAACCAATAACCCCGTCAATTATCTGAATTTTGTGATTATTACACATAAACAGTTCGTCATCCATTGCCCATAAAAGTTTCACGCCTTTTTGAGATATTTCTTCCATGTATTCTCTTGCGTTTCCAATTACAACAACTCCATCATTACCGTCCGATTCTTTTAAATCTTTAACAAAAACATTGACCTTTCCTTTGTCATCGTCCGGTTTGTTCGGATTAAATAGCATCCCCCTTTTTTTGACCTCACTCTTGAAATAATCAAGTGATTTATACCTCAAATTTTCTTTGTCGCACTCTGCGTGAAATAAATCATCTGAGATAAAAACAGCACCTAAAATATTCTTTTCTTTAGCAACCTTGCACAATAATTCGATCAATCTTTGGTTAGCCTCCATACATGTACCATTTGTGCCTATCTGTAATTCTTTGGGTGTCCAATCGCAATTAATCAATTTGTTCACAAAATAGGCAATAATATCCATTTCAAGAGCTACCTCTCCACCTGTTAATAAAATCCCGCCTGTAACATTTTTAATCTGGCTAAATAGCCTGTCTATTATCTCCCTTGTCATTGTGAGATTTTGAGCCTTACCCCTTCCGCAATGTTTACAGGTAAAATTACACCTTCTTGTTATCTCAATGTCAAGATTCCCTAATGAATACTTTTCAAAAGATGTATTTTTTTCATTCAGGATAATGTCGCCGCACAAATTTGTTTCCCGTTCAATTATTGTAGTCTCATCTGTTGAAGATAACATTTCAACACTCCTTTTCTGATAATTTCTTGTAAAATATCAACAAAATTCTTTCTTAAATTTCTATCCCTTTGTTATCACCATTGTTATGGC
This sequence comes from Clostridia bacterium, assembly GCA_017441385.1. Taxonomy (GTDB): domain Bacteria; phylum Bacillota; class Clostridia; order Oscillospirales; family Acutalibacteraceae; genus RUG762. Next base: position 6,816 of record JAFRXY010000105.1, on the reverse strand, counting down.
TGTATCGCCGCTTTGTTGAATTATCCCCTCATTTATTACTCCATTATTATCTCTTTATCACTGTATTATTCAAAATAATTCAATAGAGTAAACGCCGCTGTTATGCGATTTACCCAACAATAATCCAAAAGGATAAATGCCGTTGTTCTGCACTTTAACTAACTAAAGTATTTTGCTGTGGATAAACTGATTTTTTTTAGCTGCTGTCGAAAAATACCGTTGTTATCCCTCTTTTCTGTGCTGTCTCCCTATCCTCCGAAGACGAGAGAATGACCATAGATTCAACCGAGTGTCATCAATACAGGCTGTTTCGCTTTGGAATGTCCTTGCTTTCCAATAATGGAATACAAGTGTGGTCTGTTTTAGACCGTACCCATTCTAAATAGTCGGGGGCAAATCAACCCTGAGCTAATGTAACCCGCTCAAAAAAGAGCGTTTTCATGACGCCCTAAAATAGGGCTTCATCTTTCTCAATAACATTTCGTTACTGAGTTTTCCCCCCTGATCGATACGGTACGTCGTAATTTACGGCACACCTAATGTAGGCTTACTCAGTCCGAAATTGGACTCAATGATTTACCGCTCTGACTATACGACAAAATTGTCTGTTAGCTTCGCTCATCAAAAATGGGGAGCAAAGGGGTCTCTGTTTTGGAGACACTCTTTACATGACGGTCTATTTCAGTTCCTCATCTTTTACAATGGAAGCGGCGATTCACCGCCCCCTTTTAACGATAGACAAAAATGTCCGCCGTATATTATTGGTCGCTCAAAAATGTCTCACTAATAAATTGAAATTAACATTTCAAAATCTCAGCTTCGCTTCATCATTTATGACTGAGAATCTTTTTAATCCAAAAAGTCAATGCAGAATGCCGCTGATAAAACGCTGAACGATTCGTTCACCCCTCTCTTGATCGCCTCTGTTTTTCTTATGGATTATTTTATATTATATCATTTCCTGCCTTTAAGGGTCGCACCCCGTAAAGCCCGTAAATCGGGCGTTTTTTTTGAATTTTAGCAAGGGGGTCGTCCTAACCTATCGAGCGTTGCGTTTTGAGTTTTCTTGAATTGATAATAATTATCACATTATTCCGTCAAGCCATTTGAGAAAAAAGTTCCTCATTCTATCAGACGGTATGTATATTATTATCGACTTGCCGTTTCTTATACGGCTTCTCCAAATCCATTGAATCATACAACTTAACGCTAAATAATCCTCATCGACAGAAATATTCGTTCCGTCTTTGGCGTTCTTATTTTCAAAGTATCTTTTCATATATGGTTGAGCAAAAAAATTATTTATGTATGCGAGTACACTTCTTTCGCCAAAATCATTAGTAGCTCTTGCATTTAGTGTTACATAGCAGCTATTTTTGTTTTTCAACCGCCTTATTTCTTTTTCGGACAAACCATTCAATTCTATTGCCGTTATTCGTCTGATCTCTTTGTACCCCTTGCCCTCTAACTGCTTTCTTGAATCTTTTGGACACGTCCACATTATCTGACACGCCTTTGCTTTTGCTTTATTCCGAAAATAATTGTAGATACTGTTTTTTAGCTTTTGAATATCCTCGTTTGACTGCTTTCGTTTCTTTTCTCTTCTTTTTTTGAACCATGTACTTGACAGCTTAAAGGATTTATATTCGCCTTCAAGTTTTGGGTCTGTGTAAATGGTGATTAATTCTTTTAGCTTTGCCCTATCCTCTTTGTCGCTCTTGTATTCCGTAAGCACATATTTTTCGCCGCTATTGTCAATGCCTTTCATCTCGTAACCAATTTCGTGATACTCCAAATATGGCTTTAGGTAACTGCCTCTAAAAAGATACGTTAAAATGTACACTTCCTTAAATGTACTGAATATCTCAGCCGGAAACTGCCATACCAACATGGTATCATCTAAGTAAAACAGATTACCGTTTCTTGCAAGTCTTTCCACATTGGAATATTTACTTGTAGGATATGATTCCTTTATCCATGCCACTTTGCCGTAATCGTCAACCTCGATAAAGCCCTCATTTATCAGCAATTTAATATCCGCTTTATTCAAACTGTCTCCGACTACATCATTATAATTATTGAGTATATCCAAAACCTCATCAAGAATCAGCGTATAATTACCCTGTCTCAAAAATTCTAAAGTGTCAGCGTTGGCGTTTGCAAAAGTGCTGTGAGTAACAACAATGTTCTCTCCATCCATGAGCAGGTCGTTAAAATCATCCAACTTTCGCCCGCCTTTGTATGACGGCTCTCTCATGCCTATATTCGTAGCGCGTTTTATTCTCTCCACCTCGTCCAGAAAGGGCGTACAATAGATAAAACTCTCATTCTGTGCGCTGTTCATTAACTGAATAGCAAAAGACGTTTTTCCTCTGCCGCACGGCTCATCAATAACTTTGATATTTCCTATAATAATTTACTCCTATCATATTTATTATTTGTTCATACTAACTAAAATCTAACTCAAAATCATTTTCATCTGAATTTTCCCCAATACGCTTTAGACTGCTTGATCTAATTTGGTATGTGCCTTGTTTACGTTCATAAGATTGATATAACCCACCGCCTGATATAGTATCAGCCAAATCATCAATTATACCTCTTAACATCCTCTTTTTTTCCTTCGCACGATCTTCGCTTAAAATATCCGTGTCGGCAGGTATATCCCCCTCGGCAGGTATATCCACCTCGGCAGGTATATCCACCTCGGCAGGTATATCCACCTCGGCAGGTATATCCACCAAATCAACTATTGACGGTAGACTATAAAAATCAAATCTGTTTTCGCCGCTTTCATTAATAACAAGATACCCCTTTTTTATTAATTCAGAAAATGCGTTTCTCCACCTATCCGCGCTGATTCCTGTTTTAGCCTCAAATTGTTTCGGACTGAAATCAAAAGAATCTCCGTCTGCGTTGGTGACAAAGTGAGCAAACAAAATAAATGGCGTTAAATTTCTTTCATTACCTAATATCTTTGTTGCTAAGAGTAGTTCATCTTTTGTAATCACTCCCCGTCCAGAAGAGTGAATAATCACGCTCCTTTGATTTGGATTTTGTTTCATTTTTCTACATTAATCTTCCTTTCTGTAAATCATTAGTCTGCACCATGCAATGCCTCTAAAATCGTCTCTAAGCCTCTCTGCTGCGTTTTCACCTCTTTTTCGAGTAATTATGCCTATTTAAAATAAGTCGCTCTGAGAGCCTTATAGAGCCAATTCTCGATAGGAACAAAAAAACAGGCACACCTAACAAGGCATACCATTAACCCCCCCAAAAAACGTGCACTTAAAAAGCACCCAATCTTTTTGCTTTTCAAAAAAGAAAAGTGAGCGATAACGATATGCAGTGTTGAAGTGAGCCTGTATGATGAATGAAGTTTGATGAAGCGAATTAATGAAAGCGTCTGCCAACGGCGAGACTATGAGCATACAGAATCTTACTGCCTGTTTAATTGTCCCTTACATGATAGCACTCTTTATGAGATTTGTCAATACTATGCAAATCAAATCGGCATTATGCTACAAAAAACATTTAATATCTAATTCTATTACGGCATATTTTTTCAAAATACGTTTGCTGTATTATTTTGAATGTCAACATTCAAACGTACACTGTTCATAGTGAATATCCCACACAATCCAGAATCGGATTCAGTGAATCACTCATAATTGCAACGCTGTCAAATCTCCATTGCTATCGCCGTTAATCATGGAGTAGCGATTCGCTACCCCATAACAACCTAACGTCGCAAAATACGACCTTTGATAGCAGATTCCCATTTTGGGAACATGCTCAATCTGATGTACCGTTTTGGTACCTGAGATATTACTCAGATAATGAGTACCCCCTCTCCCTATTTAATGACCATAGATTTAACCGAGAGTCATTCTGGACAGCGTGGCGGGGCGCAAAAGTTGAATGTAGTTCAGGGCTGGTGTAACAATTCATTCTGACAGCTTTGATGATGAAGATAACTGCCGTCAATAATACTGACGTCAGGATTTAGCTTTTGAACGATAACATTCAATATTTCCGTCGTAAAACGTGACGGTATTATATTAACCTCGATAGCAAAATGCTATTCGGAGATGTCCTTGCTTTTCAGTACATGTTAATTCTTAATCCCAAAACAGGACTAAGTTAAACTTAGACCGTTCCAATAATGGAGTGGTTATTAAGCTCAATAGTGAGCTGAGTGCTTTTACTCAAAAAAAGAGCGAAAGTCAGCGATTCCAAAACAGGAAACGCCCCGTTGCTATCGCTCCATTTAATCACTGTTGCGCCGCTGTATCAGCCTTTAATTTATCTATAATAGCTGCCCTGACATAATCTCCGACCGTCTCTCCGTCTGATAGAGAGGCGGTTATTTTTTCAAGCTCTGTGTGGGAGATGAAGCAACTTATTAATTCCTGATCGTCCTTTGTCTGAATAAAACCATTACTACCCCCGCTTGCTATCAGCATATCGACAGCCCTATTTATAAAAGAGTTGACACTTTCACCGCTATTGTCTGCACTTGCTTTGATAATTTCTTTTTTCCCTTTTGGGACTGTTAAATTAATTCTGTCATAATGTCCTTCGATATACTTATTTACACACTTTTGTTGACTTTTTCTAACCGTCATAATTATCCCCCTGATAAAAGTATTCGGTTTATTATAGCACATATTTCTATTTGCGTAAATAGACTATTTGCACAAATATATCTTTCAATCTTTGGTCATAATTACGTCTTGACTATTTGCGTAAATAGTGCTAAGATAGAGTCAGCGAGGGGGAGTTAAACCGTTGGAAACGGATACGTCCCAAAGGGACAGGCGGCAACAAGCGCGGGACACTCCCGATTGCAAAATTTGAATGAATGGAGATAAACCACTATGACAACTAACGAAATGACAGAAAAGATTGACGAACTGAGAGAGCTTGAAACCATGCAAGCCGAACTCAAAGAAATGATTGAATCCATCAAGGACGAACTCAAAGCCGAACTGATAACGCTTGACGTTGAAGAACTGGAGGTCGGCACAAACATTATCCGCTACACAACCGTACTCTCTCAGCGTTTCGACAGCACAACATTCAAGAAGAAAATGCCTGAAATCTACACGGCATACCTGAAACAGGTAACAAGCAAGCGGTTCAGTATCGCATAAGCGGCACAAAGGAAAAAGCCCTTGCGCTAAAAGCCAAACAAGCGCAAAGGGCTAACCCACAAATCCAAAACCAAAAGGGAGCGGGTACAAATATTATAAACTATCCGCTCCCGAAAATCAATATCAAAGGAGCTAAAATTTTATGAAACAGGTAACAAACATGTCAAGGCTGACAAATCAGCTTGAAAAAACCTTCCGACTTCTTAACGCTGACTTTTTCAATGACGAACTTCCTACTCCCGTTATTACGGTAACACCAACGGCAAAGGCTTACGCCCACTATACGCCCTTTAACGCATGGGCAACAAAGGACGAATACAGACGTGAAATCAACATTGCAAGCGGCACGCTCAACCGTCCTCTTGAAAATATCATTGCCTCTCTCATGCACGAAATGTGCCACATGTATAATGATTGTATTCTTCACATTCAGGACACGTCAAGAGGCGGCACATACCACAACAAGTCATTTGCAACCGCATGTGAGACACACGGACTGAACTGTGAGCGTGTAGACAAATACGGTTACTGCAAGACTGAACCGAATGATGACTTGATCCTTTGGGTACTGGAGCACGACGAACTGAGAGATATTGAAATGTGCCGCATCGTCCCCACTTTCGCCGCTGTCGGCACGGGAACGCACACGTCAAGCGGCGGCGTAAATCCCACTGTCAAGCCTGTTGCAAGCCATAGCAGAAAATACGTTTGCCCTTGTTGCGGTAACAGTGTGAGAGCCACAAAGCAAGTCAATGTGGTATGCGGTGACTGCATGGAGACTATGATTGAATGTTGACATTCAACATTCCCGATTAACAAAAATAGCGTTGCGCTTGCATGAAAATTGTAGGCGCAACGTGAAAATAAATCAACTATGTTAGGAGACGAAACAAAATGAAGAAAATCACGATTTACGAATTTGACAGGCTCATTAAAGCACTTAACCCCCGTTGCTTTGAGTACGACACCACAATGCAAAGCGGCTTTGATACGCGCAAAGACGAAATTTTTATTATGACGTGCGCTTATTCTGAAGTGAGCGTGTGGACTATGCCGAATCAAATCTTTTTCAAAACCAAAGACGGCAAAAACACTCTCTGTCTCAGCGGCGTAAAACATATCCTTATTCCTGATGATCTCAGTCTCGCCCACATCGTACTTGAATTTACAATCGTATGCAGTAACGCCTTTGATGAAAGCATTGAAACTGAGTACAAAATCGTCGCCGGTGAAATGATGACTAACGTGCAATCAGTTTACCTTGTTCCGCTCCCATTCCTGAATGCCTTTTCCCCGATTGAATAATTATCGCCGCTCTGTGACTGTCGCATAATAAACAATAGCTCCGTACTTAATCCAAAAAGAAAAGAGTGCGGAGCTTGCATTTTATTTGTCGCTGTAATGATTTTTACACTGGATAATTTCAATGTTATCCCCGATAATGCGATATACTAACCTGTTCTTTTCGTCAATCCGTCTGCTCCAATAGCCTGATAATTCGTGCTTTAAAGCCTCCGGTTTACCCATGCCTGTATATCCGTTCCGGCTGATGTCCTGCAAAAGCTGATTGATTTTTCTCAGCGTCTTTTTATCCTCTGTCTGCCATGATAAATATTCCTGCCATGCCTGTTCTGAAAATACGATGTTACCCATTGGCAAT
>JAFRXY010000012.1 GCA_017441385.1 Clostridia bacterium | reverse complement strand
TTCTTCGTAAGCTCAAAGCTCGCACTCTTGACGCTTTGCCTGACGCCATAGAAACTGCTTTCTCCGCTGTTCATCCATCTGATTGCATGGGCTGGTTTAAGTCGTCCTTTGTGTCTTGCTGATTATTTGGATTGCTATAATGTCAGGAACTATGCAGAAAAAATAATACATTTCACTCTTGAAACACGCAAGTATACGGCATATTCAAACAGAAAATGACTGCATAAATTCTGCATAGTTCCTTAGTTCAGTGTTTGTTTAAAAAGATTTATCTCTTTGCCCGATTATCACTTGGAGAGCTCAACATCAAAGCGCGAGAAGACGTCCTCGGCGGGTTCGATCTGTGAGACCATCATAAAATAGGTTTTGTCGCTGATCTTGACAATATAACAATGACCGACTACATCGTCGTACTTGAGACCGTCGTCAAGTTTCTGAACGTTCGTGTAAGAGTCGGCGTAAGTCTCGGTTATTTCCTTATAACGCACAGCATAATCCTCAGCGCTCATATATACGCCCCAGCCCACCGCTTCGGTCTTGTCGTCGTTCTTCGTAGAATAGACATAGGTTGCCATCTCGCCGAACTCAACATCCCAGCCGCCGCTTGTATCGAATGTCACCTTGACCTTTTCGCCGTCGAAATCGAAGGTATTGGACACCTTGCTTCCGCATCCGGTAAGAAACACCAGCGTCATAACGATGGAAAGAGATACACACAATATTTTTTTCATTTTAGATTTCTCCTTGAAAACAGATATAGTTGAAATAATTATAACCATCTTTTTTAATTGGGTGGACTTCTGATGGAAAGGTTTTCAGACTTCATCCGCACACATACCGATTTCAACGGTTTCCCGCTGTCTTCCTCAACGCAAAGGCGGCAGGAACAACGCGTCCGACGGAGTGGATTGTTTATTGAAAACGTCAGCATTATTACTTGCCCCCCAATGTCAATCACTTAACGCCAATCCTCCCACCGCCGCCAAAGGCGGCACCTCCCTCTTTGAGGGGGCTGTCAGCGTAGCTGACTGGGGGAGTGCAAAACGCACTTGCTTTTATCAATCTAATGCTTTTCAGCAGTTCGTCCTTCTTGTCCTTCCAGCCGCCCCTGAAATACTCGCAGGCGATGGGGTCCTTTGCCAGATAGTCCGTGGAGCCGTCCCGCACGGCGATGGCCCGGCAGCCGCCGCAGCAGGCTGTCCGGTATTTACACTCCCGGCAATCGGGATTGTGCTCCATGAAATCGCTGATGCGGAAGCTGACGATATCCATGTAAAGAGAATTGCGGTCGAGAATGTCCTCCAGCGGAGTTTCCAGCATATTGGGGAATTTCTCCTCTATCGGGCCGCCCACCATGCTCATGCAGGGCAGGACGTTACCCTTGGGGCTGACGTACAGACTGCGGCGCACATGACCGCACATTGTCGCTTTGCAGAACTTGTCCTCCGGGATGTCCTTTTCGTGCATGGCAGCCAGCTTTTCCCTCTGCGTGTCATAGAAGAAAAAGCCCTCCAGCCCCAGCGTCAGAGGCTTGCCATCCTCAAAGAAATGGGGGATGTACTCCAGGAAATATTCGTACAGCTCCGCCTGCGTCAGATAGTGCTCCGGCTCGTTCTTCCACTCACCCTGGGGCGAAGCGTTGCCGACCTTCATGCTCTGTACGCCGAGCGACGCCATCAGATTTACAGACTCCCTGATACTGCCGACACTCTCGCGGCAAACCACCATTGAAACGCTGGTGGGAATACCGCGCTCCTTACAGCGTCTGAGCGCGTCCAGCACGATTTTCTCAGCACCGGGAACGCCGCGCATCCAGTCGTGATGACCGACTCCGTCGAAGCTGAACTGGATGGCGGGACGCATGTGCCGTTTATCCAGCTCGTCCAGAAACCCGTCGGTAATGAGAAGACCGTTGGAGTACAGCGTCGGGATATTGATGCCGCGCTTATGTATTTCGTCAACAAGATCCCAGAAGTCCTTGCGGTACATCGGCTCGCCGCCCGTCAGGGACAGGTTGCGGATTCCACAGCGGTCAAAGGCGTCAAGCATGGTCATGAGCTGTTCCCAGCTCGGCTCGCCCTGTGCCGCATGAGGCGCGGACATAAAGCAGTGGCGGCATTTATAATTACAGCGCCCCGTTATCGACCACTGCACGCTTTCCTTGAAACGTGCGGGGTAGAAACGGTACTCCTGCGCAGGGTGGAGGCGCTCGCCGTTCTCGGCACGGCGGATGAAATGACCCTTTTCCCAGTGCTCATAGCGACCCTTCTGCTCGTCAGTCAAGGCGTTCCAGTCGATGTCCGTCTGTCCGTCACAAGCTGAGAACAGCTTCCAGTCGTCTTCTCCGAAAAACTCCGTCTTCGGGAAGTACAGGCACTGCATCGCATAGGGCAGCAGCTTCCAGCCCCTGAATGCGTAGCCGGGGGTCAAAATATAGCGGCGGTTTGGGTTATCCATTAAAACATCTGACAATGTGTATTTCTCCTTTTTTGGATTCAGACTTTCTTTATTTGACATTTTCTGTCGCCCCACTCAATGGTGATTTTAAAGCCGTCCTTGCCCTCGGTTTCAACAAGCGCGTGAACTCTGCGGTCTTGGTATTCGCCTGTGAATTTCACGGAAGTATTCTATCAGTTAACTGTGCTTTCCTTAAAGAAAGCCAATGTAATTGCTGTTTCAATACACTTCACCGTATCCGCAGTTTTTGCACCGGTAATAGTAGATGTCGTCACCCGATGCCGGGTCATATTCGGTCTTTTCAATATACAGATAAGTTCCACACACAGGACAGTGGGAGCCTACCGGTTCATTGTCGTATGTGACATCCCAATACTTACACCAATCGTTTGATCTGCACCAGCTTTCCGCTTCCACCGTAGCCGCGCAGCCATCTTTGGCCCAGTCTCTGTCCGCGCCGCCCGATACAGCCTCCAGTTCATCCAAAGAGAGTTCCTTGTCGTCCCGGTGAGCGCTGAGCTCGTTCCAGAGCTGCGCTGCAACAGTCTAGTCTATACCGACCTCTTTCAACAGCGCGGCAGCTTCCTCGGCGCTCTGCGCGGCGAGGAGCTTTGCTTTCATTTCATTTGTCATTTTAATCATGTCAATTTTTCCTTTGTTTTGCCAATGAATAATTATATTCTCCGTTCTGTCAGTTACCTGTACTTTCCTCAAAGAAAGCAACAAAGTCCGCGCTTTCGTCAAGCGTTGTCGTGAACATTATGTCTGTCGAATAATCCTCGCCGTTCTTTGTCCATTTTACAAACTTATAGCCTTCGTTCGGGCTGGCGGCAATGGTGTATTCGGTAGGCTCGGCAAGATTGATCTGTGCCGACTGATAGGGATAATCGGGATCAAACTCCGGAGTTTTTGAACCCACGGCGTATGAAATATTTCCTCCGAAGCCGTCAACATTGACGGTGACGATGATGGTAGCATTAGGCATATCAGACGGGGTGAAATGATAGGTTTTGCCGTCCTTGATTTCGACCTTGAGCCCATTCTTGCCTTCCTCGGAAACTGTGACGTTAATATCCGCCTTGCTGCCGCTTGAAGAAATGGTGCCGCTGAGAACGCCGTTCTTTTCCTCGACCATTCCGCCGTAGGAATCCTCCATAAGATCCTCACCGATCATAAGACCGACATACCAGCCTGACTCGTCATCAAGTTCCATATATGTGACTGAGAGCATATGATTGTTTTCGTCGGAAAAATAGCCTTTGCGCGTCCATTTGTCGTTTTTTCCGCCGCATGCAGTAAAAGTCGGCAGCATGACCGCCGCGATAACAACTGCAATAATCCTTATAATTGTTTTTTTCATTTTCTGATTCCTCATTTCATTCGCTGTGATTTCCTGATGATCTGCTTTTATATATTCTTTGTAATCTCCTATTTGTATCGTTTCTCTTGCTGCATCTTATTCAAGATGCTTTTCAAATTTTGTCATTCATGGGCTTCTGACTTTGCTGATAACTTCATCCGATTTTTGGCCCGGTTACCGGGGCATCTTTCGTCCAGCTGACATGTCCGCAATCCCTGCATTTCTGCTCGTAGTAGGTGTAGTGGTTGATGAGGTCGAGCCGCCATTGCGTCCTTCCAGTGTACTCGTAATGGTGATTGAAACCGCAGGCGATCCACGCGAAGAAATCTACGATGCCGTCTACCTCATGCGGTTTCCCACCTGCGACCGTATCGAGATCGTCCTTCGTGAGCTCCTGCGGCTCGTTTTTGGATTCCTGCAGGAGATCCTTTGCAGCGGCGGTCAGTTCCTCCGGCGTGACATCGTAGTCCAGTTCCTTGGCGATGTCCACCACTTCGTCGGCGGATTTTCCGGCGGTGCGCTCACGCAGCGTTTCATCCACGCTGACGTTTTTCAGGAATTTTTTTGCTTTTTCTGCTGCTATTTTGTTTTCCTCCTTTGATGTTTGATGGTGAGTCAGATCTTTTTGCGATTTTTCAGTATTCAGGGCGTGAAATCAGCCCCACGCCGAGCCGTTTTCCCACGAGGCAAGTATCTTGCTTCTAAGCATATCGCGCATGTATGCCGTCTACATCGTGCGGTTTCCCACCTGCAACCGTAGCGCCATACATTGCATCTCCGCTTCTTTCCCTATGTTTGCATTCGATCAACGATACTCAATGTTACCGCAACCATGGCATTTATTGGAACTGCCATTTCTGTCTTTTGTCAGATAATACATAACGCTACCGCATTTATTGCACTTTGCGTTACTGGACGCGTGGTAATAGGTCACATCCCATTTCCAGCAGGCGTCATTAGAACTGCAATGGCTGCCGTATTCCACCGTTGCCGCGCAGCCGTCCTCAGGCCAGTCGCGGTCTGCTCCGCCGCTGACGGATTCCAGCTCTGCGTGGGAAAGCTCGGTATCAGTCTTGTGATGTACAATTTCTTGCCAGATCTGCTCCGCATTCTTCGCACTTGCCTCTTGCCCTGCAGCTTTCAACAGCGCTGCCACTTCCTCCGTGCTCTGGGCAGCGAGGAGCTTGCTTTTGAGTTCGTTTGTCATGCTAAGCATATTGTTATTATGTTCGTTCATGCTAATTTTCCTTTCATACCCGGGTCGGTCATCCATCAGTCGAAGGGCTTCGGCGTCAGGAGAGGGAGAGTGTCCCAAATGGGGGTCAGAAACTCCGCGAGATGGATCAGCTCCATGCCGTAGCTGCGGTAGTCGTTCTGAATGTCGGCGATCGTCTGCTCAAGGGAGGTTCCCTCATAGGTCTTTCTGGCTTGGGCGCTGGATCTGATGGCTGCGCGCCATTCCTCCTGAGCGGGGTCAAGCAGATCGACCTCCGGTTCAATGTTCGCTCCTCCCGCCACATGATTCAGAGCATTCAGATCGAGTTCTTTGATGTCTTTCATGTTGTGTGCTCCTTTCAAAAAGTGTAAATCTGTTTTGGTTTATGATATACGGGTTATCCCGCTGTATCCAGTCTCTGCCGCTCGACCAGCTCGGCGAAGAAGCCGCCCTTGTCGATCAGCTCGTCGTAGGTGCCGTCCTCCACGATGCTTCCGCCGTCGAGAACGAGGATTCGGTCACAGTGCCTGATGGTGGAAAGCCGATGGGCGATGACGATACGGGTGCAGTCCATGGCGTCCAGCGCCTCGGAGACCTGCTTCTGCGTCTTGTTGTCCAGCGCGCTTGTCGCCTCGTCGAAAATGAGAAGCTTCGGCTTCGGGGCGATGGCGCGGGCGATCATCAACCGTTGGCGCTGCCCGCCGGAAACACCGCCCTGTCCCTCGGAGACCATCGTATGCATTCCCATTGGCATGGCGCGGATGTCGTCCGCAATGCCGACCTTTTCCGCCGCCTCCCATGCGTCGTCCAGCGTCAGCTCCGGGGCGGTGATGACAATATTCGAGAAAATATCGCCCTGAAAAAGTCCCGCATCCTGCATGACGGTGCCGATCTTCCGGCGCAGAGAGGGCAAATCAAGGCGCTCCATATCCCTGCCGTCGTAATATACCGCACCCTTTTCCGGCTTCTCAAAGCCCAGCCGCAGCCTCACGAGAGTGGATTTTCCACAGCCGGTCCGTCCGACCACGGCGACGTATTCGCCGTGTCTGATCTTCAGCGAAAGGTCGTTGATGATATAGGCCTCGTTGGCCTTGCTCCCGTCCCGGGAAACGCCGCAATCAATGCGCGCCTGCTCCAGCGGCACCCATTTGCCGTAATATGCCATGACCATACAGAGCGCTGCCGCGCCGCATTCCAGCGCTTCGAGCTGCATGACCACCGGAACCTTGGCAACGCCCTTTGTCAGTGTCGGTCTGACCTTTCTCTTTTCCATAGGCTCACCTGCTTTCCAGCAGAAAGCTGATGGGATGTACCGACTCTAAAACGACAGTGCCGTCATATATACCGTCCGGCAGATTGACTTCCGCCGCGCCGACCGAACGTCCGTACTCATTTGTACGGGAGAACGCGATGCGATAGTCCTGTCCGGACACGCGAAACGGCATACCGTCCTTCAGCGTTTCCGAGCCCAGCGGGATGATCTGCGCCTTATGATCTGTTACGACGATCTTGACGTCAGCCTTTGTTTCGAGCGTTCCCACCGTGGACCAGGCGAATATGCCCGCCAAAAGCAGAATCACGGCAACGAGAATCACCCAGATTCCGGGATTCGTTACACGAAGATAGTCCGTGAGATGCTCCGGTGATGCGATACGGTCGAGCGTCTTTTTTCTGAATACCAACTGTTCATTCTTTTCCATCGCTTTTCTTCCTTAGTCTTCCGGGAAACCGTCCAGAGATCCAAACTGCTCGATCCAGCAGAATTTTTCCCAATCCGACTGACTCAAAAACGCTCTTGCTACGGCATAATGATGTGCGTGTCCGGCCTCGCTGTTCATTGCTCTGGAATAAACGGCATCGCCGACACACGATCTGAAAAATTCCAGCGACTCTTGCTTATACGCAAAACCGGATTTGTAAACACCAAGCGTGACTGTGCCGCCGCTGACTGAATCCAGCTGATCCGGGTTTAATGAGTGCATATCTTTTTGAGCAGACATTGTCAATCTCCTTTTCAATTGATCTATTTTTGTTATGGTTGCCATCTTTTCATTTATTGTATCAGGCACTGTCCAAAGGATGTCCAAAGAAAAACCGCTCTTTTTCGAAATTTTTTTAAAAAAGAGCGGTTTTTTTATTTTTTTATTGTGTATCGGTATCAGTTTTTATCCGTTCATTGTTTTCCAGTCCAGGATCGCCTCTGTCATGC
>JAFRXY010000104.1 GCA_017441385.1 Clostridia bacterium | reverse complement strand
GACTCATTTGTAAAAAACGAATAGACAAAAAGGCGGCGCTCCGGTTTTTCCCTTTCCTTCTGGAAAATACGGAAGATCGGAGGCGAATTTTCTTTTTGATTTTCATACTCCGGTCTTTCCGTTTGGAATGATCGGAGGTGAGGTTACATGGTTACCTATCAGGATATGATGATGTTCGCGGCGGTGGTCGTAGAAATCATTACACTGGTACTTGCTTTTATGACTTACTTTGATGAAAAAAAGAAATAACCGCCTAGCTGCTCAATTCTAAGGCGGTTATTTCTTTAACCACTTTTTTGGAGCGCCGTCTATTTGTCGGACACTCTGTTTGCGTCTTTATTATAGCATATCTTATTGAATTTTGTCAAGCGTCTGCAATTGATAAATTGATAAGATGCTAATAATAAAAAGAAATAACCGCCTAGCCCTGATAAAGCAGCGGTTATTTCTTTAACCCAAATCTTTCGGAGCGCCGTCTATTGGCCGGACACTCTGTTTGCATTTTTATTATAGCATATCCCTTGCCTTTTGTCAATATTCTGCTATACTTATATTGTACCTATCCATACATCAAGAAATTTCTGGAGTGACAAGAATGAATTCAAAGGAAATCATCGATCAATACAACAGCGCCGTGGTGCAAAGCTACGGCAGGCTCGATCTCGCGCTGGAAAGCGGCAGCGGAACGCGGGGAACCGACGCCGACGGAAGGACGCTCATCGACTTCGGCAGCGGCATCGGCACCAATTCCCTCGGCTATGCCGACAGCGAATGGGCCGACGCGGTGAGCGCTCAGGCGCACAGGGTGCAGCATGTTTCCAATTACTACTACAATTCCACCGCCGCCGAATTTGCAAGGAAGCTCACCGGAATGACCGGCACCGACAAGCTCTTCTTCGGCAACAGCGGCGCGGAGGCCAACGAATGCGCCATCAAGATTGCCCGCAAGCGTTCCTTCGACAGGTACGGCGACAGAAACCGCACCACCATTATCACGCTGGTCAATTCCTTCCACGGCCGGACAGTCACCACCCTGTCCGCCACCGGACAGGAACAGTTCCACAATTACTTCTTCCCCTTCACGCCGGGATTCAAATACGTCGAAGCCAACAACATTCCCGCGCTCCGGGAGGCCATCGACCCTACCGTCTGCGCCGTCATGTTTGAATTCATTCAGGGCGAAGGGGGCGTGAATGTGCTGGAGCAGGATTTCGTGGATGAAATTTTCGCCCTCGCCAAGCAGCACGACCTCGCCACGATTTCCGACGAAGTGCAGACCGGCATGGGACGCACCGGAAGGCTGCTCGCCGCGGACTATTTCCATGTCAAGCCGGACATCGTGACCCTTGCCAAGGGACTGGGCGGCGGTCTGCCCATCGGCGTCTGCCTGACAAGGGGCGAATACGCCGAGGTTCTCACCCCCGGCACCCACGGCTCCACCTTCGGCGGCAATCCCGTGGTATGTGCGGGAGGTCTGGTGGTGCTGAAAAGACTTTCCGACCCGGCCTTCCTGGCGGAATTGGAGAAGAAAGCCGCCTACTTCCGCAGCTCGCTGGAAGCTCTTCCGAAGGTGAAAAGCGTCACCGGTCTGGGACTCATGCTGGGCGCGGAGCTGGACGGCATCGCCGCCTCCGACCTGCTGAAAGCCGCGCTGGAGAAGGGCTTGCTCGTGCTCACCGCCAAGACCAAGCTGCGCTGCCTTCCTCCGCTTACTATTTCCTACGAGCAAATCGACGCGGGCATGGAAATTTTAAAAGAGGTTCTTGAAAATGAATAAAGCCTACACAACCCGGCTTTCCGGCGCAAAATGGCTGGCGCTGGGCCTGCTTTCCGATCTGGGCTGGATTGCCTATTTCGCCGGCTTTGCGCTCTATATGGCGGGCGGCGCGGACGGGCTGGGAACGGTTGCGATTTCCGTGACCTTCCTGCTGAATGGGCTTGCGGTGCTGGCCGTCATCATCGGCATTCTGGAAATCATCTCCCAGAGAATCCGGAAAATCAGACGCACGGTTCAAAGAGCCGATCTGATCTTCGGCTTCGGATTTGTCGTGTTCGGCGGGCTGGCAGGTTTTTTGCTTAGCGGCGTTTCGGCTGTGATTGACATTTTTTTGAAATATGAAACCGGCATCTGCTTTGCGGCGCAGATCATCATGGCCGCCGGCGGGCTGGTCTGCTTTGCCTTCGGATGGCCGATTCTGCGCTCCTTCCAGCCGGAGGAAGAATGATAGTTGCGGGAGGAAACAATATGCCGATATTCAGCCATACATTTTCAGGCCTGTTCATGCCGAAAAACAATTCCAAGCCGGAGCCGGTCGCGATTCAGGATGCCCTCGGCAGATTCACCTTGGACAAAGAGAATTTCTGCGGCGAGGTCACGCTGCTCGGCCGGAAAATTTCGGTGTTTCTGGAAACCGACGGGGAAGGAACAACCACCGCCGACGCCGCGCTGAACAACCTTCACGCCTTTGCCCCGAAAGCGGAGGAATGGGACGCGGCGATCAAGAAATCCGCCGCCGACGATTTCGCCGGGAAGGACGGCACCGTCGAAACATGGGGCGGCTGCGATTCTGACAGCGAAGGGGAACCGATTTCCAAAGAGGAATTTATGAATCGCATCGCAATGAATTTCATCCAGTTCTACCGCGACGGAAGTCTCTTCTTCGACTACGACCTCGACGATATGTTCACCGACCACGGACTCGGCGTACATGCCGACATCTCCGGCCGCATTGCCTCCTGCGCCCTATGGGGCTAGAAGCGCGCAGCGGAGCTGCGCTAAATGAATAGAGAATGGTGAATAATGAATAGATAATAGTGATAGGACTTGGGGTTGCAATTGCCTGACGCAGGTGGTATAGTATGAGTGGGAATTTTAAAAAAATTACAACTGACAGGACTTGATGGGAATTGAAAAAGACTAAAATTTTTATTGACGGCAGCGAAGGAACTACCGGGCTGCGGATTTACGAACGCTTTGAGGGACGGGACGACGTCGAGCTGCTCAGAATCGACAGCGGGCTTCGCAAGGACCCCGCCGAGCGCAAGCGGCTGATCAACGCTTCCGACATCACCTTCCTCTGCCTGCCCGACGCGCCGGCAAGGGAATCGGTCAGCCTTGTGGAGAATGAGCATGTGCGCATCATCGACACTTCCACCGCCCACCGCACCGAACCCGGCTGGGCCTACGGCTTTCCGGAACTGTCCCCGGCGCACAGGGAGGCCATCTGGAAGGGCCGTCGCGTCGCCGTTCCCGGCTGTCACGCGAGCGGCTTCATCGGGGCGGTCTATCCGCTGATTGCCGGCGGCATTCTGCCCAAGGACTATCCGCTTGCCGCCTTTTCGCTCACCGGCTACAGCGGCGGCGGCAAGAAGATGATCGCCGAGTACGAGTCGGAAGGCCGGCACAGCGACATCGACGCGCCCCGCGAATACGCCCTCACCCAGCAGCACAAGCACCTCAAAGAAATGAAGGCAATCACGGGGATTGAAAAACTGCCCCTCTTCTCCCCCATTGTCGCCGATTACTACAGCGGCATGGTGGTTTCGGTGCCGCTCTATACCGAATATTTTGCGAAATGCAAAAATCCGCGGGAGCTGACGGAATTCTACGCGGAGTATTACAAAGGCGAGAAATTCATTCAAGTCGATGAAAATTCCTGCTCGGAATTATACGGCGGCATGCTGGCGGGCAATTCCCTCTCCGGCTGGGACGGCATGAAGATTTACGTCACCGGCAACGAGGAAAGAATCGTCGTATCGGCGCAGTTCGACAATTTAGGCAAGGGCGCGTCCGGCGCTGCAATTCAGTGCCTGAATATCATGCTGGGCTGCGACGAGGCGAAAGGGCTGCATATATAAGCAGACACCTTCTCCCTCCTGCTTCCTACCTAAAAAATAAAGGGGTGTATTAAAATGGCAGAAAACAAAATCATGCTGCATGAGGACCCGAAAATATTGAAATTCAAGATTCTGGTGGAGGAAAGCCCGAATATCGTCTTCTTCGGCGGCGCGGGCGTTTCCACCGAGAGCGGCATTCCGGATTTCCGCAGCAAGGACGGGCTTTACAACCAGAAGTACGACTATCCGCCGGAGGAGATTCTCAGCCGCACCTTCTTTGACCGCAAGACGGAGGAATTCTACCGATTCTACCGCGACAAGCTCAATTCCCTGAAATACGAGCCGAATATCACCCACTTCAAGCTCGCCGAGCTGGAGAAGAAGGGCAAGCTCACCGCCGTCGTCACCCAGAATATCGACGGACTCCACCAGAAGGCCGGCTCCAAACGGGTACTGGAACTGCACGGCAGCGTGCTGCGCAATTACTGCATGAAGTGCGGCAAATTCCACAGCGCCCGGGAGGTCTTCGGCAGCAAAGGCATTCCGCGCTGTGAATGCGGCGGGGTCATCAAGCCCGACGTGGTGCTGTATGAGGAAGCGCTGGACAACCGCGTGATCGAGCATTCCATCAACGCCATTGCCAAGGCGGATATGCTGATTGTCGCGGGCACTTCCCTCACGGTTTATCCGGCCAGCGGACTTATCAATTACTTCCGCGGCGATAGCCTTGTGCTGATCAACCGCGACGCGACCCCCTACGACGGCAAGGCCGACCTTGTGATCAACGAGAGCCTCGGCAAGGTCTTTTCCGCTTTATAATTTTATATTTTTATAATTTTATTTAATTCATATAATATTCAATATTTTTTCAGTAGTATATGTTATAATACCAGTTACGAATAAAATAAGATTGTGTGGAGGTTATTGGAATGAACCATCTTTTGAAAATGCTCGATCTGACCCCGGCTCAGATCAATGATATACTCAATCTCGCCGATCAGCTCAAATACGAGCAGAAGCACGGCATCAGCCACCGTCTGCTGGAAGGCAAAACCCTCGGCATGATTTTCCAGAAGTCTTCCACCCGCACAAGGGTTTCCTTTGAAGTGGGTATGTACCAGCTCGGCGGTCAGGCGCTCTTCCTCTCGTCGAATGACCTTCAGATCGGCCGCGGCGAACCGGTGGAAGACACCGCGAGAGTGCTTTCCCGCTATCTGGACGGCATTATGATCCGCACCTACGAACAGCGCGAAGTGGAAGATCTGGCAAAATACGGCTCCATTCCGGTCATCAACGGACTGACCGATTTCGCCCACCCCTGTCAGGTGCTGGCCGATCTCATGACCATCCGCGAGGTCAAGGGCCGGCTCGACGGCCTGAAACTCTGCTTCATCGGCGACGGCAACAACATGATGAATTCCCTCATCGTCGGCGCGCTCAAGTGCGGCATGAAGGTAGCGGTTGCCTGTCCCGAAGGCTACGAGCCTGACCGTTCGGTCATCGAATTCGCGGCGCAGGTGGGCGGCTTTGAGATGTACCGCGATCCCAGAGGCGCGGCGCGCGCTGCCGACGTGGTGATCACCGACGTGTGGGCTTCCATGGGGCAGGAGGAAGAAGCCGCGCAGCGCAGAGCCATCTTCGCAGGCTTCCAGATCAACGACGAAGTGATGAAGTACGCCAAGAGCGACGCGATGGTGCTGCACTGTCTGCCGGCTCACAGAGGCGAGGAAATCACCGTGGCCATGCTCGAAGCCCACGCCAACGAGATTTTCGAGGAAGCCGAAAACCGCCTGCATGCCCAGAAGGCCGTGCTGGTCAAGCTGCTGGCCGAGAAGAAATAATATTTTATCAATGATATCCGGCTGTGTGATGTTTTGAGTACAAAACCGCACACAGCCGGATTTTTTCGCCTG
Organism: Clostridia bacterium; assembly: GCA_017441385.1. Lineage (GTDB taxonomy): Bacteria > Bacillota > Clostridia > Oscillospirales > Acutalibacteraceae > RUG762. The sequence goes on along the minus strand of JAFRXY010000104.1, from coordinate 1,860 downwards.
CATCATGAATATTTGTTAAAAAATCGTGAAATCAGGAATAGATATTTTTCGGAAAAAAAACACACCGATCATGATTCTTCCACCATGACCGGCGTGCTGCCTTATTTTACGCTAATTTCTGTCACAACCCAGTCGTAATCCGGCATGCTGTATTCGTGGGAGCAGAAGGGGCAGTGCTTCTCCTTGGTCGCGTCGAAGCTGCCGCCGCAGTGGGGGCATTGAATCGCCTTGACGTTGAAGCCGTAATCCTCCGGCGCGGTCGCGCTCCGGCTCACCGTCAGGCGGATTTTTTTATTGCTCACGCTGATTTCGGAATCCTTGCAGGAAACGACATTCATATACAAATCAAGCGTGATAGAGAGATAACCGTCCTTTTCGCAGCATTTTCTGACATCTACAGTGCCGTTGTAGCTCATGTCAATGATATCGGAAAAATCGTCCTCGATAGGTTTTCCACAATAGAGCGCGCAATTGTCGAAATCTTCCTTCTCGGTGTAGACGATGATTTGCAGCATGGAAATCAGCTTGCCGACAAAGCGGTCGCCGTTGAAATCCGGCGAATAGCGCCGCATGAAATTCGGCAGCCGCCTTTTGGCCGTGCCGTATTTCATAATGGTGGGAATGGAGGCAATCGCGCGGACAATCGCCTCAAAGAAGACGGAGAAGGCTCCCGCGACATACCCCAGAAAAGCGCCGCAGGCCGCCGCAATCGCCGCGTAGAAGATCCAGCCGATGAGGGAAAGAATTCCACCCGCAGCGATGCCGGTGGAAATGTCACTGCAATTATAGACAATTCCCAACGCCGCCATCGCAATCGCTCCCACAATCGCAAAAGGCCCCAGCCGCTTGAGGACATTCAACGCCGCCGGAAGGGTGAAGTATTGCAGCGCCTTCGGATAAAGTTCACTCGCCAGAAAGCGGGTGCCGCAGAATTGGCAGCCTTCCGTGAGGTTGCCGAGGGTGGTCGCGCCGCCGCAGTGGGGGCAGGAATAAGGCGCGTCGGGCTGCTGCGCCATGTTCCAGACGATATGGGAATAGAATATTTCCTTCCTGTCGACGGATTTTTTCCCGTTTCCAGCCAAGGAATATTCCCTCTTTGCGTTCACATAGGTAAACGGAAGCCGCGTGATATACCGCGCGTCGGTATCCAATTTCCACGAAACGCCCGACACCGGCGGTTCATCCGGTTCGTAGCCGGCTATGACCGTCACGCCCTTCGCTTTCAGCCGCTTGCCTTGTAGCATGCGGGCATATTTCAGATCGGCGGCAAACAGCTTCGGCGCGTCCTCTGAATCAATAGGAGCCGCATTGAGCTGGGTAATCAACGAACGATTCAGCTTTTTGGCGAGTTCGTCCATCGCGCCCGGCTGCGGATATTGCATGTTTTGCATGTTTATTTGTCCCCCTGTTTTTTTAACGGTCAACTGCGCTGTTGCAATGGAATAATAAAAGCGCTTTATTATATTATAGCATTTTGCGCGATCAATAGCAAGCATTACGGTAAAATACAACAAAAAAAGCTGACCGCCACGCGATCAGCCGATTTGTAAAAAATACCGGTACACTCAAAACTGAACAAAGGGGAAGGGGTGAGGAAAGGGGATTGCAACGAGCCATCCAAAAGAAATTGGACAAGCCCTCGACCTATTAGTACTGCCAAGCTGAACATCTCACGATGCTTACACATGCAGCCTATCAACCTTGTCGTCTACAAGGGGTCTTACTAGATTAATCTATGGGATATCTCATCTTGGAGTCGGCTTCACGCTTAGATGCTTTCAGCGTTTATCCGATCCGCACATAGCTGCCCGGCTGTGCCACTGGCGTGACAACCGGTGCACCAGCGGTGCGTCCATCCCG
>JAFRXY010000103.1 GCA_017441385.1 Clostridia bacterium | reverse complement strand
TTCTTCTTTCTGTGGTACAATTAGTGCAGTCCATAGCGTGATCCTTTCGGTATGTTTTGGTTAGCACACTAATTATACCATTGATCTTCGCTATGGGCTATTTTCTTTCTCTATTCTTGCACGTTCATTTTACAACGCGCCAATTCCTTCCACACCAATTTCACCGCAGAACGGGTGAGCGATACGCTGGTGGCGAGCGATTACAAAGACCCTCCGACGGTCTCGGAGGAACCGGAATACATCGTGCGCCGGCTTACGCCGACCGAGTGCGCGAGATTACAGGGATTTCCCGACTGGTGGTGCGATGGTCTTGCAACCGAAAAGCCGTCCGACGAGGAGCTGTATTTCTGGTACAAGGTGTTTGAAACGTGGCGCAGGGTGACGAATCCCGGCACAAAGCCGAAATCCTCCAATCAGATCAGGAAGTGGCTTGCCGACCCTCACTCCGATTCCGCCGAATACCGTATGTGGAGCAACGGCGTGGCGCTCCCGTGCGTAGCGTTTCCCTTACACGCAGGGAGCCTTCAAGGCCTACCGGGCATGGGCGGCCAGCGTCAGCCGCGGCAACTAGGAGCCGGAGCTGGACGACTTCCTTTGGGAGCGGGAGGTCAGCGATTTCATTGCCACCCTCCGCGCGGCGGGAATCGAGAGCTTCACGATAACCGACAGAAGTACGGGGCTGATGGAGAACCTTCACGCCCTTGCCGCTGAGGGCTGCACGATGGAAGGCCTTTGCATGGTCGGACGCATAGAACCCGAATGGGGACACACCCAGCCGGAAGCCGTCATGGGAATCCGCTTCAAGGTGAATTAAACGAAAAAGAAAACGGAGCGGGGGATTCTACAAAAATCGCCTACTCCGTTTTTAATTCTTCCGCTTCATTTCGTTAGTAAATTCAATCTGATACACGGTTTAATCCTCCAGCATTGCAGCCACAGCTTCTTCTGCGGAACGATAAGGACCGTTCAGATTGGCTCTGTTTCTGCTGTCAGAAATCGCCTGCTGTACTCCTTCGCTGAGTGTCCTGTGACGAATTTCAAACGGTATTCCGCCGTTTTCGATTGCGGCTACCAGAAACATTCTGACAGCGGTTGAAGTATCCAATCCGAGACTTGCGAAAAGCAAATCCGCCTGCGTTTTAATATCGTCGTTTAGTCTGACCTGTAAATTTGCCATAGCATTGTCACCTCAATCATTTTTTATTATATTGTAGCACATAATGATTGAAATATCAATACACTTTTATATTTTTTTGTCCGGGAGGTGAGATTTTTTAAATGCCCATGCGAAAACTGAAAAAATACAAGCCTACCAGATTCAGGGCGAAGGATTCCTATTACGACAAGGAGACAGCGGATTTCGCCGTGGCTTTCATCGAAAACCTCTGCCACACCAAGGGCACATGGGCGGGAAAGCCCTTCGAGCTGATAGACTGGCAGGAGCAGATCATCCGCGATTTATTCGGGATTCTCAAACCCAACGGCTACCGGCAATTCAACACGGCGTATATTGAAATTCCCAAGAAACAGGGCAAGTCGGAGCTTGCCGCCGCCGTCGCGCTGCTGCTGACCTGCGGTGACGGCGAGGAACGCGCCGAGGTCTACGGCTGCGCCGCCGACCGCAACCAGGCGAAGATCGTCTTTGACGTGGCGGTGGATATGGTGCGCTTCTGTCCGGCTTTATCCAAGCGGGTGAAGATTCTGGAATCGCAGAAAAAGCTGATCTACAAGCCGACCAATTCCTTCTATCAGGTGCTTTCTGCGGACGTGGCGAACAAGCACGGTTTTAATACGCACGGGGTGATTTTTGACGAGCTTCACACCCAGCCCAACCGAAAGCTGTTTGACGTCATGCTGCAAGGCTCCGGCGACGCCCGGATGCAGCCGCTGTATTTTCTCATCACCACGGCGGGGAACGACACCAATTCGATCTGCTACGAGGTGCATCAGAAGGCCATCGACATTGCGGAAGGCCGCAAGGCAGACCCGACATTCTATTCGGTGATTTACGGTGCGGACGAGAGCGAGGACTGGACGGACCCGAAGGTCTGGAAGAAAGCAAATCCCTCTCTCGGCATTACGGTCGGCATTGACAAGGTGAAAGCCGCCTGCGATTCCGCGCGGCAGAATCCTGGCGAAGAAAATTCCTTCCGGCAGCTCCGACTGAATCAGTGGGTGAAGCAGGCTGTCCGCTGGATGCCGATGGAGAAATGGGACGCCTGCGCCTTTCCGGTCGATGAGGACGCTCTGGAAGGGCGCGTCTGCTACGGCGGCCTTGACCTTTCCAGCACGACCGACATCACCGCTTTCGTGCTGGTCTTTCCTCCGACCGATGAGTACGACAGATACATGATTCTGCCGTACTTCTGGATTCCGGAGGAAACGGTGCCGCTCCGCGTCCGGCGCGACCATGTGCCGTATGATCTGTGGGAGCGACAGGGGCTTTTCATGACCACCGAGGGTAACGTGGTGCATTACGGTTTTATCGAAAAATTCATCGAACGTCTGGGAGAAAAATTCAACATCCGCGAGATTGCCTTTGACCGCTGGGGAGCCGTGCAGATGGTGCAGAATCTCGAAGGCATGGGATTTACCGTCGTGCCCTTCGGGCAAGGCTTTAAAGATATGTCGCCGCCGACCAAGGAACTGATGAAGCTGGTGCTGGAGCAGAAGATCGCCCACGGCGGGCATCCCGTTCTCCGCTGGATGATGGACAACATCTACATCCGCACCGACCCGGCGGGCAACATCAAAGCCGACAAGGAAAAATCCACCGAGAAGATTGACGGAGCCATCGCCACTATCATGGCGCTCGACCGCGCCATCCGCTGCGGCAATGTGTCTACCGAATCGGTCTACGACACGCGGGGGATTTTGTTTGTGTAGGGGATCCCGCAAAAGGGGGTCACCCCATTAAGAATTGAAAGGAGTACAAAGTAAATTGAACATCCTGACCAGCATCTTCAAGGCGCGTGACAAGCCCAAGAACGCCACGTCCGGCAGCAGCTTCCGGTTTTTCCTCGGCGGCAGCACTGCCGGGAAGTCGGTGACGGAACGCTCCGCCATGCAGATGACGGCGGTGTATTCCTGCGTGAGGATTCTCGCCGAGGCGATTGCCGGACTGCCGCTTCACCTCTACCGATACAACGGAGAAGGCGGCAAGGAAAAGGCAACCGATCATCCGCTCTACCGTCTGCTCCATGACGAACCGAATCCGGAGATGAGTTCCTTTGTCTTCCGGGAGACGCTCATGACGCACCTGCTGCTGTGGGGCAACGCCTACGCCCAGATCATCCGCAACGGCAAGGGCGAAGTGGTCGCGCTCTATCCGCTTATGCCGAACCGCATGACGGTGGACAGGGATTCTTCCGGGCATCTTTTCTACAGCTACCAGACCAGCCGCGACGACGCGCCCACCATGAAGGGCGGTTCCGTAATCCTGAAAAACTCCGATGTGCTGCACATTCCCGGACTTGGCTTTGACGGGCTGGTGGGATATTCGCCCATCGCCATGGCGAAGAACGCCATCGGTCTTGCCATCGCCACCGAGGAATACGGCGCGAAATTCTTCGCCAACGGCGCAACACCCGGCGGTCTGCTGGAATATCCCGGCGTGGTGAAGGACCCGGAGCGCGTGCGCGACAGCTGGAACAAGGGCTTTTCCGGCAGCCAGAACGCCGGGAAGGTGGCGATTCTGGAAGAGGGCATGAAATACACGCCCATCTCCATCGCGCCGGAACAGGCGCAGTTTCTTGAAACGCGCAAATTCCAGATCAACGAAATCGCCCGCATTTTCCGCATCCCTCCGCACATGGTGGGGGATTTGGAGAAATCGAGCTTTTCCAATATCGAGCAGCAGAGCCTTGAATTTGTCAAATACACGCTTGACCCGTGGGTGGTGCGCTGGGAGCAGTCGCTTTCCCGGGCGCTGTTCACGCCGGATGAAAAGACCTGCTATTTCTTCAAATTTAACCTGGAAGGGCTGCTCCGCGGCGATTACCAAAGCCGCATGAACGGCTACGCCACCGCAAGGCAGAACGGCTGGCTTTCGGCGAACGACATCCGGGAGCTGGAAAATCTCGACCGCATTTCCGAAGAGGACGGCGGCGACCTGTATCTGGTCAATGGCAATATGCTGCCGCTCGTCCATGCCGGAGATTTTGCGAATCAATCCCGAAAGGAGGAACAACCAACCGATGAATGACAACAGAAAATTCTGGAACTGGAAAAATCAGGCGGATTCCGAACCGGCAGAGCCGAGGGCGCTGGAAATTTACGGTCCCATCGCTTCGGAAAGCTGGTTTGACGACGACGTCACGCCGCAGATGTTCCGCGACGAACTGTTCGCCGGAGAGGGCGACATTGTCTTGTATCTGAACAGCCCCGGCGGCGACTGCATCGCGGCAAGCCAGATCTACACCATGCTCAGGGAATACAAGGGCTGCGTCACGGTCAAGATCGACGGACTGGCGGCTTCTGCGGCGTCCGTTATCGCCATGGCGGGAAATTCTGTGCTGATGGCTCCCACCGGCATGATGATGATTCACAACCCCATGACGGCGGCTTTCGGCAGTAAGGACGAGATGGAAAAAGCCATCGATCTGCTGGAGGAAGTCAAGGAGAGCATCATCAACGCCTACGAGCTGAAAACGGGCTTGACCAGGGCGAAAATCAGCCATCTCATGGACTGTGAAACATGGATGAACGCCAAGAGAGCCATTGAACTCGGCTTTGCGGACGGAATGCTCGGCGGCGATGTTACCGCAGAAATGCCCGCGCTTGAATTTTCCGACAGAGCGGTGGAAGCCGCGCTTGTCAATAAGATCGTCAAAAAGAATCAGAATGTAAAGCACGGCCGTTCCGTCAATGAACTGATGGAGCGGCTGAATCTTTTACAAAACTAAGGAGGTAATTTTCACTATGACAGTCATCGAACTGAGAAACAAGAGGGCGCAGAAGCTGGCGGCAGCCAGAGCCTTTCTGGAATCCAACCGCACGCCCGACGGCTTTCTCTCGCAGGAGAACGACGCCGTCTACACCGCGATGGAAAACGACATCGCCAACCTCGGCAAGGAAATCAGCCGCATGGAACGCCTTGAAGCAATGGACGCGGAACTGTCCCGTCCGCTCACGTCGCCCCTTACCGAGAAGCCGGCTGCGGTTGCCAAGGCAGGCGAAAAGACGGGACGCGCGTCCGACGAATACAGCGCGGCATTCTGGAACCAGACCCGCCGCAAGGATTCCGTCACGCCTGAAATGAAGAACGCCCTGCAGGAGGGCGTGGATTCCGAGGGCGGTTATCTTGTCCCGGATGAATTCGAGCATACCCTTGTGCAGGCGCTGGAGCAGGAAAACATCGTGCGTGAACACGCCCATGTATTCACCACTTCCTCCGGCAATCACAAGATTCCCGTGGTAACCTCCAAGGGAACCGCCTCGTGGATTGACGAGGAAGGAGCGATTCCCGAGAGCGACGATGTATTCGGTCAGCAGATGATCGGGGCACACAAGGTCGGCACCCTCATCAAGGTGTCGGAAGAACTGCTCAACGATTCCGCTTTCGATCTGGAGGGCTATTTTGCGTCCGAATTTGCCAGACGCATCGGCAACAAGGAGGAGGACGCCTTCTTCAACGGCGACGGCGTGGGCAAGCCGCTCGGCATTCTCGCCGCGACAGGCGGCGCGCAGGTGGGCGTGACAGCCGCGTCCGCGACCGCCGTGACCGCCGATGAGATCATCGATCTTTTCTACAGCCTGGAAGCGCCCTACCGCAAAAACGCCATCTGGGTGCTGAATGACGCATCTATCGCCGCCATCCGCAAGCTCAAGGACAACAACGGCCAGTACCTCTGGCAGCCGGCGCTCCATGAGGGCACCTACGACACGCTGCTCGGCAAGCGCATTTTTACCTCGCCCTTCGTTCCCGAAATGAAGAGCGGCAAGAAGTCGGTCATCTTCGGCGACCTTTCCTTCTACTGGATCGGCGACCGTCAGGGCATCACCTTCAAGCGTCTGAACGAGCGTTACGCCGACACGGGTCAAATCGGCTTCATCGCCACCAAGCGTCTGGACGGCAAACTGATTCTTCCCGAGGCGGTCAAGGTTCTGCAGCAGAAGGGCGCCGCTTCCTCCGGCAGCTGATGAGCCATGGGGATGATTTCACTCAATGAAGCCAAGACCTATCTCCGCGTGGATTCCGACGACGAAGACGAGCTGATCCGCCGGCTTTCCGATTCGGCGCAGAAGCTGTGCATGAGCGTCGCGCGCATTGACGATGAAAACGAATTCGAGGAAAGCTGCATCGAATCCAGAACCGCCGTGCTGTACGCGCTGGGCTATCTTTTTGAACACCGGGAGCAGGCAGACCACCACGAGCTGACGCTCACGCTGCGGTCGCTGCTCTTCGGCGTGCGAAGGGAGTGCTTCTGATGAAGATAGGGCTTCTCAACACGCGCATCCACATCCAGCAGAGCGAAACGGTGTCGGACAAATACGGCAACAGCATGAGCTTCTGGAAACCCTACTTTTCCTGCTTTGCGTCGGTGAGCGGAGAATCTCCCGCCGAGGACAGAGCGGCAGGCGCCATCACCGAGGGCGGCGGCATTACCTTCACCGTCCGGTGGTGCCGGGAGATCGCCGCCGTCACCTCGGACAGATTCCGCGTGGAATTCGGCGATCATGTGTACGACATCGAAGGCGTCGATCACATGAATTACCGGGGACATTCCGCAAAGCTGATTTGCAGGAGGGTGAAACGATAAAATGTCCGACAAAATCAGAATCGAGCAGCTTTCCGAAACCGTGATGGAGGGTCTGACCGAATACGCCGACCTTGCTTCTTCCGAGGTAAAGAGGGCGGTCCGGAAGGCGGGCAATACCGTGAAAAGCGACATTCAGTCCTCCGCTCCCAGGCGAACCGGAAAATACGCAAAAAGCTGGCGTACCAAGACCACGTCCGAAACGACCCATTCCATGGCGGTCACGGTGTATTCGCCGACCCGGTATATGCTTGCTCACCTGCTGGAACACGGTCACGCCAAGCGGGGCGGCGGTCGCGTCAGGGCGATTCCGCATATCGCGCCGGCGGAGGAACACGGCGAGAACCAGCTGATGAGCGACATCGAAAAGGCATTGAAGGGGTGACGGAATGACGCATATCGAAATCATGGCAATGCTGGACGAAACGTCCCTGCCGTATGCCTACGACCATTTTGCGGAGGGGCAGTCGCCGCAGCCGCCTTTTCTTCTGTTCCTGTGCCCATCGTCCCGGAATTTTGCCGCCGACGGGCGCGTCTATTTTAAAATCAACGAAGTGCATCTGGAGCTTTATACCGACCACAAAGACCCTGATATTGAAAAAACGCTGGAGAACGTCCTTGACCGTTACGGCGTTTTCTACAACAAGAGCGAGGTCTGGATAGAAAGCGAAAGGCTCTACGAGGTGCTTTATTCCTTTGAAACGGAGGACTCAGCCAATGGGAAATAAGGTCAAGTACAACCTGAAAAACGTACACGCCGCCAAGCTCACCAAGAACAATGACGGCAATTTTACCTACGACACACCCAAGCCGATTCCCGGCGCGGTGAGCATTTCGCTTGACGCGGAGGGCAGCTCCAATCCCTTCTACGCGGACGGCATTGTGTATTTCCGCTCCACGTCCAACAACGGCTATTCCGGCGATCTGGAGATTGCGCTCATTCCCGAATGGTTCCGCACGGACATCCTGCAGGAGAGCAAGGACGCGAACGGCGTGCTGGTGGAGCGTTCGGACAACACCGACGTGGTGTATTTTGCGCTGCTGTTTGAATTTGACGGTGACGCGCACGGCATTCGCCACGTGCTTTACAACTGCTCCGCGTCCCGTCCGTCCATCGAATCAGAAACCAAGGAGGACTCCATCGAACCGGGCAAGGAAAAGCTGTCGCTGACAGCCGACCCGAGGGAGGACGGTCTGGTGAAATCCCGCACGGGCGACGAAACGGCGGCGAACACCTACAAGAATTGGTACAAGGCGGTCTACATTCCGCAGGACACGACCGCACCGGCAACCGGCGCGTAAGGAGGGCTGTTTATGCTTGAAAAGACAGTCGCAATCGGCGACAAGCAGGTCAGATTCCGCTCCTCCGCGTCGGTTCCCCGGCTCTACCGCATTAAATTCAAGAGGGACATTTTCAAGGACCTCGCAAGGCTGGAAAAATCCTTCCGGGAGAACGGCGGCGAGGACGGCTCCATGATGGAGATTGACGATCTGGAAATCTTCGAGAACGTCGCCTACATCATGGCATACCACGCCGACCCGACCATTCCCTCTACCATCGACGAATGGCTGGAGCAGTTTGAGATGTTTTCCATCTATCAGGTGCTGCCTGAAATTCTGGACTTGTGGGGAGCCAATATTTTTACGGACGTTGAGTCTAAAAAAAACCTGAATCAAGCAGTCGGGAAATGACCACCGCACTCTTCCTGCTGCGATGCGTGGAAATCGGCATTTCAATCAGCGACCTCGACCTGCTGACCATCGGCATGGTGCTTGACGTATGGACGGAGAAAGGCAACGATTCCGTGACCTACGACAGAATCGCCGGGCAGAGGGAGTTTGATGCGTTTTAGTCTCGAAAACACTTTACTTTTGCGCTTAAAAAGTATAACATAATAAGTGTAAAAGTAAAGTGACCCTACCATTGTGCGAACATACACGGAGGTATTGCTATGATCAGAACCCAAACGCAAACAGAAATCATTGTTCCCGGTAATCTTTCCAAAGAGCAACTTGACGCTGAAATCCAGAAGGGCTATGACGATATGCTCGAGGGAAGAACAGAACCTGCGGAGCAGGTGTTTGAGGAAATCCGGAAGGATTATGGATTCTGAAAAAAGTATCCTCACAGGAAGTAATTCAGAAATATACATCAGAGAGTTGATGACTTGACAATATTGAGTCGAGCAATCGGCTCTTTTTTTATGCCCGGAAACACCCGGCGAATTTCGTAACGGAAGAAGGGAGAGCATATAGCAAGCAGAATCAAGGGCATTACGGTCGAGATCGGCGGCGACACCACCAAGCTCGACCAGGCGCTGAAAACGGTCAACAATACCATCAAGACAACGCAGTCGGAATTAAAAGACGTGTCCAGGCTGCTCAAGCTCGACCCCTCCAATACCGAACTTCTGTCACAAAAACAGCGTGCTTTGAAGGACGCTGTTTCCGCGACAAAGGAAAAACTGGACGCGCTGAAAAACGCGCAGGAGCAGGCAAAAAAGCAGCTGGAAGAAGGCACGCTCGGTCAGGACAAGTACGACGCTTTGCAGCGTGAAATTGTCGAAACTGAGCAGGAGCTGCAGCGATTGCAGCGGGAAGCTGCCAACACCAATACCGCCCTTGCGAAAATCGAAGCCATCGGCGGCAAGATGCAGAAGGTGGGCGATTCCATCGCCGGTGCGGGCAAAAAGATGATGCCCGTCACGCTTGCCATTGCCGGAGTCGGCGCGGCTGCCGTCAAGACTACCGCCGAATTTGACGAGGGCATGAGCCGCGTTTCCGCCATTTCCGGCGCGACGGGCGACGAATTGCAGACCCTCCGCGACAAGGCACGTGAGATGGGCGCAAAGACCAAATTCTCCGCATCCGAAGCCGCCTCCGCCTTTGAGTATATGGCGATGGCGGGCTGGAAAAGCGGAGAGATGATCGACGGTATCGACGGCATTATGAGCCTTGCGGCGGCGTCAGGCGAAGACCTCGCCGTTGCGTCAGATATCGTCACCGACGCGCTCACAGCCTTCGGACTGAAAGCGTCCAACGCGGGACACTTTTCCGATATTCTCGCCGCGGCAAGCTCCAACGCCAATACCAACGTGTCCATGATGGGCGAAACCTTCAAATACTGCGCTCCGATTGCCGGCGCGCTGGGATTTTCCGCGGAGGACACGGCGCAGGCAATCGGTCTGATGGCAAACAGCGGCATCAAAGGTTCTCAGGCGGGTACTTCGCTGCGAACCGTCATGAATAATCTCTCCAGCGACATCAAGCTGACCGGCAAGGCGCTGGGTGAAGTCACCATTCACACCACCAACGCGGACGGCTCCATGAGAGGGCTGTCCGACATTCTCGCCGACTGCCGCGCGGCGTTCTCCAAACTTTCCGAATCCGAAAAGGCACACGCCGCCGAAGCGCTGGTCGGCAAGAACGCCATGTCCGGCTTCCTTGCGCTGATGAACGCGGCTCCGGCCGACATCGACAAGCTGTCAAACGCCATCGGCAACTGTGACGGCACTTCCGAACGCATGGCGGCGACCATGCAGGACAATCTCTCCGGACAGCTCACCATTCTCAAATCACAGCTGCAGGAGCTTGCGATTTCCTTCGGCGAAATTCTCATGCCGGTGATCCGCTCCATTGTCACCAAGATTCAGGAATTTACCGACAAGCTCAACGGCATGGACGAGGGGACGAAAAAGAATATCGTCCGCATTGCCGCATTGGTAGCCGCCATCGGTCCGCTTCTGATTGTCATCGGAACGACCATCAGCAAGGTCGGCGCTGCCATGCAGGGCTTCTCCACGCTGGCGAAGGGCATCGGTAATCTGAAACTTGCCATGACCTCCGGCACGGGGATTCTCGGCAAACTCGGCGCGGCGATCGGCGGTCTTTCCGCTCCGATCATCGCCGTGGTCGCCGTTATCGCCGTTCTGGTGGCGGCGTTTGTTCATCTCTGGAACAACAACGAGGAATTCCGCAACAAGGTCATCGCGATCTGGGAACAGGTCAAGGCGGCTTTCGTCAAATTCGGTGACGCGATCAAAACAAGGCTTGCCGCGCTGGGCATTTCCTTCAAGGATATCGTGGACTTCATTAAAACGATCTGGGACGGATTCTGCAATCTTCTCGCACCGGTGTTTGAGGGGGCGTTTGCCGCCATTGCCGCCGTTCTGGAGGGCGTGCTGGATATTCTGGTCGGGCTGTTCGATGTGTTCGCCGGAATATTCACCGGCAACTGGGGACAGGTCTGGAACGGTCTGAAGGAAATTTTCAAAGGCACATGGGACGGCATTCTCGGCATCCTGAAAGCCGCCGTCGATATGCTGGTCGGCATTGTGGATGTATTTCTCGGCTGGTTCGGCACCGACTGGAAGACCGTCTGGAGCGGCATCAAATCCTTCTTCATTGGCATCTGGGACGGCATTGTCGGCTTTTTCTCCGGCGTATGGAGCGGCATTAAATCCACCGTTTCCACTGCCGTCAATGCTGTCAAGACTACCGTTACGACCGTATTCACCGCGATTTCCACATTCTTCTCCACAATATGGAACGGGATTAAAACGACCGTTTCCACCATCTGGAACGGAATCAAAACCACTATCACCACCGTTGTGAACGCTGTAAAAACAGTCATCACGACGGTCTGGACTTCCATCAAAACGACTGTCAGCACCGTGCTTGGCGGCATCAAATCCACCGTGGAGAGCGTATGGAATGGCGTGAAAAACACAGTCGGCGGCGTGATGAACGGCATCAAAACCTCCGTCACATCGGTGTGGACTTCCATCAAAACCGCTGTTTCCAATGCCGTGGGCGGCGTGAAGAATGTGGTGTCCACCGCGTTCAATGCCATCAAAAGCACGGCGACAACCGTCTGGAACGGCATCAAGACCGCCATCACCACGCCCATCAATTCCGCCAAGTCCGTCATCAGCGGTGCGATTGACAAAATCAAAGGCCTGTTCAAATTCAACTGGAGCTTTCCCAAGCTCAAAATGCCGCATTTCTCCTGGACGTGGAAGGACGTCGGCGGCATCGTGAAGCTGCCGAATATCAGTATTCAGTGGTACAAAAAGGCGATGGACGGCGGCATGATTCTCAATAAGCCGACCATTTTCGGCGCAAAGAACGGCAGCCTTCTCGGCGCGGGTGAAGCCGGCAGCGAAACGGTGGTCGGCACCCGCAGCCTGATGGAGATGATCAGGAGGGCGGTCGCCGGAATGAACACCTCCACGAACATCAACTACGGCGGCGTGACCATCAATGTTTACGGACATGAGGGGCAGGATATCAGCGCCCTTGCCGACGAAATCGAGGAGCGTATCAATCTTGGCGTGGCGAGAAGGAACGCGGCGTTTGCGTAAGTATTCGGGAGGAAAAAATGCATCAATTCATTTACAACGGCAGGAGCAGCGCGGACTTCGGGCTGATTCTCTCGGGCGAGGACACATGGAAAAAAGCCGTGCCGGAGCTGGAGCGCACCGCCATTCCGGGCAGGAACGGCGACCTGCTGCTTTCCAACAGACGGTACGGCAACGTCGGCCTGACATACCACATCGGGATTCAGCGTGCCTTTCCCGAAAAATACAGCGCGTTTATGAACTTCCTCCTGCAGGAACCGGGGTATCACCGGCTGGAGGATTCCTACCACCCGGAACATTACCGCGTGGCGGTGATGGACGCGGAAGTCAGTCCGAAGGTCGGCGCGTACAATGTCAGCGGCTCCTTTGACCTGACCTTTTCCTGCAAACCGCAGCAGTATCTCAAATCCGGCGAACGCAGGCAGATTCTCACCGGCTCCGGCACGGTCTACAATCCGACGCTCTTTGACGCGCGTCCGCTGCTGCGAATCTTCGGCACCGGACAGGTCATCATCGGCGACGTCACCGTGACGGTGACCGAGTGCGACGAATACACCGACATCGACTGCGAACTGGAGGACGCTTACAAAGCCAGCGTCAACAAAAACGGCTGTCTGATTCTCTCCGGCGGCGAATTTCCCGTGCTGCAGCCCGGCACGACCGGCATCATTTTCGGCGCGGGCGTTACCAAAATTGAATTGATTCCGAGGTGGTGGTGTCTGTGAAGCCGATTCTCTATCCGGCAAGTGAAGTCGAATTTGTCAACAACGGTCTGGGCAGGCTTTCCGAAGCGACCAAGTGTCTTGTCACGGAGGAGCGCAACGGTCAGTACGAGCTGGAAATGGTGTATCCCATCACGGGACTGCATTACGCCGACATCTGCGAAGAACGCATTATCGCGGCGCGGCACGACGATTCGGGCGACATACAGCCCTTCCGCATTTACAAAATCACACGTCCGATGAACGGCATGGTGACGGTCT
>JAFRXY010000102.1 GCA_017441385.1 Clostridia bacterium | reverse complement strand
TTTTCGCCAGATGACGCCAAAACCGCAGGCAATACTTTGTGTATTAACTAGCGAAACGAATGTTTCGCTGGGATTTCTGGCAAAATATGGCGGAAAAGATGCCAGCCAGACGTGCGTGGAGAGATTCTGAACAGGCTCTAAGCCGGTATAGCGCACTGACAGGGCTATGCCGGCTGATTTTTCAAAAGAGCGGATTTTTTTTCCGATTTACCAACCTTTTTCCGAAAAATAGGGTTATAGCTTACGAGAGATGAATTTGATTCATCAAACAAAATGCAAAGGAGTGCAGTTCAATGAAAAAAATGAAAAAGCATCAATTCCTCAAGGCCGTAGCGGCGTCCGCCATGATACTGGCGCTGATGACTTCCTGCGGCGCGTCGGATTATTCCAAGTCCTCCGAAGCCTATGCCGCCGACCGCTACACGGAGGAAGGAATTTCGGTCAACCGTTCGGCTGACAGCTTCGAGGCGGAAACAGAGGAGTATCTTGATGACATTGACAATTCCGGCGCGGCCAAGGGGCAGACTTCGGGCGAAAAGCCGGCCGCGTATGAGGACAAGATCATCCGCACGGCGGATATTACCATTGAATCGGGCGACGCCCAGAAGTGTTACGACACGCTGCTGGCCTTTGCCAAGGACAACGGCGGCAAGGAAATCAGCGTCAGCAAATCCACCGATACCTACGGCAATTACGATTACATCTATATCAACGCCGAGCTGAAAATCACTCCTGACAAGCTCAATGACTTCATCGCCCTTGCGGAGAAAACCGACAAGGTGACAAGCTCCGAAGTGTCTTCCAATGACGTGACACAGCAATATTACGACATCAAGCTCCGGCTGGAAACCAAGAAAGAAGCCCTCAAGAGCTATTACAAGCTGCTCAAAGAAGCCACCACCATTGAAGAAGCGCTGGAAGTGCAGCGTTATATCACCGACCTGACCGCCGAAATCGAGTCGATGGAGGGAATGCTGAAATATTACGATTCCAAAGTCGATCTTTCCACCATTCACCTGTCCATCCGCCAGCAGGTCAAGCTCCATGCCGGCGCGGAGGACGATTTTGAATGGGATTCGCTCAGCTTCAGCGACTTTATCACACTCATCAAGAACGGCTTCCTCAGCGTGCTGAATTTCCTGTGGTCGCTGCTGCTGTGGATCATCATCATCGTCATCGCCATTTCTCCGCTGCTGCTGATCGCCGGAATCGTGATCTTCTTTGTCCGCCGCTACCGCAAAAAGCACCCCAAGCAGCCCAAGGCAGGCAAGCAGAATCGGCCCGCTGTGGCGCAGAATTATATGCCGGTCTACTATCCGCAGGGCAATCTTCCCCAGAACCCGCCGGCGGCTCCGGCGGCTCCCGCACAGAAGAAGACCGACAGTGCCGAAAAAGCCGACAAATGATGTCTCTGAAATAATGTCAATAAAATATTGAATTGCTCCCGCCGTTGTGGTAGAATACTTTTATACAATCATTCTGCCGCGCGGCGGGAGGTATTTTTCGTATGATCTACAGCATTATCCGCATCATTCTGGCGCTGGCCGGGGCGGCCGTCGTCTTCATCATGCTCACCTACAGCGACGAGGAACGCCGGTATATGGCGCGTTCCGTGGCAGGCAGTCAAAAGGCGTGGGTCGGCGGGGTGTCCGTCTTTGCCGCCGCCGTGATCGTCCTTCATCTGATTCCGGCGGAGAATTTCTTCATCGGCTTTTCCAAGCCGGAGGACGCCTTTCACTACAACAATACCGGCGAGATTCTGGAAATTGACGAATACGAGAAGTGCGCGTTTGTCGTCAATTCCACCGGCGACGAGAAGATCACCACCCATGTGCTGCCCGTCGGCAGCGACGGCAAATACAAGCTGGAAACAATCTACAACCGCAGGCGCAAAGTGACCACCTTCAATTACTGCATCATCGAGCAGCTCTTCGTTCCCGGAACAAACGACTGCTTTGTCATTATCTCCCACAGCACGGAGGGAAATATTTCCGATCTGGCAGGCAGTGTGATTGACAACCGCAACACGCAATTCACCGTTGTGGATTACCCCGACCGCGTGCCCTTCTATTACGGCTATGTGGAGGATATGGCGGACGATTACACCCTCACGATTGACGGAAATACCGCTATCGGCGGAGAATGATTTTTTAATTTTCCTAAACACAAAAACACCGGTTACGGAAGGCGCTCTCGGCGTTCCGCAACCGGATATTTTTTTCATTTTGTAAAATCGGGAAACATCAATACTTCACGGGCTTGTTGGTGAGGTATTTTTTGACCATGAGCGCCACCTTGAAGATAATGGCGTGGTCGAATTCGCGCAGGTCGAGGCCGGTGAGCTTCTTGATCTTTTCCAGACGGTAGACCAGCGTGTTTCTGTGGACGAACAGCTTGCGGGAAGTTTCGGAGACGTTCAGGTTGTTCTCAAAGAACTTCTGAATGGTAAACAGAGTCTCCTGATCGAGCGATTCGATGGAACCTTTCTTGAAGACCTCCTTGAGGAACATCTCGCACAGCTTGTCGGGCAGCTGATAGATCAGGCGGGCAATGCCGAGATTCTCATAGGAGACAATGGTCTTTTCGGTGTCGAAGATCTTGCCGATTTCCAGCGCCATCTGAGCTTCCTTGAAGGAAGCGCCGAGATCCTTGATGCCGGACACCTGCGTGCCGATACCCACGATGCAATGGGTGTAGAATTCACTGGAAAGGGTGTCCACGATGGAACGGGCGAGCTGCTCAAGGTTTTTGAGGTCAATGCCCTGATGTGTTTCCTTGATAATGGCGATTTCGCGCTCGTTGATGCTGATGACGAAATCCTTGGTCTTGTCGGGGAAGAGGTTCTGAATGATATCGAATGTCGCCACGTCGGGCTTGGAAACCGTGCGCACCAACAGGCAGACGCGGTTGACGTCGGTGTTGAAGTGCAGCTCGCGGGCCTTCAGATAGATGTCACCGGGCAGGATATTGTCGAGAATGAGGTTCTTGATGAAGTTGTTGCGGTCGAATTTCTCGTCGTAATACTGCTTGATAATGATCAGCGAGCTGGCGAGAATGGAGGCGTATTTCATAGCCTGCTCGTCGGTACCCTCGACGAATACCGCCGTTTCGGGTGTGGGCTGGGAACTGAAAGGCTTATAGCTGTAGCCGTTGTGAACAAAGCTCTCGCCCTGACCGATCTGCTCCACAGGGACGTCGGAGGCGGTCTTGCCGACTTTGCCGAGATCGCTGCATGCGAGAATGGTGCCGGTCGACTCCACCACGCCGATGGTTCTGTCGATGGTGTCTCTCATCTGATGTACAACTGTCTGATATAATCTGTTAGGCATTTTTTAAAACTCCTCGCTTCCTGTAATACGTAATGTGATAAGAATTGGTCAAAATATACATTGCACCAAAAACTTTTACTACATATACATTTTACACAAAAGTATAGAATAATTCAAGTGTTTTATTGAATATTTTAAAAATTCTTAGTTTTTCAACAAATTATGTTGCGTATATATGCAAATCGACTAAAAATTCTTTATCATATCAAAAAAAGTCGGTGCGCAATCTTACCGAAGTAAAACTGCACACCGACAGAAAATTCAATTGATCAGATCAAGCTATCAACTTATCAGTTAACGATAGCAAGCTCGGTTTCCTTGTCGAAGATGTGAATCTTGCTGTTGACCAGAGCAACCTTGACATGATCGCCGGCTTTGGTCTTGGATGTGGGAGCCACACGGGCGGTGATGTTGGAGCCGAGAGCGTTGAGGTACAGGAATGTTTCGTTACCCATCAATTCGGTAACTTCCACGTCTGCCTCGATGCAGCTGTCAACATATCTCTCGATGTATTCAGGCTCGTCGTGTACGTGCTCCGGACGGACGCCGAGAACGACTTCCTTGCCGATGTAAGCGTCAAGCTGACCGTTCTTGTTCTTGGAGATCGGGAGTTTGATGGCATAGTTGCCGAACAGAGCGTAGACATGGTCGCCTCTCTTCTCGAGCTTGACGTCGATGAAGTTCATCTGAGGAGAGCCGATGAAGCCGGCAACGAACATATTGCAGGGCTGATCATACAGGAACTGAGGCGTATTGACCTGCTGAATGATACCGTCCTTCATAACGACGATCTTGTCGCCCAGCGTCATAGCTTCTGTCTGGTCATGGGTAACATAGATGAAGGTGGTGCCCAGTCTGAGGTGGAGCTTGGAAATCTCAGTACGCATCTGAGCGCGGAGCTTTGCGTCGAGGTTGGAAAGAGGCTCGTCAAGAAGGAAGACCTTCGGCTCACGGACGATAGCACGGCCCATGGCAACACGCTGACGCTGACCGCCGGAGAGAGCCTTAGGCTTTCTGTCGAGCAGGTGGCTGATATCGAGGATCTGAGCAGCTTCCTCAACGCGGCGATTGATTTCCGCCTTGGGATACTTTCTGAGCTTCAGACCGAATGCCATGTTCTCACGGACGGACATATGGGGATACAGAGCGTAGCTCTGGAACACCATGGCGATATCTCTGTCTTTCGGAGGAATGTCGTTTGCGAGAGTGTCGCCGATGTAGAGTTCGCCTTCACTGATGTCCTCAAGACCTGCGATCATACGCAGGGTAGTGGACTTACCGCAGCCGGAAGGACCAACGAAGATGATGAACTCTTTGTCTTCGATTTCCAGGTTGAAATCCTTAACAGCAACGACATTGCCGGAATACTTCT
Organism: Clostridia bacterium; assembly: GCA_017441385.1. Classification (GTDB taxonomy): domain Bacteria; phylum Bacillota; class Clostridia; order Oscillospirales; family Acutalibacteraceae; genus RUG762. The sequence goes on along the minus strand of JAFRXY010000102.1, from coordinate 29,823 downwards.
TGTACACGTGTCTCAAAGATAAGCTTGCCATTTGAAAATACCTCCAAATTATTGTGAAAGATGTAATATGATTTGCCCGCAAGAAATACAAAGCACAACCAATATTAACTGTAAACATTTTAACAGACTTGAGTGTCAATTTCAATTGACGAACTCAACGAATGTTAAAATTCTAATTTAGAAAGTCTGCCGAATTTATTGCCTTTAGCAACAAATTATTACATTCGTTTTAAGCGTTTTTCAGATACCGCGCTGTTTCGCGGTTTTTCGAAATAGTTGCCGAAAAATTCTCCAATTTTTTCCGTCTCAATAATCCCTCTGAAAGAATGAAAAACAAAAGTAATCCGGTCTGTCCGGCTGCCTGATGGCTGCATGATTCAGTTGATAAGCGGGAGCTCCCTTTCGCGCTCCGTCAGCTCTCTCGCTTCCCCCCGCCGGAGTCCGGCGTCGAGTGTAAGAGCGCCGACCGCGGTGCGTTCCAGAGCGATCACTCTGCGTCCTACCGACTGCGCCATGCGCTTGATCTGATGAAACTTGCCCTCGCGGATCTTTATCTCGTAGATGTGATTTTCCGCGTCCAACACCGCAACCTGTGCCGGCAGACACCGCTCTCCGCCGTCTATCACCGCTCCCTCGCTCAGATACTGTATATCCGCTCCGGTGAGAGCGCCGTCGAGGGTCGCTCTGTAGGTCTTGAATACCTTTTTTCCTGGCGAAGTGACCGAGTGGGCAAAGGCTCCGTCATCGGTGATGATGAGCAGTCCCGTGGTGTCCTTGTCAAGGCGGCCGACGGGAAAGAGTCCTTTGCGGCGGAGTGAAGGCGGCAGCAGGTCAATAACCGTCTGCACATGGGAATCATTGGAAGCGGAAATTGCTCCCTCGGGCTTATTCATCATAATGTAGAGGTACTTCCTGTAGCACAGCGATACGCCGTCCAGTGCGATCCCGTGCGCAGAAGGCTCAAGCCTGCGGTCGATGCTGCGGCAGATCTCACCGTCTACGGTTACCCTGCCCGCCCATATCATCTTGCGCACCTCGCTGCGAGTGCCAGCCCCCTGTGAAGCCAGAATCTTATCAAGCCTTTCCACCGTTGATCACCTCAACACAATCAAGGCCGCGATGATCCGGCAAAGCCATGACATATCTCTAAATTACCCCATAATTCTATACTAATTCATAGAAAAAAGCAAGTAAAAGCGAATCATGATTATGGCCAATTATTTCCCTGCTGATTTGGCGATAATGCCCTCACTGCGGACTTCTCGCAGAAAACCTATTGTTTTTGTTGTCAATGTTATCCATCGGAATTTGACTTTGGTTAATCTTTTTTTGACATGTGAGCAACCTATACAAATTTCACATAAAAAAATCTACGGCATAAAAACGGAAGGTTCCCGCTATGCCGTAGATTTTTATGATGATAATGTGTTGACCGAATGAGGAAAATACAATGGCTACTGCTCTATCTGGCTGCCGAGGAAACCGGCGGCGACTTCGGCGGGCTTACTCTGCATTTCGTCGGGCAGACTGCCGTCTTCCTTCTGCATGAGCACAACCGCGCCGTTGAGATCACCCGCCGATATGACGGGAAAAACGCAGGCGGCGGGGAGTGAGGCTCCTTCCACGGGAAATATTTTTTCACCGCTGCCGTCGTCCCTGAAGGGAGTGCGGGAATTCATGCTTTCCTCCAGCTCCGGCGTAATGCGGCGGTCGAGGAATTCCCGCTTCGGCAGGCCGGAAACCGCCACCACATGATCGCGGTCGCAGATGAGGGCGGGAAAGCCGGTGGAGCGGGCGAGAATCTCCGCGTACTGCGCGGAACAGGGGTCAAGTTCGCCTATCGGGGAATATTTCTTGAAGATGACTTCGCCCCCCGCGTCGGTGTAAATCTCCAGCGATTCCCCTTCCCTGATGCGCATGGTGCGGCGTATTTCCTTGGGAATCACCACTCTGCCGAGATCGTCTATTCGTCTTACAATGCCTGTAGCTTTCATCTATATAATAACTCCTTTTCTGATTGCATCTGAATAGTTTGGGGTATGTGTTGTTATTGTTTGCCTTTCAAGAAAAAATATGCGCGGGAATTTTCTTTTGGCGGAATTATCCGGCGCAGGCATTTTTTTCCGCGGCAGAAAAAAAGTCTGCATTCATTCACCGGCGAATGAATGCAGACCGAAAATCATTACAGATATTTTATATTCCTGCCTCTCACAGCCCAGACCCTGACTTTTTCGATATTGTCAATATCGCTGTCGAAGGAAGGATCGCCGAAATGCAGATCGCTCAGTTCTTCCGGCGGGGGGCAGTCGGCGGGGCTGTCCAGCGGCACGGGGGAAATGAAGCGCATGCCGTTCCGCCGGCGTCCGGCGCCCGTTTTGTCGCTTTGTTCGAGCCGGAGGGCGTATTCCCATTCCTTGCGCACCTCGGAGGATTCCTTCGCGCTGACCGACCAGAAGAGCAGGAAGACGTCAGCGTTCCTGATGGCAGAGGCAATGGCGCTTCTCCACATATCGCCCGCCGTCATGCTGCGGTTGTCCATCCAGAATCGCAGCTTGGGAGCGATTTCCTGAATGGCGAGAAGCTGTTCCACCACGCGCAGTCTGTCCTTGTGGGAATAGGAAACAAACGCCCTGCGGCAGTCCTTTCGTGTGAAGCGGACGGCGGTCTTCTTTTTGGAGCCGACCGCCACGGTGAAGTAAAGACGGGTAATCTCAATGCCGTCGAACTGCACGGAGCAGCCGAAGTCGATCTCTTTTTTTGCATAATCCTCCGGCGGGGTCACGCGGAATTTGAAATCCAGCGCGTCGCCGTTCCAGATCATCGTGCGCTCGCTGTCGGTCAGCTCCATATCGTCAGAGAAGAGCCGCGCGGTAATCCGGCTGCCCTGTTTCACGGAAACGCCGGCGGAACTCCGCGCCGCCTCGGAGGAACTTTCCTTGGCCTGCGCGATGGTGCGCCTCACAACGGCACGCTGGCGGCGGGTATACATCAGCAGGTCGATGACCGAGCTTTTGCCGGGTCTGACCTCGTCGGGCGCCACCACCGAGAATTCCGCCTTGTTGAATCTGGCGGGTTTGACCTTCACAGGCTGGGAAGGCTTTTGGGATGTTCCCTTTCCGGGGGAGGAAGGCATGGACGGCATGGACGGCATAGAAGGCACAGAGGGAACGGGCGGTATCAACGGCGCGGCATTGCTTCCTTCCGCCCCTTCGGGGGAAGGCTGCTTGGCGGCCTGGTCTGTCCGCTTTTCTTCCGGAAAACTCTGCGGCGCTCTGCGTGCCCGGGCACGTCTCCGGAGGGGAAGATCCTCTTCGTCATCGCCGCTGTCACCTGCTTCTCTCGCCGATTCCGCGCAATCGGGCAGGCATTCCGGCAGTTCCCGAGCAGCGGGAGGCATGCTATCTTCCCGCCGGTCGGGATCCTCCAGAATGCAGGTTCTGGGATCGTCTGCGGACAGCACCTGTTCGATCTTTTCCACCAGCTCATCGGTGCGGTAATGCTCATACGACCTGTGATTCCTGAGGTAACCCGGCAGATCGTCGTGCTGAAGCCCCAGCAGGTAATTGAAGACCCGCCACTTCCGCTTGCCGGACAGCTCCACTCCGGCGATGAAATCCTCGTAGTCGTTGCGCACCTCGTCGGACATCAGCGAGGCCGCGCTCCTTCCGGCCACGACCAGCACCAAAGCGGAATCCAGCGCTTCCGTCCTGTCGTCGGGATTGCATTTTTCCGTCAGAAAAGTGTGAATGCCCTTCTGTTCCAGCCTGCGGTAAAGCTGCCTTGCCAGAATGCAGTCCTTTGTCGTATTGCCGTCCGCATTTTTTGTCATGCAGGCGATATAGACCTTGTAAAACGGTTGGGACATGCCGTTCACTCCTTGCATAGTAGATTGAAAATAGGGAACCCCATTCAGTCGGGCGGATGAAGTTGTTCTCTCAGACAATATTGTACCATAATTGAAGTGACATTGCAACTTTGTTTTTTTGCAAAATGTATTGCAAATGCATGAGAAGAATGGTATAATAATTGACGGTATATCATTCCGTATTTTTTTGCAATGCGGTTAGTTGCGATTAATTCAATAAGAAGGAGTTTCCACATGGCTGAATATGCATTCAATACATCTGAAATCAGGGAAATGGCGCCCAAGCTGCGGGCGGGGGACAGGGTGCTGCTTTCGGGAACCGTCTATACGTCCCGCGACGCCGCCCACAAGCGCATCATGGCGCTGCTCGACAGCGGGGAGGCACTGCCATACCCGCTGGAAGGCGCGGTGGTCTATTATGCCGGCCCCACGCCGACGCCGGCCCATCTTGCCATCGGTTCCTGCGGCCCCACCACTTCCAGCCGCATGGATCCCTTCGCGCCGCGGATGCTTGACCTCGGTCTGGGCGCGATGGTGGGCAAGGGCGGGCGTTCGCCGGAAGTCTGCGAGGCGATACGCCGCAACAATTCGGTCTATCTCTGCGCGGTGGGAGGCGCGGGGGCGCTGGCTTCCAAGTGCATCACCTCCTGCGAAGTGATCGCCTTTGAAGATCTGGGCTGTGAATCGGTCAAGCGGCTGGAATTCAGGGATTTTCCGCTTGTAGTCGGTATTGACTGCGAGGGAGGTTCTCTGTTTACCGAGTGAAGAAAGCGGGTGGAAGAAAATGAAAAAGTCTGTGAAAACAGTTGTTTCTCTTGCCCTGCTGCTGCTGCTTGTGTTCGTTCCGCTGACCCAAGGCCTTGCGGCTCATGCCGAAGTGATTTTTGAAATAGGGGAGGAAGCCCGGAAGGTGGAACTGACCGTTGCTTCCGCTCCGCCGCGCAAAGCCGTAAAGCTGAGCGCAATCACCGACAACAGCCATTATTCCTACTTTCAGGCGGATACCTCCCTCCGGCTGACTTTCACCGCCGCCGAACCGGTGAAAGCACTTTATTTCGTGTTTGAAATGCCCTGCCGGTGGACGCTGATTCTGCCGGACGGTTCTGAAATGCAGCGCGGGGAGAATGAATTCCTGCATGAATATATCGGTCTGGAGCAAGAGGTCACACGCTTTGAAGCCAGCCTTCCGGAGGGGAGCATACTCACGGAAGTATATGCCTTTACGGCGGGGACTCTGCCGGACTGGGTGCAGGTGTGGAAACCGCCCTGCGAGAAGGCGGATCTGATGCTCATGTCTACCCATGCCGACGACGAATACTTGTGGTTCGGAGGAGCGCTGCCCTACTACGCCGGTGAACTGGGGTATCAGGTGCAGGTGGTGTATCTCACCAATCACTATAACGACACGGAACGGGGGCACGAGCTTCTCAACGGCCTGTGGACGGTCGGGGTGAGGAATTACCCTGTGATAACCGATCAATTTCTTGACGACCCCCTGACAAAGCGAAGCCTGACCGCCGCGGCGGACTATTTCGGATACGACAGGGTGATGGAATTCCAGGTGGAAATGCTGCGAAGGTTTGCCCCGCGGGTCATTCTGGCGCAGGACATCAACGGCGAATACGGCCACGGCGCACACAAGCTGAATGTCAAAACCCTGCTGGAAGCTCTGCAAATGTATCAGGATCCGTCAGTCTATCCCGAAAGCGCGGAGAAGTACGGCATTCATCCGGTGCAGAAATGCTATCTTCACCTCTGGGAGGAGCATCCGATTACCGTGCAGTGGAGCGATAAGATTCTGGAACGCTTCGGCGGCCGAAGCGCGCTGGAGATGGCGATTGAAGGGTATCGCTGCCATAGAAGCCAGCAAAGATGGAGCTTCAGGGTGAAGGAATATGACAAATACGACTGCCGCCAGTTCGGTCTGGTTTACACGAATGTGGGGTACGATACCCCCGGCGTCAACGACATGTTCGAGCATGTGGACTGGTCTGACACAGCAGAGAAAGAAAACGGCACAGAGGAAGATACGGAGAGCCTTCCGCCCGAAACGGAAAGCGCTTCGGAAGACGGCGTCGTTCTGTCGGAAAAGAAAACCGGGATTCATCTGTTCGGAAAAGACATATTATATAATGACGCGGTATTTGCGGCGATGGCGTGTGTGCTTTCTTTTTTCGCCATCATAGCGGTGGTTTGCCTGAGACGACCGCGATAAATGCAGAATGTCACGCTATTCAACCGATAAAATGCACAATTTTGCAATTTTTAAAAAGCAATATTGCAAAATTCCCGAAAAATTAGAAAAAACATATTGACAAACCGATAGAATGTGTATTACAATGATATTTACAGCGCCGCAACAGGCGTATGATTTATTTTTGAGATAAGGAGACAATTCAAATGGCATTCAAAAATCAGTATCTGGCAGACCTTATGGAAACCGTCAAGAAGCGCAACCCCAATGAGCCTGAATTCCATCAGGCTGTGACCGAGGTTCTGGAATCCCTCGAGCCGGTCATTGAGAAGCATCCCGAATATATCAGAATGGGCGTCCTCGAAAGCATCGTCGAGCCTGAGAGAATCATCAAGTTCCGCGTTCCGTGGGTAGACGACAAGGGCAATGTTCAGGTCAACCGCGGCTTCCGCATTCAGTTCAACAGCGCGATCGGCCCCTACAAGGGAGGTCTTCGCTTCCATCCCTCCGTATATGAAGGCATCATCAAGTTCCTCGGCTTCGAGCAGATCTTCAAGAACTCCCTGACCGGCCTGCCCATCGGCGGCGGCAAGGGCGGCTCCGACTTCGACCCCAAGGGTAAGTCCGATATGGAGGTCATGCGTTTCTGCCAGAGCTTCATGACCGAGCTGGCCAAGCACATCGGCCCTGACACCGACGTTCCCGCCGGCGACATCGGCGTGGGCGGCCGCGAGATCGGCTATCTCTTCGGCCAGTACAAGAGACTGCGCGACGAATACAGCGGCGTGCTCACCGGCAAGGGTCTGACCTACGGCGGCAGCCTGGCCAGAACCGAAGCCACCGGCTACGGTCTCTGCTACTACACCGAGGAAATGCTGAATGACCATGAGGATTCCTTCAAGGGCAAGACCGTCGTCATCTCCGGTTCCGGCAACGTGGCCATCTTCGCCACCCAGAAGGCAACCCAGCTCGGCGCGAAGGTCGTCGCTCTCTCCGATTCCAACGGCTACATCCATGATCCCGACGGCATCGACCTCGACGCTGTCAAGGAGATCAAGCTGGTCAGGCGCGGCAGAATCAAGGAATATGTCGAGAATCATCCGAACGCCACCTACACCGAGGGCTGCAGAAACATCTGGACCATTCCCTGCGACATCGCCCTTCCCTGCGCCACCCAGAACGAACTTGACGGGGACGGCGCAAAGGCTCTGATCGCCAACGGCGTCAAGGCTGTCTGCGAAGGCGCCAACATGCCTTCCACCCCCGAAGCCGTACACGCGTTCCAGTCGGCCGGCGTGCTCTTCGGACCCGCCAAGGCTGCCAATGCCGGCGGCGTGGCCACTTCCGCTCTCGAAATGAGCCAGAACTCCATGAGATACAGCTGGAGCTTTGAAGAAGTCGACGCGAAGCTGCACGACATCATGAAGAACATCTACCACAATTCCGCCAAGGCCGCCAAGGAATACGGCATGGAGGGCAACCTCGTGGCCGGCGCGAACATCGCGGGCTTCCTCAAGGTCGCCAACGCCATGCTGGCGCAGGGCGTCTGCTAATCTTTTATCGCAACGAGCCATTACTGAACAATTAAAAAAATTCCCGTCGGACGGAAACAAAATTCTGCCCGGCGGGTTTTTTAGTGGTCAGTGTTCAGTAGTAAGTTGGGAGGAAAAAAATGCTGACAAATCAGAATATATGGGTTGCAGTATCCGAATTATTTGGTATAATATTCTATGGAAAGTTTTTTGAAAGAAAACGTGTGGCAGGAGGCAGATAAAATGACACAGTCGGAGATAAGAGCCGCTGTTCTTGAAGTGGTAAAGGAATTCCCGATCAATCGGGTCGCTTTGTTCGGCTCACAGGCTGACGGAACAGCGACAGAAAAGAGCGATGTGGATCTGATTATAGAATTTTACAAGCCGGTGACGCTTCTCACTCTCTCAAAAATCACGCAGCGTCTGGAAGAATTAATGCAGACCAGCGTTGACGTTATTCACGGCCCTGTCAGAGATACGGACATGTTCACCATTGAGAAGGAGATCGAAATCTATGCAGCGTAGGGATAAAATTATTCTGCAAAAAATTCTGTCCGAGATAAATATCGCCTTTGAGATGCTCGGAGATACGGAGCAGGAGGCTTTTTTGTCTGATGAAAAACTGAAAAGAGCCGTAGGAATGACGGTCATCAATATCGGAGAGCTTGTAAAGAATATCTCTGATGAACTGCGGAACGAACACAGAGAAGTGCCATGGAAAGCGGTAGCCGGTATGAGAGATATTGCCGCCCATAAGTACCAGACGCTGCGAATGGAAGATGTCTATAATACTGTAATGATGGATTTTCCGGAACTGAAAGAAATGCTTATGAGTATACTGAACGAAAGCGGTAACGGATGATTCCCGCAAAAAAATCAAAAATATTTAGCTGCCTTTTCTCAATACGGAAAAAGGCAGACTTTTTTTACGCACAAAAAAACGGACGCCAGACGGTGTCCGTTTTTTCTATACCCTTATAGAGGTTAATGCAAGTTCAGACTTCGGTCTGCACAGAAAAAGCAACGTACACGTATCAATCCCTTATAGAGGTTAATGCAAGAAAATAGTATTGCTATTGCTTGTTTCATAATAGCTATGTATCAATCCCTTATAGAGGTTAATGCAAGACTATTGATGCCAGCCAAACACCCGTAGCAATCTGTATCAATCCCTTATAGAGGTTAATGCAAGCAATTCCTGCAGGAACCGAAATCTTAGGAATTCTAGGTATCAATCCCTTATAGAGGTTAATGCAAGTAAATTCTTCATAGAAAGGAGGTTTGCATTATGCCAACCGTATCAATCCCTTATAGAGGTTAATGCAAGAACAACAAATTGTGTTCTGAAATCATTATAACCCCAACCCCTTGTAATGTCAAGTGAATAAATTATGAATAAAAGGCTATAAAATGAGTCAATATTCGTGTGATGTGAACATAATAACGCCATATTAAAGCAATTGAAACGTGAAATATGCTAGTATAACGAATGTAACTATGAACTGATTATGACGAAAGCGCCTAAATTATGAATAAAGCCTTAATGAAAAGTGAATCTCTTCCCACTTCCCACTTCCCACTTCCCACTCACTGACCACTGTCCACTAAAAAAAAGACTTGCATTTTTCAAAAACCGTGCTATAATATCTTTTACCGGCAATTTGAAAATGATTATCAGTTTTAATTTGAGTCGGATGAGGTGACAGTATGGACAACAGGGACAGCAAAAAGAATTACCGCACGCGACAGCAGGATTCCATCGAAAAATATTTCCGGCTCCATCCCGATTCCTGCGTGACGGCGGACGAAATTTACATCCGCTTCATGAATGCCGGCGAGAAAATCGGCAAGGCGACCATTTACCGCTGTCTTGACCGCATGGTGGAAAGCGGCGAAATCAAGAAATTCCTCTCCGACGGCGGGGAAGGCGCGACCTATCAGCTTATCGACGGCGAGGGCGGCTGCGACAGGCATTTTCATCTCAAATGCACCCGCTGCGGTACGGTGATTCACATGGACTGCGAATTCATGGACGAATTCGAGCGCCACATCATGCAGCACCACGGCTTCATGGTGGACAACGGGCGCACGATTATCTACGGACTTTGTGAGAAGTGCAACGCAAAGGCAACGTAAAGGGAGAAGGTAGGAGGTATGAGTTTGAAACATTACTTTTTTGTAAAAACGCTGGCGGTAATGCTGACTTTGTCCATGCTGTTTGCCATGCTTTCGGGTTGTGCCGGTGCCGCTTCAAAAGCGGATGACGGCAAAATCTCCATCGTCGCGACCATCTTTCCGCAGTACGATTTCGCGAGGCGGATTGCCGGAGACAGGGCGGATATCAAAATGCTGCTCAAACCCGGCATGGAAGCCCATTCCTATGAACCCAGCCCGAAGGACATCATCGGCATCGCAAAGTGCGACCTCTTCCTCAATGTGGGCGGAGAATCGGAGAGCTGGCTCGATTCGGTGCTGGAATCGGCGGACAATCCCGGCATGAAGGTTGTCTCGGCGATGGACTGCGTGGAAGTCATCGAGGAAGAAACCGCCGAGGGAATGCAGAGCCGCGAACATCATCATGAACATGAGCACGAATCGGATTCTGACCTTCATCATGGCGAGGAAGAGGAGGAAGAATACGACGAGCACGTCTGGACTTCTCCCATGAACGCCATCGCCATCGTCAACGCCATCAACACGGCGCTCTGCGAGCTTGACCCGGACAACGCGGAATATTACTGCAATAATACCAATGAATATGTTGCCGAGCTGCTGGAACTCGATCATTCCTTCCGCGAGGTGATTGCCGGGTCGGAGAGGAATTTATTGATCTTCGGCGACCGCTTTCCGCTGCTTTATTTCGTGAGGGAATACGGGCTGGATTACTGCGCCGCCTTCCCCGGCTGCGCGGCGGAAACGGAACCCAGTGCCGCTACGGTTGCCTTCCTCATCGACAGAGTGAAGGGGGAGAAGGTGCCGGTGGTGCTCTACATCGAGCTTTCCAACCATAAGGTCGCCGACGCGATCGCCGAAGCCGCCGGGACGAAAACCGCGCAGTTCAACACCTGCCACAACATTTCCGCGAAGGATTTCGCGGCAGGAGAAAGCTATCTCAGCCTGATGCGGGCGAATGTCGATATTCTGAGGGAGGCACTGAATTGAAGAACCAGGGAAAAAAAGAAAAAAATAAAAAAACACTCATTACCTGCGACAATCTTGCCATTGGCTACGAAAATATGACCGTGCTGGAGAACGTCAGCTTCTCGGTGGAGGAAGGGGACTATCTCTGCGTCGTGGGGGAAAACGGCGCGGGCAAATCCACCCTCATCAAATGCCTTGCCGGACTCAAAAAGCCGATGGAAGGCGAGATTACATTCTCCGACGAAATCACCCGCCGCGACGTGGGCTATCTGCCCCAGCAGACCGCCATTCAGCGGGACTTTCCCGCTTCCGTGCGGGAAGTGGTGCTGTCGGGCTGCCTGAATCGCAGCCGGCTCATTCCCATCTACACCAAAGCCGACAGGGAAAGAGCCTTAAAGCACATGGAAGAATTGGGCATCACCGGGCTTGCGGCCAAATCCTACCGGGAACTTTCGGGCGGACAGCAGCAGCGTGTGCTTCTGGCGAGAGCCCTGTGCGCCTCCAACAAAATGCTCATTCTCGACGAGCCTGTCACCGGACTCGACCCGATTGTGACGGGGGAGATTTATTCCGTCATCAAGACCATCAACCGGAAGTACGGCATGACCATCATCATGGTCTCCCACGACGTGAAAACCGCCGTCCGGCACGCCAATAAAATTCTGCACGTAAAGCACACGGTGCAGTTCTTTGGCAGTACGGAGGATTATGTCGGCAGCAAAATCGGAAAGGATTTCATTGGAGGTTAATTTGAAAAATGTTTGCAATGTTTTCATATCCCTTTATCATCCGCGCCTTAGTGGTGGGAACGCTGGTGTCGCTCTGTTCGGCGCTGCTGGGCGTGAATCTGGTGCTGAAGCGCTATTCCATGATCGGCGACGGACTGTCGCATGTGGCGTTCAGCGCCATGGCGGTGGCCACCGTGATGAACTGGGCGCCGCTGTGGGTGGCCATTCCGGTGGTGATTGCGGCGGCCTACCTGCTGCTCATGTTCAGCTCCAATGACCGGCTGAGCGGCGATTCCGCCATCGCGCTGCTATCGACAGGAGCGCTGGCGGTGGGAATCTTCATCATTTCCACGAAGTCCGGCATCAATACCGACATCAACAACTACATGTTCGGCAGCGTGCTGGCGATCAGCCAATCCGACGTGACGCTGAGCGTCGTGCTGTCGCTGGCAGTGCTGGCGCTTTACGTGCTTTTTTACAACAAGATTTTCGCGGTGACCTTTGACGAGCCATTTGCGCGGGCAACCGGCGTGCGGGCAGGATTTTACAACTTCCTCATTGCGGTGCTGACCGCCGTGACCATCGTGCTGGGCATGCGGATGATCGGCGCGCTGCTGATTTCCAGCCTGATCATCTTCCCGGCGATGTCCTCCATGCGGGTTTTCAAATGCTTCCGGAATGTGGTGATCTGTTCGGCGGCGATATCGGTTTTCTGCTTCCTCACGGGAATGGTGATTTCCTACGAATATTCCACCCCAACCGGCGCCAGCGTCGTGCTGATCAATATCGCGGTGTTTGTTGTGTTCTGCGCGGCGAATTTCCTGCGGGGAAAGATCCGAATCAGGAAAGAATTATCCGAATAATCTTCCCAGTGCATTGCAATGCAGATTTTTACAAAATCCGTGTTGCAATGCTTTTTGTTTTGTAGTATGATATGGATAAGAAAAGAAAAAAGCAGTGCGCAGCGCCGAACTAGCGAGCGAATGCGAGCGTGGGGTGCAGGGGTCTGGATCCCTGCCGGGTCAAGGGCAGAGCCCTTGCGGGGCGGTGGGGCAGAGCCCCACGAGGGAGCGAAGCGACCGAGCAAGACCGACCCGGACACGCAACAGGCTCAGGCGAATCCAGACGGAGAAACCACCCATCTGATTGGCCCCAAGCGTCAAAAATTTCTTTCAATAAGCTGACTATACTCAATAACGATTTAGCGTGCCGCCTCGGACTTCACAAAAACCATATATGAAAGTATTTGCTCGTCCTCGGCTGGCAGCTATTGCCGTTATTGAGTATAATAACAAAATAACAAAATAACAAAATCCATATAAATATGGAGGTACTTGCCATATGGCTTCCACCAAATCCTATCTTGATTTCATTCTGGACTGCCTGAGCGAGTTGGAGGGAATCACCTTCCGCCCGATGATGGGGGAATACATCCTCTATTGCCAGGGCAGAATCTTCGGCGGGATTTACGACGACCGGTTTCTGGTCAAGCCGACCGCAACCGCCAAGCGGCTCATGCCGAAGGCGCAGTATGAATTGCCCTACGACGGCGGGAAGGAAATGCTTCTCGCCGACAATATCGAGGACAGGGCTTTTATGAAAGAGCTGGTGGAGGGAATGTACCCCGAACTTCCCGAAACCAAGAAAAGGAGGAAATAGCCATGCCCTTCGATTTCAAGAAGGAATACAGGGAATTCTACCTGCCGCCCAGAAAGCCGACCTTAGTGGAGGTTCCGGCAATGAATTTCATCGCCGTCAGGGGCAAGGGCGACCCGAACGACGAAGAGGGCGAATACAAACAGGCGATGGGACTGCTGTACGGCGTGGCTTTCACGCTCAAAATGAGCAAGAAGGGCGATCACCGCATCGAGGGCTATTTTGACTATGTGGTGCCGCCGCTGGAAGGTTTCTGGTGGCAGGAGGGCGTACAGGGCATGGATTACGCCCACAAGGAAAAGCTATGCTGGATATCGCTCATCCGTCTGCCGGACTTTGTGACCCGCGGGGACTTCGACTGGGCGGTGGAGGAAGCCTCCCGCAAGAAGAAGGCCGATTTCTCCTGTTTTTCCAAGGCGGAATTCCTGACCTACGCCGAGGGTCTGTGCGTGCAGTGCATGCACATCGGCTCCTATGACGACGAGCCGGTCACAGTGGAAGCTATGCATGAATTTGCAGAGCAGAACGGCTATGCAATCGACATCACCGACAGCCGCTTCCACCACGAGATTTATCTCAGCGACGCACGTCGAACCGCTCCCGAAAAGCTGAAAACCGTCATCCGGCTTCCGGTCAGGCGGGTGTGATTTTGATGGATGAGGGTGAAAACCGATGGAAACAGCCAATAAAATCTGCCTTATCGCCATATTGATTCTGTCATGGGCGTGCTTTGTGGAGGAATTCGCGAATTACTATTTCCTCTACCGCGGCGACAGGACGCGGTTCCGGGTGTGGGTATTCTTTGCTATCGGAATGATGGACGCTTTTCTGACGGTGGAATATTTCTTTTTCAGGTAAGTTTCCGCTCAGGCGATTGGAAATGTGTAGAAATGGCGTGAATCGGGGAATGGGCGTGTTTGGAATCCGTAGGCTTTTTCTCCGGTCAGGGGGAAGGGGTATTTTGCTTTTTGCCTGATCGGTTGCGCCCGGGTTGTTTTTTCGTCGGAGTTTGTCGCAGCGAGGGGCGCTGCCCCTGCCTTTTCACATTCCATGTGAAAAGGACTACCCCGCAAGGGCTCTGCCCTTGACCCGCAAGGAGGAACAAGTTCCCCCTTGACTCCCGCGCTCGCATGCGCTCGCTGATTATGCGCTGCGCGCTTTCCTTTTTTTCTTTTTTTATTTGCCTATTCTATTTTATCATAGGAGGACGACGCAATGAGACTGCTGATAGCCGAGGACGAGAGGTCGCTCTCAAAGGCGCTGACCGTCATTCTGGAAAAAAACAATTATTCCGTCGACGCGGCCTACGACGGCGAGGAAGCGCTGGATTATCTGTCGGTCGGACAGTACGACGGGTTGATTCTGGATATCATGATGCCCAAGATGGACGGTCTGACGGTGCTCAGAAGGCTTCGCGCCAAGGGGAACAATATCCCCGTGCTGATGCTCACCGCCAAGTCGGAAATCGACGACCGCGTGACCGGGCTGGATTACGGCGCGAACGACTACCTCACCAAGCCCTTCGATACCAAGGAACTGCTGGCGAGAATCCGCGCCATGACCAGAGGCCGCGCCGGCTCGCAGAGCTCGGTGATGACGATGGGCAATATCTCGCTCGACCGCACGACCTATGAATTATCCTCGCCCAGCGGCAGCTTCCGTCTGGCGAACAAGGAATTTCAGGTGATGGAGCTGCTCATGAGCAACCCGAAGCAGCTTATTCCCACGGAACTGATGATGGAAAAAATCTGGGGATTCGACAGCGATTCCGAAATCAACGTGGTCTGGGCGTATATCTCCTACCTGCGCAAGAAGCTGACCGCGCTGAACGCCGACATCAAAATCAAGGCGTCGCGGAACGCGGGATATTCGCTGGAAATGGTGGAATGAACCGATGATTAAAAAACTGCGTCATAAATTTATCGCCATATCGGTGCTGTCGGTGTTTCTGGTGCTGCTGGTGATCATGGGGGTTATCAATATCCTCAACTACAGCCGCGTGGCGCGGGACAGCGACGCGGTGCTGAATGTGCTGGCGGAAAACAACGGTGAATTTCCCAAGTGGAATTCCTTCAAACGCGGAAACCGAAGCCGCGACTGGCTGTTTGACGAGCTGTCGCCGGAACTTTCCCCGGAATTGGCCTACGAATCCCGGTACTTCACCGTCCGGCTGAGCTGCGAGGGGAATGTCACCTCGGTGGACACCGGCAGGATTGCCGCCGTCGATACCGACACGGCGAAGGAATACGCCGAGAAGCTGTGGGAATCCTCCCGCACCTCCGGCTTTGTGTCAAATTACCGGTATCTGAAGAAGGACGACGGCGGCGACACCGTTATCCTCTTTCTCGACTGCCGCAGCCGCATTTCCTCCTTCCGTTCCTTCCTGCTCTACAGCATATTCGTGTCGCTGGGCGGCATGGTGGCGGTCGCGGTGCTGGTGCTGCTGCTCTCCAAGATGGTGATGAAGCCGGTGCAGGAGAGCTACGAAAAGCAAAAATCCTTCATCACCGACGCGGGACATGAGATCAAGACCCCGCTCACCATTATCGACGCCGACGCGACCATTCTGGAGATGGACTGCGGCGAGGACAACGAGTGGATCAGGGATATCCGTGCGCAGGTGAGCCGGCTGACTTCCCTCACCAAAGACCTCATCTACCTCTCCCGCATGGAGGAGGAAAAGCCGCGGATGCAGTACATCGACTTCCCGCTGTCCGACGTGATCACCGAAACGGCGCAGTCCTTCCAGTCGCTGGCGAAGGTGCAGGAAAAGACCTTCACCGTGGAAGTGGAGCCGATGCTCAGTATCTGCGGGGACGAAAAAGCAATCACGCAGCTCGTTTCCATCCTGCTGGACAACGCGCTGAAATATTCCGACGAGCGCGGCAGGATTTCGCTGAAAGCCTATTCCAAGGGGCGGAACGTCTGCATTGAAGTGTACAATACGGCCGAACATGTCGATACCACCGGGCTGGGAAGGCTCTTCGACCGCTTCTACCGCGCCGACAAATCGCGGAATTCCCAGACCGGCGGCTACGGCATCGGGCTTTCCATCGCGAAGGCGGTCGCGGAAGCCCACAAGGGCAGAATTGCCGCGTCCAGCGCCGACGGAAAGTCGCTGACCGTCACGGCGGTGCTGGGAAGATAGCAGGTGAAAGGGATGAGTGAATATGAACTGGACGGACAATTACCGCAAGGCGTTTGTGCTGAGCTATGACGACGGAGTCTATCAGGATATCCCGCTGGTGGAAATGCTCAATCAATACGGCCTGAAATGCACCTTCCATCTCAATTCCGGACTGATGGATCCCCCTGCGGTCTGGGAAACAAACGGCGCAAGGATCGAACGTATGCCCCCGGACGGGCTGCCGGATTTATACAGGGGGCACGAGATCGCTTCCCATACCCTTCACCACTGCGACCTGACGCAGCTCACCGACGGGGAATTGTTCCGCGAAGTGATCGAAGACCGGCAAGCGCTGCAAAAGCTCTTCGGACAGGAGATCAGGGGATTTTCCTATCCCTACGGACACACCGACAAAGGGGTGAAATTCCTGCTGGATATGTGCGGCATTGATTACGCAAGGGGGGTGCAGTCCACCCATTCCTTCGACCCTCCGGGCGATCTGCTGGAGATTTCTCCCACCTGCCGCCACCGGGAGGAGGAAATTTTCGACCTTGCGCGGGAATTCATTGCCTTGCAGACTGACAGCCCGCAAATATTCCTGCTGTGGGGACACAGCTATGAATTCCACATACAGCAGGGCTGGAAGCGCTTCGAGCGCTTCTGCGACCTCATCGCCGGACACGGGGACATTTTCTACGGCACGATGGGGGAGATTTATAACGAAAGGAGGTGAAAAGAATGGCAATTTCCATGCAGGACGCACTTGATAAGCTCAAGAAGGCGGCCGGTACCATCAGAAGCAAGGATGACGCAATCGACTTCCTTGTCAATGAAACCAAGCTGCCCAAGGCGGAGTGCGAAAAGGCGTTTGAAGCGGTGGCCAAGGTGGATTTCAAAGACCTCGCCGACAAACTGCCCGGCGGCATCGCCGATAAGATTCCTTCCGGCATCACCAAAAAATTCGGTCTTTAAGTCGCATTCCATCGACAATCTTTGATCAATTTTTTTTCGCGCATGAGTTATTCTCTTTAGCAAGGATAACTTGTGCGCGATTTTTTGCGCGGAAAGGAAGGCATTCAATGTCGGTGGTTTTTGAGAGAAAGGGCAATACGCTGATCGCGCGGCTTTCGGGGGAAATCGATCATCATTCCGCGGCGGAGTTCCGCGAGAGCATTGACCGGGAGGCGGAATTGCTCCGCCCCGAGCTGCTTCTGCTGGATTTCGGGGAGATAGGCTTCATGGATTCGTCCGGGATAGGGCTGATCATGGGCAGGTATAAAAACGCGGCGGCTTACGGCGGTACCGTTCGTGTGATCAACGCGCCCCCGATGATCGAGCGCATGATGAAGCTGGCCGGAATGAGCAGACTGGATGTTATATAATTGGGATATTTTTTCAATTCATTAAAAAATAATTTTAAAAATCTTAATATTTGATTATTATTTGATAGAAAAGTGAGGTTATAATAATACATGAAATCTAAAGCAAAAAACGAAATGAAGCTGGTCATTCCAAGCAATTCGGCAAACGAGAGCTTTGCCCGCACGGCGGTGGCGGCATTTATGTCCCAGCTTGACCCGACCATCGAGGAAATGACCGATGTGAAGACGGCGGTGTCCGAAGCGGTGACCAACTGCATTGTACATGCCTACCGCGACACCATCGGCACCATCTGGATTGAAGCGAAAATCTACGAGGACGGACGGTTTTTCATTTCCGTGAAGGACAGGGGCTGCGGCATTCCGGACGTTGCCAAGGCGCGGGAGCCGCTTTTCACCACCGGCGGCAGCGAACGGGCGGGTCTGGGCTTTGCGGTGATGGAGAGCTTTACCGACAGGCTGCGGGTGCGTTCCGCCGTGGGCAGGGGCACCACCGTCACGATGGAAAAGCGCGTTGCGCAGAGATACCGCCATGACGGCTGAGCAGGACAGACTGGTCACGGAGAACATCGGCCTTGTTCACGCCTGCGCCCGCCGGTATATGGGCCGCGGCATTGACTATGACGATCTGTATCAGTCGGGTTGTGAAGGACTGGTCAAGGCGGCGGCGGGTTACGACAGCAGCCGCAGCGTCCGCTTCTCCACCTATGCCGTTCCGGCGATTCTCGGCGAGATACGCCGCCTTTTCCGCGACGGGGGTTCGATGAGGGTAAGCCGGAGCCTGCGGGATCTGGGGCTGAAAATCCGCCGCGCGGAGGAAGAATTCCGTGCCGCCGAAGGGCGCGACCCGACCGTGAGCGAACTGGCCGCATTGCTGGATGTAACGCCGGAAAGCATTGCCGAGGCGCTTGACGCGTCCCGTCCGGTGATCTCCCTGACGGCGGAATACGACGGCGAGGAATGCGAGGGGGATATTCCTTCCGGGCAGTTCGACGAAGCGCTGATCGACATTGTGGCGCTCAGGGAATCGATTGCGGCTCTGAGTGAAGCCGACCGCGAGATTATCCGGCTGAGATATTTTGCCGGAAAGACGCAGGTCAGCGTGGCGAAAATACTGGGAATGACGCAGGTGCAGGTGTCAAGGCGGGAGCGCCGTATCATTCAGTGCATGCGGGAGCAGATGATGAAGTGAAAAGTCCCTGTATTGGCGGTTTGCGTCCGCGCTGTGTTATTTATAAATTGTAAAAAAATCATAAAAACCCACTAAAATAGGATGATTTGGGAACAAATTCTCTTGCATTATTTTATTTTATGTAGTATAATTATTATTGATTGGTGATGTGTATCTTGTCACTGATCAGGGCAATCGCTTTGTGCTGTTGCCTTTGCCTTTGCCTGCATACCCGCCAGTCCTACGGCAGTATGTGCAACACAAATTACATAGGATAAAAAAGCAGAAATCTTATGCACTGTCCGCCTCGTGTGATGAAGCCGGCAGTGGTAAAATTTTAATCTTTTTTCGAGGTGATATGAAATGCCACGTATAATCAATGGCGAAAAGAACAATATCGTAGGAGAAAACATCCGCATTCTGAGAGTAACCCGACGCATGAGCCAGCAGGATCTCGCCGACAAGCTCGACGAGAAGGGCGTATATGTTTGCAGAGGTTCCATTTCCAGAATCGAGGACGGTCTGCGCACAGTTACCGATATTGAGCTGAAGGGCTTCTCCGAGGTCTTCGGCGTAACTGTCAACGATCTGTTTGTCGAGCGCGACGTTTTTGGTGAGCAGGTAAGATAATAATTTTGATGGGCTATTTTGATGATGGGACGGCAATGGGGTTAAGTTTGGGAGATTGTCGATTTAACGTGTAGGATACTTTTGCTGATTCATTAATAAAATAGGCAGTACAATGCCCGGTGACATGGCTGTTCCAGCTGTGTAGCGGGCATTATCGTTTTTTGGGGCTTTTTTGATGAACATGTGTCGGGCAATTCCTAAAGAAAACTTAAAAAAATCTTAAAGTTTGCATTTGGCACTTGACATCTTATGAATAAAGTGTTACCATATACACAAATCAATTAAACATACATACATATAAACATACAAATGAAAGGAGTGCGTTCAATGCGTAAGTATTATGATAGTAAGGGGTACACGACACTCTGAGATATTTTATGACGTGCTGACGTGATAAAATGTCATCGGGTTCGTTGTGCCAATAGTTTTTCGTTTTTTTTCAATGCCTTTTCGCTTTGCCGTTTTTCGGGCAGAGAAGGAAGGGGTGTTTTCAGCCGTGTTGTGCTTTCCGGAGGGAGGAATACGGCTGAATGGCAAGCATAAAAATATTGGCAGTTATCCTGATAACATCATATTACTTTGCGTTAATTGGATCGCGCTTTTTCAGTTTTCCTTCTGTCCTGCGTATGCCGCTGTGCCTTCGCGCCGGAGTGGGCTTTCCGCACGTCGGGATGGAAGCTATATTGTGTCAACCTGCGTGTTTTTCCAGTTATCTTGATGTATTTGTTGTCGGGGTCGATAGGAAAGAACCGCGGGCTTTTTTTGCGCTTTCCGCGCGGAAGAACGCCCGGTTCATTGAACAACCAAGCAGGGAGGTTTTGAAAACCATGAACACGACCTACAAGATATTTATTATTGAAGAAGACGGCTGTATGGCGGAGAATATCGAGTCGCTGCTCGCCCGGTGCGGCTATGTCATCAATTACGCTTCCACCGGGCTGGACGGCGCGAAGGTGGAATTGCTCTGCGCCTGCGAGCGTCCCGAAGCGGTGGACAGCGCATTGGAATCCGCCGAGCGGGACATCCGTCACTGCCGCAAGTGCAAGTCGAGAATCCTCACCTACAGGGATATGGAACTGAATCTCGACACCCGCGAAGTGACCGTCAGAGGCGTACACATCGAGCTGACCGCCATCGAATACGGCATTCTCGAGCTGATGCTCAAAAGCCCGTCCAAGATATTCAGCAAGGCGGGTATCTTTGAGTCGGTCTGGGGAGAAACCTATTTCAGCGAGGACAACACGGTCAACGTCCACATGAGCAACCTCCGCGGCAAGCTCCGCCGCGCTACCGAGGGACAGAATTACATTCAGACCGTCTGGGGTCAGGGCTACCGCCTTGCCCCCGAAGCGGCGTGAATTGATTTTCCTGAAAAAAAGCCTTTTCAAGTCGAGATTTTCGTGATATAATGGTAAGAGCCTGCTGACGTATCTCTCCACGCACGTCCCACTTGCATCTTTTCCGCCATATTTTGCCAAAATCCTCGTTATACTCAATAACGGCAATAGCTGCCAGCCGAGGACGAGCAAAAACTTTCATATATGGTTTTTGTGAAGTCCGAGGCGGCACGCTAAATCGTTATTGAGTATAATACACAAAGTATTGCCTGCGGTTTTGGCTTCATATGACGAAAAATCTGACTGCGCGGTACGCACACGCGGAGATACGTCAGCAGGCTCTAAGGACAAAACTAAAAGGAGTCTTGAACATGGAATTTCAAAGAGTGGACAAAAAGGCAAAGACCAAGTGGAGATTCTCGCGGATCATCGCGCTGATCTTTGCGGTCATTCCGCTGGCGGTGCTGCTGCTGATCGCTTTCTCCGCGATTGCTGAGGACGAAGGCAGCGAAACGCTGATGATCATCGGCTGGGCGGTCGCGGGGCTTCTGGTGCTCGCGCAGATCGTTTCCATCGTCGTCTACCCGCCCATCGAGTACATCCAGTGGGCGTATCTGATCGCGCCCGACCGCATTGAGATTAAAAAGGGCATTTTCTACCGCACGCACACCGTCATTCCCATCTCCAGAATTCAGCATGTCGCGGTGACGCAGGGCGTATTGCAGCGTCCCTTCAAGCTGTCCACCGTGCAGATACACACCGCCGGAGACGTGATGGAGATACAGGAACTCGGCACCGACGTGGCGGAGGAAATCTGCGCCCGCCTCCAGAAGCGGGTCAACGTCAAGGTGGAGCAGAAAAACGCCGCGCAGGCGCAGTCTGATTCCCAGGCGGGATCGGAGGTCTGAGCCATGTTTGAAAGAAGAAGGTGTCACTTCACCCATATTTTCGAGCTGTTTTTCCGGTTCATTTACGTCATTCTGGTGATGGCGTTCACCATCGCCTTCAATATTGTCGGCGATGTCGCGTCCAAGGAAGATCTGATGAACGACATAAAGGGCGCTTCGGGCGTTGTGATGTCGTCGGGAATGCTGACCTTCCTGATCGTGATCGGAACCGTCCTGCTGGTGAGCCTGATCATGCTGCTCTACTGCGCTTTCAAATGGCGGTATACCTTCGTTTCGGCGGAGGAAAACACCCTCATCTACGAGAGCGGCAGATTCCTCAGGAAGCGGGTCGCCATTCCCTTTGAAAAGATCAACACCATCGACATGGGCCGCAACCTCTTCGAGCGGATGGTCGGCACCTGCCGCCTGAAAATCGACACCGGCGCCTATTCCACCAAGCAGGAGAAAAACACCGCCGAAATGAATCTCGTCTTTTCGCTGAAAGAAGCGGAGGAAATCCGCGCCTTCATCCTCGGCCGCGCGGAGTTGGACAGCCGCGCCGAGGAGGCCGAAACGGGCAAGGCCGCTGTCGAAGCACGGGAACCCAACTGGGTGATCAGAACCGGCATGAGCGACTTTGTGCTGTACGGGCTTACCTCGTCGAGCGTGTGGAAGCTCTTCTGGATCGTGGTCGCGGGATTCTTCTTTGTGGTGGAAATCGCGCAGGGCTTTCTGGAAGAAGCGCTTGACTACCTCCTGCCCTATATTGAGCGGGTGACCGATGTCATCGCGGGAACCAATATTGTCCTGATCATTCTCGGAATGCTGCTCTTCTACCTCGTTTCGGCGCTGATTTCGGATATCTGGACGGTGATCTGGGCGGCCATCCGGTTTGCCGACTTCCGTGTGGCGAGAGAAGGCCGCAATGTGATCGTGCGTTACGGGTTGATTACGGTCAAGAATTACACCTTGCAGGTGCGCAATATTCACGCGCTGGTCATTAAGCAGAATGTCTTCCAGCAGATGCTGGGACGCTGTTCGGTGGAGGCGGTCTGCATGGGCTTCGGCGATGAAAAGACCGAAACTGCGCTGCTGCTTCCCATTATCCGCACAGCCGACCTGAACCGGCTGCTGGGCGTGATTCTGCCGGAATACGTGACCGAAATGAATGTCCGTCCACGGAACAAAGCCGGCATTTATTACCACATTGTCAGACCGGTGGTATGCTGGGGCGCCGTGCTGGGCGGCCTCTGCGTTGCCTGCCGCGCATTCGCCGGCGTTTCTCCGCTGGTTGACGCGCTGGCGATCATAGCGTTTGCCGCCGCAATCGGCAAGGGCGTGCTTTCCTACCGGAATACCGCGCTCGATTGGAATGACAATGTCGTCAGCGTGCAGCGCGGCGGCTTCAAGAAGGTGGCCTACCGCATCCGCACCGACGCGGTGCAGGAAGTGCAGCTCAAAACCAACGTCATCAAGAAGTGCTTTGGCGTAGGCTCCTACTACGTGCATTTCCACGGCCCCAGACTCAACAACACGTCGGTGTCGCGGAACATTTCGGACAGATTCTTTGCCGACCTCGCCGAAACGGTGGAGGACTGAATTACATTCAATTGCAAACAATAAAGCCGGATCGCACGTCTGCCTGTGATAAGCGATGTGCGATCCGGTTTGATTTTGCGGATAATCAAATTTCAAAACATTATTCTTTGACCTGTTTGAAGACGATTGTTTTGCCGTTTTCGTATTTCAGCGTGAATTTTCCTTCGTTGACGGTATACGGAAAGGCCGGGTTTTTCCCGTGTCGCTTGATGTAATCGGAGGCGGCGGCCACTTCATCGGGAACGAAGGTAATGACGCCGTTTTCGGTGGTGTAGGTGCCGGACGTGCTGAGCATCTTTGCCTCGACGCCGGTATCGGTCATGGAATAATCGAGTGTGAATGTTCCGTCAGCGGATAAACCCAGCAATACCCTGACTTCCACGCCGAAGTTCTTTTCGCTGTAATCGGCGGCGGCACGGTCGGTGCAGAGCCACTTTCCCGCCAGAGCCGCGTCAGCAACAGCGCTGTCGTAATTGAAATTTTCGGATCCTTTGTCTGACGAAGATACGGCCGTATCGGGGTGAAGATCACGGTGAATCATGATGAATCCGCCTAATGAGACAATGGCAATGACCAAAATCAGCGCCAAAACAGAAAACGCATATGCGTTTCTGGCTGTTTCCGCAGAGACAGAAGGTTCATCGTCGAATTCCTGCAAATTCCTGCCGCAGTTAGAGCAGAATTGGGCGTCGTCTTTCAGCAGCTTTCCGCAGTAGCCGCATTTCATAAAAAATTCCTCCTCTGGCTTTCAATGATAACACACAAACATACAATTATTTTATCATATGCAGCTGTCTGAGTCAATCCGAAAATGAATTGAATTACGGAATTTAAATAATGAATAAAATGTAAACAATACCGTCAGTGACTTGACAAAGCATGGAATCTATTATATAATTAACGACGCTGTTGCACGGAACAGCAGTGCAGAGCGAAATTTGGCGGCATAGCTCAGTTGGCTAGAGCATGCGGTTCATACCCGCAGTGTCGTTGGTTCGAATCCAATTGCCGCTACCATGCGGCCCGGTGGTCAAGAGGCCTAAGACTCCGCCCTTTCACGGCGGCAACACGAGTTCGAATCTCGTCCGGGTCACCATTCTTCCTCAAGCCGGTTGCTTGAGGATTTTTCTTTAATGACATTTTTGTTTTTTGTATGCCGCTTTAGTTAAATGGATATAACAAGCCCCTCCTAAGAAAGTGCCGGAGCTTACGCCTTTTGAAAACAAGGGTAGATGTCAGATGTAAACAAAATAATATGTCACTGTAGCTCAGTTGGATAGAGCGCGAGCCTCCTAAGCCCGAGGCCCCCGGTTCGAGCCCGGGCAGTGACGCCAGTCAAGACCGCGGAAAGCCCTAAAAATGGAGCTTTTCGCGGCTTTTGCTATTTTGACGGGCAATCCCTTAAAGAATTCGGACTGCCGTGGTTTTCTTTTATTAGCCTGCTAATAATTAGCAGAAAAATCGCCTTTTTTGCTAATGAAAATCGACTTCCTGCTAATCGGGCTAAAAAAACCCCTCAAAACCTTGCTAATCGAAAAAGGAATTGCACTGTTGTAAAAGTATCACTTTGAAAGGATAGTTGATATGGAAAAATCGCACGTTTGAAGCCTGTCAGCCTATCGTGTATAATAGAAAGCGAAAGGAGCCGATAAAAATGTTTGAAAAGAAAACCTGCGTGAATCTGACGAATGAAGAAAAACGTCTGTTGTTACATAGCCTTGTCGAATTGAAAAATGATCTGATCCGGCAAGGCAGATACACCGACTGCGTGGATGAGCTGATCTACAAGATCGCCAGCGCAAAGGTGAAAAAGGTCAGGAGCGTTCCTGCGAGATAAGGCACAACCCCGTGAGCCGTTTGTTTATGTATTTTCGACATAAACGGACGGCTTTTTTTGTTTCCCAAAAAACTTGTACATAGCCGTCTGGAAACAGCCGGCTAATTTTTTATGAGGAAGGAGCAAATCACATGAACCAAACCAGAGTCATTGCCATCGCCAATCAGAAGGGCGGCGTCGGCAAGACGACCACGGCAGCGAACCTCGGAGCGGGATTGACACAGCTTGGTCGGAGGGTACTGCTGGTGGACGCGGATTCTCAGGCGAGCCTGACGGTATCGCTCGGCGTGAGCCAGCCAGACGATCTGCCGGTGACGGTGGGCAACATCATCCAGAACATCATGGACGACACGCCCTTTGACCCGCGCGAAGGCATCATTCACCACTCGGAGGGCTTTGACCTGCTGCCGTCGAATATTCTGCTGTCCGGCACGGAAGTCCGCATGGTGAATGCCATGAGCCGCGAGAGGCTGCTGTCGCAGTACCTTGACGCTGTAAAGCGCGATTACGACTATGTGCTGATCGACTGCACCCCGTCGCTCGGTGTGCTGACGCTCAACGCACTGGCGGCTGCCGACAGCGTGATTATCCCCACCCAGCAGCATTATCTCTCCGCGAAAGGACTGGAGCTGCTGCTGCAAACGGTGTCGAGAGTGCGCAAGACCATCAATCCGAGCCTGCAAATCGACGGGATTCTGATGACGATGGTGCGCCCCAACACGGTGATCGGCAGGGAAATCGACAGCATTGTCAAATCCACCTATGCGCCGCGCATCAGGGTATTCGACACGAGCATTCCCATGTCCGTCCGCGCTGTGGAGGCGACCGCCGACGGAAGCAGCGTCGTGGTTTACAGCAAGAGCAGCAAGGTGGCGCAGGCATACGCGAAGTTTGCAAGGGAGGTCGATGAGATTGGCAAAAGGCAAAGAGAGAAAAATCGAACTGACCGCCTACGATGACCTGTTTCAGACGGACGAGAGCCGTGAAGAAGCCAAGCAGAGCCGAATTCAGGACATTCCCCTGTCGGAAATCGACGAATTTCCTGATCACCCTTTCAAGGTACTGGACGATGACGACATGGCGCAGCTCGTAGAAAGCATCCAGCGCAACGGGGTAATGACGCCGGCAATGGTACGGCGCAAGGAGGATGGGCGATATGAATTGATCAGCGGACACAGACGGTGCCGCGCGTGTGCATTGGCAGGGCTGACCACTCTGAAATGCGAAGTGCGGGAACTGACGCACGACGAAGCCGTGATTATCATGGTGGAAAGCAATTTGCAGCGGTCGGTGATTCTTCCAAGCGAGAAGGCATTTGCCTATAAAATGCGGCTGGAAGCGATGAAACGGCAGGGAGAGCGTACAGATTTAACTTCTCCACCACTGGTGGAGAAGTTGTCCGGTAAACAAGCATTAGCAACATCAATAATCGGTAAACAAACAGGTGATAGCCATGAACAAGTACGTCGCTACATTCGCCTGACGGAACTTGTGCCGGAAATCCTGCAAATGGTTGATGAATACCGGATCGCCTTTCGTCCTGCCGTAGAGCTGTCATACCTGACCGACGAGCAGCAGTATTCCCTGCTCAACGCCATGAGTTATTATGACGCGACGCCGTCACTCGCGCAGGCGACAAAGATGAAGAAATTTTCGCAGGAAGGCAAGCTATCCGATGACGTCATTTCCTCCATCATGCAGGAAGAAAAGCCGAATCAGAGGGTAAAGCCCGCGTTTTCCGATGATCGTATCAACAAACTCATTCCGTCCACCGTCCCCAAAGGAGGCGAGAACGATTATGTGGTCAAGGCACTGGAATTTTACAACCGCCATTTGCAGAAAAAGCGCAGCAATGAAGCACGATAACAGCCACACTATGGGATAGCTATACCCATAATCAGGCTGTTTAGCGCAAAAGACTTTTCCCCCTCTCCACACCTCACCCCCTTTATTACTGCCTGTTTACTATCCGAAAAGGCAGTTTTTTTATTGCTTTAAGTGCCATGTAATTATTAACAAGTAGAAGGTGATTGAAATTGATTTTCTGACCAAATGCAGCTGCGTTTTCAACCTTGAAAGGTGGATATCACGAAAAAAGATTCCACCTTAGATTTTTCAACAGAACAGGAGGAAGCAGATGAAAATTCCTAATTTTTTCAAGAGAACAGCCGCGCTTGTGCTGGCGGCGGTTTCGGCATTTGCAATGGTTCCGTCCGGTGTCGCGTATGCCGCCGAGCCGGGCAAAATCGGCTCCGTGACAGCGAGAGTGGCAAAGGACAGCGACGGCAACCCGATTCTGTATAATGGCGATGCGACATTTGAAGGTCGTCATGTCGGCGGCAAGGGCAAGGAAAAATACCGTCTGTTGGTGGACGGTTACAGCACGTTCTGTATTGAACCAGGGGCGTCGCTCCACAACGGCAGCGAGCTGAAACAGAGTTCTTCCGACGTGTGGGACGCGCTTTCCGCAGACAAGAAGCAGGCAATCGGTCTGACGCTGCTCTACGGTTCGCAGGGCAACAGGGATATTCTTCCGGGCAGTAAGGATGAGGGCTGGCTCGGCACTCAGATCATCATATGGGAGTATATCATGGGCTGCCGTGAAACGTCCGGCAGCTTCAAACGCCTGAACACCACCGCCTGCGACGTGTTTTTCGGTGAGAATTACCCGAACAAGGGCGTGGAAAAGGCTTACAACTACGTTGCTAATCTTCTTGCGCGTCACAATACCATTCCGTCCTTCATGTCGAAGGAGAAAAACAAGGTGGTCAAGGAGCTGACGCTCACCGACGGTAAGCGCAGCATTACCCTGACCGACGACAATAAAATGCTTGCCGAGTACGATTTTTCCACTTCCGACAAGAATGTCACCGTTTCCAAGAACGGCGCTGCGCTCACCATTACCGCAGCGAAGGACTTTGACGGCAAGGTGCTGATTACCGCCTCCCGCAACAATCTTCCGACCGGCGACAACACCTGCCGCCTGATGGCGTATGGCGATACCACCTTGCAGGATGTCATCGTCGGCGCGGACGATATGGATACCGTGGTGGCGTATATGAGCGTGGAAGCCCCGTCCGGCGGTCTGGCTTTGAAAAAGGTTTCCGAAGACGGCGTGGTGGAAGGTGTTACCTTCACCGTCAAGGGCAACGGCGTGGAAAAGACCGTCACCACCGGCAAGGACGGTTTCGTGAACGTGACAGGGCTGTTCCCCAGCACCTATACGATTACGGAGCAGACCATTGACCGGTATGAACCGCAGGAGCCGCAGACCGTTACCGTGGAGGGCGGCAAGACGGCGACTGTCACTTTTTCCAACAAGCTCAAGCGCGGCAGTCTGGAAGTCATCAAGACCGCCGAGGATAAATTCATCGAGGGCGTAAAATTCCATCTTTTCGGCAAGTCGTATGCCGGAACCACCGTCGACGAATATGCCGTTACCGACAAGAACGGGCTGGCGAAATTCTCAAATATCCCCATCAGCGGAGAAACGCCCTACACGCTGGAGGAAGTGGGCGCGGGCGACCAGTACACCGTTCCCGACAAGCTGACCGCGCCGATTGAGTGGAACAAAGTGACCAAGCGCAGCCTGAACAATTCGCTCAAAAAGTTCCGTGTGAACGTCGTCAAAAAGGACGCGGACGGGACTGCTTCTCAGGGAGAAGGTTCGCTGGCGGGCGCGGTGTACGGCATTTACAAGGGCGACACGCTCATCGACCGCTACACCACCGACAAGGACGGCAAATTCACGACGAGCTATTACACCTGCGACACCGACTGGACGCTGCGCGAAATCTCTGCGCCGGTCGGCTATACGCTCGACAAGACCGTCTACAACATCGGTTCCGACCCCAAGCTCTTCACCCTGACACAGAACACCGTCAACATGGAGGTCAAGGAAACCGCCGCCAAGGGCAATATCGCCATCATCAAGCACACCGACGACGGCAGCACCGGAATTGAAACACCCGAAAAAGGCGCGAAATTCCAGATTTATCTCAAATCCGCCGGTGATTACAACAGCGCGAAAACAGCCGAAAAGGACACGCTCATTTGCGACAAGTACGGTTACGCGAAATCCAAAGACCTTCCCTACGGCTTGTACACGGTGCATCAGGTGTCCGGCTGGGAAGGACGCGAACTGATTGCCGACTTTGACGTGTTCATCAAGGACAATTCCGAAACCTACAGTTTCCTGATCAACAACGCCAATTTCCGCAGTTTTCTCCGCGTGGTGAAGGAGGATTCCGAAACCGGTAAGACCATTCCCTATGCCGGCGCGGGCTTCCAGATTTTCAATCCCAGCGGCAAGCGCATCACCATGAAACTGACCTATCCCGAAGTGAAAACCATCGACACGTTTTACACGTCGAGTGATGGAACGCTCACGACGCCGCAGTCGCTGGAATACGGCAAGGGTTACAAGCTCGTGGAAGTGCAGGCTCCCTACGGTTATGTGCTGGACTCCACTCCTATCAGCTTTGATGTTACCAAGGAGAACGCGCAGGAGATCGACAAAATTCCGGTCATTAAAGTCACCCGCTCCAACGCGCCGCAGAAAGGCACGATTACCGTCACGAAGAACGGCGAAGTGTTCAGTTCCGTGAGCGAGGCAAAGGGCATCTATCAGCCGATTTATGCCGTAAAAGGCTTGTCCGGTGCGGTCTTCACCATTACCGCCGCCGAGGATATTGTCACGCCCGACGGCACGACCCGCGTCAAGAAAGGGACGCTGGTGGA
>JAFRXY010000101.1 GCA_017441385.1 Clostridia bacterium | reverse complement strand
GTCTTTTTGTTGTACAATAATATCTGTATACATTCACTTTTGGGCTATATGCTTTATATGAAAGCTATATTTATTCACGCTTTATCATTAAATCGGGGCTGTCTCACAGGGATTTTTATTTCCCTTGTGCGACAGCCCCTTCGTTTTTCTTTCTGCTTATAGCAAACAAACGCGAGAGAAAAATCATGCTGATTGATAGCGATACTTCACTTGATTTTAACGCGGTAATAAAAACTGTTAATAATATACATAAATTTACGCCTATAAATTATAAAAATATAACAAAGCCACAATTCGGTGGCATTATCGAATTTTTTGTACATTTTTTGAAAATTGTTTACATCGTTTCGCCCGAATTGACAAAATTTTCTACCCTTTTCTTTGTGCATCTTGTCGATTGAAATTATTTAGGGTATTATCTATAATGATAGTAGTATGTTTTGTGCAATTTAACATATTGCTTTCCGTTTTGCTCAGCGACGGAACCATTAACGGAGTGGATGTCCGTTCACCGCTGACCGCCATGCTCAACGCGCGGGCGGCGGATCCCACCTCGCTGGCGACAGGCGCTTTTGTAGGGCGCATCGACGGCGATGTGACCATTGAAAAGTGCAAGGTTGTCAATTGCACCGTAAAGACCAAGCAGACTGAATTTGAGAAAAGCAGCAACGGTAAAGAAGGCAAAATCGTCGGCGTAGGCGGCTTTGTGGGGTCGTCACAGGGCGAGTTTGAATATGAGAACCTCAGCACCCTTCTCGGAGCCGTTCCGACCGTGCTGGCAGATGTGCTCAATGTCATTCCCGGTCTGGGACTCGGCGATCTGATTACCATACTGCTCGACAACACGGTTAATCTGGGCTCGCTGATTCCGGTAGGCTATCACCAGCCGACCATGTTCTATGCCGTCGGCTCCTTCCTGCTGGTCAGCGGCGTTATGCTGCTCCTTCTCCGCAGAAAGACCGGCGCGAAAAAGTCAGCAGGAGAGCCTGTTCATGCTGACGTTGAACTTGATCTCTCAAATTTCTCCGACTTTATTAAGTATTTAAAGAATTAACACCGATAACAGGACAAGGAGAGCCTGGATTATGAAGAAAAGCATTGATACCATCCTTATTGTTTTGATCATACTGACAGGGCTCTCCCTGTTCCTCTATCCGACAGTCAGCAATTATATCAGCGAACGAAACAGCTCGCGCGCCATCGACAACTATTCCGCAACCGTGAGCGGCGTTGAGGACGCAGCAGAGCTTGCAAAGGCGCAGGATTACAACGCGGCCCTGTATAAGAGCAGCATTGACTCCGAGCCCACAGCGGTATCCCAATCGGATTACGACAATACGCTGAATATCACAGGCGACGGCATGATGGCCTATATCGACATACCCAGAATCCACTGTCGTCTGCCGATCTATCACGGCACCGACGCCCAGACACTGGAAAGCTATATCGGGCATCTGCCTTCAAGTTCGCTGCCGGTGGGCGGCGAAAGCACCCACTGCGTGCTGACAGGGCATACCGGATTGCCCAGCGCCAAGCTGCTGACCGACCTTGATGCCATGGAAATCGGCGACCGTTTCACATTGACGGTGTTTGACAGCAGGCTCACCTATGAGGTGGATAGCATTACGGTGGTCAAACCCGATGAAACCGAAGCCTTCCGGATACTGAGCGGGCAGGATTTATGCACGCTTGTCACATGCACCCCTTACGGAATCAATACCCACAGGCTGCTTGTGAGAGGCCACAGGGTGGTGGAAGATGCGCCGGAAACCGCAGTAATCAGCGAATCATTCGCCGATGCTCTGCTTCATGAGCCGATCATGATGGCCCTGGCCGCGCTTCTGATCATGCTGATGCTGACATACGCACTCGCGCATCAAGCACCTGAAAAAGGGCGATGAAATCTGTCTCACGGCGATGAACGGCGATGTATTCAGCTACAGGGTGGAGCAAGTCACCGAGCTTGAACCCGAAAAGATTACTGAAATGACCTGTTCCGAATACGATCTGACGCTTTTTACCTGCACGGTCAGCGGAGGGAAACGAGTGACGGTGAGATGCCGTCTGGAGAGTTTCGTACCGCATGATCCCATGGAAAGAGATACGGAATACGTGTTTTATTAACAGACAAGCGGAATGAGATTCACGCCGCAAAGGGCATTACCGCTCACGGAAGGAGTATTCTCCCTCGATGAGCGGAATGGTTCTGACCGACATCTTCTCGATCAGGACGTAACGCCCTCTTTCGACGGACTGTATTACCGCGTCGATCTGTTCTTCGGTACCCTGTATTTCCATCGACACAGAGCCGTCGTATTCATTGCGTACCCAGCCTGTCGCGCCGACGGCATCGGCTGCGTGACAGGCGCGGTAGCGGAATCCCACTCCCTGCACCACACCGTAAAACACAATTTGTTTGCGGATCTTGTTCATAGAAATACCCTCATTTCAATTAAAACAGACCTGTGCTTTCCCGCCTTGCAAAAGCGAAAAGCGCAGGTCTTTGTTTTTTATCTTTTGGACTGCTGCTTAAGCTCCCTTCTGATCTCAGCAAAGACGGCGTCCTCTCCCTGTTCGGACAGGAGAACCAGCCAGCTTTCCAGCAGATCGGAGGTTTCGGGGTGAATAATGCGGCGCTGCTTGCCCTTGAGAAAATATCCGAGCGGCGCAGCGTCGGTGTAATTCTTTTTCAGGTAGGTCTTGCTGGCAGCCATGCGGTCGCAGAACATTTCCGCCACAAAGATCACCGGCATTCTCACCGGCTGACAGAGCCTTGTCACCGGGTCATAATCCGTCCAGAATTCAAAATGATGGCGGTTGCGTCCCTTGTGGTGCAGCCATGCCCGTGAATAGCCGATGTCCTCCCGCTCGGCTTCATTCGGGCTTCGCATGCCCTGAAAATACTTCACACCGTTCCAGAATTCGGTGGGGCTGTATTTGCTCAGGTCGTGCAGAAGTCCCCGCAAGGGAATGCCGGCGCGGAAGCAGTGGACGATCACCTTGCGGCGGTGCATGTTGATCGTGTGAAGATGTCCGTAAAAACGAGCGAAAAAATTCATATGGGATAACACTTTCCTTACCGTTTTTCATTATGAATATGCTATATCAGAAATTCAATTTTGTCAAGGGCGTGATTCATTCAAAATATTCATATATTTCACAGCAATTATTCCCAACTTTTGGTTAAAAAAGGGGTTTTTGGCTTTGCGTGATAAATACATTTGCAATGTGACGAAACATAGATTATAATTAATATGTACAAAACAAAGACAGTTTTTTAACGAATCGTATAATTGAATCGAAAGACTTCTTTTATGCGATAACGTGCGCCATTCGGCGGGATAGGGGGACGATACATTATCATGCGCACGGTTTCATTTTCCGAGTTCGGGCTTTCCGCGCCTGTCATGCAGGCTATTGACGAAATAGGCTATGAGGAGGCCACTCCGATACAGACAGCCGCGATTCCGCTGCTCATGAGCGGCAGAGATGTGATCGGGCAGTCGCAGACCGGCACGGGCAAGACCGCGGCCTTTGCCATTCCCGCCATAGAGCGGCTGCTGGCAGACGGTCAGAATGGCGTGCAGGTGCTGATCCTCTGTCCGACACGAGAGCTTGCCATTCAGGCTTGCGAGGAAATCCGCAAGCTGACCCGGCACACGGAATGGATACGTTCAGCGGCGATTTACGGCGGTCAGGACATTGAACGGCAGGTCAGGCAGCTTCGCGCCGGCGTGCAGATAGTGGTAGGTACCCCCGGACGCGTGATGGATCACATGCGCCGCCGCACATTAAAGCTTGACGGCGTGAAGATCGCCATTCTCGATGAGGCGGACGAGATGCTGTCCATGGGCTTCCGCGAGGACATCGATACCATCTTCGCGGAAGTGCCGGAGCAGCGGCAGACCGTGCTTTTCTCCGCTACCATGTCGCAGGAAATACTGGAAATTACAAAACTTTACCTCAAGGAGCCGGAGATAATCAGAGTAGTGAGGAAGGAACTCACCGTTGCGGAAATAGACCAGTATTACTACAGTATTCCCCACACCCACAAGATCGAAGCGCTCAGCCGCTTGATGGACGTGTATCAGCCGGTGCCTGCCATGGTGTTCTGCAACACCAAGAAGCAGGTGGACGAGCTGGTGAGCGCCATGCAGCAGCGCGGATATGTCGCGGAGGGACTTCACGGCGATATGAAGCAGCAGGCGCGTGATCATGTGATGAATACCTTCCGGAGCGGCAAAGTGGACATTCTGATTGCCACCGACGTGGCCGCCAGAGGCATTGATGTCAGCGGCATCGGCGCGGTCTTCAATTATGACATTCCGCAGGACGTGGAATATTATGTCCACCGCATCGGCAGAACCGGTCGCGCCGGCAAATCGGGATTGGCCTTCACCTTCGTGACAGGCTCGCGGGAGATGGCGGAGCTTCGCGGGATTATGAATTACACCCGCTCCGATATCACCAAAGGCACGATACCCACCAGCGCGCAGGTGATGGAATGCCGCAGACTGCGGTTTGCCAGAAGCGTCTGCGCCGCCGTGGAGAATGAAGACTTAAGCGAATACATGGCAATGGTGGAGCAACTGGCGGACGAGGGCATTACGGCCATCGAGATTGCCGCCGCGCTGCTGCAATCAGAAATGACCTCCGGCGGAAAGGCGGCCATGCCCTCCGAAACCGACGATATGATCTTTGCGGGGCACGAACGCCGCAGGTATGTGTGCGAACGCAGGGAACGCCGCGAAGGCGGCAGGGAATGCAGGCGGGAGAGAAACCGGCAGCCCACCGCAAGGATTTACATAAATCTCGGCAGCAGCGCCGGACTGCTGCCCAAGCATATTGTCGGGACGGTGGCCAATGAAACGGGAATCCCCGGTAAATATATCGGCAGGATCGAGATAAACGAAAAATACGCCACCTTCGACGTGCCGCAGGACGCGGCAGAGCTGGTGATCAACACCCTTTGCAGAACGCGGGTCATTGGCAGGAAGGTCATGGCAAGACTGTTCAACGAGCAATATTAATGATAGCAACGGGCAGGCGAGGATGCTTCCATACATCTTCGCCTGCCCGTTGCGTTATTACTCAAAGGGAAATTCCACAGGCTGCCTGCGGATAAATACCGTCGCGGCGTGGAAGCCCGCTGCCTTGGCGGCGGCAATGCCTTCCTTCATGCCGACCGCCATATGCTCCGGAACATGCGCGTCGCTGCCGAGGGTAATGAATCTTCCTCCCAGCTCCCCGAACTGCCTGACATATTCCACTGTGGGCAGCAGGAATCCGTCCGGTGAGCGAAGGCCGGAAGTGTTGATTTCCAGCGCTTTGCCGTTGGCGGCTAGTGTGGCGAGTATTTCCGTGATGACGGGCTGATAGCGCTCCATGTCCACCCGCACGCCGTCGCGGCCGGTGATGTAGCGCAGGGGATAGGTGAAGTGCGCCAGCGAGTCAAATTCATTCCACCGCACAATTTCCAGCAGCTCGTCAAAATACCTGCCGATCAGATCCTGCGCCTTTTCCCGGTCGGGGTGAAGGAAATAGAAATCCTCCTCGCCCTCGATATTGTGCAGCGAGCAGAGAATGAAGTCGTATTCGCACAGCCCCAGCGCGATGGCGGTCTGCTCCGGCGCTTGCAGCGGTTCGCCGAGTTCGATGCCGCGCAGCACCGTCAGATCGTCGTATTGCTCATTCAGCCATGCCGCCTGCGCGTTGGAGCGGGCGATGTTCGCGTCGCTCCATTCCAGAATATCGCAGTGGTCGGTGATGGCGATGTACTCGATTCCCAGTTCTCTGGCGCGTTCCGCCAGCCTTTCGGCAGGCGTGTCGCTGTCGAAGGAATTATCCGTGTGCAGATGACAGTCGCATTGTGTGATTTTATTCATTTTCCGAACCTCTTTCACTGGCAGTCAGTAAGAATAAGAACATTATAAGATAATCCTGTCAATATTTCAATGTCAGATTTGTGCATATTAATTAAATTTTGGGCTGCTTTTTGGCAAAGAAGACAGAAGCTGTCTTGAAAATAATATTTACATTTGCCGCGGGCTGTGATATACTTTATTCCGTAAAGAACGAGCATGGAGTGGAGAAAAATTGACGGCATATGAGCAGATGGCAAAGTATGAGATAGGTCTGGATATGGGGCTTCTGACGCTGGAGGAATTGAGGGCGTTTCTCAGTGCGGCCCTGCGGGAAAAGGACGTTCCCTACATTTATACCGATGTATTCCTCTCGCTGGACAAAGGCCGCGACGAGGTGGTCAGCGTGATTTTCTACAACTTGCAGGGCAATTACATAGCCGACCGCAAGGCGGGCAATCCCGTGCAGCGTGCCCTGATCGGCGTGATACGTGACAAGTACCATGCCGGCGCCATTGACAAGGAACAGTGCGTCGGATTCCTTCACCGCCTGACCGATTATTCCGAAGGCGACTGGAACCTGCTCACCATTGATGAATATTACAAGCTCAACAAGAGCGGCTATTGCTCCGACGCGGATTTTGAAGCGCGTCTTGGAGCCATATTTGCCGGCGGCCAATGATCTTTTCTTCCGACTGTTGTGAATAAAAAGCCGCCCTGCACATTCCTCAACCGATGGAATTGTGCAGGGCGGTATTACTTTGCGGATTGAATGGAAACAATGTCAGCTTTCCTGAGAATCAAGCAGCTTGAGTTCCGGCTTGACGTCGGTGACGGCCTCCTGTTTTTCGCCGCCCAGTTTGCTGTAGGCTTTGATCATGCGGAGCGCCCAGTCGCGTCCCACCATGCACACGCGTGAAGTGTATATTGCTTTGACCACGGCGGAAAAACGCTTTTCGATGGAGGCGTAAACGTCCGGGTCAATGAAGATGGAGCGTGTCTGCCCGTCATTGCAGAAGAAAATCAGGGCATTTTTATCGTCGCGGCGTTCGTAATAGATATTCAACACGCCTACATTCTCAAACTGCTTGGTGAATATGTCAAAATAGACATACTTCGCTATTTCAATTACACCGTCATTCAGTCCGAATTCGGCGATTTTTATTTTTTCCATAAGTTCATTGACGGTAGTGACCACGCGGATGGCGTAATTCGGAGCTTTGAAATTGTCCTCGATCGCGCTTCTGATTGTCTCGTAGTCAAAGGTTTTGAGTTCTTCCTGAGAAGTGACAGGACGGAAATAGACCATAAGCCGCTTTTCCATGTCGTGATAGGTGATGCGGGAAACGATCTGGAGTCCCTGACCGCACTTCGGGCATTTCTCGTTGAAAAGCTCGCCTGTGAGCACTTTGTCTTTATATTCGGGATCGTTTTGCGCGTTGATGATGGCAGGGCGTGAAACTTCCACGTCAGCTCCGCATTCGGGACATTTGATTGTGTACTTTTTATTCTCCATTGCTGATGCGACACATCCTTTCTGAATGATTATATCATAAAGGCGTCAAAAATGGAACCGTTTTATAAAATATTTTTTAGTAAATTTTTTGATTGTATATTTCTCTCTCCGATTTTTTTAAAGATTATCTATTGCAATCATGTGAAAAGGAGGGTAAAATAATAGCAGAACAGTCATCTATACTCAATAACGATTTAGCGTGCCGCCTCGGACTTCACAAAAACCATATATGAAAGTTTTTGCTCGTCCTCGGCTGGCAGCTATTGCCGTTATTGAGTATAAAAAAAATCAAAAAAGGAGGCTTGCGCAGATGCAGCAGGACAATATTGACGCATTCACAGGCGGGGTCAGACCCGACGGACTCAAGAACAAGAGCGACATCAAGGTGCTGGTCTGTTTTTTGCTTAGCCATAGCACCCAACCGCTTTCACGCAAGGAAATGACCGATATCTTTCTCGAACGCGGGCTTGCCAATTATTTTGAAGTGAGCGACGCGATTTCTTCCCTTGTCAAGCACGGGAATGTCATGGAGAATGCCGGGGACGGTGCGCTGGTCATCACCGAAAGCGGCAAGATCATTGCCGATACGCTCTATGACGCGCTTCCTGTCACGATCCGGGAGAAATCCCTCGATGCCATGTCCAAGCTCATCAACCGCCGTCACGTCAGCAAGCAGAACAAGACCCGCATAGAAGCCTGCGACAAGGGCTATCACGTCACATGCACGGTCAACGACGGCACCATTGAAACCATGAGCGTCAAGGTCTATGTACCGACCTATAATTATGCCACCGTGGTGCGCGACCGATTTCTCGACGATCCCGAAACCCTTTACCGCGTGGTGATGGCGCAGTTGACCGATACCCCCCAGATTGCCCCCAAGCCCAAGAATCCGGTAAGAAAGATATGATTTTGTGACGAATCCGGATATTCCTGTTCCTGACAATACAGGCTCCTATGCGAAAGCTGGCGAGTCTGTTTTTGTTTTTGCGTAAAAAATGGAAAAAAATAATTTTCATCGACACCTTTTACCCGTGTGAATCGTTTATATGGTGTAAGGAGGTCAAAAGTGATGACAACAACCGAAACAATCAAACAATATTCAAAACTGGTTCATGTGCTTGCGCTGGCGAGAACCAATCAGCCTTCCGACGCGGACGATGTGTATCAGGAGGTCTTTTTGCGGTACATAGACAAGCAGCCGAAATTCCGCGACGAACAGCACGCGAAGGCGTGGTTTATCCGTGTGACGGTCAATATCACCAAGGATATGTACAAATCAGCGGCACATTCCAAGCGTGCCGATCTGGATGAATCCGCCGCGCAGGACGAAATGACCGACAGCGAATTCATAGACCAGATCGAGCGCAAAGCGGTATTCAGCGAGCGGATCGAGCAATTGAATCCCCGCTACCGCGAGGTGCTGATGCTGCATTTGACTGCGGGTACACGCTCAAGGAAATAGCGAAAATGACAGGCGACAGCGAGAAATGTGTGAAATCGCTGCTCGCAAGGGCGAAAAAGCAATACAAAGAGCTTGTGATGAAAGGAGAGGAGAAATAATGACGGAACTGAAACTTTTCAACAGCAAGGGAAACGAGACGGAGGAACGATTCACAGCCGACGTGATCATGCGGGGATACGAGAATCCCGAAGAGCTGATGCTGAGAACCATCGAGCTGGCAAAGCAGCGTGAGCAGGAAAACGCCGCCAGAAAAGCGCTGAAAAAGAAAGTGACGATGCGCGTTGCCGCCGTGGCCGCGCTGATTATCATCGTGCTGGCCGGCACGCCTGCGGGCGGTTATGTGGTGAGCGCGGCGGAAAGCGCGCTGCACGCTTTCAAGTCGTGGCTGAACGGGGCTTTTTCTGTCACTATGAAACAAACAGAAAACGACTGCACCATCGAGATTGTGGAGGCACGTTTGTCAGGCAATTTCTTATATTTGATGACGGCGGAAAATTTTGATAAAGTGAAATCAGATCTTTCGGAAAAACAGGAATCATACTTTAACATCATGACCTTTTTATCCGGAAAGATTTATGACAATAAGGGAAACTCGTGTGATATTCTCGATGCCAATACCAGCGCAGGTGGTTACGGCGATACGGTGCTTGTGACGGAGGCGGGCAGAGCGGCTTATCCCAATATCATCACCGAATACGGTGATGAACGGTTTAACGATTATGTCAGGACATATCAGATTTATATCCCCCATATGGAAAAAGTGATCAATTCCGATAAAAAGAAAATCTATTGCAAGGTGAGCATAGACGTGCAGTTGTTCCGGGACAGGTACAAGTCTGAACAACTGGCGGAAATGGATTTTGAATTTCCGATTACGCTGACAAGCGACGCCATCGCGCTGGATGAATATAAGCTGGATTATTCCTACACAGTGGGAGATATGACATTTGACTTTAAAAAGCTGTCTGTCTTTGAGCATTCAAGCAGCATCATGGTGGAACTCATTCCGCTGAATGATTTGGCAAAATACAATCTTAAGGACAAAAAAAGCCGACTGGATATTGAAGCGGACGCTTTCATGCAGCCCAAAGGATATCAGCACGACAATGAACCGCGTCTCGGCAGCGTTGAAGCCAGATTCTGTCTCAATTATTCGGGCGGGATTGGCTCGGACAATCTGATGATGCTGGATCATCACGCTTACTCTGGCACATACGGCAATGCTGACAACGGAGGCTCCAATCAGGTGTTTGAAGTGGATGGAAAATATTTCTTTTTCCTGACGGATTTTGAAGGGCTAGGCGTTGAGATACTTTTCGGAACCGACTATGATGGTTTAATTGAGGGGTTAGATAACTCAGATATGGATCAGTATTTCAGTTTTGTCAAGAACCATGTCGGCAAGGATTATGAATTCTGTGTCATGAATCTGTCGTATAAGTATATCAATTACGATGACAAACGCGAGTTTTCCGGCCTTGTCTGTGCGAAAGACGCATGGATCGATCTGGAAAGCCCCGCTAAGAAAAAGAAGTTTAAAGAGATGCGTGTCATGAAAAAGGATTGGTGGGAAGAATACGAGGAAGACGAAAATGCCGTTCCCGACAAAATTCTTTCTCCCGAATATTACACCGAAGTAGGAGATATGAATCTGACGGTCGGACAGATCAATTTGCAAACCGTTGAGCCACTTGGCCGAAAACAGCTATTGATCAACAGTGATCATGATCTGATCGATGAAAATTCTTATGCGGACGGAACATGGTTCATTAAATGCAGATTTGCAGCCCTCAAAAACGGGAAGGTTGTCGCCTGTACCACCGACTGTTATGATTACGCAGCCAGCATAGAAACGTATGACTGGAAAATGAATATCGGAGATGCTTCCGATCTGGACGCTATCGTACCAATCCATTTCCAGTATCTTTTTCACGGCAAGAAAATCACCTATTACGACCCCAGATACTGCAACGAGTACGGTTTCACGAAGGCCGAATTCAAGAAGGTCAAGAAGTTCAAGCAATCGTGGACAGACTTCAAATCTCACAACATCTTCACCGTGTCGGCCAAAGACAAAATCACTCCGTAATTTTAAAAAAACAGTGGAAAAACAAAAGGAAGTATGATAGAATAAAGAAGTTGACTTGACACGTCCAAAAGAGGTGACGGCGATGAACATAGGCGCGACCGGTGGGGTCGGAGAGGACGCGGCGCTGGAAATGCTTCTCAAAAACGGCTTTGAGCTTGTGGTACGGAATTACCAGACGAAATACGGCGAGATCGATCTGATCGTCAAGAACGAAAGGTTTCTGGTCTTTGTCGAGGTCAAAACCCGCACCAAGGCCTCGCGCTACAAGGGCTTTGTCGCCGTCACCAACGAAAAGAAGCAGAAGATTTTTAAAACAGCCTTTACATTTCTCAGAGATAACAACCTCAGACTCCAGCCGAGGATCGACGTCATCGACGTGGAAGGACACTGGTTCGTCATGGACGAAAGGGAACAGTTTGCCGTTGATGATTTGCGCTGGTACAAAAACGCGATCACGTCCAATGATTACAACGGTTTTCTGTGATTTTGATTGGAATAATAAAAACAATGACCGCTCCGGACGGCAAGTCATTACGACTGCGCGACCGAAGCGGTTTTTGATATGAATTATAATTCATTCATCAGAACGCATTTTATCACAGCGTACCGTCTGCATACAGGAGCCGGAACAAGCCCGTCACCGATCATGCGGTCGAATTCGGCAAATGTCACCCATCTGGCTTCTGTCGTTTCGCCCGGCTGCATGGTCAGCTGTCCGACGGGAACGTCCTTCCGGGCAAGATAAATGTCCACAAAAGCCGACTTGGTACGGTGGGTCAACAGAAGTTCCAGCTCACCGATACCGACTTCAATGCCGGTTTCCTCCCGCAATTTACGCCGCGCCGCGTCAAGTGAATCCTCGCCGGCGACGACCGCGCCGCCCGTCGTTTCCCACATATTGGGGTAGAGCTTCTTTTCGGGGGCACGCTTGGTCACCAGCAATTCGCCCATGGAATTGACTGTGAATATCTCGACGACCCGGTGAAAAGCGCCGTGCGGCAGCTTTTCGCCCCGGACGTGCGTCGCGCCCACGGGCATTCCGTCCTCGTCCAGCAAGTCCCACAGCTCGGCGCCGCGCCACGCGTCGGAATCGAACCGTCGGCTCTTGACAGCGATTGTCTTTTTCCACACCTGCTTGTCGTCACAAATAAAACTGCTCACAGCGGGCACACCTCCCGAACAGATAGAAGTCTATAGCAACATAAGCGCTGTCTCATCTATACGCCGCAACGGGCAAAATTATGAAAGCGCCTGTGAAATAACAAAAAAATGAGCAGAACTGTAAGCCGAGTTCTGTCGTGAACGGTCATCTATCTCGACTGTGCATTGCTGCACAGCTCAAGCCATCTCCCCGGGACGCGACGGGCCGCCGCGTATGTCCCTCCGCGATGTTGCATCGGATAGAGTTTACAGGGGCGCTCAGTCTCCTGAACGACCGGTGAGCTCTTACCTCGCCTTTCCACCCTTACCACGTTCATTCGGATGAATCCTCATGAACGGGCGGTATATCTCTGTTGCACTTTTCCTGAGGTCACCCTCGGCGGCCGTTAGCCGTTATCCTGCCCTGCGATGCTCGGACTTTCCTCATACAATGCCCTTTGGAGCAAAGCACGCGACCGTTTATTCTGCTCATTTTTTAATTTTACTATATAATTGCGCTCTTGTCAAATGATTTTTTTCGGAAGAAAACAAAAACCGTCCGGCACGTTTTGATGACGAACCGGACGGCGCTGAAGTACTTGAAAATATTAAAAAATCTCCTGAATGGCGTGCGTCGGGCAATTCTCAACGCACAGTCCGCAATTGGTGCAGAGCGAACGGTCGACGTGCGCCACAAAATTCTCAACGGTAATCGCGCCGGCGGGGCAGTTCTTCTGGCACTTCATGCAGCCGATACAGCCCACCTTACAGACCTTGCGGGTGAGTGCGCCCTTGTCCCTGTTGGAGCACATGACCACGGCTGCCGGCTTGCGGTCGGTAATTTCGATCAGCTGCTTGGGGCAGACCTTCGCGCACTTGCCGCAGCCAACGCAGAGATTGCGGTCGACAATCGCCAGCTCATTGCAAAGCTCGATGGCGTGATATTCGCATTCCCTCGCGCAGTCGCCGAGACCGATGCAGCCGAAGCGGCAGGAATTCATTCCGCCGTAAAGCTGAGCGGCGGCGGCGCAGGAATCCACGCCGATGTAGTCCATCTTGACGGAAGTGTTGTCGCAGGTGCCGAGGCATCGCACGATGGCCGCCTTGGGTGTCATGTCGCCCGCGTCAACGCCGAGAATGGAGGCGCATTCATCCGCGACGGCCTTGCCCCCGACGGGACAGAGTCCCACCTTCGCCTCGCCCTTGGAGAGGGCGGCCGCATAGCCCGCGCAGCCGGAGAATCCGCAGGCGCCGCAGTTGGCACCGGGCAGCGCTTCGGTCAGCTTTTCGGCGGTCTC
Organism: Clostridia bacterium; assembly: GCA_017441385.1. Taxonomy (GTDB): domain Bacteria; phylum Bacillota; class Clostridia; order Oscillospirales; family Acutalibacteraceae; genus RUG762. The sequence goes on along the minus strand of JAFRXY010000101.1, from coordinate 15,232 downwards.
GTCCACCGGAACCGCCATGATCACCGAAGCCGTCGAAAGTCCCAGTCCGGCGAGTATTCCTATTCCGGCGACAATCAGCACCGGTATCAGTATATTCATCATGTTGTTACCCTGCCTTTATAAAGAATTACATGTGAACGACGCCGGCAAAGCCGAGGAAGGACATGGCCACCAGAGAAGCGGCCACCAGCGTGATCGGCAGACCCTTGAGCGTTTCGGGAATATCGCAGAATTCCATGCGCTTGCGCACGCCGGCGAAGATCGCCATAGCCACCAGAAATCCTAACCCCGAGCCGAAAGCGCAGGAGAGCGCGTAGAGATATCCCTCGCCGAAGCCGTAAGCGGCACTGCCGAAATCCTCCGTCACGAGAATGGCGCAGCCCAGCACGGCGCAGTTGGTGGTGATGAGGGGAAGATAGACTCCCAGCGAAGCGTGAAGCGCGGGAATGTACTTTTTCAGCACGATTTCCACCAGCTGCACCAGCGCGGCGATAATGAGAATAAAGACAATGGTCTGCAAGTATTCCAGACCCAGCGCCTCCAGAACAAAGCGCTGAATGGGATAGGTTACCGCAGTGGAGAGTACCATGACGAAGATAACCGCCGCGCTCATTCCCATAGCGGTGTCGAGCTTCTTGGAAACGCCTAAGAAGGGGCATATTCCAAGGAATTTGGAGAGAACGTAGTTGTTGGTGAGAATTCCCGCCAGAATAATGGTGACGATCATTCGAATCATATTCATTATTTGCAGCCTCCTTTGCCGGACAAACTGCATGTGGCAGCGGCGGGGCAGTCTCCGCATCCGTTGCGCACCGGCAGGTTATTCTTTTTGCTGAGCTTGTTGGCGGCGGCAATCAGCAGTCCGAAGACGAAGAATCCGCCGGGAGCCAGTGAGAAGAAGAGAATGGGCTGATTCGCCAGAATCGGCAGCTTCGCGCCAAAAAGGGAACCCGCGCCGAGAATTTCGCGGATGGTGCCCATGCAGAGCAGGGCGGTGGTGAAGCCCACGCCCATGGCCAGACCGTCCAGCGCGGAAAGCGCCGGAGCGTGCTTGCTGGCGTACATTTCGGCTCTGCCGAGAATAATGCAGTTGACGACGATCAGCGGCAGGTAGATGCCCAGCGATTCGTCCAGAGCGGGAGCGAATGCCTTGACCATCATCTGCACGATGGAAACGAAACTGGCAATGATGGTAATGTAGGCGGGAATTCTCACCTTGTCGGGGATAATATTCCTCAGAAGGGAGATGACCGTGTTGGAGCAGATCAACACCAGCGTGGCGGCAATTCCCATGCCGATGGCGTTGGAAGCGGCGGTGGTGGTGGCCAATGTCGGACAGGTGCCGAGCACCAGCCGCAGCACCGGATTTTCCAGAATCACGCCGCGCTTCATGGCGTCTGCGAAAGTTCCTCCCGCGAAGGGCTTCTTCTCAGCTTGCGCAGGCTTTTCGGTTGCGGCTTCGGGAAGGGAAGTATCCTCCGCTTCTGCTTGCGTCTTTTCCTTATTGTCTGCACCTTCTGTGTCTTCCGGAGTTTCTGCTGTTGCTGTGTTTATCAATTCAGTTGTTTCTTCTGTTTCCTCTATCACCGCAGCGGAATTCTCATTGGAAGCACTGCGCATGGAAATGGTTTTCTTAGCCAATTATTCATTACCTCCTGTCGCCGCGGGAATATCGGAAGCGGAAACCGTTCCGAGATAGGATTTGGATAGTTCGACCGCCTCGTTGACCGCTTTGGTGATGGCTCGCGATGTGATGGTAGCGCCGGAAAGGGCGTTGATTTCGCCGCCGTCTTTGCTGACCGCGAGGCTGGAATGATCGTGACCTTTGTACTGTCTGAGGAAACTGTCTTCCTTGCCTCTTGCGCCGAGACCGGGTGTTTCCTCCATGGAGAGAATCGTAACGCCGGAAATCTCGCCGTTATTCCTGATGCCGGTCATGACTTCGATTTTTCCCCCGTAACCGCTGGAGAGGGTGGTAATGACGACGCCGATCAGATTGCCGTTTTCGTCATAGGCGCCGTACACCGCGCCATCGCTGTCAAGCTGTCTGTAATCCTGCGCTGCAAGAACCTTCATACGGCTCTCGGCGGCCTTCTGAGCGGCGTTGTCGGCAATCTTGCCGACGGTGAGCATGTTGGTCATTGCCAGCAGGGTTGTCACGATGGCGCAGATTGCCATGAGAATCAGAGCCGGCTTTGCTATGAGCGTAAAGCTGTTCTGTTTATTGTTTTCCACTGCTCTTTACCTCCGAACCAAAAGGACTTGACTGTGTGAGCGTTTCGATATGGGGGGTGAGAATGTTCATCAGCACGATGGAATAGCTCACGCCCTCCGGCAGCGAACCGAAAAGGCGAATGGTCATGGTGATGATGCCGCAGCCGATGCCGTAAATCACTCTGCCGGTCTTGTTGACGGGGCAAGTGGTGTAGTCTGTGGCCATGAAAACGGAACCCAGAATCACGCCTCCCGAGAGCACATGCGCCACGGGATTCTGTCCGGCGATCAGGGCGATTATTGCGACGGTGCCGATGAAGGCAAGCGGAATATGCGGCGTGATGACCTTGCGCAGCAGCAGGTACATGCCGCCCAGCAGCAGGGCGAGGGCGCAGGTTTCCCCAAGACATCCGCCGTGCAGACCGATAAAGAGGTCGATCATCGGGGTATTCATATTGTCCGAAGCCATCTGCGCCAAGGGAGTGGCGGTTGATACCACGTCGGTGGCGGAATTGGCGCTCATGTAGAAGAAGGGCAGCGACCACCTGCTCATGTGGGACGGGAAACTGATGAGCAGGAAGATTCTTGCGGCCAGTGCGGGATTGACGAAATTCATGCCGATGCCGCCGAACATCTGCTTGACGACGGCAATGGCGAATACCGAGCCGAGTACCGCAAACAGGGGATTGAGTGTAGGCGGAAGGTTGAAGGCAAGCAGTACGCCTGTGACGGCGGCAGAGAAGTCGCTGATTGTCTGCTTGCGCTTCATAATGCGGCGGCAGACATATTCCGTCAGCACGCATGTGGCGGTGCAAAGCACGATCAGCATAGCAGAACGCCAGCCGAAATAGACCACCGACATCAGTGCCGCGGGTACGAGCGCAATCAGCACATCCTGCATAATGTAAGCGGTGTTTTCCCCACTGTGTCTGTGAGGCGAGGATGATACCGAAAGCATCGTTGGGGTATTATTTTCCATAATTATTCAAGCAGTCCTTTCATTGTCATTGAGAAATCAAAAATCATCTGCCGGATTTGACGATGCTCTTGGCCATGCGGAGATACTGCACCAGCGGTCTGCGGGCAGGGCATGAGAAGCCGCAGCAGCCGCATTCCATGCAGCTCATGACGCAGAGGTCATTAAGCCCCTGCACGTCGCGCTTTTCCACAAGGTGCTGGATGTTGACCGGCGTGAGAAGCATGGGGCAGGCCGCGACGCATCTTCCGCAGCGGATGCAGTCGGAGGGCTTTATGTCGTCGGCTTCCTTCTGACCCATGAAGATCAGGCCGTTGTTCTGCTTGATGATGGGGTAATCGAGGGTGTACAGCGCCGTGCCCATCATCGGGCCGCCCATAAGCACCTTCTTCGGCTCCTGCTTGAAGCCGCCGCAGAATTCCGCTATGTCGGCAATCATGGTGCCGATGGGGGCGATGACGTTCTTGGGATTCTCTATTGCCGAGCCGTCGACGGTAATTCTTTTGGAAACCAGCGGCATTCCGGTGCGGACGTATTTGGCAATGAAGGAAACGGAAGTGATATTCAGCACCACACAGCCCGCGTCGGCGGGTATCTTGCCCACCGGCACCGCGCGGTTGGTGCAGGCTTTAATGAGTACCTTTTCCGCGCCGTGGGGATAGGAAGTGCCGAGCTTGAGCACGCACATTCTGTCGTCCAGCGAACGCTCTTTGATAATCTCGTCAAGGCGCTTGATGGCCAAAGGTTTATTGCCCTCGATGCCGATGATGGAGCGCTTCAGCCCCAGCGTTTCCATGACGAAGCGGGTGCCTTCGATGATGTCTTCGGGGTATTCCATCATCTCGCGGTAGTCGGCGGTGAGATAAGGCTCACACTCCGCGCCGTTGATGACAAGGGTGTCCACCTTCTTGTCGGGTGAGAAATTGAGCTTGATCGACACAGGAAATCCGGCGCCGCCCAGACCAACCAATCCGGATTTCCGGACGGCGGCGTAAAGCTCGTCGGCGTTGGTCACGACGGGCGGTTCGATGTCGGGGCAGACGGTCTGCCTTCCGTCCGATTCAATCTCGATGGTCCTGATCTCCGCGCCGTTGGGCATGATGATGGTGCCGATGTTGGTGACTTCCCCCGAAACGCCGGAATGAATGGGGGCGCACATGAAAGAAGTGCTGTCCGCGATGAGCTGACCGACCGTAACCTTGTCGCCTTTCTTGACGATCGGTTCGCAGGCCGCGCCGATGTGCTGCTGCATGGAGACAATCACTTTTTTGGGAGTGGGGATTTCCTCCGACGCGACTTCTGCCGTGTTCTTCATGTGTTCGACATGCACACCGCCGTGTGTTCTGAAAGGCCGCTTGGGAAGAAGCAGTTCTTTCTCTGCCGCCGCCTTTTTATTATTGCTTTTAGAAGTGTCCATGGGTTCCTTCCTTTACAATTTATTGAATAGTTTTCATTATAGCATAACCGCCGGTTCTTTTCAATTAATATGTAGTACAAAAATGCCTGAAAAATACAAGAAAATTGTGGTTGAAAAAACTGTTAAATGAATAACAATCTCGCGATTCCTGCATTTTTGGTTTTTGGAAAATACTATGAAATAAAGCCGGAAGACAGTCAGAAAAAATCCGCAGGAACGGGCGATGTGAATTCGCACATTCCTGCGGAGGGAATTCGATTGATTGGGGGCACCCGGAAGGCTTACTTCGCGTATTCCGAAGCGCGGCTTTCGCGGATGACGTTGACCTTGATCTGACCGGGATAATCAAGCTCGCTCTCGATTTTCTTGCAGATTTCGCGGGCGAGGAAGGGCATCTGATCGTCGGTGATGGTTTCGGGCTTGACCAGCACGCGGACTTCACGTCCGGCCTGAATCGCGAAGCTCTCGGAAACGCCTTCGAATTCCTTGGCGATCTCTTCCAGACGCTGCAAACGTTTGATGTAGCTTTCGACGTTCTCTCTGCGCGCGCCGGGACGAGCCGCGGAAACCGCGTCGGCTGCCTGCACCAGACAGTCTATGATCGAGGTAGCTTCCACACCGCCGTGATGAGCGGCAATGGCGTGAATAATATTCTCCGGCTCGCGGTACTTGCGTGCCATGTCAACGCCGATGTCGACGTGGCTGCCTTCCATCTCGTAATCCAGCCCCTTGCCGATGTCGTGCAGCAAGCCTGCTCTGCGTGCGGGCGCCGGGTCAACGCCCAGCTCGGATGCCATCGCGCCGGCAATCATGGAAACCTCCAGCGAATGTTTCAGCACGTTCTGGCCGTAGCTGGTGCGGAAACGCAGACGCCCCAGCAGCTTGACAAGCTCGGGGTGAAGTCCCATGACGTTGGCTTCGAGGGTGGCGTGTTCGCCCTCTTCCTTGATGGTAGCTTCTATCTCGCGGTTGGCTTTGTCCACCATTTCCTCAATACGGGCGGGATGAATTCTGCCGTCCTGAATGAGGCGCTCCATGGCGATTCTTGCCACTTCGCGGCGGATGGGATTGAAGGACGAAAGGGTGATGGCTTCGGGGGTGTCGTCGATGATAATGTCCACGCCGGTGACGGTTTCGAGGGTGCGGATGTTGCGTCCCTCACGGCCGATGATCCTGCCCTTCATTTCATCGTTGGGCAGAGCGACGACGGAAACGGTGGATTCTGCGACATAATCCGACGCGCAGCGCTGAATGGCGAGAGAAATAATGTTCTGCGCCTTCTTTTCGGCTTCGTCCTTTGTCTGCTGTTCATATTCTTTGATCTTGATGGCCTTCTCGTGAATCAGCTCTTCCTCCAGGCTCTTCATAAGCTGTTCTTTGGCCTGCTCGGCGGTAAAACCGGAAATTTTCTCCAGTATTTCCATCTGGCTGCGTTTGAGGGTTTCGGCTTCCTCAAACTTGTCGTCAGCCTGCTTCATACGCACGTTGTACTGTTCGAGCTTCTTTTCAGCCTGCTCGATTTTCTTGTTAAGGTGCTCCTCGCGCTGCTGCACCCTCTTTTCCTGCTTGTTGATTTCATTGCGGCGATCGCGGATTTCTTTGTCGTTTTCCGATCTCAGGCGGTGGAGTTCTTCCTTGCCTTCGAGTACGATCTCCTTGCGCTTGGACTCAGCTTCCTTTTTGGCCTCGTCCACAATGCGCCCGGCTTCTTCCTCGGCTGAGGAAATGGCGGCTTCAGCGGTTTCCTTGCGATTGGCGTAGCCTTTTTTGAAGCCGAAGAAATACATCGACGCTCCGCCTGCCAGCAATCCGAACACCAAAGCCAGTACGATTTTTAACCAATCCATTGCTTTACACACAACCTCCTTAAATTAGTCAGGTCGGCGCAAATTCAATTTGTAAATCATTAAATGTCGTAAGTATATATCAAAATATTCAAAAAACAAATAATAAGCCGAGCCTGCTGACTCCGGCTTGAAATTCAACTGCGCCGCCTGCTGCAACGATTCCCGTGAATCCGGGAAAAAAGATGCAGAAACCGTGTTTTTGGTTAAATGATGGGCTATTATCAATGACAGCGTGACAAATTTGCCAAACCGTCTTCAATATACCCTATATATTCTATTACTTTTTTCATGTTATGTCAAGAAATTAAACCGTAAAAATCATTTTTTTGTACGCTTTTGTGCAACACGTCAAAAAAGTAAAATAAAAACAGGAGCCTTTTACGAAATTCAAAGGCTCCTGTCAGAATGTTTTTAATGATATGGAAAAATTAAATTTCATATCGGGCAAATTCACAGTTAGGCAGCACGAATTTGGCAAATTCCTCGTTGGTCATATCGCGGAAGTAGGAGGCAATCATTTTGTTGGTCCAGCCATGGCTGATCAGAAGCAGGGTTTTTCCCTCATTTTTTGCCATAATCTCGTCGAGGAACCCGTACACCCTGTGCGCCGACTGCAAAATCGATTCTCCGCCGTCCGGGAAGCGCTCCGCGAAGCAACGGCTGCGGCGGATGTATTCGGGGTCGTCGCGCTGCCGTTCTTCCATGCCGCCGAAGTCGGTTTCGCGCAGCCTTGCGTCCGGAATAGGGGAGAGCCCCAGTTTTTCTCCCACGATTTCCGCCGTTACCACGGCGCGGGACAGGTCGGAGCAGTAAATCGCTTCGATTCCCTTGCCGGTGAGCGACTGGGCCAGAACATGCGCCTGCCGCACGCCTTTTTCGGTCAGCGGAATATCCATCCGGCCGCAGAGACAGAATCTGACGTTGAATTCGGTTTCACCGTGACGAGCGGAATAGATTATCATTTTACTCATATTTCAAGCCTCCGGATTTCAGTCCTCGCCGTCGGAATCATCGGACAGCGTCTTATCGGCATTCCCTGCCGCCATGCGCTCGCTGAGGTTTTCTCTCGCGACAGCCAGCATCAGCTTGATGCGGTTCTCCTGATTGACCTTGGTGGCGCTTGGGTCATAGTCGATGGGGGTGATGTTGGAATTTGGGAAAACCTTGCGGATTTTGCCGATCATTCCCTTGCCGTTGATGTGGTTGGGCAGGCACCCGAAGGGCTGTGTGCAGACGATATTCTCATAGCCCGATTCGCACAGCTCCAGCATTTCGGCGGTGAGCAGCCAGCCTTCGCCCATCTTGCTGCCGTAGCCGATGACGCCGTTGACCAGCGTCCTCAGATGGGCATAGGGAGAAGGAACGGTGAAATTCGGATGGTCTTTCAGCGCGTCGAGCATGGCGGTTTCCATCTTGGTGCAGAAATCCTTCAGGAAGGAAACGAACTTGTACTTGATGGAGCTGCCGCCGTAGAGCACAATGTCATCCAGACGGTTGTCCATCTTGAAGAGGGCAAAGCCCATCAGTCCCGGCACCATGACCTCACAGTCCTGCGATGCAAGGAATTCCTCGAGACGGTTGTTGGCAAGGGGGGAATATTTGACATAGATTTCTCCCACAACGCCAACCTTTACTTTCGGCACACGGTTAACCGGAATGGCGTCGAATTCGTCGGCGATCTGCTTGAGGTTGTTGCGGAAGTCCTCGCCCAGCATGCCTTTACCGCGGGAGAACTGTTCCAGAAGGCGTTCCACCCAGCTGTTGACCAGCGCTTCGGATTCGCCCTTGTTCAGCTCGTAGGCCTTGACCTGATTGTTGAGCAGCATGAGCATGTCGCCGTAGACGATACCGGAAACGAACTGCATGATCAGCGCCGGCGTGATGGAAAAACCGGGATTGCTTTCCAGTCCGGACAGATTAAGCGAAATAACCGGAACCTTTTCATATCCGGCGGATTTAAGCGCCTTGCGCAGAAGGTGTATGTAATTGGAGGCACGGCAGCCGCCGCCGGTCTGGGTAATCATGAGAGCGGTCTTATTTACGTCGTACTTGCCGCTGTTCAGCGCGTCGATCATCTGTCCGATGACCAGAAGGGCGGGGTAGCAGGTGTCGTTGTGGACGTATTTCAGACCTTCCTCGACGACCTTGTGACTGCTGTTGGTGAGCACCTCGATGTCGTAACCCGCCTTTTGCAGCACCTTCTCAAAGAGCTTGAAATGCACGGGCAGCATATTCGGCACCAGAATCTTGTATTCCTTGCGCATTTCCTTGGTAAAGAGCAGTCTGCCGTCCTTGGTGTATTTTAATTCAGCCATGCAGCGTTCCCCTTTCTGAATTATTCCTCAATGGCCGCAAACAGGCTGCGAAGCCTGATCTTGACGGCGCCGAGATTGGTGATCTCGTCGATCTTGATCTGGGTATAAATCTTGCCGCCGCTTTCGAGAATGGAGCGCACCTCGTCGGTGGTAATTGCGTCGATGCCGCAGCCGAAGGAAACCAGCTGCACCAGATTCATGTCGGGCTGGGTCAGCACATACTTGGCGGCGGAATACAGCCGTGAATGATAGGTCCACTGATTGAGCACCCTAACCGGGAATTTCTCTACGCGGTCGCTGACAACTTCCTCGGAAATAATGGCCGCGCCGCAGCCGGAAATGATCTTGTCGATGCCGTGGTTGATTTCCGGGTCAATGTGATAGGGTCTGCCGGAAAGGACGATGATGTGCATGCCCTTCTCTCGCGCCTGATCAATGATTTCCTCTCCGCGCTTGCGCACTTTTTCCAGATATCTGTAATACTCCTCATAGGCGGCGGCAGCGGCAGCCTTGACCTCGTCGAGCGGAATGATGTCAAAATATTTTGACATCACCTGCTGGAATTTCTTGGGAAAGTCCTTGGGGCGGTGAATACCGAGATAGTCGTTGATGAAGTCGACCTTTTCTATGTCGGGCATATTGGCGTGAATGACTTCGGGATAGTAGGCCACAACGGGGCAGTTGTAGTGGTTGTCGCCCATTTTTTCATCGAAATTGTAGGAAAGGCAGGGGTAGAAGATGGTCTGCACCCCGTCGTTGATGAGGGTCTGCACATGCCCGTGCATGAGTTTTGCCGGGAAGCATACCGTATCGGAGGGAATGGTCGCCTGTCCGAGCAGGTACATCTTGCGGTTGGAAAGGGGAGAGGTGACCACCTCAAATCCCAGCTTGGTAAAGAGCGTGTGCCAGAAGGGCAGCAGCTCAAACATATTCAGCCCCATGGGAATGCCGATTTTGCCCCTTTCGCCTGCGACCGGCTGATATTCTTTCAGGAGCTTCAGTTTGTAGTCGTAGATATTGAGCGAATCGTCCGCCTTGCGGTGGGTGATGGGACGGTCGCAGCGGTTGCCGCTGATGAATTTGCGGTTGTTGTCGAAAATATTGACCGTCAGGCGGCAGTTGTTGCTGCAAAGGCCGCAGCGGGCGTCCTTGACCTGATGGAAAAAATTGGCAAGCTGCTGCGCGTTGAGTATTTTGCTGCTGCCGGTGGAATGGCGGGAGGCGTAGAGCGCCGCGCCGTAAGCGCCCATGAGTCCTGCGATAGCGGGACGCACGACTTCCACGCCCATTTCCTGCTCGAAGGCTCTGAGCACCGCGTCGTTGAGGAAGGTACCGCCCTGTACCACGATCTTCTTGCCCAGCTCGTCGGGGCTGGAAGCGCGGATGACCTTGTAGAGGGCGTTCTTGACAACGCTGATGGAGAGTCCGGCGGAAATGTTCTCGATGGAGGCGCCGTCCTTCTGCGCCTGCTTGACGGAGGAATTCATAAAGACAGTGCAGCGGGAGCCGAGATCGACCGGCTTGTCCGCGAAAAGCCCCAGCTTGGCAAATTCCGCGATCGGCTTGCCGAGCGCCTCCGCGAAGGTCTGGAGGAAGGAACCGCAGCCGGAGGAACAGGCTTCATTAAGGAAGATGCTGTCCACTTCGCCCTTCTTGCCGATTTTGAAGCACTTGATGTCCTGACCGCCGATGTCGATGACGAATTCCACGTCGGGCATGAACTTTCTGGCGGCGGTAAGGTGGGCGGTGGTTTCCACAATGCCGGAATCAAGGCTGAAAGCGTTCTTGATCAGCTCTTCGCCGTAGCCGGTGGAGGTGGCGCCGACGATTTTGATCTTGGGGTACTTCCAGTAGAAATGTTCGAGGAATTCCTTGACCTGCGGGACGGGATTGCCCTTGTTGGAGCTGTACTTGTCGCGGAGAATTTTGCCGTCGGGGGTGATGACCACCATCTTGATGGTAGTGGAACCGGAGTCAACGCCGTAGTAGGCTTCTCCTTCATATGTATCGGGATTGATGCGCTCGATGGAATTTTCGGAGTGACGGCTGACAAAAGCCTCGTATTCTTCTTTGCTTCTGAACAGCGGATCGATGGAATTATAATTGCCCACCGCTTTCAGACCGCTGAGAGTATCAATCGCCCTGTCGAGGTCGATTTCGGTGTCAGCACCCAACGCCGCGCCGATAGCGACGTAATAGAGGGAATTCTCCGGACAGGTGCCTTTCAGTTGCAGGGTGTCGTCGAAGGCGTTGCGCAGCTCGGAGAAAAAGGTGAGCGGCCCGCCGAGATAGACGACGTTGCCCTTGATGGGTCTGCCCTGCGCCAGTCCGGCGATGGTCTGGTTGACGACCGCGTAGAAGATACTGGAAGAAACGTCGCTTGTCCTTGCGCCCTGATTGAGCAGCGGCTGAATGTCGGTCTTGGCAAAGACGCCGCAGCGGGAGGCAATGGTATAGCGGCGCTCGGCGGTTTTGGCCGCCTCATTCATCTCGGTGGGAGAAATATTGAGCAGCGTCGCCATCTGGTCGATGAAGGCGCCGGTACCGCCCGCGCAGGAGCCGTTCATGCGGAATTCCATGCCGCCGGTGACAAAGAGAATCTTCGCGTCCTCGCCGCCAAGCTCGATGGCGACGTCGGTATCGGGCAGCAGATTTTTCAGCGCGATGCGTGAAGCGAAAACCTCCTGCACCAGAGGAATGCCGCAGGCTTCTGAGATACCCATACCGGCGGAACCGGAAATGGACAGCAGCGCCTTGGTTTCCCCTGTCAGTTCCCGCACGGTTTTCAGCACGCCGAGGGTCTTTTCGGTTATCTGAGAGAGATGCCGCTCATAGGATTTGTGCAGTATTTGGTGGCTGTCGTCCATCACAACATATTTGATAGTGGTTGAACCGACGTCAATTCCTATTCTCAAGATTCATTCTCCGTTCTTATAAGATAAGGTCAGAAATTACAATTCACCGAATTAAAAAAATTACACAAAGGTAATGATAGCACAATTCCCTGCTAAAGTAAAGCGGAATTTTCATGAAATTTTTTCCCGAACAAAAATTCTGCGCATACTATAATTATTTCGACAAAGATTAGCCGAAGTCTATTGATAATGGCGATTGTTTTTGCTATAATTATCCTGCGATTTTGTAAAATCAATATTAATCCGACAAAAAGAGGTATGATTTTTATGGAAATAGAACGCCAGTTTCTGATGGAAAAATTCCCTGATCTTCCCGAAATCTACTCCGCGCAGGTGTGGCAGGGCTACCTTTCCACCGCCCCGGTGGTGCGCATACGCCGGTTTTCTTCCCCCGACGGCGGCGACAGGTACGAGATGACCGTCAAGGGCAAGGGAACGCTGGTGCGCGCGGAGGTAAATATTCCCATTGACGCCGCCCAGTATGAGGAAATGTCGGGGCTGCTGACCCGCGCGCCGATTCACAAGGACTATCACGTCTATCAGCTGCCCGACGGGCTGAAGCTGGAATGCAGCGCGGTGGACGCCGGCACTGACCACGGTTTTATGTATGCCGAAGTGGAATTCGACTCGGTGGAGGCGGCCAACGCGTTTGTCCCGCCGCCGTTTCTCGGCAGGGAAGTGACGGAAGTGCGCGATTTCTCCATGAGCAATTATTGGGTGAAGGGCCGGCTGGATTTTATTTTTGATGAAGATTGACGCGTGAAATGAACAATTCACTTTTGCCTGTGAATATACAACCTCGTCATTTCCGGTTCCCCGTTGCCCTGCGCCATGCAGAAGAATTCCCAGCCGTATCTTTCATAAAAAGAGGTGTGATCGGTGACCAGATAAAGCGTGTCGATGCCTCGCTGTTTCATATCGTCACAGACCAATTGCAGCAGAGCGCCGGCGATTCCCTGTCCGCGTTCGGTTTCTTCCGTGTAGACGGCGCAGACATTGGGCGCAAGATCCTTTCTGTCGTGAAAATCATTCTCTATCACGCCCAGCCCTCCGACGATCCTGTCCTCTTTCACGGCAAGATACCATTGCGGAACGGCGTTTTGCTGCGAAATGCATTCCTCCATGCTTTCGAGATAGACTTCCGCCGGAACGCCCCACTTCGAGTGAAACCATTCGGCGGCTTTCCTCTTCATCTCAGGCGCGTCACACAGACGCAGAACAGAATAATTCACAATAAACTTCTCCTTTGCATAATTACTTGTTGAAATTGTAATGGCATGGCTGTCCTTATTGTACCACAAAAATTTACAAGTGCAATCGAAAATATTTATCCAGTGCGGATATTTTTTTTTTTGATTTGTTATAGTATTTTAAGTATATTTAAGCCGGAGTGAATATACTATAGCCATAAACCAAAAAGGAAACAGGTGAAACTCTATGAACAGTATCAGCAAAGTCACGGAATTCTTCAAAAAGCCGTTTGCGTATGCGGCCGTATTCGGCACGCTGCTGACCTCGGCCAACGGGTATGTGCTTCTGAAAACATACATGATTCCCACGGTACAGGGCTATGTGGAGGAAGCGCAGGACGATTCCTATTATGAAGAAGTCGCGTCAGCCGCGCCGGAAGAAGCGCAGACCACGGCAAGCTCCTATTCCGACGGAAACATTCAGATCAGTATCAGCACGGTGAGGTATTACGACACCGACGTTTACATCGCCGATGTGAAGGTTTCTTCCGCCGCCTACTTAAAGACCGCGCTGGCGAGCGATACCTTCGGACGCAACGTCACACAGAAGACTTCCGCCATCGCATCGTCGCACAACGCCATTCTCGCCATCAACGGGGATTATTACGGCGCGAACAGTCAGGGCTACGTCATCAAGAACGGCGTCATCTACCGCGATACGGCACGCCGCAGCACGAATTACGACGATCTGGTGATCTACAGGGACGGTTCCTTCGGCATTATCAACGAATCCGAAGTGACGGCGCAGCAGTTGCTGGACAGCGGCGTGGTGAATCTCTTTGCTTTCGGCCCGACGCTGGTTTCCGACGGCAAGGTGGTCATCTCGCAGAATGAAGAAGTCGGCAGAGCTATGGCAAACAATCCCAGAACAGCCATAGGAATGATCGATGACCTGCATTATGTGCTGGTTGTATCAGACGGAAGAACAAGCGCGAGTCAGGGGCTTTCGCTCTATGAGCTGGCGCAGGTGCTGCAACAGTACGGCTGCAAGACCGCCTACAACTTAGATGGAGGCGGATCGTCCACCATGTATTTCAACGGTGAGGTTGTCAACAATCCCACAACAAACGGAAACAGAATTTCAGAAAGGTCGGTGAGCGACATTGTATACATCGGATATTGATTTCAGAAGGAGCTATCACAGTATGCCGGCAAACAACCTGAACCACTTGAATAACCTGAATAACCTGAGTAACCGGAACAGAACACAGCCGCAGAGATGCAGCCAATATCAGGCATATCAGCGGGAACTGGCCAAGCGCAGCGCGATTGCCCTTCATGACAGATATGTCAGGACGGCGGTCGCATACGCCGCTGTTACGGCACTCTGCCTTGTATTCTGCGCGGTCTACGAAATATTCAGCTTCGGCGAACATTCGCTCCTTATGCGCATGATGTTCATGATTCCCCTTCTCGGCGGCGCGGCGCCCTTCGCGCTGCTGGCGGTTTCCGAAAACCCGCCGGAGATATCGCGGGTCGCCTTCAACCTGTGGAATTCCGGACTCGCCGTGCATATCAGCGGCTGTCTGGTGCACGGAATTATCGAAATCTCAGGCAGAGTGTCGGATTACGATACTTTCTACTGGGTCGTCAGCGGAATGCTGCTTTTCTTCGCTTTCATCATTCAGGCGGCGGCAAGGCGCAAAACCAAATCCAAAGTCCGCAGACGATAAATGATTGACAGTACAACCGAATCAAACACGGCGCACGGCCTTGGGAATTCTCTCAGGACTGTGCGCCGCTTTTGTGCTTGCCAACTCATACTATTCCAGTGCTTGCCAATTTCTTACTATCTGTTCCGGTGTTTGACAACTTATACCATTTCATCCCGGCAAATAACAGGTTCATTTCATGTTCAAGGAGGGCGAATTCAGAAACTGATTCTCTTTGAATTTGCCTGACCTTATTGTTGGTCGAGAATCTTCTTTCCGGGACATCGAGGACGCCGTCCCCCGCAAAGATCATTTTCCGCAAGCGGATGACATTGCCCATAGACGGGCTGTCTCATTCCGGACAAATACCCCCTCACAGTACTTTGCCGCACGACCGTATATCTGCCAAGTGCGTATGGTCTCGTCATTCATTATTCTATCCGTCATTGGCAGGGAGAAAGCCCTACGGATCAATTGCCCCTCCTGGAAAGAACATTTCTTTCTCAGAGCCTGTTCAGAATCTCCGCGTGTGCGGATGGCGCTGCTGAACTTGTTCAGCTAGCAGATATTTTCGCCAGATGACGCCAAAACCGCAGGCAATACTTTGTGTATTAACTAGCGAAACGAATGTTTCGCTGGGATTTCT
>JAFRXY010000100.1 GCA_017441385.1 Clostridia bacterium | reverse complement strand
GTTTGTTGTATAATCCTTTTGTAAATAGTTGTGTTTGACCATACTTCTATTTTACACTAACAGTCAGGGATTGTACAGTCCTTGGCTGTTTTTTTGTATCAAAATGAGGCTGCCTCACTTTTCTTAGTGCGACAGCCCCTTCGTACATCATCAAATCGTTAAAATAGCTTTTTTCAGTTAACCGTCTTCCGAAACCGTTTCGGACTCTGTCGAAGATGCGCCTTGGGCTTTTTCTTCCTCGATTTCTTTATATAATTCCTCGGAAATGTCCTTATCCTTATAGACAAGATTGTACCAGTATCTCGCATTCCTCTTGATATCAACAATCAAGACATAAACACCGTGCTGCATCTCGCCGTGATAGGTATTGTCAATCGGAATTCTTGTGGGGACAAATTCATAATTCAAGGTTTCCGGTGCATCCACAAGCAGATTCATAACATCTGTCTCGGTAAGATTGGTGGAAACGCACTTCAACGCGCGCTCCACAAATTTGCTCAGCTTGCTTGGGCTCATAACCTTGACTTTTTTCAGTATCTCCTCAATAACCTTTCTCTGACGTTCCGTGCGCTCATAATCTCCGCCTACATAGCGAACCCTTGTATAAGCAAGAGCCTGTTTGCCGTTCAGATGAAATGTGCCGCTTGTTAAGGGAAGATAATCCGTGCCGTAGGGTCTGTCATACAAGGCGGGCTTATTTAATTCAAAGAGATAGACTTCATTCATATATTTGATTTCTTTTGCTCTGAGGTACATGTCAACACCGCCAATGGCGTCAACCAGTGTAACAAAACTATAGAAATCAAGCTGAACGAACTTGTCCAGTTTAATGCCGAAATTTTCTTCATACGTTTCAAACAGCATCTTTGAATTGCCGTAAGCAAATGCCGCATTCAGCTTATCATAACCTGCTTCCCTATGATTACCGCCTTTTTTGATATAAACAAGCGTATCTCTCATAAACGACGAGAAGAACAGCTTGTGGGTTTTCTTGTTGATTGACACGATAATCATTGAATCCGAGGCTGTTCTCCATAGTCCCCTTACTCTGGAATCGGTGCCGATCACCATAATGTTGGTAATATCAGGGTCGCTGAAATCAAATGTTCCGTCATCCGTTTCCTCCTCGGCACTGCTCTCGCCCGACACATCAGACTCGACATCCGGCTCAAAATCCCCTTCGGAAACGTATCCATAGCCTTCTTCCTCGATGTCAATAAAATTCATTTTCCCGTAATAGTGATAAAATCCGCCGTATGCTACCGACATGAGTATTACCACAACGCCAAGGAGCGACGTAAAGATATAGAGAATCTTCCTGCCTACGCCGCTTTTTCGTTTATTAGCTGCCTGACTCACGTTTGATCAACCCTTTCCGTCCATAGAGTACAATACCTACTTGCCATAGACGAGATTATACCAATATTTACGGTTCTTCTCAAAATTTACACCAAGAACCGACGCTCCTCGGATCATCAGATATTTGTACGACCCGTCTATCGGCATCCTGCCTGACACCAGACTGTAGTTAAGATATTCCTTTGCATTGAGCAGGAGCGACATTACTTCACCCTGCTTCAGATTGGTAGAGAGCATCGGAAGAATGATGTCCGCCAGATCATTAATTTCCCCGATACTGAGCGTTTTTGTTTTTTTGATCAGCTGGGTAAGCACCTTGCGCTGACGCTCTGTGCGGCCGAAATCGCCGTGTCCGACATATCTTACGCGTGAATAAGCCAATGCCTGCACGCCGTTGAGGTGATATTGCCCGGAGCTGTTGACTTTGATCAGATAGGAGTTTCTCTTCTTCTTCAATCCTTCGTTGATATAAGGAATGTAGGATTTATTCATCACTTTAATTTCCGCTTCGGAAAGACGCAGGTCAACTCCGCCCACGGTGTCCACAAGGCTAATGAAATTGTAAAAGTCAATCTGAACATACTTGTCCAGATGGATATCAAAGTTCTGCTCAAATGTCTTGAAAAGGAGATTGGCTCCGCCATAGACAAACGCGGCGTTAAGCCTGTTCTTTCCGACCCCCGGAATCGTTACATAGGTATCCCTGAGAACCGACGTCATTGTCATTCGCTTGTTTTTTTTGTCGATGGACAGAATCACCATGGTGTCCGTACGGCTGCGCCGGTTTCCCTTCAAACGGCTGTCTGTGCCAAGCAGAAGAATGTTGGTCACATCCTTGCTCAGATTTTTGGTGGTGCTGCCGACATCTTCCTCCGATTCCGGAGCAGCCTGTTTGTCGGTCTGTGTCCCAGCCTTTTCTCCGGTTTTCTCTCCCGTTTCTTCTGTGGAATTGGTTTCCTCAAGAAGCTGCTCGAGCTGCTGTTTTTCTTCTTCTGTCAGATCCTGCTCATTGATTTCATCTTCTTCATAATCTATCATCGTGACAATTTCATCATCGTCCAGCGATGTTATATTCATTTTATTATAATAGTGAAGAAATGCGCCGTAAGCAGTCGCAAATATGATGATAACCACACACAGAACAGCGCCGATAATAATAATCGCTTTCTGTCTGAGAGTTGTTTTTTTCTTTCCTTTTTCCGATGATTCGATTTTACCGGAGCCAAATTTCAAATTCATCAATTCCTTTCACAATTCCGATAACATTCCTCAACCAAACTGCCGGAATGCAGCCTTTTGGCTGAAGAATGCCATCAGTATTATCTTATTTTATCAGGCAATTATTACGTTTATTTTCAAAATTTATTAATTAACTATTACAAATCCTCATAAAAAGTCCCGGCAGACTTGCATATAATCAATACAGACTGCCGGGACAATTTTTCAATCATCAGAAATGACTATCATCAAGAACGCGCGAAGCAGACAAAACCGGAATTACGCAAGCTCAGCAAAGTACTTGATGGTGCGAACCATCTGGCTGGTGTAGGAATTCTCGTTGTCATACCAGGAAACAACCTGAACCTCATAGAGATCGTCAGCGATCTTTGCAACCATTGTCTGAGTAGCATCAAAGAGGGAACCGAATCTCATGCCGATAACGTCGGAAGACACGATCTGATCCTCATTGTAGCCGAAGGACTCGGAAGCGGCTGCCTTCATCGCGGCATTGATGCCTTCCTTGGTGATGTCAGCGCCCTTGACAACAGCGGTGAGAATAGTGGTGGAACCTGTGGGAACAGGAACTCTCTGCGCGGAGCCGATGAGCTTGCCGTTCAGCTCGGGAATAACAAGGCCGATGGCCTTGGCAGCGCCGGTGGAGTTGGGAACGATGTTGGCAGCGCCGGCTCTTGCTCTTCTGAGGTCGCCCTTTCTGTGAGGACCGTCAAGAATCATCTGATCGCCTGTGTACGCATGGATGGTGCTCATAATACCGCTCTGGATAGGAGCATAGTCGTTAAGAGCCTTCGCCATAGGTGCAAGGCAGTTGGTGGTGCAGGAAGCAGCGGAAATGATGGTGTCCTCAGCTGTCAGAGTTTTCTCATTGACGCTGAAAACGATGGTGGGAAGGTCATTGCCTGCGGGAGCGGAAATAACAACCTTCTTTGCGCCTGCATCGATGTGAGCCTGGCTCTTCTCCTTGGAGCAGTAGAAGCCTGTGCACTCGAGAACAACGTCAACGCCGATCTCGCCCCAGGGAAGCTCGTTGGCCTTTGCCATCGCATAGATCTTGAGTGTCTTGCCGTCAACTGTGATGGTGCCTGCTTCATCGTCAGCCTCAACGGTGTGGATGCCTTCGCCGATCTTGCCGCAGTAGCCGCCCTGAGCGGTATCGTACTTGAGCAGGTGAGCAAGCATGGAAGGCTTGGTCAGATCGTTGATAGCGACAACTTCGTAGCCCTCAGCACCGAACATCTGTCTGAAAGCAAGACGGCCGATACGGCCAAAACCATTAATAGCAACTTTTACTGACATTGGAAAGTTACCTCCTAAAGAAAATTTCTGATTATATAATATCTCATTTTTCCATAAAATACAAGAGCAAGTAAGAAAATTTTCAAAAATTTTTTATAAATTTTTTTGATGGAATGAGAATAACCGCCTATATCAGGGGGTATCTGGCCGGAACATTCAATGTGACAATGCACAATTCATAACTGTAGAGAAAAAGATTCACATTATCCGAAGTAGGGGTTGCCCTCTGCCCATTTATCGGTAGGATCCCAGCCTCCGTTACTGTTCTTTCTCTTAGGCAGGGTAAGCTCTTTCATGTCGGGATTCTCGGCATTGACAACATGAACCTGTGTATCGACGGGCATATTAACATAGATCCAGCGGGCGTCGCGCACACAAAGCTGAATATTCCCTTTTGTGCCGGCTTTTCCGATATTCTCATATCCGCCGTCCAGCATTGTCCACGCCTTCTTCTTTGCGAACGGCGTTGAACTGATGATATATTCCTGCTCTCCGCTCAACGCGCATCCGTACTGGCCAAAGGCGCCGTCGCTCAGCGCTATCCATTTTTCCTTTTTGGTAATGCTGTATACGCCTTCTTTTGTCGGCGTTTCAGCCGCGCCCGTCGAGCAAAGCATCATGTGGAATTTTATCTTGTATTCACCGTTTTTATTCTTTTTGTAAACCAGAACACACTGATTTCCGGTAAAAACAACCATGTAGAATTCCGATTTATTATCAGGATTGATAATATAATTTTCGCTGGCGGTATCCGCGACGGTATCAGATACCGTGCCGGTATCGGCTGCCGAAGAAACTTCGCTGACTGTATTATCCTCTGAGCTAACCTCTTCCTGTGAAGATAATTCGGCAAGATCGCTTTTCGAAACGGTGGTGTCTTCCGAGATAAGTCCGGTTTCAAATTCTTCTATAAGATCCTCATTCCCGTTTCTTTTTCCCCGGTACACGGTCACTGTAAAAACCGAAAGAAACGCAACCATCACACACAGTGAAATCAACGCTATCAGTATTCTTTTGGAATCGTTTTTGCTGCCGTTCATCTAAATCAAATCCCCAGATACAATATAATAATCATCACGTAAATTGCGTGCTATTTCATTATACATTAATTATGAGAAATGTCAATGAAATAGATGTAAAAAATTCGGCATACCGGATTACCATCGCTGCAACTCATCAGCAGATGACTATCCGGTATGCCTGATTGCTCATTTAATTGGATATCAACGGAATCAATACAGATCTCACAGGATCAATACCATCCATCCACCCATCCGCCGTCATTGTCACCGCCGTTGTTGGCGGTAGTGGTGGTAGTGGTCGCCTTGGTGGTGGTAGTGGTCGCCTTGGTGGTGGTAGTAGTGGTTGTGTTATTGGCTGCCGTGGTGTTATTCTTTCTGGTCGTCGCATCGTTCGCTTTAGCTGTCGTAGTATTTCCCGCTTTGGACGTCGAAGTAGACAATGTGACGGCATTAGATTTCGATGTCGTTGTAAGCGACGCTTTTGTGCCGGAATGACCGGTAACGGTAACGGTATGATTGGAGCCGCCGTTTGAGGAATGAAGCATCGGGTTCACAACAAAATTTGCGTTCACAAGTCCGGTTCCCTGAAGCACAATATAGATAACAAACTCAGAAAGCAAGACGGTCAATACAGTCAAAAGAATAATTTTGATTTTTTCTTTTTTATTCATATCAAATATTCACCCTTTCACAGAATAGATGCAGATGCTGATTATGCCAAAATTTCCTCCAGTTTTTTGATTACCTCCTTCTGAGCGTCGGTCGGATTCTGTATTTTGCTGTAGACATCATACGCGGACTGCGCGACACCGTAGAATGATCTTTCCGCAATTTCGGAGTAAACGATATGTTCTTCGCCTGTATCCTTGTCGATGTATATCAGATATCCTCTGCCCTTTATGTTGGTTTTGAAGAAGGAATTGGGAATATTAATCAGAACACCTGTATAGGTAACCTGCTCATCGTCCTGGCTGTAGATGTTGTCCGCCTTGATCTTGAGTACGTTCGGCGTATCAATTGTCAGATCATTGTTCCCCAGCGTGGTGGAAGGAATAATCAGCGTACCAAATTCCGGGACGGTGCCTGCCCTTATCAGTCCCTCATCGCACATAATCTGTATGCCATAGCGGATTCCGTAAGGATCACTTACTCTTATGCTTGCGCCGAGAGTCCTGATGGTAACAAAGGGATCGGTATCAACTATGTAGTGATTGTACATCGTCAGACTTAGCGGCGGATAAACAAGCGAAAACTTTGTGGGGTCGGACATGACCTGACCGTCACTGATGTGATTTTGTGAAAAAGTCTTGCCGTTTTTGACATAGGTGCCGCTGCCCACCAGGAAATAATCATACTTCAGACAGGGAGTGCCATCCTGATAGTAGTAACCGTCGTCCCATGTCGTATCGGCGGCGTACCATTTGCCGCCAAGCTGAACATAGCACCACATATGCGGTCCGCCTGACGTATCGGAAGTCATTCCCATGCCCGACACCAGCGCGCAGTTGATGCCGAATTCATTGCAGAGAATCTTCATGGCTTTGGAATAGCCCTCGCAGACAAATCTGCCATTGAGCCGGCTGACAAACAGCGGAGCAGCCGAATAGGCATATCCGTAGGTATATGAACTGCCGGTGAGCGCGTCATAATTGTAGGAAGCGTTGTAGATGATATAGTTATGAATCGCCTTGACCGTCTCGAAATCGGTTTCATTTACCCGGCTCTGGCGGATGCTGTTCACAGCGGACGCAAGTCCCGTCTGATAGGCGCTCAGATCGCCATAGGCATTCGGATAGGCCGGACGGTTATAGAAAATCTCTATCCAATCCACATATCCGTATTCATCGCCTATCGGGAGAGCGGCATCCACCCGAATGCTGAATTCCCTGACCCAGAATGCCTCCGGACAGTCGTAAAAGAATGCCGCGGCAGCACAGAGCACGGTATCGTACACGTCATCAAGGTCGTCGTTGCTCAGCGTATCGGTTTCCGGATCGGAATAATTTACAAGGAAAGGAATCGTCGGGTCAAACACGATATGAACGACTTCGGTGTAGTCCTTTTTCTCCGTAACAAACGCCTGATAAAGTCCGTCATAGATTTTCTGCTCATTGGCGTCCAGCTCGCTTCTGTAGCTGCCGTTATAGCTGGCGGATGCAATATATTTTTTGAATCCGGTGCCTTTTTTTGCCCTTCCCGGCATACTCGACAGCAAAAAGTCGGGAACGTCCCATGTGGCGGTTAGATTTTTCACTTCTTTGGAGGGAACACTGCCGTTATCTGCCGACCTGACGGTATGATCCGATTGGCTGACAATATCGGAGGGAGAAACATCGCAGGCCGCATCGACCATCACGAACGACAGCACGGTAACCGCAGCTACGCCGGCCATCACAGCCAGCAAAGCCGCTCGGATAACGCCTTTTCCGAATCTGTTTTTCATAATGCACCAATCCTTTCTCATATTAAAGCAAACAGAATAGGAAATTACCATTATATAACAAAGACATTGCCTACGGCATACCACATAATAATTATACAAAAAATTTACAAAAAAGTCAATAGAAGATAAGCATTTTAGTAAGCATTGCTATTATTCGGAGTAAAAACTGTAAAAAACAGCGCCCCGGACAATTCCCCGGCGCATGCACGCAAGGAATGAATCAGGGGCGAATTTGACAAATACGGCGGGCTTCCCTCGCGGCAGGAAAAGTCGGTACGGTTGCATGACGCTTTATATTTTCCCGTGAAGCCATATATAAAACCGTCAAAAAGAGAAACAGCCGGTATTTGTTGATCCCGGAAGCTCCGCCGTACAGTCCCGCCGCCGACAGTGTCTTCCTTTTACATATTATGCCTCACTGCCCGCGGGGTTATGAGAATATTTTTACCGGCTGGCCGATATTAATTTTTTACAATTGCTCATCACTCCGTCACAAAAAAAGGATTGACAACCCGCCGCTTCATCATATATTATTATGTTACAAGAATATTTACAGTCAGCAATGAAAGGATTGGACGCACATGAAAATAGCAATTTACGGCTACGGCAATCTCGGCAGAGGAGTGGAATTCGCCGTCAGACAGAACCCCGACGCGGAGCTTTTCGGAGTATTCACACGCAGACCGCCCGAAACGGTCAAGACAGCTTTCCCCGAAACAAAGGTGTTTCCCGCCGCCGACGTCACTCACTGCAAAGACGAGATCGACGTCCTGATCATCTGCGGAGGCAGCGCAACCGACCTGCCCGCAATGACCCCCGCGCTGGCCGCCGACTTCAACGTCATCGACAGCTTCGATACACACGCCGACATTCCCAAGCACTTCGCGGCAGTTGACGCGGCCGCAAGGCAGGGCGGCAGAATCGCAATCATTTCCGTGGGCTGGGATCCCGGAATGTTCTCCCTCAACCGCCTTTACGCCAGCGCCATTCTCCCCGACGGGAAGGATTACACCTTCTGGGGAAAGGGCGTGAGTCAGGGACATTCCGACGCTATCCGCCGCATTGAAGGGGTGCTGGACGCGAGGCAGTACACCATTCCCGTGCAGTCCGCGCTGGAGAGCGTGCGCGCCGGCGAGAATCCTGAACTTACCACCCGCCAGAAGCACACCCGCCTCTGTTATGTAGTGGCGGAGGATGGCGCCGACAAGGCACGCATAGAGAAGGAAATCGTTACCATGCCCAAATACTTCTCGGATTATGACACCACTGTGAATTTCATCTCGCAGGAGGAGCTTGACCGCGACCACAAGGGCATTCCCCACGGCGGCTTTGTGATCCGGACAGGCAAGACCGGAGCAGACAATTCCAGCAGCCACGTCATTGAATACAGCCTGAAACTCGACTCCAATCCGGAATTCACCGCCAGCGTGCTTGTGGCGTTTGCCCGCGCCGCCTGCAGGATGGCCGGACGGGGCGACCGCGGCTGCAAAACGGTGTTTGACATCGCTCCTGTGGATCTGTCAATCAAGACCCGCGAGCAGGTTATTGCCGAAATGCTGTAATAGTTTCTATATCTATACACAATTCCGCAAAACACGGCGCGAATGCCCCGGAGAGGTACTCGCGCCGTGTTTTTCATTCTGACCGGGACGTCTGCGCCAGCATGTTCTCAGCAAATATGGCATATCCCCGCGAAGGGGAATTGACAAAGACATGCGTCACAGCCCCGACGAATCTGCCGTTCTGGATCACGGGACTTCCGCTCATTCCCTGCACAATCCCGCCCGTTTCTTCCAGCAGTTCCTCGTCGGTCACCCTGATGATCATGTTCCGGGCGGCTTCCCCGCCGTAATTGATTTTTTCGATCACCGCGTCATAGAGCTTGGGTTCACTATCAGGCGTGACTGTGCATAGAATCTGCGCTTTTCCACGCATGACGTCCTGCTTGAAAGCCGTTTCGTATTCCCTCAGCGCCGGAATTTCCGCGGTATACAGACCAAAGGCGCCGTATCCGGTGTTGTCTCGCAGCACGCCGATTCCTTCCCCGCAGAGATATCCTCTGATTTCCCCGGCGGAACCTCTGACGCCCCGTTTTACGCCCATGATACAGGCGGGGTATATTTCGCCGTCCTGAATGGGAATAATACCGTGTGTGTCGGCGTCGCATATTCCGTGCCCCAGACCCCCGAAGCGTCCGGTTTCCGGGTCGATATAGGTCAGCGTGCCGATTCCCGCCGCGCTGTCCCGCACCCACATTCCGGTTTTCAGGCAGCCGTCGGCGTCGGAATATTCCGGCGTGAGCCTGACGCTTTTCCTGCTGCCATCGCTCCCGGTCAGGCCGATCTCCACTTCCCCCTGTGCATTTTCTATGATCACGGCAAATTCCTCGTTGGAGGAAACCGCCATTCCGTCTGCCGAGTGAATGACGTCCCCACGGGAAATTCCCGATTTTTTCGCGGGATTGACCCTCTCGCCGTGGGATTTGAAGTCGGAAAGCCCGACCACCATCACCCCGTCGCAGTACATCCGAAGCCCGAAAAGCGTGCCGGCCAGCAGCACTTTTCTCGGTTTTTCACGGCGAAGGGAAACATTCTTTACTCCCACCACGCCAAAGAGCTTTGCCTTTGCGCGGTCGCCTTCATCGCTGATGTCCACCGATACGGGCAGCAGCGTGGAAAGCCGCGTATTCCCTCCGCCCTGAACGGTCAGCTCGTCGGGCAGCTGATATACCGTAACCGCCGCCGAAAACAACGCTCCGACGACAAAAGTCAAAAACAAACCAACCGCACATTTTTTTCTGAACAATTTGTGATACCCCATTTCACGCTTCACACCGGTATTAGTTTTTCTCTGATGGCGGCTTATGAGTCGTGACAATTAATATATCATTTGTCAGAATGAATGCAGATATGTAATTTGCAACAAAATCGTAAATTCATATTTATTTATGTTGACAGAGCAAATTCAATCATAGTATAATAGCATGAAAGCGGCTTTTGACCGTAAAAAATATCGCAGGAGGTGCGGTATGCTGGAGTATCACACCGGTTACAATATGTATCCGAATATTTTCATTCAATTTTCGCATGATGACGCTGAAATTGTAATTCCTATCATCAGGAAGTTAAAGGCCGAAAATTACAACATCGTTTTTGATGACAACTTTGAAACCGACGACAAAAAGCGCTATCTCAGCGTGCAGCAAATCACGCAGGCGTCTTCCTTTATCCTTTTCTATTCCAAATCCGCTTCGAAGTCCAGACTGATCAAGGAAACGGTGCGATTCGCCGCTCCTATCTTTAATATGGAAAAATACTGCATATGTCTGGACGACACAAAATTCGGTTTTTCCTTTTCCGATGTCAAAAACAATTACACCATCATAGAGGAAACCGAGATCAACAGCCTGATGGAAGTCCTGAATGAGCATCTCAGTATGTATATTCTTCCGGAAGGCGTTTCTCCCTACGGCAGCTTTGACGAACTGGCGGAATCGGATGCCCCGGACGAACTGGAGGAGATGGACGGATATTCGGACGAAGGAGGGAATCAGGACGAAATAGATTGGTACCCGGAACAGAACCAAGATGATTCGTCCATGACCTATGATGAGCCGGAACAGGACGGCGAAGAAGAACCGTTCACGCAGGCGGAAGATGAGCCAGTATCAGCTTCAAACGCAAACGCAAAAACAAAAGCAAAAGCAAATTCATTGGACTATATTTATAAAGACGTTCTTGAAGAACTCGTTACAAATGATAACAAAGCCCCGTATTTTAAAAAATCGAAGGAATTCGCTGAATTTCTCCGCGCGGATAGCGATCCGTCCCTTCCTCCCGAAAGAAGCCTGAGCGCAGACGCGCCGGAGGCATTTCCTGATTTCGACATGTCGGACGACTACGGTGATGACGACGATTACGACATTCCGACGCTTTATGATGATTTCAGCAATTTCACGGTTTCGAACCGATATACAAGAGATTCCGCAGTTGAACTGGAAGAAACCGCACCGGAGACAATTCCGGAGGAAATTTTTGAAGAATCCGAACCCGCACCGGAGACAATTCCGGAAGAAATTTTTGAAGAATCCGAACCCGCGCCGGAGACAATTCCGGAAGATATTTTTGAAGAATCCGAACCCGCGCCGGAGACAATTCCGGAAGATATTTTTGAAGAATCCGAACCCGCGCCGGAGACAATTCCGGAAGATTTTTTAGAAGAATCCGAACCCGCGCCGGAGACAATTCCGGAAGATCTTTTAGAAGAATCCGAACCCGCGCCGGAGACAATGCCGGAAGATATTTTAGAAGAATCCGAACCCGCGCCGGAAGACCGCAGGGAGGAACACGAACAGCAGATCTCTCAGCAGGCATCCGGAGATGAGGATAGCAGCATCGTATGGAATCAGCTTCGCAGAAAAATGCATGTGCGTGCGGTAAAGAACAGAAGATTATTCCTCAGGTCAATGCCGGAGGAAAACGGTATTCCGGAGCCTGCCGAAAATCAATACCGTCAGGACGACACCATTGAATCCATCACCATAGAATATCCCACAGACGAAGAAGTATCGGAATATCTTTCCAACCCGGAACCCATCAATTTTTCCCGCAAAAAACCGAGGATCAAAGCAACTCCCGATCTTGCCATCAGCGAGATTTCCCATCGTCCCGAGCCTGCGGAACAAGTATTGCCTTCCGGAAACCGCAGCACGATAGCAAACATTGAAAAGATGGAATACCCTGAGTACGCTCCAATCTTTACCGACAATCCCCCTCCGTCGGAAGTGCTTCCTCTGCCCATCACCGAACCGCAGACGGAGATTGCGGACACTTTCTCTTTTGAGAATGAAGATTTTCAGGAGGAAGAGGAGCAGACTGCCGAAACAATTGACGGTAATGATACCCCGACCGAATACACAGAACCCGAACCCGAGCCGGAGCCCGAACCCGAGCCGGAGCCTGAACCCGAACCCGAGCCGGAGCCTGAACCCGAGCCGGAGCCTGAACCCGAGCCTGAACCCGAACCCGAGCCGGAGCCCGAACCGGAGCCGGAGCCTGAACCCGAACCCGAGCCGGAGCCTGAACCCGAGCCTGAACCCGAACCCGAGCCGGAACTGAATTCATATGAATATTTCACCCGGAATGTTCTCTCTGAAATGGACAGCGACAGCTTGTGGGACGGCGAGAGCTTCTTCGCGGAACCGGAACCCGAACCGGAACCGGAACCTGAACCCGGACCTGAACCGGAGCCGATTAAAAATTTCAATTACCTTGGCGGCGGAACCAATCAGCCCGACCTGTCGGGACAGGCTGCCGCATCCTCTGAGGGAAAAGCCGCCAGCGAAGAGGCAGAATTCAAATCCTATGAGGAATTCATTCAGTCCAACGAAAAAAAGAACGAAGAAACGCCCCAGCAGGTCGACATCAAGACCCAGATTCTCATCAAGGCGGCCGAACAGGGTAACGCCGACGCACAGTACAAGCTGGGTCTGAGCTACGAACGCGGCGAGCGTGTGGAACAGAATTATGTCAAGGCGGCGCACTGGTACATTCTTTCCTCTAACAGAGGAAACGCAAACGCCCAGTTCAACCTCGCGAATATGTACGAAAAGGGTCTTGGCGTCAGCAGGAATCCTTATGAAGCGGCAGAGCTTTACAAGGCGGCCGCTGAACAGGGACATTCCAACGCGCAGACACAATACGGCATTTGCCTGAAAAACGGAGTCGGCACCGAGCGCAATCAGACCGAGGCGGTCAAGTGGTTCGTAAAGGCATCCGAAAAGGGCAACGCCGCGGCGATTTATCATCTGGGCGCCTGCTTTGAAACCGGAAAAGGTGTGGACAAAGACCTGTCTCACGCTTTGCAGCTCTATCTCGCCTCCGCCAATCAGAATTACGCCGAGGCGCAGAACGCCCTTGCCAATTGCTACATGAGCGGCAAGGGAGTGCCGGCGAATTACACCGAGGCTGTCCGCTGGTACAGCAAAGCCGCCCGCGGGGGCAGCGTCGCGGCACAGTTCAACATAGGATTCTGCTGTGAGAACGGGCTGGGCATAGACAAAAATTTAGACATGGCCTACCGGTTTTACCGCATTGCGGCCGACAACGGAAGTGAAAGCGCGACCGGAAGACTCCGGGAGCTTGGATTTATCAAAGAAAATTAAGGAGGACGTAATGTATGTTAAGAATATTTGTAGACTCCGGCAGCAGCATCAAGCAGAACGAGAAAAGTCAGTACAACGTCGAAATCATTCCGCTCAAAATCCTTCTCGGAGACAGGGAATACCACGATGGCATCGATCTTTCGATGGACTTCTTTTATTCCCAGCTGATCGACGAGGGCATATTCCCCAAGACATCTCTCCCCTCCCTTGATGAAACCGAAAAGAAGATCATGAAATACGTCGAGCAGGGGGATGAAGTGCTTATTCTGCCCATTTCATCGGGAATATCCGGCACATACAATACCTTCCGCATTATGTTTGAGGATCAGCCCAAAGTCCGCGTCATTGACACCAAGGTCGCTGTCGGCGGCGTGAGA
Source organism: Clostridia bacterium (assembly GCA_017441385.1). Taxonomy (GTDB): domain Bacteria; phylum Bacillota; class Clostridia; order Oscillospirales; family Acutalibacteraceae; genus RUG762. Next base: position 15,480 of record JAFRXY010000100.1, on the reverse strand, counting down.
ATACTGGTGGAAGAAGCCAATAAATACCGCGACAAGGGACTCGACTACATCCAGAAGAAGCTCAACCAGCTGATTCCGCGCATCAGGGTCGCTGCCATTCCCGAAACGCTGGAATACCTTCACCGCGGCGGCAGACTCAGCAAGGCCGCCTATGTCGCCGGAAGTATGGCGCAGGTCAAGCCGCTGATTACCTTTGAGAACGGCAGCGTGAAGGTGCTTACCAAAGCCATCGGTCTTAAACGCGCCATGCTGACACTGGTCAAGCTGCTGGAAACCGAATGCGACCCCGCCTATTCCATCGTTCCTTCCTACACCTATTCCAACAAGAATCTTGTGGATCTCATCAAGATGACCGACCGCAAATTCGTCGGCTCCATGATTCATCAGGATAACCTCGACCCCGCCATCGCCTGTCACTGGGGGCCTAACGCCTTCGGTTACATATTCGTGCGCAAACAGGAGCAGTAATTCTTTCTCACGGATACGCATTGACAAAAACCGCGCTGCAAGCCGGACTTGCAGCGCGGTTTTTTATTTCTTCTTTTTCTTTTTGGAATTTTTCCTGTCTTCTTTATCGTCCTTGCCCGAACCGAACAGAATTTCACTGAGGTTCATGCTGCTGTAGGCATTGGGGTCGAGTTTAAGCCCGGGAAGATTCTGCCTCGGCAGTTCAATAAGGCTGTCCTCGTCCACATCGTCAAAAGCCGACGCCGCTGTCGGGGGATGAATCTGCTCCTTCGGCTTTTCATCTTCGGACTGTTTTTTCCCTTTGTCCTTTTTGTCGCCCTTCTTGGACTCCGCCTTTTTCTGAGCCGCTTTTTCAGCGGCTTTTTTTACCGCCTTCTTGGCCGCCTTCTCGTCTTTTTTCTTGGACTTCTTGTCCTCCGGCTTCGGCTGCTCGGCAGCCTTGGCCGCCGCCTCGGCTCTGGCGCCGTGCTGCCGGTGACTCTCCTGCACGTCTGTGTTGACCGGCGTATCCATATCCGCCATGAGCGACTTCTTTATGCCGCCCTCATGTGAAAATCTGTGCTTGCGGGCGGGGGTGTTTTCACCCTCGACAGCGGGCTGATTCTTTTTTGCCGTATCGGAGGACGGAAGCTGCGCCGCCAGCGCCTCCTCGTATTGCCTTATCGCCTCATTGCGCCGGCTCTCGTGCCTTTCACGGAGAATACTGCGCACGTCTTCATTGATTTCCACGGATGGCGCAGGGCGCTGAGAGGGGGTGAAAAACGTGCTGACCGCGCCGTAAAGCCTGCTGTCGGAATTCAGTCCCGCAGGAGGACGGACGGGAAAAACCGCCGGCTGTGCGGGTTCCTGAACGGTCGTCCTGCTGATACGCCGGATATTGGTGTACTTGGCTCCAGGCATGAGCCGGTGGTAAATATGCCCGGGAATCCATCTGCCGTTGACCTCGTACATCTCATCGTCGTACTCTATATGCCGGATCCCTTTTCTGACCGACACAATGTAACGTCTGCGCGGCTTGGAAAGCGTGCGCTTCTTGGGCGCGGCCGCCGGCGGAACAGGCGCGGGCAATTCGATTTCTTCGGTGACCGGCGGGCGCTTGGGCTTCTCAAAGCTGAGCGCGGGAAGCGGAATTTCCTCGTCCCTGAATCTGACAGCCGGTTCGGGTGCGGGCGTTTCGGTTTCCGGCGGCGCCGGCTCGGGCTTGGGAGGCTCGGGTTCGTCCTGCGCAAAATCATTTTCGTCGAATCCGTCAAACAGGCTGCCCAGATGATAGGTGAGCTTGGCTCCGTCGATATTGTCATCGGTGGACTTGATGAGCTTGCGGTCGTCAACGATCTTTTCAAAGACCGTCTCGGATTGTTTTTCGGGCTTTTTTTCCTTTACAGGTTCGGTTTTTTTATGATTGTCCTCCACTTCGTTTAACACCGGCTCGGCTTCCGGCTGCTGCTTATTGGAAGAAAGGAACACTATTTCCGACACGCGGTCGGCCCGTCCCTGACTGCGCGTCATGCTGTAGGCGAAAAGCTCGGTTTCCTCGCCGTAATCCAGCGTGACCGGAACGGGCTCGGAAGATTCTGTAATCACTACCGGCGCGGTGGAACTGTCCTTGGAAAGATCCACCGATTCAAATTCGTTTTTGGGAATCGCGTGGTACTCGCCGTAGGTGTTCTCGGATATCGCCGCCCTGCGCCGTCCGGTTTCTTCTTCGGCTTTCCGGCGGGCGAGTTTCTCTTCCTCTTCCTTGGCCTTGCTGCTTTTCTCCATAAAGCTCTCAATGAGTCCGATCATGCTGTCGTACTGTTTTCTTTCGGGAGAAAGCGGCATGGGGGAATTGTCGATCAGATTCTCGATGGAATAATATTCCTGTTCCTGCGAAGGCTCGCTGTTTTTCGGCCATCTGAATGGATCCTGCGAAGGGTCGTTTTTGCGGAAGAGGGAAATATTGTTAATTTCATCGTCGTCAAGACCCGCGCCGAATGAATTCATCACGCTGTTGAGATTTTTCATCTCGTCGGTAAGTTCCTCCTCGTCAACCGACGACATATCAACCTGCGGCTTCTCTTCAAACGGTTCCGGCATGGGACGCTTTGGCCATGCACCGCGGCATTTTTCCAGAGCGTCGGAGGAATTGATTCTCAGCCACAGTCCCTGCGGTACATCGGGATTATACCGTATGCCCGCGGGAAAATCAACGGTGTTCCAGCCTGCGCCCAAAGGCGTGTCGTCAAGACAGATGACAATCTTCTGCTTGGGGCTGTTGACAACCGCGCGAGGCTCAAATTCCTTTGACGCAATAAACTGCTGATAATTTCTGGAGAGAAAAACCATGGCCACCGAGGAATTGCTCAGGCGCTCGGCAATACGCATACTTGACGGATTGCCGCAGGCCGCGCTGCTCCACAGCCTGAATCCCTCATTGAACATTTTTACCGCAATAGCATACGCTATCCTTTCGTCCTGCTGCGCGTAGGAGATGAACACATAGGGCGATTTCCCCTCATATTCGGGGATAGGTGCAAATGACATATATGAAAACACCTCTGCATGTATTTCTCAATTTGCAATAGCTTAATTATATAATAAACAACCTGCATGTGCAAGTAAATTGTTTAAATATTGAATAACAATTTACAAATTCGCATGCATTCTTTGGAAAAAACATCAAATACTATTCAAAGAAGCCTCAAGAAAGGATGATTACAAAGAATGCAGATACTGATCGAATACCTTAAGGTCTTTGCCGTGGGAGGGCTGCTGTGCGTCATCGGACAGCTGCTTATTGACAGGACAAATCTCACTCCCGGCAGGATACTTGTCAGCTTTGTGACAGCCGGAGTGCTGCTCAGCGCGGTCGGACTTTACAAGCCGCTAGCCGACTTCGCGGGAGCAGGCGCGAGCGTTCCCCTCACCGGATTCGGACACGCTCTTGCGGAAGGGGTGCGTGAAGGCGTCAAAGAAAAAGGGCTGCTGGGCGCCTTTACAGGCGGCATCACACAAACCGCCGGCGGAATCGCCGCCGCTGTCATCTTCGGCTACCTCTGCGCCCTGCTTGCAAAACCCAGAGCAAAAGTCTGATTGTTCTTGACATCGCGCTTCGGTGTGGTATAATTCTTTTGATAGATTATTTCAGAGGAAGGTTCACGCCATGCCGCCCAGATTGATGATAGTGATTCCATGCTACAACGAGGAGGAAGTACTCCCCATTACCAGCCGACTTTTCCGCGAAGAATTGGAGAGTCTTATCGAAAAAGAAAAGGTCAGCCCCGACAGCAGGATTCTCTTTGTAAACGACGGGAGCACCGACTCCACATGGAATATCATTTGCGGACTGGCGGAGGAATGTCCGCTGTTTGAGGGTATTTCCCAGAGCCGCAACCGCGGTCATCAGAGCACGCTTCTGGCCGGACTGATGGAAGCGCGGGACAAGTGCGATTTCACCATTTCCATTGACTGCGACGGGCAGGACGACATTGCCGCCATGGACAGAATGGTGGACGAGTACCTCGCCGGCGCGGAGATTGTCTACGGAGTGAGAAGCGCACGCAAGACTGACACATTCTTCAAGCGGTTCACGGCGCAGAGCTTCTACCGCCTGCTGAAAGGAATGGGGGCGGAAGTGGTCTACAACCACGCGGATTACCGCCTTGTTTCTTCTAAGGTACTCCATGAATTTGCCGACTTCCGGGAGGTCAACATCTTCCTGCGCGGCATGTTTCCGCTGGTGGGCTTCAAAAGCACCTGCGTCTATTACGAGCGAAGCGAACGGCTGGCCGGCAAAAGCCATTATCCGCTCTCCAAAATGCTGGGTCTTGCCATTGACGGCATCACCAGCCTGAGCATCAAACCCATACGGTTCATCACGGGCATCGGAATTTTCGTCGCCCTGCTCAGCTTCATCGGCGTGATATGGTCGGTGGTGCAGTATTTCCTGCACCACACCATCATCGGCTGGTCAAGCACTGTCAGCATTATCTGCTTCATAGGCGGGATACAGCTGATAAGCCTCGGGGTAATCGGAGAATACATCGGCAAGATGTATATGGAAACAAAGTCCCGTCCGCGATACATCATCAGCGAACGGACGTATGAAGCCGATGGCGATTCGCACTGAATTTATCGGTTTTCGATAAATAACACTTGATATTCAACAAATTCCGTGCTATAATGAAAATACTTCAAATGCATAGGGAAAGAATGATCGTTATGAAAATCCATAAATCCTGTCAAATTGTCTGTCTTCTGCTTGCAGCGCTGATGGCCTCTGCGCTGGCGGGATGCGTCGGCGGGGATGTAAAATCAGGCATTTCCAAAAGACTGTCACTCGACTGCTCTTCGGCGGAAATCATGCAAAGCTACGATTCCCACGGCGGCTTCCTCGGGGACGGCACATCGTTTTACGCGCTGCAATTCAGCGACAGCTCGCAGGCGGAAAGGATCAGCACCAGCGGGGATTGGAAGCCGCTGCCGCTCACCGACACCCTGAAGGCCGTCGCATGGGGAGAACAGGACGATGAACACGACTTTGCCCCCATGATCATCAAGGACAACGACTGGGATCATCCCCTGATTCCGAAGGTGGAAAACGGGTATTATTTCTTCCTTGACCGCCACAGCAATGCTACCGACCCCAAAGACGACTCCATGCTGCTGGATGAAAGCCGCCCGTCCTACAATTTCACCCTTGCGATCTACGACACCGACAGCGATATTCTGTATTATTCCCAAGTAGACACATGATGATGATGATTCAAAAACAACCGGCAAATCGGCCATTGCGGTCGATCTGCCGGTTGTTTTGCTTTCGAAAGAAATCGTTCAGTTCTTCTTCTCGATGGTATATCCCAGCTTGAGAATGCACTTAATGGTTTCCATAGCGGTGTTGCGATCATAGGATTTCTCGCCGTCGGTCAGCTCTTCGTAGGGAATCAGATCAGGATGCTTCTTTTCCGCGTCGTCGCGCACCTCACCGTAAGTCCAGCCCTGCGCCATTCTGCCCGCCGACCAGACTTCATGGGTATTCTTTGAAAGCAACTCTGTCAATTCCAGAATGTCCTCGCTTAGTTCGACGTCGGAAGTATCTATCGGCTTGGGTGTGTAATCTGACATAATTCATTACTCCTTTTATTTATTGTAACCAGAATTATAACACAAAAGCATTAGAAATTCAATATATTATTGTAAATTTTCATGAAGTATTTTTTCATGTATTTTTTCATGTATTTTTTCATGTAAGAAATAAAATGTCCCATCGGTAAAACCGGTTGACAACAGTAGTATATCCTACTATAATGAATACCATGCGGAAAACGGGCATTCAAATCCATACAAAGTGACAGCACGTTTTTTCTGCGGCTTGGTTGACAAAATACAAAGGAGAACCGGACGAAATGAGACTCAGACCCTACAAACCCTGCGACGGAGATGCCGTCGCAAGCTGGCTGACAGACGAAAAGACATTCAACATGTGGTGCGCGGGATTGTACCACTACCCCATGACCGGCGACCAGCTGGACGAACGGCTGGAAGCGGGGCGGAACAATCCCTGCGAATTCATGATGACCGCACTCGACGACGACGGCACGCCGGTAGGCTATTTCCTGCTGAGAAACGCCGACTGGGAAGCCATGTCGGTTCACATGGGATTCATCGTGATCGACGCGGCCAGACGGGGCAAGGGCTACGGCAAACAGATGCTCACCCTTGCCAAGAAATACTGCTTTGAGATACTCGGCATGAAGCGCATCACGCTGGGGGTCTTCCACATCAACCGGAGAGCAATGGACTGCTACGAAGCAGCCGGCTTCATTCCCTACGGCACGGAGGAAAAGCCCTTCCTCTACAACGGCCGGGAATGGAAGGTCATTCAAATGGAGTGCCTAGCCGAATGAGTAATTTTCACATAAAATCCGTCACACCCGACGACGCGCCGGCGCTTGCGGAAATCTATGGCTATTACGTGGAGAATACCGCCGTTTCGTTTGAATATGTTCCGCCCGCCGCTGAGGAATTCCGCAGGAGGATATCCCATACGCTGGAACAATATCCTTATCTGGCGGCGGTCAGCGGGGACAGAATCATCGGTTACGCCTACGCTAGGGAATTCGTGGGACGCGCGGCCTGCGCCCATTGCGTGGAGGTGTCGGTTTACATCGATCGCGACTTCCGACGCTCCGGCGCGGGAAGGGCGCTGTATCAGAAGATGGAACGGCGGCTGGGAGAGATGGGCATTCTCAACGTCTATGCCAGCATAGCCTATGCCGACAACGAGGACGAATACCTCACCCACGACAGCCTGCAATTCCACAAGCGCATGGGATACGAACAGGTTGCCCGGTTCCATCAGTGCGGCTATAAATTCGGTGGCTGGTACGACCTTGTCTGGGTGGAGAAAAGGATCGGCACAAAGCAGGTTCCCACGAAAGTGTGTGGTGATATTCAAAATTATTCTAAATAATGGCAAAAAACCTCTTGACAAATATATCGGTTAGTGATATATTAATTACGGAATTCGATATATCGCATTCCGAAATATCAGATAAAGAGGTCAGCACACTATGGAAGAAAGAATCACTGCTTTATGTCAGCGCTTCATGGAAAACGGAAAAACCGTCAAGAAAGTATTCTGGTCAGAAAGCTCTGAGATGGTCCCGATCGCGTCAAACGCCCTCACCGCTCAAGGCGTCACGGCAGACGAAGCCAGACTCAAAGAATGCATAAAAATTGTCAGAAAGAACGCAGGATCATTATCTTTTCTGAACGGACTTGTCGCCGCTCCGTTTGCTGTGTCCCTCTCGATGAAGGATGATCCAGAGGCTTCCTTTGAAAAAGTGGAAAGGCTTTATTCCGTCATCAAGAAGCAATTCGGCAGATCGGATTTCTCCGCCCTGCTCGCCATTCAGCTTTCCGATTTTGTCAGCGAGGAAAGCATGGAGAGCGTGGTTGGCAGGGGCAGAGAATTATACCGTCTGATGAAGGAAAAGCACCCCTTCCTGACAAGCGAGAACGACAGCGTTCTGGCCGGATTTCTGGCTCTTTCCGAAAAAAGCAACGCGGCTCTGATGGACGACATGGAAGCATGCTATGAGCTGCTGAAAAACAGCTTTTCAGACAAGGACAGCATACAGACAGTATCCCATATTCTGTCGATCGGCGCCGGTTCCGCACGTGAAAAAGTCGATCATATGATAGAGCTGTACGATGGGCTGAAGGAGGCGGGCAGAAAATTCGGCACCGATTACCTCGCTATCTTGGCGGCGGTATCTATCCTGGATGACAACAACGAAAAACTCCGCGACACGATTCTGGAGATCGACGGTTTCCTAGAAACGCAAAAAGGGTATGGATTCTGGGGCGGCTTCGACAAAAAGATCCGTCTGATGCACGCGGCCATGCTGACAATCGATCTTTACAATACGGCGATAAATTCACAGGCATCGGCCAACGCTTACTCGCTGGCCATGATTGCCGCCCAGCAAACCGCTATCTGCTGCATGATTGCCGCCATGATCATCATCGCATCCGCCGCAGCGGTGACAACCCCCGATTAAACAACAGAATTGATAAAAATTTTGGTAACAGCCAAACAGATCAGGTGCATGGCCATGATGTAATATTATGACCAAAAGCACTTGGTCTGTTTATTTTTCAAGGTTAAAAATTGTATCCGATTACTCGCATAATTTCAAAAAACAAGTAATAAAATGGGCGGTTTCAGTTGATTAAATCAATAAAATCCATTGACAGTCCCTTTTATCGGTGCTATAATAGCGTTATCTGCATTATCAGAAATCGGAGGTTTTTTAAAGAAAATGAAACTCAACGGCTCAGACATCATCTGTGAAGTGCTGCTCGAGCAGGGCGTTGACACCGTCTTCGGATATCCCGGCGGCGCGGTGCTCAACATCTACGACGCGCTCTATAAGTACAGCGACAGAATCACCCACGTTCTCACCGCTCACGAACAGGGCGCGAGCCACGCGGCTGACGGCTACGCCCGTTCCACCGGCAAGACCGGGGTTGTCATCGCCACTTCCGGACCCGGCGCGACCAACCTTGTCACCGGTATCGCCACCGCCATGATGGACAGCGTTCCCATGGTCGCCATTACCGGAAATGTCGCCACTCCGGCGCTCGGCAAGGATTCCTTCCAGGAAGTCGACATCACCGGCATTACCATGCCGATTACCAAGCACAATTTCCTTGTGCGGGATATCACCACTCTCGCTCCCATTCTCCGCAAGGCGTTCCTTATTGCCCGTTCCGGCAGACCGGGGCCGGTTCTGGTGGACGTGCCGAAGGATATTTCCGCGGCGATTACCGAATTCACCCACGAGCAGCCCAAGGAGAATGTACGCGTACAGGCCGACAACGACGCTATTGCCAAGGCGGTCAGGCTTATCAACAACGCCAGGCGTCCCTTTATCTATGCCGGCGGCGGCGTGATTTCCGCCAACGCGTCCAAGCAGCTTCTCGCTCTCGCCGAGAAGGCGGATATTCCCGTTTCCTGCTCCCTGATGGGCATGGGCGGTTTCCCCAACGACCACAGGCTCTACTGCGGTCTGATCGGAATGCACGGAGGCTACGCAAGCGCAAAAGCGACAAGCGAGTGTGATCTCATGCTGGTTGTGGGCGCACGCTTCTCCGACCGTGTGGCAGGCGACGCAAAAGCCTTCGCCAAGGACGCTAAGATTATCCATATCGACATCGACGCAGCTGAATTCGACAAGAACGTGCTGGTCGATCTCACTATCCGCGGAAGCGCCGACGCTGTGCTTTCCAAGCTGTCGCGGAACGTGGACAAAGCCGACCATTCCGACTGGGTGGGTCAGATCGCCGAATGGAGCAGTCAGAAGAAGTGCAGCCAGCAGGACGGCGAAAACGTCACGCCCGAGGGTATCTTCAATGAGCTGAACAAAATCATGCGTCCGCAGGACATTCTCGCCACCGACGTGGGACAGCATCAGATGTGGGCGGCTCAGATGTACGACTTCAAGCAGCCGCGCACCTTCATCACTTCCGGAGGCCTCGGCACCATGGGCTACGGCATGGGCGCCGCCATCGGTTCGCAGGTGGGCAATCCCGACAAGCGTGTGGTGCTCATCACGGGCGACGGCTCCTTCCATATGAACCTCAACGAACTGACCACTATGGCAAGCTACAACCTTCCGGTCGTGGTCATCGTCATGAACAACCAGGTGCTCGGCATGGTGCGCCAGTGGCAGAAGCTCTTCTACGGCAACCGTTTCAGCCACACAGACCCCTGCCGCAAGACCGATTTCGTCAAGCTGGCAGAGGCCTTCGGTGTGACCGGTATGCGCGTCACCAAGGCTTCCGAGGTGAGCGAGGTTCTTGCTGCGGCTTTCGCCAAGAACGGGCCCGTGGTCATCGACTGTCAGATCAGCAAGGACATGAACGCTCTGCCAATGATTCCTCCGGGAGCAGGCGCGGACAAGATCATTACGGAAATGAACTGAAAGGAAGGGGAACAGTAAAATGTCTAACAAAAAGATTCTTTCCGCGCTGGTAAGGAATCACCCCGGCGTGCTGCAAAGAGTGTCGGGTCTGTTCTACCGCCGCGGCTACAATATCGAAACCATTTCGGCCTGCGCGACCGAGAATCCCAAGTTCACCCGCATGACCATCGTTGTAGCGACGAATGACGAGCTGGAAATGTCGCAGGTCATCCGACAGCTCAGCAAGATTCAGGACGTCCGCCGCATTGCCATTCTTGACAGCGGCAAGGCCATTTATTCCGAGCTGATGATGGTCAAGTTCCGTGTCAAACCTGACCTGCGCACTGAATTTCTCAACCTTACATGCCGCAATCACATGAACGTGGTCTACATCGGGGATTCCTCCGCCATTGTCACCGCCTCCGGCGCACCCGACGACCTTGACGAAACGCTGCAAAAATTCGCTGACTACCCCATCATCGAGCAGACCCGCACGGGTATGAGCGCGATGGAGGCCAGCGACCGCCCGTTCGTCGAAATGGATGACGCGGAATTCATCAACTGATTTTCCTTGATGATTTGAATTAGCAAAAAATAAACCGTCCCGGCTTTGCGTTTTCACGCTCTGTCGGAACGGTTATTTTTGTATTTCAGAATCTACATCAGATAAGGATCAAAGACCGATGATTACTCGGCGGCGGGGGCTGCTTCCTCGGCGGGGGCTGCTTCCTCGGCGGGAGCGGCTTCCTCGGCGGGGGCGGCTTCCTCGGCGGGGGCGGCTTCCTCAGCGGGGGCTGCTTCCTCAGCGGGGGCGGCTTCCTCGGCGGGGGCGGCTTCCTCAGCGGGGGCGGCTTCCTCGGCGGGGGCGGCTTCCTCGGCGGGGGCGGCTTCCTCGGCGGGGGCGGCTTCCTCGGCGGGGGCGGCTTCCTCGGCGGGGGCTGCTTCCTCTACGGTTGCAGTCTCAACAGGAGCAGCTTCCACAGGAGCTGCGGCGACAACGGCTGCTTCCTCTACAGGAGCGGCTTCTTCTGTGTTGTTAGCTGCAACAGCGGTTGCAACGGCGGCTGCGGTGGCGGCTGCGGGAACAAAGCTGTTCTGTGCGGCGGCAATGGCTTCTGCCTGAACAGGAGCGTCGGAAACACAGATGTTGGGCAGTTCTTCCAGCGTAACCTTACCGTCGGCCAGCGCCTTTGCCTTCATCTTGTAGTAGGCTTCCACGAAAGTGGCCTGCTGATAGGGAGATACGTAGATCGCGAGAAGGCCGCAGGTGCAGACAACACCGATCATCCAAAGGATAAAGGACAGACCCAGCACGAAGATGTGCCATTTGTTGCCCTTGGTCATCGCCTTGGAAATCTGGAAGGCTCTCTTGGACTTAATGGAGGGATTTTCAGCGAGAATGTAGGGAACCATGCTGTACTCAAAAGCCTTGATGATACCAGGTACGATGAGAAGCAGCGACCACAGTATGACCTTTATTGCTAGCCATGCCATGATAATGGCAATTCTGAGAACTTTCTTGAAAGGAACAAACAGCTCGGCAAAGCTGGCCTTGCCGCTTCTGCTGACCTGGAAGAATCTGATCAGACCGATAGCCAGGGGAACCATGACAAAGAAGGTGAGAAGATCATTTACGATGTTGTAAATTCTCGCTGCGGGGCCGGCTGCCTCTGCGTCGATCTGAAAACTGATCTGCGCGCCGGCGGCGCCAGAGGTATCGACCTTGATCATTTCTTTGGGATCAAACGCATTACCGGTGCATGCGTTGACCACAAGGAAAGCGCAATAGGCTACTGCGCAGGCAATCAGATCAACCAGAATGATTGCCAGCAGGTCTTTCCAGAAGCTGCGCTTGAGAGCAGCTTTTGCGTTGGTCTTTAATTCTTTTCTAGACCATGTCCACATAAAATAACAACTCCTTAAAATTTTAGTAAGATTTCTGATTCATCTCTGATTCAAAAAACTTCTGAAATACAGTGGGTATTCGCTGTTCAAGTATATATTAACAAAATTGTTGCAATTTTGCAATGACTATTTTATATTTTCTGCATATTTTGTTAAATTTGCATATATTCCGATGCTATTTTTCTTACAAAAGATAAAATACCGCCGTCGTTGCATGATCATTAAGCAACAAACGGCGGCATATGAGCAACTATTGCCAATCCTATCTTTTTTTCATAGTATTCTTTTTGCTCAGAATTACCGCGACCGCGACGATGACCGCTCCGATCAGCACGCCGCACATCAGACCGAGGGCGTGATAAGAGCCTTCCTGAATCAGCACAAACGCGCTGGCAATCAGGAGCGCCGCAAGCAGCAGGAGGAGCAGCGTCAAAAAGAATTTCATCGGATAGGGGCGTGTGTTCTTCTCCCCCTTGATCATCTTGTTGATGCTGAGCATGCCGGCTAGGAGCATCCCCAGCATCAGTCCGCAGGCAAGGATCAATCCGACGCCGATATACGCCGCGTCGGTCGTTTCCATGATATGAATGGAATTGAAGATATTGATCGGCAATATGCAGAGGAAAATGCAGCAGACATTCCTCCAGCGCTTGAGCATTTCCACCCGGGACTGCTCGTCGGTGTAGATTTCGTACGCTTCATCGGGAAGGCTCTTGTCGTACACCTTGCGGAAGACGTGCCAGCCGTTCGCGGTGGAATTGACCCTCTCCCAGCCCGCGTCGCGGAAGGTTTCGTCGTAGCGGGTCATATCTTTCACGTCGTTGTTGTAATCCAACTGATAGCGGTAGAGCACGCTGTCGTCGTATTCGTATTTCTGGCTAAAGCTGCCGCCGTTGACAAGCTGCCAGCCCTGCTCGGACATGCGGTTGTATTCCTGCTCCTCAAATTCGTAATCCCAAGCTGCGAACATTTTGAAGGTTCTTTTTATCTTCTTAGAATTTTTCATCATAGACAACTCCCTTTACATCACACCAAAAGAATTCAGCAGAATGCTGCCCATAGAAAGTATGATAACGGTCACACCTACCGTCACAAATGCAAAATAATGAAACCGACGCGGCTTCTTGCCCTTTTCCAGACTGCGAACGGAAAAATACCACCGTGAGAAAAGGTACACATTCAGGACTTGCAGCACCGGCGTCCAGACTTCCATGAATGCAAGATTGCTTGACGCGGCGACTGCCGATATTGCACTATAAATGCCCTGCGCCAGACAGAAAATCCATATGATCGCGGCGATTCCCACAAAGCGGCGTGCTCTGCGGTACATTTCCGCTTTCGATTGACCGTCGGTGTAGATCATGTAGGCTTCTTCCGGATTGCCGTCGGCGTACTCCCTGGCAAATACATGCCAGTCATTTCCTTTGCATTTCACCGGAATCCAGCCCGCGTCGGCAAATGATTCATAATATCGCACCGGGTCGGTGATTGAGTGATTGTAATCGATCTGGTACCTGTATTTCAGATTCGGGTTGTAGACATACGTCTGGGTGTAAAATCCCACTTCCGTCACATGCCAGCCCTGTTCCGACATGCGATTGAATTCTTCCGCGGCCGCGTCAAACTCCCATCTCGTAAAAAGGCTGTGGCGTTTTTTGATGTTTTGTCCAAATGCATTCTTCTCCATACTCTTTTCAGCTCCTTATGCTTTTCTGCCGTTACTTGCGGTTTGCGACCGGATCGCCGAATTTATCCACCATCACTGTCAATCCGCCGGAATAACCGTCGCTGCGGTACAGATATTGGACGCCCGTCACTTTATCCTCCCAGATTTCCAGCCTGCCCGTTCCTTCCTTTTGCTCATAGATTTTCTCAAATCTTTTTTCATCTGTCATAACGCCTCGTCTTACCATTTCTTAAAACTCCTTTGCTGCATGATTGGCTTCTGCTGCTCCTATCACTTCCGCGGCGCTGGCAGCCAGCGCGGATATCCTCCGGTATTCCTCTAAAAATACCCTTCTTCCCTCGTCCGTCATGCGGTACATCCGCCTTCGCTCTCCGCCGATTTCGGGTCGTTCGATAATCCAGCCCTTTTTGAGCATATTGCCTGTCGCGCCGTACATGGTGCCGGAGCCGATCTTCACCCGGCCGCCGGAAAGCTGATCGGTCATCTGCATGATGCCGTAGCCGTGGTTGTCGCCGCCGTAAAGACACAGCAGAATGTAAAAATAGCTCTCGGTCAGCGGCTCTGTCTGTTTGCCCATTTTTCATTGGCTCCTTTCTGTGTTGTGGGTCGATATGCCGACCGTCGTTATGTTGCCATACGATGTGTTGTCGCTCGATGTGTTGACTGTCGCTGTATCGCCTTACGACATAAATATAACATAGAATATGTCGCCTGTCAACATATATTTATTTGAATTTACAAACTGTTCACAAAATTCCGGATATACGTCCCTTTTCAGTAAAAAAAGACCCGCACAAAAGGGAACTTGAAGAATTCCCCTATGCACGAGTCTCGGTTTATTGACTCACATCATATTGCGTCTGTTCAGGAATTGAAGTCAGCTGATCTGGACAACCGTCAGGTGGGATGTGGTATCAAGCCGGGGATTTTCCGCCGGAATCACGCCGACTTCGTTTTCTTCCTCCTCGGGATAGCGCAGCGTCAGCACCGTGTTTTCCTCCTGCGTGGTGACAATAGTGATTCCCGTTATCTGAGAACCGCCGGACGGTCTTCCGGCGATGGAATAATCCTGCATCTCGCCGTTTAGCGTCAGCCCCAGCTTGGGAGTCAGAATGGTGGTCACGTTGAACATGACCAGATAGCTGCCGGCATTGGCAAGCCGGAAGGACGTTTCGCTGATTCTGGTTATGCCGCCGCTGGCCGCTCCGTCCTCCGGCAGCGGGAAATCTTCTCCCGGCTCAAGGACAGCCAATGCATCAGAGTCATTTACGCTGTAGAAATCGGCAAAGCTCAGAACACCGCCGGGTTCTCCCGGCTCACCTTGCTGACCCTGCGGACCTTCGGGGCCTTGCTCGCCCTGCGGCCCCTGTGGACCTTCGGAACCCTGTTCGCCCTGCGGCCCCTGCGGACCTTCGGGGCCTTGCTCGCCCTGCGGACCCTGTGGACCTTCGGGGCCTTGCTCGCCCTGCGGACCCTGTGGACCTTCGGGGCCTTGCTCGCCCTGCGGCCCCTGTGGACCTTCGGGGCCTTGCTCGCCCTGCGGACCCTGTGGACCTTCGGGGCCTTGCTCACCCTGCGGACCCTGTGGACCTTCCGGACCCTGCTCACCCTGTGGACCCTGTGGACCTTCGGGGCCTTGCTCGCCCTGCGGACCCTGCGGACCTTCCGGACCCTGCTCGCCCTGCGGACCTTGTGGACCTGCCGGGCCTGTGGGGCCAACGGGGCCCTGTGGACCTGCCGGACCTGTGGGACCTGCCGGACCCTGTGGGCCTTCCGGGCCGGTGGGACCTACCGGGCCTTCCGGACCTGTAGGGCCTGCCGGACCTTGCGGACCTTCCGGTCCCTGTGGGCCTTCCGGGCCTGTGGGACCTGCCGGACCCTGTGGGCCTTCCGGACCCTGCTCGCCCTGCGGACCCTGGGGACCTTCCGGACCCTGCTCGCCCCGCGGACCCTGGGGACCTTCCGGAC
>JAFRXY010000099.1 GCA_017441385.1 Clostridia bacterium | reverse complement strand
TGACGTGATGAACAACTGGGGCGCGAATCACGGCGCCATCTCCTACGGCCACGTGGGCGCCGACCTGATCACCCTCTGCTCCATGCTCCGGATCCCGGTGTGCATGCACAACGTCCCGGAGGAAAAGATCTTCCGTCCGTCCGCCTGGAACGCCTTCGGCATGGACAAGGAAGGCCAGGACTACCGTGCCTGCGCCGCCTACGGCCCGATGTACAGGAATATCCGGTAAAGCGAATGCACGAATGAAGCCGCCCGCGCCGAAATCGGCGCGGGCGGCGTTTTTTTCTTTTGGCTCTTCGAAGCCCTTACTGCGGCTTTGCCTGACCGCAGGGGCAGGTGGTCACGTATCCCTGATTCTCCCGGCCGCAGGACGGGCACTTCCAGGCGGAGCTTCTGGCGGCTTGTGAGGTCGTTCTGACTACAGATTCCCTGCTTCTTCCGCAGACGGGGCATGCGTTTTTACCCTTATCGACTTTGTAACCGCATATACATGTCCATGGCCCTATAGGAGTGGAGTCTTTCCTCGTCTGCTCAGCTTTCCCCTCTACCGGGTTATCCAGAGCGAAAGGTTTCGACGCCAAGTAGTTTTCGAGGCCGTTGACTACGCAATTGGTATCACCGATGCAGTACAATGCCCAACTGCCGATCCAAGATCCTAATGAGCCAAAGACAATGATCGCAATTCCCCGAAAAATGAGAGATGTTTCTGTTCCATAGTACCCATGTGACGCCTGCCGCAGGACTACGATCCCCCAGATGACTGACGTTACGACGCCGAGAATAAAGCTTACCACAGCCAAGCCTTTGCATTTCTCTCCGATATTTCTGTACATAAATCCGAACCTCCCGCATCAGCGATTTGAAGACTGTTTGATACATTTATGATTATAACCCACTATATGACTTGTGTCAATAGCATAGCGTTATTTTCACAAGGTTTTTATATTTGGTCTTTCTCCCTATAATAATAGAGACGGGGGTGAAAGGCATGAAGGTGGAGTACAAGTCTCTTTACGAGAAATTCGGACTCAACGTGGTCTATTACCGAAAGCGGAAGAAGCTGACTCAGATGCAGCTTGCCGAATTGGTCGATATCGACCGCAGCCATATCAGCGCCATCGAGCTCGGCAACGTGGGCGTTTCCTTCGACGTCATTTTCAAATTATGCGAGGTTCTGGATATCACCCCGAAGGAACTGTTTGATTTCAGAGATTGAATACGGAATACAACAGGCCGCCCGCGTCGGAGACGACGCGGGCGGTTTTCTGAATCATTCTACGTAAAGATCGGCACAGGATTTCCCCACCGGATATGCTTCAGCAGTAAACGCAGTCAGGAATTCTGCGCTTTTTTTCTATATAAGCTCGTGTAATCCTTGGTATCTATTTTTTTCTCGCAGTTCGGGCAAACAAGAAAATCCTTTTCGAGGAAGTCTTCTTTTGTATACGACAGTTTTTCATTACAGAAAGGGCAAAGAATGTCGATAAATCTCGAAGACTCATTCTCTTTATCCGCAATCGCCTCAACCGCGGCGCGCGTGATTCTCTCATTTCTTTGCTGTTCCAGCCTTTTTTCCAGTTTCTTCTGCGGTAAGCGGAGCGCTTCGGTATTTTCGATCAATTCTCCAAATCCGTAGAGGACCAGCGCGCTGAGATAGGCGAAAAGAGGTCCGCCGATGAGAAGCAGAAAGAAAGGAAGCGGTCGAAAATCATCTCCATGAATCCCCAGAACGAAGGCCATAATAAACGACACCGCCGCAATCACTGCGAACTCAATGACCGCTACGTTTTTCAGCTTTGCACCAGGATCGTCAAACATATCTGTTCCTCCTACATTTTGTATTTATTTTGTATTCTTATTGTAGCATATCTTATTAGGCTTTGTCAAATATATAATACGCATACAAGCTGAATGGAGATATGATATCATGAAGAACGAACCTCTTGTTATAAGAAAACGCGGAGAAGACGGAACCAAGGTTATATCCGTCAGACTTCCTCAGGAAATTGTCGATGCGCTGGATCGTATTGCCGCCGAATCGAATCATTCCAGGAATGAGATTATCAATATCATACTGTCATACGGTATCGAGAATCTTCAGATTCTTTGAGTTTATGACTCTGTTACACGTTTTTCCCTCGTTCCTGTTGCCGAAGCTTTGTTTGATATGATCGCCGCCCGCGTCGGAGACGACGCGGGCGGCCTGTTGAAAGAGCTGAAAAAAGGGAAGCGGATGTTTTGTCCGCTTCCCTTTTATTCCGTTGCTTTTCTTACTTGATGGGGGTGGTGGCTTCCTTCTGGATGACGTCGTGGGCGCCGCCTTCGGTGATACTGGTGGCACTGACCAGGGTCAGCTTGGCCTTCTGCTGCAGCTCGGGGATCGAAAGCGCGCCGCAGTTGCACATGGTGGAACGCACCTTGCTGAGGGA